>CALJDU010000039.1 GCA_938024995.1 uncultured bacterium
CTGGATCGAAGCGCGCGTTGCCAGCTGACACCTTGCGCCGATGAGAGAGCCGTGTTGATCGATGTGTGGTTCGCATTACACGCATAGGTCTCTTCGTTTTAAGCAACTCTTGAGAGTCTGCGTTTGCTAGTGCACACTCAACGCGTCTCCGAGCTTTTATTGTTGGGCCATGACAACGATTATCGACGAGTTCGATAGGGTGCGCGCGGTTCTACAGTCGCTCGAACCAGTGTTCGTTGAGCTCGTGGAGTACCGTTCAACCCACGCATATCTTCACATTGTTCTACGATCGCAAGGACGAACGATACTCTGTGAAATGTACCTCGTTGGAACGGACTACATCTCGGGCCCTACCATGTTCGGGCCGTGCCCCATCCAGATCCGTCGGGTAGCCGACGGTGTTCACGTCGAGTGCCCGACGTTCGAGTTCGAGGCTCGATGTGAGCGTGTATCAATTGGCGTTCCGCTGTAGCTCCATGACTGCGTTCAGGTGAGGTGGGAGTCGACTCGCCTCCCCGATGGGCTTCGTGTTCGGGGACGTGCGTCGCGCCTCTACCTGTATCGCACTGACGCGTCGGTGCCCCTCAGAACCCACGCGCTGTACATCCGCGGCGCGTGCCGCGGATGCACAGCCTGAAGCACTTCACGGTGTTCACAGTCGTACTGAGCGCGGAAGCCCGCTTCCGCCAGCTCAGCGCACCGCGCTGCAATCAGCCCGCGACTTCGGGTAGAGTCGCGCCCGCGCCGCTGTTCCCTGATGGCGCAGGACGACCATGAAACGCACCTTCCCGCTCGCTTCGCTTTCTCCGTTCCTCATTGGCCTCGCCGTCGCTTCGAGCGGCTGCGCGCTCTTCGGCGGCGGAGGCGCGCTCACGTTGCCGCCCGTGACCGCGCCCACGGTGACCGCGCCGGGGATCAGCCGCACCATCACGACGCTCACTGATCTCGACACCGTTCGTGACGTCAGCGTTTCGGTCGCGCATGTCTACGTCGCGACCGACAACGGCGTGCTCGTCTACGACGGCGAAGGCGAAAGCGTCCCGACGCGTCTCACGACCGCCGAGGGTCTCCCGAGCAACGACGTCCTCGCGATCACCAGCGCGACCGGCGGCGTCACGACCGCCGCGACTTCCGAAGGCTTGGTCGAGCTCGAGAACACGCAGGTCAGCAACCCGGTGGTCCCGCCCGCGCCCGTGGGCGACGTGGTCGCGCTTCACTCGTCAGACGACGGCACCACCTTCGCGTGCGGCACTGAGGGGCTGGCCAAACGCGACGGAAGCGGCTGGTCACGCGTCGGCGAGCCTTCTCGATGCACCGGTCTCTTCGGGACCCCCGAGGGTCACCTCTACGTCGGCACCACGCGCGGCCTCCTCTACTTGGAAGGCGACATTGTTCGCGAGCACGCGCGCGGCCGTGGCCTCGCGGGCGCCTACATCCGCGACGTGGTCCCGGGCCGCGACGGCAAGGTCTTCGCGCTCGCTTCCTCGCCGACCGAGAGCTTCCTCGCGTACTACGACGGTGAGCGCTGGGTGAACTACACGATCGACGAATTCGATCGCCTCCCGGTCGGGCTCGGCACGTCGGGCGCGGACATGGTCCTCGTCACCGCGGGCTACCACTTCAAGATCGAGGCGACCGATCAGTTCAGCGGCGTGCGCCTCAAGGTCCTCTCGCGCGGCGAGCCCCACAGCATCCGCAGCTACCGCGCGCGGATCACGCCCGCGTCTGATGTCCGCGCGGCGAGCGACGATCCCGACAGCACCCGTCCGCTCTCCCGCTTGGCGCCGTACCCCGCCAACCACCCGAGCTACGCGGGGCAGCGCTTCGTGATCTCGCCGCTTGAGTCGGGCACGCCCGGCGCGTACCTGGTGAAGCGGGCCGGCGGACGCGTGTTCGTGGCCGATCGCAACCGCGGCGTCTTGGAGATCACACAGGCGGGCAAGCGCGCGCTTCGTTCCCGTGACCTGGTCGCGACCAAGGACCTTCAGATCGCGAGCGACACGGGTCAGAACACCTTCATCCTGACGGAGCGGGGCGGTCTCGGGATCATGCGCGCGAACAGCGACGGTTTCGTCCGCCTCGCGGCTCCCGAAGGGGCCTCGCCGCAAGCGCTCGCGACGGGACCGAACGGCGTCTACCTCGCGGCCTTGGTAAACGATCAGCCGAACGTGGTGCGCGTCTACAAAGCCGAGCGCGCGGCGAACGGGAGCGCGAGCTGGGCGCCGCACTTGGAGCGCACGCTCTCGATCGGAGGCACGCTTGCGGGCGTCGCGTTTGTCGGCGTCGCGGATGACCTCACGGTCTGGGCGGGCGTGCGTGTGCAGACCGAGGGAGACGCTTCACGGATGCGCGGGCTCGCGGTCATGAACCCCAACAACGACGACGTCCTTTATCACTTCCGAGGCGCCGCGCAGGTGCCGATGCCCGAGCTCGCGGAGGGCGAGATCGCGCCGCCACGTGGGCTCGAGATGCCGGACGAGGTCGAGACGATCGATCTGGGTGAGTCAGGCATGGCGTGGTTCGCGTCGATCTACGGCGGCATCCGGATCGGCAACAGCCAGGCGGTCGTCTTCGGCGAAGCGCGCGGCGTGCGCGGCGAGGTCGTGAGCGACGTGGCGGTCGGCGATCAAGGGCGCATCTGGTTCGCGGCGGCCGAGGGCCCGGGCTACTACTTCAACAACGCGATGGAGTTCCGGATGCCGGAAGCCGTTCGCTCAGCGCGTCCGGTCGCGCTCGCGGTCGATCAACGCGGAGACCTCTGGGGCGCGGGTCCCAACGGGATGGTCCACTACGACGGCGCGAACTGGAACGTGTACGGCGAAGCCGCTGGACTGCCTGCGTCGGAGTACGTCGACATCGAGGTCGACGGGAAGCAGCGGCTCTTCGTGCTGGGCAGCGATCGCGTCGTGATGCTCTCGCCCACCGAGTAGCTGTTCTTCTGGGGTCTTTCGAGACCCCGTCTCGCTTCGCTCGATTCCCCCAAACGGTCGCTCCGCTCTAATGCGCGCTAGACTTGCGCGACGCGTCTAGAAGACACTCGAGCCGCGCTTCTCGACGATGCGGTTCATCTGGCTTTGGTGCATCGCGCTGCTGATGAAGTTCGTGACGTAGCCGGTGAGGTAGGCCGCGACGCCGAGCATGAGCACATCGGTCATGGTGTCGTTCGGCTGCGGGAGGTTGTTCTCGACCTCGTACTGGTAGAGCTTCTTCGACATCTGGAAGTCGACGTAGATGCCCCACACGCCGGCCGTCAAAAGCGTGATGCAAAGGTCGATGAACCATGACATGCCGGTCGGCGTGCTCCCGGTGAGCGCCTTCATGTCCTTGTAGAACCAGCGATACCAGAACGCGAGATAGATCCCGCAGGTGCAGAGGGAGAGCAGCAGGAGCATTCCGGGGCTCCGCTTTTCCATTTGGTATCCGGCCATCGCTGAACAACTTGGAGGTCAAACGTGGGCTTGTAAAGTCTGCGACGGGGGAAGCGAGGGAAAGGCGGTCCGCGCGCTCAGCCCGATCACGCGCTAAAACGATTGTGTCTCGTGCGCTCGGTTCGTACCGTCTTCGCCATGAGCTACGCGACCCGTGAAATGGCGGGGAAACGAGTCGTGATCACCGGCGCCAACTCGGGGATCGGAAAGGCCGCCGCGGTCGAACTCGCGCGCCAAGGCGCCAATGTCACGATGGTGTGTCGAAGCCGCGAACGCGGAGAGGCCGCCAAGGTCGATATTGAGGCCACCGCCAAAGGGGAGGTTGAGCTCCTCATCGCGGACCTCGGGGATCAAGCGTCGCTGCGCTCGTTCGCATCGAGCTTCCCCCACGAGAAGGTCGACGTGTTGATGAACAACGCGGGCGTCTACCTCCCCGAGCGCGGCGACAGCCCCGACGGGCACGAGCGCATGATGGCGATCAACCACCTGGGCGCGTTCTTGATCACCCACCTCTTGTGGGAACCGCTCGCCGCGGCGAACAACCCGCGCGTCATCACGACCTCATCGCTGGCGCACCGGATGGGCTCGATCAAGTTCGACAACCTCCAGTGCGAGCGCTCGTTCAACGCGATGATTCAGTACGGCGTCACCAAGCTCGCGAACATCCTCTTCACGAAGCAGCTCGCGCAGCGCGGCTCGGGTATCGGGCTCACGGCGACCGCGTTTCATCCAGGCGCGGTCATGACTGGGTTCGCCCAGCACGAGGAGAGCTGGATGAGCCGCGCGATGAAGCTGTCGTTGGCGAAGGTCGTCCTGCTGACTCCCGAGCAGGGTGCGAGCACCGGCGTGATGCTGGCGACCTGCGCGGACACCACCGATCAAAGCGGCTGCTACTTCGCGAGCCGCAAGAAGCGCACGCCCTCACGTGAGGCGCGTAACCTCGCGCTCGCCGAGCGCCTCTGGAACGTGAGCGAGCAGCTGACCGGGCTGGCTTGAACCGAGCCTTCGCCAGAGCGCTAACCCTGTCGGCCGTCGCCGCGGTGTCCGCGGGGGTCGCGTCTGGTTGCGGCTCGAAGTCCGCGCTCTCGCTCGATCCGGAGCCGAGCGGAGCCCGGGGCCCAGAAGAATGTGACGGGCTCGACAACGATCGCGACGGCGACATCGATGAGGGCTTGCCGACCATCACGTGCGGGGTCGGTACCTGTAGTGTGGTGACGTGCGGTCCACCTGTGTCCCAGGGACGCCGACCGTGGAGCGCTGCGGCGGGGGCGACGAGGATTGCGACGGTGACATCGACGAGGGACAGCCGATCACACCTTCCGGCGTCGTCGAGCTTGGAGACGGTCGCGGCGGCATCGACGATTGCGACGAATGTCAGCACATTCGGAACCCGACCGTGGTGGCGCGCGAGGGCGGCGGGGCGTTCGCCTACTGGGCCAACGCGCTCGGTACGCTCGATGAGGTCCCGAACATTTGGGGAGTCGAAGTGGACGCCGACCTGCGGCGGGTCGGCGAGCCTCGGTTGCTCTCGGACACACTGCGCGTGGTGGAGTTCCGCTACGTGCCGGGCCTCGTGGAGGAGACCGGGCTGCAGTACGTCATCAAGCGCGAGACCAGCCCGCGACGTGTCCCGGCGCTTCTTCGCGTGACGCCCGACGGCGCGGAAGAGGTCGACTTCCCAGGTTCGTTCAGTCGCTGCACCAACCCGCTCGAGATCGTTTACTTGAACGACGTCGTCATCTCGGCCTGTCTCGAGCGAGGCTCCGCGCGCTTCCGGGTGTACCAGATCGGTGAAGAGCCGCGGACGGTGGATCTGGGCGTCGATGGAACGTTCTGGAACGGCACGCTGGTCAGACGCGGCGACGAGATCATGATGGTCAGCCGGCACAACGATGGCTTTGGCGTGTTCACGATGCAGTTCACGCGATTGACGGATCAGCTCGAGATCACGCAGCGCTTCCTCCCCTCAGAGGCGACCGTCTCGGAGCGCCCGACCCTGCTCCCGACCGACTACGGCTACCTCTACTGGGCCTCACGTGGTCGGGGACGGCTGGATGAAACCGGCGCCTGGTTGGGCGCGGCAGACCTCTTCGGCGTCGATCTCGGTGAGGCACGGCTTCAAGGCGAGACGCTGTCGTCGCGTCACGCCGCCGTGAGAAGTGACGCCGGTGAGCTTCGCTTCTACTTCATCCGACCCAGCGGCGACGTCGAAGGGAGCGTTGGAGCGCCGCTGCCGACAACGGACGACGCTGACCGCTTCTCGCGCTACTTGTGGCCAGAAGAGGTGAGCCTCACGCAGGCTGACGGTGCGTGGTGGGCCGTCTTCAACACACAAGGCGACGGAGAGTGGATCAGCGACAGTCGTCGCCCGGCAGACCGGCTCTTCCTGGCTCGCTTCGGCTGCGCGGAACGCTGACCCAAACGTCGTTCCCGCCAGCCTTACTCCTTGCGAAGACGAGCGCGCTCGGTGTTCGCGCCGCGTCGCCCAAAGCCGATCTCGCCGTTCGCGACGTCGACCACGATGGTGTCGCCCGGTCGGTAACGGCCCGCGAGGATCTCTTGCGCCAAGGTGTTCTCCACGTGCCGCTGAATCGCGCGCTTGAGCGGACGCGCACCGTACGTAGGTTCGTACCCAACCTCCGCGAGGAAGTCCTTGGCCTCGTCGCTCACCTCGAGCGTGAGCTGCCGGTCGGTCAAGCGCTGCTCGAAACGCGCGAGCTGGATGTCGACGATCGCGCGCACGTGCGTCTTGTCCAGGCGATGAAAGATGATGTTCTCGTCGAGCCGGTTGAGGAACTCGGGACGGAAGTGTTTACGCAGCTCGCGGTCGACCGCGTCGCGCATGCGATCGGGGCTGTCGATCTCCATGATGTGCTGCGAGCCCACGTTGCTGGTCAAGATGATCAACGTGTTCGAGAAGTCGACGGTGCGCCCTTGCCCGTCGGTCAGGCGTCCGTCATCGAGCACCTGCAAGAGCACGTTCCACACGTCCGGGTGCGCCTTTTCGATCTCGTCAAAGAGCAGCACCGCGTAGGGGCGACGGCGCACGGGCTCGGTGAGCTGACCGCCTTCTTCGTAGCCGACGTAGCCGGGAGGCGCGCCGATCAGTCGAGAGACCGCGTGCTTCTCCATGTACTCGCTCATGTCGAGCCGGGTGACCGCGCGCTCATCGTCGAACATGAACTCCGCCAAGGCGCGGGCGAGCTCGGTCTTGCCGACGCCGGTTGGGCCGAGGAACAAGAAGCTCCCGATCGGGCGCCCCGGTTCGCCGAGGCCCGCGCGTGACCGCCGCACCGCGTTGCTGACCGCGCTGATCGCTTCACGCTGGCCGATCACGCGCTGGTGCAGACGGTCCTCCATCTTCAGCAGCTTCACCTTCTCGCTCTCGAGCATCTTGCTCACGGGCACGCCGGTCCAGCGCGAGACGATCTGCGCGATGTCTTCGTCGCTGACCTCTTCGGTCAAGAACGAGACCTCTGTCTGGGCTTCGGCGAGCTTCGCCTGCGCGTCCTCGATCGCCTTTTCAGCCGCTGGGATGTCGCCGTAACGAAGACGCGCGGCGGCGTCGAGATCACCCGTGCGCTGCACCCGCTCGAAGTCGATCTTGAGCGATTCCACGTTGGCCTTGGCGTCGCGGATGATCGCGATCAGGTCCTTTTCTTTGCGCCACTGCGCGCGCATCTCGTCGCGCTTTTCGTTAAGCTCCGCGAGCTCGCGCTCGAGGTGCTCGAGCCGCTTGAGGCTCGCGGGGTCGCGCTCCTTTTTGAGCGCCTGCTTTTCGATCTCGAGCTGCATCGCTTTGCGCTCGACCGTGTCGATCTCGGCCGGCATCGAGTCGATCTCCATCTTCAACCGGCTCGCGGCTTCGTCGACGAGATCGATCGCCTTGTCCGGCAAGAAGCGGTTGGTGATGTAGCGGTCGGAGAGCGTCGCGGCGGCCACGATCGCCGAGTCCAAAATGCGGATGCCGTGGTGAACCTCGTAGCGCTCCTTGAGACCACGCAAGATCGCGATGGTGTCGGGCACAGTCGGCTCGTCGGCGTAGACCGGCTGAAAGCGTCGCGCGAGCGCGGCGTCTTTTTCGATGTGCTTGCGGTACTCGTCGAGGGTGGTGGCGCCGACCGCGCGGAGCTCCCCTCGCGCCAGCGCCGGCTTGAGCATGTTGCTCGCGTCCATCGAGCCGCCCGCCGATCCCGCGCCGATCAAGGTGTGAAGCTCGTCGATAAAGAGGATCACTTCGCCGTCGGCGGCTTCGATCTCTTTAAGCACCGCCTTGAGCCGCTCTTCGAACTCGCCACGGAACTTGGTCCCCGCGACCAGCGCGCCGAGATCAAGAGAGAGCAAGCGCTTGTCTTTGATCGACTCGGGCACGTCGCCGTTCGCGATGCGCTGCGCGATCCCTTCCGCGATCGCGGTCTTGCCGACGCCCGGCTCGCCGATCAGCACGGGGTTGTTTTTGGTGCGCCGACTGAGCACCTGCATGACGCGCCGGATCTCTTCGTCGCGACCGATGACGGGATCGATCTTGCCGGCGCGCGCGGCCGCGGTGACGTCGCGGGTGTACTTCTCGAGCGACTGGTACTTGCCCTCGGGGTCGGGGTCGGTGACGCGCTGGTTTCCGCGGACCGCGGAGATCGCCTTGCTGAGGTCATCGCGCTTGATCCCGAGGACCGCGGAGAGCGGGCGGTCATCGAGCATCGCGAGCAGGACGTGCTCTGCGGAGGTGTACTCGTCCTTGAGCTTCTCGGTCTCTTTCCACGCCTTCGTGAAGATCGCCTTGAGACGACGTGAGAGCGCCGGGTCTGCGCCTCCTTTGACGACCGGCTGCCCCTCGAGGCGACGGCTCGTACGTGTCTCCAGCTCATCGCGGGAGAGCCCGGCCTTGCTCAGGATCGCGGCCGAGAGTGAACCAGGGGCGAGGAGCGCCAGCAGCAGGTGCTCGGGGTGCAATTCGGCGTGTCCCGCTTCGGTCGCGCGCTGCTGCGCGTCCATGAGTGCTTCGCGGGTTTTGGTGGTCAGGCGATCAAGGCGCATACGTGTCTTCTCCGGGAAATCGAGCCGGCGCCTCCGCGCAGCAGCTCTGAGCGCTAACCTAAGTCCTGCGTCCGGCTGCGCAATCCTTGCGGTCACGCCGTCCGACCCTACAAACAGGGTTTGCCTTCGCGGTCAGAGGAGCCCATAACCCGCGCGATGGCCGCGCCCGATAAGCCTCCCGTGATCTTCAAGGTGCTCGGCCTCTTGGCGCTCCTCATGGGCGGGTTGCTCTCCTTCGTGACGGGTTCGGTCGCGCTTAACGGAACCGGCGCGGTGATCCCAGAAGGCGAGGGTGTCATTGAAGGTGTCGTGGTCGCCGACGTTTCCGAGTTGGTCGCGTCGCCCGTCGGCGAGCCTTTCGTTTATGGCGAGATCAAGGTCGGCCCGTCCGGTCAGCAACGGAACAGCAGCGGCGTCTTCTGGTCGACGCATGAAGGCGAGGCGCGCCTCCGCGTACAGACCGACGTGGGCGAGCAAAGCGTGACGTTGCCGCCAGCCGGTCAATGGAGCGGCCTCGGGCAAGAGCGCCGCGAGACGTCGAGCCTCTCAAGCCTCCCGATCGTTTCGCAAGCGCAGGTGGACGGCCGCTTGCGTCCTCCCTATGCGATCACCGCAGTGGTCTTGCGACCGGGCGACCACGTCGTGCTGAAAGTCGAAGGAGACCGCGCGACCGCTGTCTTCCGTGGATCGCGAGAAGAGCTCTCCGAAGCACAAGCGCAAAACGAAGCCCACCGCTGGCCCATCGTTGGCCTCCTCGGCGTGATGGCGCTGATGTCCTTCGTGCTCGCAGGCGCCGCGTTCCGTTACCGACCGAGCGAAGAAGCGTAAGGGGAGCGGTCGCGGCGCGCTGCTAGCCTTCGCGCGAGGTCTCGTTGATGCGGCACACCCTGACGTTCTTTTTCGGTTTGGCGATCGCGCTACACGCAGGCTGCGGTGACGACGACGCGGCCGATGCTGCGCGCGACGCTTCTGCCGACTCCAACACAGATAGCGGCGCCTCCGATGCGGCCGATGTTGGAAGCGATGCAGCCGATGTTGGAAGCGATGCGGCTGATGTTGGAAGCGATGCCGATGTTGGAAGCGATGCCGATGTTGGAAGCGATGCCGATGTTGGAAGCGATGCCGATGTTGGAAGCGATGCCGATGTTGGAAGCGATGCAGCCGATGTTGGAAGCGATGCGGCCGATGTCGGAAGCGATGTGACAGATGCAGACGCAACCGACGCAACTGACGCGGGTTCTGTTGGCGGCGACAAACTCGTCGCGTTCATCACGGTCGAAAACGAAACGCTCCGCGGCGCTTCCGGTGCGCACCAGGTTCACGTCGTCGGACCAAGCGGCGACTACTCGTACGTGTGGGGCAACGAAGACTACGTCTACACCGGCAACACGATCGACATGGACACGAGCGACGACGCCGAGCTCATCGTGGTCGGCGGCGGCCAGGGCAACATCAACAACAAGGTGCTCGTCTTTGACTACGCCGGACGCAAGCAGTGGGAAACCGACTCGAACGGCAACTCCCAAGGAACTCGCTTTTACCAGGGCAACGGCGACCCTCTGATCGCGGTCGGGTTCCACGACGACCGCGCCGACCGGAGCCCGACCGATACCCGCGGAGAGGATGTTCTCGGGTTCTACGCACGCGACCTCGAAGGCGAGCTCTTGGACTGGCAGCCCGAGTTTGGCGACGGCGGAGGCACCGCGCCCTTTCGAGGCGGCGGGCTCAACGTGTGGCATCTCTTCGCGGACGAGGTGAACGACCGGCTCTTCATCCAAGGCGAGTTTCAGCTCGTCCGGACCAGCGCGGGCGTGCGCGTCGACGTGCCGGTCTCACGCCTCGCGGTCTACGAACAGAACGCCGACGGCAGCTTCCCGGAAGAACCCGCGCGCGTGCCTCGCTTTGGCGCCTCATGGTTCGAGACCAGCTCCGCGACGAAGCACGTCGGCAACCCGTGGACAATGGCGCAAACGCGGACCCACTACTACGTGGGAGGTCACTCCTTTGATCGCGTCGAGGATCTCTCCGGCCGCGTGCACAACGTCGAGTCGCTCGTGCGGATTAACGTGTCCGACTACGACCTCGACACCTCATGGTTGCCGAGCTTCGGGCCCGCCTACGATGCGGCGACGACCACGGCGACCAACTGCGTCGTCGTCAGAGAGCTCGCTACCCATGACGACGAGATCCTGGTTGGCGGTCGCTTCAACGCGTTTCAAGGAAGCCCACGCGAAAATCTCGCCGCGTTCGACGCCGAGAGCGGGGCGATCACCGACCGATTCGCAGACGTCACGGTCAACCGCGGCGAGGTCTACTCCATCGCGATCGACGGTCACCTCGCCTACCTCGGCGGGACCTTCCGCTCCATCACGGACCGCGCAGGAACCCACGCCCGAAACCGGGTCGCTTGCATCGACCTCAGGACGAACACAGTGACGCCCTGGGACCCGAACTCGTCGAGTCGTGTGAACCGGGTACGCGTGATCCCCGCGCCTTAGCGAGCCCACGGCTTGATCAGTGGCACTGCCAAAAGGCTTCGGAAGTGAACACGTAGAGCTTGCCGGAGTCGCCGAGGTTGAGGTCGACGAACGCCTCGCCGGCTTCGAGCACGAACCCGCCGCCGCCTTGGTCTTCTTGGATATAGAAGGGATACCCAAGCGCGCGCGCGGGAGACTGGCGGAGCAGCTGCCGCAACACGCGGAGCGGATCCGTTTTCGTCTCACCAAAGACCTCGACGGGAACCATCGCGCGCTCGATCGTGAAGGGCTGGCCTGCGTTCATTGGGCGAGCGTCTTCTTCGTTGATCGGCACCACGATGGAGTCCTCGAAGCCATCGTCTGGCTTGTCGACGAAGAGCGTGATGGCGCGCGCTCCGGTGTACCGCGGCTTGAGCTCCGGGATGTCGTTGAGGTCCAAGGTGAAGACCGCGTCGTAGTCTTCGGGGCCGTCGATGGGTGACGCGCTCAACCGGTTGAGCGCTGAGGTCTCTTGTCCGTCTTTCGCGCGCGCGATCAAGTACACCGGTTGGTCGCACGCGAGCCCGGTCTCCTTCGCGACCGCTTCGATCTCCTCGGAGAGCGTCGCGCCCCCAGAGAGGATCGCGTGGCGGTAGTCAGGGAACGCCATCCTGAGACGCTCTTCCATGTAGGCGCTCGCGCGAGAGCTGCGCCAGGCGTCGATGAAGCCGCGGGCGCGCGCGTCGGGCAGTCGACCGAAGAACGCCTTCGCCGGGGAGAGGCCAGTGAAGAAGCAGTAGGGGAAGTCGTCGTTGCCTTTGAAAAGCGTCTCGGGCGCGGGCCGGAAGTACTTGTCGTAACGCTCGAGCAACGCGTCATCGGGTCCGATCGCGAGCGCGACGCCGAGCGCGTTTCGAAGCGCGATCACGACTCGGCGCGGCTTGTAGCCATCGCTCGCGGGTCCCGCGTTGGGGTCAAGCGCGTCGGTCAGCTCATCAATACGGTCCGCGAGCAGAGGCGCGATGCGAGGACCGACCTTGCCGACGGGCTTGAAGAGATCCTCGGTGTAGACCGAGGTCGACTTCCGAATCGATTCTTCTAGGTCGGTGATCAGGCGCTTCATCCCTTCCTGTCCCTCGACGAAAGAGCGCAGCGGCGCGAGCTGCGTTTGATAGCGCGACGGCAGCAGCTCAGAGAGCTGCTCAAGCAACCGCGCTTGGCGTTCTTGACTCAGGCTCTCGAACAACGGCGTCCACGGGCCGAGCTCTGTCGTGTGTTCACTGAAGACATCGAAGAGCGCCTCGGGAACCGGTTCGCCGCTCGCTTGGTAGAGCTTCGCGAGGTGAAGCGCACCGTGCTCGATCGTCTTGGCGCGCCAGTTCTTTTCGTTCTTCTTGAGCTTCCTCCACGCGCGCACGCAGTACTCAAACACTTCACGGGTCTGGTCCAAGGTCTCGTCGGGGAACGTCCGGCGACGCGCGTCGAGCCACCACGTGAGGTACCTGGAGTCGAGCAACGTGACGTCGAGGCGCTCGCCGAGGGGAGCGAACTCAGACGCGGGAACTCGGAAGATGGGCCAGCCGAGCGCCGGGATCGGGACCGGGCACGATGAGCTCATGAGCGCCGCGAGGATGTCAGCGCTCGATTCGGCAGACGTGATCGCGAACCAAGCGATGATGCCGCCAAGTCGTTGCTGGTGAAGTTTGTCTTGCGTGGCGTGCTTGGGGAGCGCCTTGAGGACGGCCTCACGCACGTCTGCGGGGACGTCCTGCTTCGGGTCGCCGACCTTCTTTCGTCCGCGCGCGGTCCAGTACATCCACCGGTGCGCCTCCGGAAGGTTAGGCTCCATGGCGCGGAGCTCCCCCTCATCGCTGAGGTCAGCGAAGGTGAGCAGATAGACCGCGTCGAGGCCGACCTTCGGGAGGTAGTACACCAGCGAGCTTCGCGAGAGCTTTGTCAGCGTTGACGTCACGACGTCGACCGGGACGTCCGCGATGTGCTTCGCGGTCGCTTCCAAGAACGCGCGGCTCTGCTTTAGCTCTTTGTTCGTCACGTGCTCCCAGAGGAAGTCGGCGCGGTCTTCCTTGAGCTTCTTGAGCTGCTTTTGGATGCGCTCCTCGTTGTAGTCCTTGGCAGCCTTGATCAGCGCCTTGAGGACGGTCTTGTACTCCTTCTTCTTCTCGGTCTTGGGCGGCGCCTTCTGCGTCGTCCTCTTGGCGGCACTCTTTTGGGCCGTTGCTTTCGCCGGCGTCGACGGCGCGTCCTCAGGAACCTCGCGACCCAAGAGGACCAGCAGCTCCGCTTCGCTGATGATCGGCACGCCGAGCTTCTCCGCCTTCGCGAGCTTGCTGCCGCCGCCCGTCCCGAGCACCAAGAGCTGCGTCTTCCCTGAGACCGCGCTCGTCACGTCTGCTCCGGCCGCCTCACACGCCGCTTGCGCTTCCTTGCGCTTCATCGTCTTGAACTTGCCGGTCAGCACGACCTTCAAACCGGAGATGCTCGATAGGGCCAGGCTCTTCTTCGTCATCGCGACTTCCTTTGCTCGAGCACTCTACGCACGAGTTCGCCGACTCTTCCTGAAGCCCGAATAGCCCGCGAGGAGTATGCGACTCAAACCGTCAAAGACGGCGGATCAATCGTGATCCCTTTTATGTCACACCCCTTCGTTACGGTCAGTTTGTGCTGACGAAACCACGACGACTTCATCTGCCCACCGCGGCTGCGCGGGTTCATGAGACACACAACCAGGCGCGCGAGAAGGGCAAAGGCTCGCCCTACTTCTTCTTGGTGGGCGCCGGCGTCAGCGTGCCTTCTGTTCCGCTCGCGTGGGAGATCGAGCAGGAGTGCAAGACGCGGGCAGAGTCGCTGGGGCTCGCGAGCGGGGAGCCTCCGAGCGATCCCCAAGGCGGCTACTCGTACTGGCTCGAGCAGGCGCATCCCGATCGCGAAGCGCGCCGCAGTTACTTCCGCGACAAGATCGAGGGCAAGCCCATCAGCGACGCCAACCTGAGGCTCGCGCATCTCCTCGCGGACGGCGCGGTGACCAACGCGGTCGTGACGAGCAACTTCGACGACTTCATCTCGCGCGGGCTTCATCTCTTCGGTCAGTCGCACATCGTTTGCGACCACCCCGCGACCACCGTCAGGCTCGATCTCGACGCGAAGGACATCCAGATCGTTCACGTCCACGGCTCTTACTGGTTCTACGACCTGGTCAACACCGACGAGGAGATCAACGAGCGCGCGCGCGCTGGCCACGGTCCCGACCGGAGCCCCGGGATGAGCGAGCTGCTCTCCGACGTGCTGCGTACGCGTGTTCCCTTGGTCATCGGTTACTCGGGCTGGGAAGGCGACGTGATCATGACCGCGCTCCGCGCCCGTCTGAAGAAGCCGCTCCGTCATCGCCTGCACTGGTTCTGCTTTCGCGCCGAAGCGATCGCGACGCTCCCGCGCTGGCTCACCCATCACCCGGACGTCACGTTCGTGGTTCCCGAAGAGGACGATGTGCTCCCCGCGGACCACGTCTTTGACGAGCTGCTGCGCGCGTTCGGGGTCAAGGCGCCGTGGCTAACGCGCGATCCACTGGGCTTCTTCGCGCACCGGTTGCGACGCGAGCTCCCCCTCGCGAAAAACACCACGCCTGATCTTTACTACTTCGATGACGTGGTGCGGCGCCTCGACCGCGCCCGGAAGAGCGCGTTGCCGGACGAGGGCGACAAGCGCGATCCGATCGAACGAGTGCGGGACGCGGTCCGCCGCTCTCGCTATGTGCTCGCGGCCCAACGCGCGAACCGCGTCGCGCTCAACACGCTACGCGGCAAGCGCGCCGATGAGCTGCTCGACGCGCTCTGGCCCGCGGTCACGCGGAGCGGTCAAAAGCCGGTGGATGATCTGCGGGTCTACGATGCCTATTTGCGCGTCGCGCGCGTGCATGCGACCGCGCCGCGGGGTCGCTTGGCGAACGTGCTCATCAGTCGGGCGGCGGCGCTCTGCACCTTGTCCAATCCGCGGAAGGCGCTCTCCGCGGTCGAGGAAGCAGAGACGCTCTTGCGTGCTCACCCGATGCCTCGCGCCAAGCTCCGTCTGCGTCGCCTTCGCGCGCGCGCGCTTCGTTTGGACCGACGTCTCCTCGCGGCCGCTGAGTCGCTTCGTGATCTGCTGCATGACCACGCCAATCCGCGCAATGAGCGAACGCGACGTGAGGTTCTCGGGGCACAACGTGAGCTCTGCGAAGTGCTTCATGAGCTGGGCGAGACTGAAGAGGCGCTCCTCGAGCTCGCGAAGTTGATCCGTCGCTTGGACCGAACGCGGAGCGAGAGCTCACGCCGGGAGCTGGCGCTCTCGCTCACGACCCGAGCGCGGCTTCGGCGAGCCGCGGGGGATGAAGAACGGGCCGACGATGACGAGACCCGTGCCGCCGAGGTGTGGGACACATTGCGCCGCTGACATGCGACGAGATGGGAGCAAAGCGGTCGAGGAGCGGCGCACTTCAGTCCTGGGGAGACGTGGCACAACCCTTGCGACACGTTCTCGCTGTGTCTCGCTGTGCCACATTTCTGCTCTGCCTGAGCGTGATCGTTTTCTCCAACGTTGCCTCCGCGCAGGAACAAGTTCGCGTCGAGCGAATCACGTCGCCTGCGGATCAAGCCGAAGCCCGGGCGCTGTTCCATCGCGCGGTGGAAGCGTTTGATGAAGGTGACTTTCAGTCCGCGCTCGACCGCTTTGAGCGGTCGTACGAGCTAAGCCAGCGTCCCGTGTTGCTCTACAACATCGGGAGCGCCGCGGATCGACTGCGAAACGACGAGCGCGCGATCAGTGCCTTTCGCGCCTACCTCGAAGCGCTCCCCGACGCCGACAACGCAGCCTCTGTGCGCGCGCGTCTGACACACCTTGAGGCAACCGTGAGCACCCAACGGATCGAACGGGTGGAAGCGACCGACGAAGTCGCTCGTGAGCCGATCGCGGAGATCGAGCCCAACCCGCTCTCGGAGCGGTCGCCCGAGCAGGTCACGCCAGACGCGCCACCTTCGGGTCGGGGGGCGGGCCCGCTCGCGTTGCTTGTGTCCGGTGGCGCGCTCGCTCTCACCGGCGGGGCCCTCTTCACTGCGGGGTACCTCACGGCCCGTGGCGTGGACAACGAAGAGCAACCGGAGTGGGCGGACGTCGAAGCTCGCGTCAACCGCTCGAGGCTCTTTCTCAATATGGGCTACGCCTTGACCGGAGTCGGCGCTGCGCTGCTCATCGGGGGCGCGATTTGGTGGAGCACCAGCGACGCGCCGGTCGAGGTCGCGCTCTCGTTCAATGGTCTGTCGGTACGAGGTGAGTTCTAGTGTCGCGCGCAACTACGCAGCTTCTTCAACGTACGCTTGTTCAACGTACGCTTCTTCAACGTACGATCACCACGGCTCTTAGTGCGTCGCTCTTGCTTGTGCTGTCCGCGTGCGGCGTCACGATCGACAACGGTACCTTCGCCTGCGCCGAACGTGGCGAGTGTCCCTCCGGCTACTTCTGTCATTCGGACGGCTTGTGCTGGTCTGACCCGGAAGATGTTCTCGACACTGGGCCGGCGCCTGTCGACGCGACGCCGGATACCGTGATGCCCGACACCGCGATGCCGGACACCGCGATGCCCGACACGACGCCGCCGGACACGAGCGCGCCCGACACGACGCCGCCGGAACCCGTCTGTCGCTCGCGCCCGATCGATGTCGTGGTGGTCGTCGACAACACCGGCTCGATGACAGAAGAGCAGCTCGCGCTTAAGGAGTCTTTCCCCGGTCTCGTGCGCGGACTGTTGACCGGTACCCGTGAGGTGGGCGGAGAGGTGCTCTTCGACCCGACCTCGGTTCACATCGGCGTCTTAACCACCGACCTTGGCGCCGAGGTGGATCTCCCAACGTGCGAAGAGCCCGGCGATAACGGCGTGTTCGTGAACTCGTACCGAGATCGCTTCCCTCCGCCGGAGTGCGAACCGTCCTACCCGCGATTCCTGTCGTTTGACCCGAGCGATGGCGTGTTCGGCGTCGCGCAAGACTTCACCTGTGTTGCCTCCGTCGGAACGGGTGGCTGCGGCGTGGAGCAACCGCTCGAGTCCGCGCTCAAGGCGCTCACTCCCAGAGGCTCGGATGTCGACGGGCACGGGGACACGATCCACGCCGGGTTCCTCCGAGACGATGCGCTCCTCCTGGTGATCGTCGTGACGGACGGGGATGACTGCTCGCTCGCCAATACAGCGCTCTTCGCCGAGAACGACTCGCTGGGCAACCTCTCCACGCGATGTGAACGTCACCCCGAATACCTTCACCCGATCCGCCGATTCTCCGATGGCTTCCAAGAGCTGGTCGGCGCACGAAAGGACGACCTCATCTTCGCGCCGCTGGTCGGCATCCCGGAGACCCTGATCGACCTCCCCCCGAACGAGCTCTTGGTCCGCGACGAGCTCCGGAACGTGTTCTTGAGTGACGGGAGCGTTCGAAGCAGCTGCACCTCTCCCAGTGGAAACGCGGCCCCGCCGCGTCGGATCTTGGAGCTCGAACAGGCGCTCAGCTTTAGCGAGAGCACGGTCGTGCATGGGTCGATCTGCACCGGATTCGAACCGTTCTTCTCGCGTGTCCTCGACACCGTGTCAGAGCGGATCACCGTCTGCGAGTAGCGCGCGAGGCGATACGCTCGCTTTGTCTACACGTGGTCGCCAAACCTCGGTAACCTCGCGCCATGAGCAAGTCGGGCTCGAAGAAAAAGAAGAAGCGGACCAAGAAGCGCAAGAAGGCGGGAACGCCGACGGAGCCGAGCTCCGCTCGCCAACACAAGCTCGCTTACATGGGCGTGTGGGCGATCGCGATCATCGTGCTCTTCATCGTCCTCGCGGTCGTCAAGTCGACCGGCTCCTGACGCTTGCGCTGACCTCGCGGCGACCTCGCGCTCTCGCCTGCTAAGTCTCCGCAGGCTCGTCGATCGAGAGCACCCAACGGTCGCCCTTTTCGTCGCGTTCCACGACGCGCACCGTGACCGCGTCGCCGATCCGCGCGACCGTCTGACCGTTCTCGCGAATCAACCGCGTGCGGTCTTTACTGAGCCGCATGCTCTCGTCGTTGTGGGCGCGCCTGAGGTGGCGCACGTAGACCTTGAGATCGATCGCGGGATCATCGAGCAACACGTAGACCTTGCCGTGGGTCATTCCCATGACGGTCGCGGCGCGCCCGCGTTCGCTCTGCGCCTTCGCCATGTCGATCGCGAAGAGCTGATCGATGACCAGCCGGTTCGCTTCGTCGGTGATGCGCTTCTGCACCATCTTCACATCGTTGGCGCGGGCCACGATCGCGTCGCGTAGCGCTTCGTCCTCGTGACCCTCGCCCGCGAGCTTCTCCCAGGTCTCCTTGTGCAGGAACACGCCGACGATCTCGCGCATCGGCGCGGAGAAGCGCGCGTAGGCATCCGCCCCGACGCCATGGTGACCGTCCGCTTCCTCTTGGAAGCTCGACCGTACGTTGACCATGATCGCCTGCCGATGAACCGCCCGCGCGACGCGCCCAAGCTCACCCTCGTCGGGAAGCTCGCGAAGAAACTCAGCGAGGGTCTGTTCGCCATCACTGCGCCACCGCCACACCGACTCATCCAAGCGGTGGGCGCGACAGAGCGCCGCGAGGGTCTCTTCGAAGGCCTCGATCTTCCGCGCGCTCGGGGGCGGGTGGACGCGGTAAATCGGCTGCACATGACCCTTGTCGCGCTCGCTCTCGTCACGCAAAAAACGCGCGCCTTCCGCGTTGCAGAGCAAGCTGAGCTGCTCGTTATAAAGCTCGACCCTGTGACGCGCGCCGGTCGTGACCACGAAGCGCGCGCCTTCGGGACCGAGGAGATCGATCGCGAGCTCGGTGCGTCGATATCGCACCACGTTTCGCTCGACCGCGTCGCGCATCCGCAGCTCGCCGACCTTCTTCAGGAGGTCGAGGCTCTTCTCCATCGCGTCGTCGCCTAGGCCTTCGCCTTCGTAGTAGCGCTGGACGCGACCGAACGAGAGCTTCTTCGCGGAGCGGATCCGGACGCGCGAGATCGTCGAGCCGAGGATCTGCCCTTCGCGATCCAGCTCGGTGTCGATCAGCATCGCGCGTCGGTCGACCCCCGGGTTGAGCGAGACGAGCCCTTCGCTCAGCGGCCGCGGGAGCATCGGGACCATGAAGCCGGGCAAGTAGAAGCTCGCGCCGCGACGGAGCGCCTCGTCGAAGAGCGCAGTGCCAGGCCTCACGTAGTACGCCGCGTCCGCGAGCGCGTAGCGGACCCGGTAACCGCGCGGGGTCTCTTCCAGGAAGAGCGCTTGGTCGAGGTCCATGCTGGTCTCGCCGTCGATCGTCACGAAGGGCAGCGCGGTGAGATCCGTGAGCGCGGGGTCGTCGATCCCGTCGTTCTTGATCAGCTCTTCGACCTCGCGCTCGACCGCTTCTGGGAAGAGCGGGTTGAGCCCGCGCGACGCTGCGATTCGGTAGAGGGCAGCACGCGCGCTCTGTGGCGTCGCGACGACCGATTCGATCTCCGCGCCTGAACCGACCTCCTTCGCGATCACGAAGCTGCCCGCGACCGGCGGTGAGTCCAAGGTCAGCGAGAGCGCGGGACGATTCGCGTCGAACGTGTCCTTGACCCCAATGCCGTTCTTCGCGGCGACGATCTCTCCGAGGAAACGCGAACCGGTCATTCTTCTCTCCTGTCGAGTCTCCAACGACTCGGCCTCGAAACGTCTGCCTCGAGACCTCTGCCTCGAGACGTCTGCCTTAGGGCGTGGCCGAAATCATACTGGCCTCATCGAGGGTCGCACGTTCACACGCGAGAAAACGCCGGAACGCGTGCAAGTCTTCGCCGCCACGCGCTCGGAGGAGCGCCACTCGTTCGACCGTCGCGTAAGCGCTGAGGAGCCGGTCGACCTGAGCCCACTCCGCCTGGCGCTCCTCAGCGTCGGTCATGAGCGTATCGAGCACCTCGACGCTGCGTCGGTACCGCTCGGCGGTGGGTGACGCGAGCGTGGCCTCGATCGCGGGCGCGTTCTCGTGCAGGAGCCGATCGAAGTCCTCGCGCCAAGGGTCGTCGACGAAGGGAAAGCGCTCCAGCAGCGCGATGCGAAGAAGGGCGTAGGTGTCGTCGATGTCGCGCTCAAGCTCGCGTGCGCGCAGGTCAAGCGCGTCGAGCTCGGCTTCCAGCGCGTTGAACCGTGTCTCAGCGTCCGCCTGCGCGGGCAGCGAGAGCGCGTGGCCGAGCGCGTTGATCAACCACCGCTCCTCAAACGTGAGGTCCTCCTCGCGTGCGGGCGGGTCGGGTTCATCGTTGTCCCGCGGGACCAGATCGAGCTGCGCGAGGAGGTAATCGGAGGTCGCGAAAGGCCGGTCGATCGATCGGGCCTGGGCACGCGCGACGGTGTGCGCTTCGCGGAGCGTCACCCGGCCGTCGCCGTTGAGGTCGCGCCCGTGTTCACCTTCGTTCGTCGCGAGCGTGGTCGTGAAGTGCTTTGCGTAGGACTCTTGTGCTCCGCGATCCGGATTGGAATCGCAGCCCGCCGCCTCGTCGTTATACGGCGCCGCGAAGAAGCCGCATCGCGCGCTCGCGTACCCTTGTTCTGGATCGGCGCCGCGATAGATCATTTCGGCGAAGCCGCCGCCGTGGCACGCCGTGACCACCACACGAACGTCGCGTCGCGAGCCGTCGAGCTGTTCGGCCAGGCCGGAGACGCTTAAGCCGAAGCCGCCCCACAACGGGAGCGTGCTCATCGCGGGGTGCTCTCCGCCTGAGCCGTGCGTGGCGAACCACATGAGCAGCGGTCCGGGCCGCGGGAGCATCACGTCGAGCGCGTCGACCACGACCTCGGCGAAAGCCGGGCCGTTCACGTGAAGAGATGGGCGCGCGAGATCGGCGTGGCGTAGATCACGAGGATCAAAGAGCCCGGCGAGCCGCATTCGGAGAGCGCCGTCGCGGGTTTCGCGGAGGCGCTGGACCGACGCGACGTCTGGGCCCGCGGCGAAGAGCGTGACGCCGGACCCGTGGAGCGCGCTCTGGAGCAGGCCGAGGTCCTGGTCCATGGACACCTGCGTCGAGTCCGGATCGGCGCCGCCTCCGACGAGAAGGTAGGCCGCGCGCTCCGGAATTCGGACCCGCGTATCGATCGCGGCTGGCGCGACAGGGGTCGGCCTTGCGCTGAACGAGAGCGCGCCTCCGAGCGAGGCGAGCGCGACCCATGCGACACCCCAGCGACGCTTACGTACGTGTGATTCGGCTCGCTCAGACATCCCGGCGCGCCGGAGCGTAACCGATCGCCGCGTCGTGCATACTCACCGGCGATGATTGGAACTCGACGCACCACCACGCTCTTTTTGGCCGCGCTCGCGCTCAGCGCCTGCAACTGCGGCGCCCCAAGCGGAAACGCAGGGAACACGTCCGTCGCGACGCCTGAACCCGCGCCTGCGGAATCGGCCGAACGCGAAGCCGACCAAAGCGAAGCGATGGCGCGCGCTGTCACGCAACCCGTACAGCAAGCCGCGGAGCAACCGGTTCCGGACGAGGCGCCCGCCGCGCTTCCGGTCGGTAGCGATACCGCGCCGTTCGCACAGGTGCTCTCCGAGTACGTCACCGACGACGGAGGGTTCCGGTACGCCGCGCTCCACGGAAACGCTGCACACCGCGCGCTTTTGAGCGGCTACGTGACCGCGATCGGCGAAGCGGACCCTTCGAGTTGGTCTCGCGAGGAGCAGCTCGCCTTCTACATCAACGCCTACAACGCGCTGACGGTGAACGCGGTGCTCGAGCTGTGGCCGGTCACCAGCGTCATGGAGGAGGACGGCTTCTTCGACGCGCGTACGCACAAGGTCGCCTCTGTGGACATGACGCTCAACGCGCTCGAGAACGACATTATCCGCGCGCAGTACCAAGAGCCGCGGATCCACTTCGCGGTCAACTGCGCGAGCGCCGGGTGCCCTTGGCTCAGCGACGAGGTCTACACCGCGACCGATCTCGACGCGCAGCTGGAGCGACAGACCCAGAGCTACCTGCGCCGCACGGTGCAGCTCAACCAGCGACGGAAGCGCGCGTCCGTGACCAAGATCTTCGAGTGGTTCGAGGCGGACTTCGCCGACCCAGGTGTCAAAGAGTTTATCGCCGCGCGGCTCGAAGACGAAGACGCCGCGTTCGTCCGCCGACGCGACACCCGCATCACTCACTTCGACTACGATTGGGCGCTCAACGGACGGGAGTAGCGGTTCGGCCGGGAGTGAGGCGCTCTCGTCACTCGTCGATGGATCGATCGGCGAGCATCTCGAGCGGAACGATCTGAAGAACCGACCGTTCGGTCGCGCGCAGGTTCACTTCCGGCGCGCATCCCGCCTCGTACGCTTCTTTGAAACGCGCCGCGCAAAGGCACCAACAGTCGCCCGGCTTGAGACCCGGAAAGCGGAACTGAGGGCGCGGGGTGGAGAGGTCGTTGCCGGCCGCGCGCGAGAACGACAGGAAGTCCTCCGTGACCCGCGCGCAGACCACGTGCCGCCCGGCATCAGTCGCGTCGGTGCGACATGAGCCATCGCGGAACCAACCGGTCATGGGCTCCTTCGAACAAGACGCGAGCTCGTGGCCCAAAACGTTGAGAGACTTCTTGTCGGCCGACATCGGCGCGAGAGTAACGCAGAACCGAGCCAGTCGGTCGTCATCCAAACGCGGGAGCGCTGGATCGCTCGCTCGCGACTCGGCTCAGGAAGCCGTCTCGAGAAAGCGTGCGACGTTGGTCCACACCAGCGGAAGCTCGATTGTGTCCTCGCCGTCGTTCACCGAGAGCGTCCCTTCGTGGATCGTGACGAACCACTTCATGGCCCGCGAGATCTTCTCCGCGAGCTGGTCGACCGCGATGCTGTCGAGCGGCAAGAGGTCGATCTCGTCGGCGCGATGGATCTCACGGCGGGTCCACTCGCGCTTCAGCGACGAGCTCTTCTTGGTCGTCACGACCACGACGCGGTCCGCCTTTTTGTTGGCGCGGTGAAGGCGCTCAGCGCTCGGCGCGCCGACATCGATCCACGTCGTCAGGGTCCCGGTCGGCGACGTGGTCTTGAGCGCCGGCTCGTCCGGGTGGCTCAGGCCGCGACCAAAGTCGAGCCCCTCTTCATGCAGCAGCGCGCGCGCCAAGACGCGGAGCACCATGCGCGCGTGGTCCTCCGAAGGGTGGCAGGCCACGCGATGTTCCAGCGTCGCGTAAACGCCGCGATCGATGTCGGCGAGCTCAAGCTCGAACCGGTGAAGCGTCGCGGTCAACGCCATGCGAGAAGCACCATGTCATCAGTCGACCACGAAGCGACGAGAACTTCGAGCGCGTCTTTCGCGATGAACTCCGCCGCACGGCCGACCCGTTTCCCGAGGGGGGCCCGCGGGGTACCCTGTTCTCATGACGCGCTCTTCGTTGCTTACTTCGCCTCTTCGCTTTGCTCTTTGCGCTCTCCTCGCGACCGCGGGCTGCAACTGCGTCAACGATGGCGTACCGACGCGCGACGCAGACTCTGCCGACACCCGAACTCCGGTCGACACCTCGCTCGGCGACACCAACCGCCCCGTCCCCGACGGTACGCCGCCCGGCTCGGATGAGTGCGCCGAGCGCGCGCGCTGGATCTACGTCGTCGACGAGAACCGGCGGCTCGTTCAGTTTCAGCCGGACGAGATGACCTTCAACACCATCGGCACCCTCTCGTGCCCCGCCGGCGGAAGCGCGACTCCCTTCAGCATGTCTGTCGACCGCAGCGCGACGGCGTGGGTGCTGTACTCCAACGGTCAGCTCTTCGCGGTCAGCACGTTGGACGCCAGCTGTGAGACGACATCTTTCGAGCCCAACCAAGCGGGCTTTGAGCTCTTCGGGATGGGTTACGTCGCGGACAGCGCGGGATCGGCCAGCGAGACCTTGTTCATCGCTGGCGGCGCGCGCAGCAACATCGCAGCCGGGCGCGCCAACCTTGGTCGCGTCGACGGTTTGATGGTCTCGCCGCTCGGCTCCGTTCCCGGGTGGCCCGAGCTGACCGGCACCGGCCTCGGCGAGCTCTACGCGTTCGCTCCGCAGACCAGCCCGCCCTCGGTGCATCAGATCGACAAGACCCGCGGCGGCAGCGTCCGCGAGTTCCCGCTCAGCGCGATCCCTCCGACCCGCGGCGGCGCGTGGGCCTTCGGCTTTTGGGGCGGTCGCTTCTACATCTTCTTGCAAGGCGACACGGACCCGTCGACGAACGTCTGGCGTCTTGATCCCAGCGATGGATCCGTCGCGCAGATCTTGAACAACACGGGCATGCGGATCGTTGGCGCGGGCGTGAGCACCTGTGCGCCAACAGAGCTGTTCTAGCAGGCTTGCGAGCCGACTGGATGACGGGGCTGGCACGGGGTCGACGACGACCAGGTCAGACCGCTCTGATCGCGTCGTTCCATTTTGACGAGCCGCGGTATCCTTCACGCCATGTCCTCGCTCGAGATCACGTCGCGCTATTCACGCGCTCTGGGAACCCGCCGCGCGGACGACGCGCCGCCTTGGATCGATACGATCGACAACCCGTATCTCCATGGGCTCTTCGCGCCGACCACCAAGGAGTTTGAGTCAGGCGAGCTGACGGTGCTCGAGGGCGCGATCCCGCCAGACCTCTTCGGCGCGTACTTTCGAAACGGACCGAACGCGATGCAAGCGCCGATCAACCGGTACCACTGGTTCGACGGTGATGGCCTGGTGCACGGGATCTGGTTTGAGGACGGCAAGGCGCGCTATCGCTCGAAGCTGATCGAGACGAAGGCGCTCGGGATGGAGCGAGAGAAAGGCGACGCGATCTGGCCGGGTGTGCTCGGGCCCTTTGACATGTCGCTGCCCTTCGGACCGATCAAGGACACCGCGAACACCGACTTGCTCTACTTCAAAGGTGAGCTGCTCGCGCTCTGGTACGAGTCCGGCCGCCTTCACGCGATGGACCCGCGGACGCTCGCGTCGCGCGGCACCCAGACGTTCGGCGAGACCCTCAAGATCCCGGTCTCCGCGCACAGCAAGGTGTGTCCCGAGACCGGCGATCTGCTCTTCTTCTCGTATGGCGATCGCCCGCCCTTCATGCGTTACGGCGTCGTGCGCGCAGACGGAGCGGTTCACCAGACCGAGATCACGCTTCCCGGGCCTCGGCGGCCGCACGACCTCGGCGTCACGCGAAACCACTCCATCGTTCACGACTTCCCGCTCTTCTTCGATCCCGAGTACTTCAAGCGTACCGGCAAGCGCGTCCCGCTCTTCCATCCCGAGGTCCCCACGCGCTACGGCGTGATCCCGCGGTTCGGAACGGACGCCGACGTGAAGTGGTTCGATTTCAAGCCTTGCTACATGTTGCATACCGTCAACTGTTGGGAAGAAGGCGACTGGGTCGTAATGGTGGGGTGCCGGACCAAAGCGCCCGTGCTGAACCCGGATCCGCGCGACGGAAAGATCGCGGCGATGCTCAACTTCTTGAAGCTGCAAGCGAATCTTTATGAATGGCGGATGAACGTGAAGACGGGCGAGTCGAGCGAGCGCGACCTCTCTCATCTCAACGCCGAGTTCCCGATGATTCATGGCGGCTGGCTCGGGCGGAAGAACCGCTACAGCTACCACCAGATCATGCCCTATGACATCCCCGCGACCTTTGAAGGGGTCGCGAAGTACGATCTGCACGACGCGAGTTACGAGCGCTATGACTACCCGACCGGCGTCTTTGGAAGCGAGACGCCGTTTGCGCCGGCGCGCGGGACGGACGCGCGAGATCCGGCGCAGGAGGACCACGGTTACCTGTTGAGCTTCGTGACTGACGTCAGTGATTGGTCGAGCGCGTGCTGGATCTTTGACGCGAGATCGCTCAGCGCAGGACCGGTCGCGAAGGTCGCGCTGCCTGGGCGCGTCCCGGCAGGCTTTCATTCGATCTGGGTCGACGGCGCGGACCTTTAGGTCGACGCGTTCGTCACCTGCCGAGGCAGTTGAAGTGATTGAAGTGGCTGAAGTGTAGTTGCCGCCCGCGCCGAAAGCCGTGATCGTCGGCCTGAGGTCCCGATGCGCTTTTGGCTGTGTATTCTTCTGTTCGTGAGTTCCCTTGGATGCGGCGAGACGCATTCCAACGAGGTGGACTCGGCGCTCCCCGACACCGCAGCGGACACCACTGCGCCCGATGCGCACGAGACCGATGGAGGAGACACCGGGCCGATGCGACCAGCGTGTCCCGCGGCGGGTTGCATCAGCACGTTCTCCTCTCCGCTCGGATTAATGCCGCGCGTTCAGCTCGAGAACCTTAGCGAGGTCGCGTTTGGAAGGCGCGTCTCCTTCGAAGCCGTGGTGAGCGATCGAGGGGGTCCCTTCTCTTCCGGCGGCGCAGTGTCCGCAGCGGTTCTCGAGTCCATGCTCTCCGCCACTGGGAGCCTCGTCGATAGCGCGTGTGGGGACGGATGTGATCTCGCCGAGGTCACGCGCATCGTCACGGTTCTCTTTCGGCGACCGCTCACCGAAGAAGAGCAGACCGCGATGGCGGCGTCGGTCGCGAGCGGCTCGACGGGAGGGAGCGCGGTGCTCTACGCAGCGTTGCTCTCGCCAGACTTCTTACTCAACGTCGACGTTGCGGATCTCGGCGAGGGGACGCATGCGATAGCCGCGGACGCGATCTCAGCGCGCATCTCGCTCGCGCTCACCGATCGCTACACCTCCTCCGTCGCGCTCGTCGATGTCTCCGCGCGTCGCGCCTACGCCCGAGAGCTCCTGACCATGGGCGCCTCCGCGACGTCAATCGCTCGCTTTCACCGTGAGTGGCTCGGCATTCAAGAGGTCGACGCGGATCTGCGACGCGAGACGGAGCTCTTTGTCGAGCATGTCTACGATGAAGAGGGAACGCTCAATGATCTGCTCGGCTCTCGATACACCTTCGCGAACCCCGCGGTCGCGGCGCGCTACGGAGAGACGTCATCAGGAGACGACTTTGCGCGCCTCCCGCTCGGCGATCAGTACGCGAGCCTCCTGACCCACGGCAGCTTCTTAACGCGGTGGAGGTCGCCGATCATCCGCGGGGTCGTGCTCCGCTCGCGCTTCCTTTGCGATGAGGTCCCGCCGCCGCCTGCGGGGATTGAGGTCGATCCGCTCCCCGAGCCCGACCCCGGAGCGACGCGGCGCGAGCGTACAGAAGCAGCGACCGCGGATCCCGTCTGCCAGAGCTGCCACACGTCCATCGACGACCTCGGCTTCTCGTTGGAGTCGTTCGACGAGGAAGGGAGCTTCCGCGTGATGGACGGAGCGAGCGACGTAGACGACTCGTTTGTCGTGCGATGCGGCGGGAGCGAGAGCGTAACCGGAGCCGGCGCGCCGGAGCTCGCGAGTTGGCTGGGCGAGAGCGAAAAGGTCCGCGCTTGCTACGCCCGTCAATGGATGCGCTTCATAACAGGTGCCGACTCGACGGTGTGCAGCGCGCAGCAGACGTTCCAAGACGGCGGCGACCTTCGGCGCTTGTTGATCGACCTCGTGTCAAGCGACGCGTTTGCTGAGGTTCGGGGCCCGCGCCTGGCGAGCTTCGCCTTCCCGGTTGTGAGCGCGGGGCCGCTCGCGGATGGTCTCGACGCGGTGATCGCGCGCACCGGCCTCTCGGTTGAGAACGACGCGGCGAGGGCCACGCTGGAGCAACATCGCGATGCTGCGCGTGCGATCCGCGAACGCCTCGTCGTCGCGCCGTAGCCTCGCCGACCACGACGAGTCGCCGCGTTCAGTTCGGAAGCGGAACGTTCGCGCGCTGGTGCATCTTCTTGATGGCGTGCTCGAGCTCGTCGAGGATCGGGTGCTCGAAGCCCTCCCGAAGCGCGGCGAGCGCGGACCGGTAGTACCAAAGCGTCTGTTCTTTGGTGCCGGTGAAGCGATCGAAGATCGCGTCGCCCATGCGACCTTGATCACGAACGATCGAGCGCGCGTTGTGTAGCTTGTCCGCCGCGCTGATCAGCTTCACGTCGGCGGCCTTCTTCGTGAGGAGCGCGAGGTAGGCGACCTTGCGCTCTTTCCACGGCGGCTTAGGTCGAACGACCGTATCGCTCAGCGCGACCACCAAGGTGGCGACGCGTTCGCCGAACTTCTCCGCCAGCTCGGCTTCGCTCGTCCCGTCGATGTCCTCCAGATAGTCGTGCAGCACCGCCGCGATCATCTGGTCCTCGTCTCCACCGTGTTCGCCCACGCTTACCATGACCTGGAGCAAGTGCGTCATGTAGGGGACGCCAGAGCCCTTGCGCTCTTCATGCCGAAAGGCGTCGAGCGCGAGGGCGACGGCGCGGTCGAGGCGCTCGGAGTACATCGGCGCGTCTGTCTTCTTGCCCATCGTCTCTCCTAGGCTTTGTCCGTGGGTTCGTCGTCGCGCAGCCCGAGCTCTTTCATCTTGGTCTGCAGCCCCTTACGCGAGATCTTGAGGAGCCGCGCGGTGTGCGTGACGTTCCCGCCGGTTTTCCGAAGCGCGCGCGCGATGAGCTCGCGCTCGAGCTTGACGGTGGCCTCTTTGACCGCGCCCTTGAGTCCGGTCTCTGGATCGATCGGCACGACGGAGTCGCGGCGAGCCGCTGGGGCGTCCCCCGCTCGCAGCTCAGGCGGCAGGTCGGACACTTCGACCATGTCACCTTCGGCGAAGAGCATGCACCGCTCGACTACGTTCTCGAGCTCGCGGATGTTCCCGGGCCACGGGTAGCGCAGGAGGACCTGCAGGGCCGCTTCGTCGAAACCGGAGATCGCGCGATCGAGGCGCTCGTTGAAGCGCTCGATGAAGTGCGTGAGCAAGAGCGGAACGTCATCGGTGCGCTCTCGGAGCGGAGGGAGCGGAACGCGCACGACGTTGAGGCGGTAGTACAGATCGTCTCGGAAGCGTCCGTCGGTGATGTCCGCTTTGAGGTCGCGGTTGGTCGCGGTCACGAGCCGCACGTCCACTGAGATCGTCTTCACGCCGCCGACCCGCTCGAACTCGCTCTCTTGGATCGCGCGCAGCAGCTTGACCTGCATGTTGACCGGGACCTCGCCGATCTCGTCGAGGAAAAGCGTGCCGCCATCCGCGAGCTCAAAGCGACCTGGCTTGCTCGCGACCGCGCCGGTGAACGCGCCCTTCTCGTGACCGAAGAGCTCGCTCTCGATGAGGGGCTTGGGGATCGCGGCGCAGTTCACGCGGATGTAGGGCGCGTCGCGACGGGAGCTGTTCTCGTGAAGCGCGCGGGCGACGAGCTCCTTGCCGGTGCCGCTCTCGCCCGTGATCAAAACCGTCGAGGGAGTGTCCGCGACCTTCTCGATGATCGCGTATACCGAGCGCATCGGCTCGGAGGTGCCGACGATTTTGAAGCGACCGCGCTCGCCGTTGCTCGACTCCGCGTTGCCGCCGCCCGCGAGCGCTCTCGTCTGCGCCGCCTTGCGGACGATCGCGCGCAGCTCTTCTCGGTCGAAGGGCTTGGTGACGTAATCGAAAGCGCCGTTCTTAAGCGCGGTGACGGCGGTATCGATGGTGCCGTGGGCCGTGATCATGATGACCGGCACGTCGGGGTGCTCGTTCGCGACGTGCTTGAGCAACGCGAGACCATCCATCTTGGGCATCCGCAGGTCGCTGATCACGACGTCAATGTGATGATCGCGAAGCGCGGTGACCGCTTGCTCTCCATCCGCCGCGACCAAAACATCGTGGCCATCGCGGGTGAGCTGCGCCGAGAGGACCTTCCGAAGACTCGGCTCGTCATCGACAACGAGAATCTGTGCCTTGGTCATCGGTGAGGAGCGTACTCAAGCGAAGAACAAGAGCGGTGAAGAAGTCGTTGGGCCCAAGAGGCGTAGAGGGATCGGGACGCATCCCGCTGCACATCGTCATTACGTGCAAAGTTGCTCCCTGATGGTAATGATGTGTTGGTGCCCCACCGCACTATACTGTTCGCGCTTGTGTTCTTCGTATTGGGTGGATGTGGAAAACATGAACCACTATTGGTGGTTGAGGTGCGAACCGACTTTGTCCCGGGGGTGGAGTTCACAAGCGCCGAGACCGTCATTCATTTGACGAGCGGGAGTATCCGACAAGTACACGAAGTCGCCCAAGGGGATGATGCGATTGCGGGCATTCGCATCGCGGAGGAGCGGGTTCCGGTGGGTCGCTGGAACGTGGAGGTCGAGCTTCTGCGGAACGGTGCGTGGGTGGCGACGCGACGATTGGTGGTGGACGTTTCGCGTCGAACGGGCGCCGTGGTCGCCTTTACGCGGAACTGTCTTGGGATCGTGTGTCCCGATGAGACCGATGATCCGACCGCGACAGAGTGCGTCGACGCGCAATGCGTTCGACCCGATTGCGACGGCGTCGACTGTGACGGATTCACGGGATGTGGAGACGTGCGTGACTGCCCCGCTCCGGCCGCGGAGTGCGCCAGCGCAGCGTGCATCGAGAGCATCTGTTTCGCGAGCGCGGATCCCATCGGCTGCGGTCCTGGTTTCTATTGCGATCCGGAGAGCGGCTGCCAGGTCGCGCCGATGTCGGATGGCGGCGTCGACGCGGGCGGTGACGCATCGATCGATTCGGGATGTTTTGAAGGCGGGCGTTGCGCGCCCGATGCGGTCTGCATGAACGGCGCGGTCGATTGTGCGCTCGGGACCCCGGCGTGCGTCGCGACGACCCCCGAGGCCGCCGGTACGGTTTGCGGAAACGCTCCGGATGGTGAGTGCGACCAACAGGACGTATGTGACGGGGCAGGGGGGTGTGAAGCGCGTCGTGCACCGGACGGGACGCGTTGCTCGGTTGGGGTCTGCGTCTCCGGCGCGTGCGTTGAGTGCAGCGAAGGCGTCGCGTGCAGCACCGGGAACCCATGCGAAACGGCGATCATTGTTTGCAACGCCGACGGGACGTCGCGCTGCGTCGCGACCGGAGCGGCTGAGCCGGGGACCGTCTGTCGCGAGATGACGGGGCCCTGTGATCTCCCGGAGGTGTGCGAAGGCACGACCTGTCCTGACGACGCCGTCATGCCGGTCGGGACCGTTTGCGCGGCGAGCTCGGGCGCGCCTTGCGATGCACCTGACCGCTGCGACGGAACCTCGAAGACCTGCGCTGTGGCGTTCGCGCCGGCGACGACCGAGTGCCGAGCGGCAGCGGGTGAGTGTGACGCGGTCGAGTTCTGTAGCGGAACGAGCGAGACCTGCGCCGCGGACCTCAAGCGTGGCGCCGGCGAGAGCTGCCGTGCCTCAACGGGCGTTTGCGACGTGGAAGAGCTCTGCGACGGAGCCTCCGACGCGTGTCCCGATGATGCCGCGACGCCGTTCGGGACGAGCTGCGCGGTCGGCAGCGTCTGCGACGGACTTGGGGTCTGTACCGACTTCGAGTGCGGGAGCGCGTGCTCGACTGGAAACATTTGCGAGCGAGGCGAGATCGATTGCTCCGCGTCGCCTCCCGTTTGCCGCGCGGTCGGGTTTCAGCCTGCGACCACGGAGTGTCGCCCTTCCGCAGGATCGTGCGACAAGCCAGAGCGATGCAGTGGTTCCTCCGCGGTGTGCCCGCCCGACCAATTCGCGGCGCCCTCGCAGGTGTGTCGTCCATCCGTCGGAGACTGCGACGTGACGGAGACATGCACGGGAACCGCCTCGGCCTGCCCGACTGACAACTTCGCGACGGGCATGACGTGTCGCGCGTCGGTCGGTTCGTGTGACGTCGCGGAGACCTGCAGCGGCGCGAGCCCAGACTGTCCGGCCGATGGCGTAGCGATGTTCGGGACGACCTGTCGCGCGCGGGCGGGCCTCTGCGATTTGACCGAGGTCTGCGATGGTTCTTCCTCGCTCTGCCCAAGCGATCGCGTTCTCGACGCGAGCACCGTCTGTCGTCCCGCGGCTGGCGATTGCGACCAACCCGACCGCTGTGACGGAACCACCGCGGACTGTCCGTCTGACCGCTTCTTGCCGTCCACCGAGATGTGCCGACGCGCGGCCGGTCCATGTGACGTTGCGGAGTTCTGTAGCGGGACGAACCGCGATTGTGGCGTGGACGCGTTCCTGGGCGCGAGCACGACCTGCCGACCCGCCGCGGGGGGCTGCGATGTCGCGGAGACGTGCGGTGGCTCAGCGAGCTGTCCGCCCGACCGTGTGAAGGACCCGGGAGTGGTCTGTCGCGCCGCAGACGGGACGTGCGACCCGGCGGAATCCTGTGACGGCGTGAGCTCGACCTGTCCGACCAACGTCTTTTCGACGCCCGGAACACCTTGTGACGCGGGCGGCTGCTGGGTCGCCCAGTGCCAAGAGGGCGGCTCTTGCGAGGTGACCGGTCACTCGTGCGGCGCGGGTCGCATCTGCTGCGACGTCGGTAGCTGCATTCCGATTACCGGCCTCTGTCCGTAAACGGCTCGCTCACCACACGTACGGAACGATCGCGCGACGCTCGCGTGGGTAGTCCTCGAACTTCTCCTGGTACCACTTGTGGTGCGAGACCGCGCGCGGGGCGAGGTTCGCGAACGTGAAGAACGCAAAGGCGGCGCCGGGCACGACCCACGACGCGAGCGCGTATCCGATCCACTCAACGATCTCGCCGAAGTAATTCGGGCTCGAGATGAAGCGGTACATTCCGCCCCGCGGGATCTTGTAGCCCGACTCGCCGGGGGCGCGGAGGTTGCGGAGGATGTGGTCGCTCTGGTGATTAATGAACCAGCCGATGAAGAAGACCGCGATGCCGGCGATGAAGCGGGGGTCGCTCAACCAGCTCATCGTGAGGTGCGCGCCGAGCACGGTGACGCCGTAGCCGTTGATCGCGCCGTTCGCGATGTTGAACAGGAAGGCCATCGCGACCGTGAAGACGGGCTTGCGTTTCCCGCTCCCGCGCATCCGGAACGGGAAGATGAACGAGCGGTACACGTAGTGGAGCTGCCAGAGCCCGAAGAAGATGAGCGGGACCAGATCGCCGCTTCGCTCGTGCTGAAAGAAGACGAGCGCGAAGCAGATCGGCGACGGCGCCTCCATCAAGACCCAGGCGAGCTTCGCGGGGATCGTGGGGCCCCAGCCTTTTCGGAAGTGCCGCCCGTACGGAGCGGTGATGAAGAAGAGGATCGGAAAGGTGATCGCGCCGAAGCCCACGATGAACCACAGGGCGTATTGGTACTGCGTCTCCGTCATCTACCGCGTCTCCATCATCTACCGCGTCTCCACCATCTCTGTGTCACCTCTTCGCCAGCCTATTACAGCGCGTCGGGGATCTGGGACGGGAACACGTGCGCGCCGTTCTCGAGCGGGAGCGGCGCGACCCAGAGCGCGGCGTCGAGCGGGAGGACCCCATAGAGATGCGGAAAGAGCGCGCCGCCTCGCGAGGGCTCGAAGACAAGGGCGCTCCCCAGCGCGCTGACGCTCACCGCGACCAACACCAGATCGGCTTGTCCCGCGAAGTGCTTGGCGGCGGTTTCGCGTGCCTGCGCGCCGGTCGAAAAGTGGATGAAGCCGTCCTTGTGATCGACCGCGGAGCCCTCGAAGACCCCGCGCTCTTCTGCGACGGTCCATTCGGCGACCGAGCAAATCTTGTAGACCTCGTCTTCCGTGCTCATGCCTCTTCGTTACCACACCGAGCGCGGGAAAGCGGTTACGCCCGCGCTCCATCACGAGTGAGAGTGAGACGCGGCGCTACTCTCTCATCGAGACGCGCCGGCGTCGCGGGCGCGAGGTCGTCGAGCTCATCGTCGAGGTCATCGTCGAGGTCATCGAGCTCATCGAGCTCATCGAGCTTCCCGACCCAAGGCCTCCGAGCCCGAGTCCGCCAATGCCGAGTCCGCCGCTCCCGCGTTGGAGCCCGCCTCCCAGCTGTGCTCCGCCCCAGAGATCAGATCCGCCAAGATGTGCTCCGCCAAACCCGGTCCCTCCGAGAGCACCATCCGCGGAAGACGCGAGACATTGAAAGCGTCCCGAGAACTGTACTCGGCTGCAGCGCTGATCGGCGTCGCATGCACGAAGGCACGCACGTGCGTCGCGCGGTCCACAGTACGTCCCCGCAGATGAACCCATCGCGCCGCCCGGTCCACTCGTGAGGAGAGCGCAGTGACCCTTCTGACGACACTCTTCGGACTGCGCGCACTCTTCTTCTTTCGTCGCGGCGCATCGGTTACGCACCAACGTACATTCCCCGGCTGCCCGGCATCGCGTGCTCGCGCGACAGGACGCGTTGGTCGCGATGCACCGGTCACCGTCTTGGACGCACATCCCGGCTCGTGCGCATCGCGTACTGCCCGCGCACTCCGAAGAGCTCCCGACGACGCAACGTCCGTTCCGGGGCGTGCAGCGCCCGGCCGCGCTACAGCCGTTTGAAGCACGGCAGTCTGAGGCCGACCGCGCGACGCACCGACCGTTCTCTTCTGTGCACGTCCCGTCTTCCGGGCAGCCTTCGCTGGCGCGCGCGCAGTCCGCGTCTCCCCCGATCACGCACTCTCCGTCGCGGAAGGAACAGTAGCCATTGAGTTCACACGACATGGTCTGCGCACAGTCCTCTCGTGAGCCGATCACGCAGACGCCTCGCCGCGCGGTGCAGCGTCCACCGCTCTCGCATCCAAACGACGACCGGCAGTCAGCATCACTCGCCGCGACCCAGCGCGAGCCGCGTTGCGTGCAGCGCCCTTCGGTCTCGCACGCGGACTCGCCTTCCTGTGCTGTGACGCCAAGGGCGAGCCAGACCGAACCCAAGGAAAGAAAGACGACAAGCGCGCGGCGCATCCGCGACCGTAACAGCCGGGTGCGGGGGGCAGCAACGTGTCCGGGTTTCGCTCGATTCCGAACGTGGTCGGGCATGAGGTAGCCTCGCGCCATGCGCCGCTTGCCGCTCGTCTCTGCTTCTCCTTTTGGCCTCGGACATCAGAAGCCTCAGCACTTCCGCGAGATGGCGAAGATCTTGTGGGACAACCGCGGGAAGTGGAACTACGCCTGGCGCGTTCTGAACGATGGCGTGTGCGATGGCTGCGCGCTCGGGACCAGCGGGATGCGCGACTGGACCATCGACGGCACGCACTTGTGCGCGGTGCGCTTGAACCTTCTGCGCCTGAACACGATGGGCGCGTTCTCCATGGACGCGGTCGACGACGTCGCGCATCTGCGGAAGAAGCGGCCGCGCGATCTTCGCGAGCTTGGGCGGATCCCGTTTCCGATGCGTCGCCGCCCAGGCGAACGCGGTTTCACGCGCATCTCGTGGGACGAAGCGGAGCAAGAGATCGGGCAGACGCTCGGCGAGACCGAGCCCGATCGCGCGGCTTGCTACATGACCTCGCGCGGCATCACCAATGAGGTCTACTTCGCAGCGCAAAAAGCATGGCGCGCCTACGGCTCCCCACACATCGACAACGCCGCGCGCCTTTGTCACTCACCGTCGACCGCCGCGATGAAGAAAACGCTCGGCGCGGCCGCGGCGACCTGCAGCTATCGCGACTGGTACGACGCCGACGTGATCGTCTTCTTCGGGAGCAACGTCGCCAACGATCAACCGGTCACGCTCAAGTACCTCTACGAAGCGAAGAAGCGCGGTGCGCGGGTGCTCTGCGTGAACACGTATCGCGAGCCCGGGATGGAGCGCTACTGGATCCCGAGCAACACCGACTCCGCGGTCTTCGGCACCGAGATCACCGACGAGTTCTTCCACGTGAGCACCGGCGGCGACCTCGCGTTCATCTACGCGGTCCAGAAGATCTTGATCGGACGCGGCGCGGTCGATAGCGATTTCATCCGCGCTCACACCGATGGCTTCGACGGATTCGCGCGGCACCTCGCGGAGTTCACGCTCGAAGACCTGATCTCGCGCGCCGGCTCCACGCAAGAAGACGTGATCGCCTTCGCGGACGAGATCGAAAACGCGAGCACGGGCGTCTTTGTGTGGAGCATGGGCATCACGCAGCACACCCACGGCACCGACAGCGTCGCCGCGATCTGCACGCTTGGGATGAGCCAAGGCTTCATCGGAAAGCCGGGCTGCGGGATGATGCCGATCCGCGGTCACTCGGGGGTGCAGGGCGGCGCCGAGATGGGCGCGTACGCGACGGTGTTTCCGGGACGCGCGATCAGCGAACAAGGCGCCGACGAACTGGAAGCGCTCTGGGGCTTCCGGCCTCCCGCGCGTGCGGGCTACGACACGGTCGCGATGGTCGCAGCGGCGGGGCGCGGAGAGCTCGATGTGCTCTACGCGATCGGCGGCAACTTCACCGGCACCTTGCCGCAACCGGACGACGTCGATCGCGCGCTATCGAAGGTGAAGGTGCGCGTTCACCAAGACATCTTCTTCACGACCTCGATGCTGCTCGACGCGCAAGAGGCGGTGTACGTGTTGCCGGCCAAGACCCGTTACGAGCACGTCGGCGGCGTGACCGAGACGACGACTGAGCGCCGCGTGATCTTCAGCCCGCATGTGCCCGGTCACGAGATCGGCGAAGCGCGCGAAGAGTGGGCGATCCCGATCGCGCTGGTGGCCGCTGCCAAGCCCGCGCTCGCGGAGACGATCACGTACGCCAACGCGAGCGCGATCCGCGAGGACATCAGCCAGACCATCTCTGCCTACGAAGAGATCAAGACCCTCAAGAAAAAGGGAGACCAGTTTCAATGGGGCGGACCGCGCTTGTGTGAAGGCGGGAACTTCGGAACCCAAAACGGCAAAGGCCAGTTCACCACCTCGGTCCCGCCCGACCGCCGCCTCCCCGCCGGCAAGTTCCACCTCGCGACGAGACGCGGCAAACAGTTCAACTCGATCATTCAGGCCGACGTCGACCAGTTGACCGGCGCCGCGCGCGATCACGTCTTCATCAGCCAAGCCGACGCGCGCGCGCTCGGCGTAAAGCAAAACCAAGCGATCGTGGTTCAAAACGATCACGGCAAGTGCGATGGCCGCGTGTTCATCGCGCCCATCACGAACGGCTCGCTCCAGATGCACTGGCCGGAGGCGAACGTGCTCTTGCCAACGGGACCGATCGACCCGGGCGGCCGCGTGCCCGACTACAACACGGTGGTCGAGGTCAGCGCGCGCTAGAGCGGCAATCATTTTGAAAACGCCGCCTTGCTGCGGCCTTCGGCCCGATCCCGGTTTCCTCCTCGCAACATCGGTCACTGTGCGTACAGCACAGCTCGGTCTGCTTCTGCGGGGGCACACGACCTCCCGCGCAAATTCCACGACCAGCGCAACGCTTTCAAACTGATTGCCGCTCTAGAAGACGCGCTCGAACAACCAGATCGCGCCGGCGATCGCGATAAGGAGCGAGCCGCCGCGCACGACGACGTTGCGATAATGCGTGGAGCGCGCCGCCCACGTGATCGGTACGAGGGCAACCGCGACGAAGATGAGCTGAGCGAGTTCAATGCCGACGTTGAACGCGAGGAGCGCCGCGATCGTGTGATCTCTTGGGAGGCCCACATCGAGCAGCACAGACGAAAAGCCGAAACCGTGGATGAGACCAAACGCAACGGCGATCCAGGCGCGCGGAGCGTGTGTTTCCGGACGCGCGAGGTTGATCAGGGCGACGAGCACGATCGACAGCGCGATCAGCGCCTCCACAGGTCCG
>CALJDU010000040.1 GCA_938024995.1 uncultured bacterium
GATCACGACCATGCTCGGGCAGCGCGATGATGGCCCGCTCGAAAAATGGGTAACCGCGGACGGTCGTCGGGCGCGCTTGCAGCTGCGGATCAAAGACGTGGGCGCCCGCGCGACCATGGCGCTCATCGAAGAACTCGAAGGCGTCATCGCGAGCGAGACCCGCGAGCTCTCTGTGCGGGTCGCCATGACCGGCGAGGCCTTCGATGGGTCGCTTGGTCAGCAGGCGGTGGTCTCCGATTTGATGAGCAGCTTGCTCACCGCGGTCGCGATCATTTTCGTGCTGCTGACGATCCTCTTCGGGAGCGTGCGACTCGGCATCCTCAGCATCCCGCCGAACCTCATCCCGCTGGTCGGGACGATGGCGTACATGACCCTGCGCGGGATCCCGCTCAACGCCGCGACGGTCATCATCTTCTCGATCAGCTTGGGCCTGGCGGTCGACGGAACCATTCACGTCCTCGCGCGCTTCCGCGAGGAGTCGGCGCATCTCGATCGCGAAGCGGCGCTCCTCCAGGCGGCCCGCGGGACCGGTCGCGCGATCGTGGTGTCCTGCGTCACGCTCATGGCGGGCTTCGCGGTGCTGCTTCTGAGCTCGTTTGTCCCCGTCCGCCGTTTTGGGGAGCTGATCGCGGTCACGGTCGCGGGCTGTCTCTTAGCCACCTTGGTGGTCCAGCCCGCGCTCCTCGCGGTCGCAGGGGTTGGGCGATCGCCAAAGGCGAAGGACAAAGAGCCCAGCGCGGCCACAACGGGCGACCCGGCATAGGCTCACATCTCTGCCCTTTCCAAAAGAGCGACCGGCCCTAGTCTACGCTCGTTGACCTGATTTTTACTGCGTGCTACCTCGCGCGCGCGCCCCAGGGCGACCCCACATTCCTCTGCGCTTCGCCAAGACTCTTCGCTTCGCCGAAGGCTCTTCGCTTCACTCAAGCGCAGCCGCTCCCGCAACACTTGAGAACGCTCCCCCGCATTTCGGTCGGCGCGTCATCGCGAAACGAGAAAGAGAACCCATGACGGAAACCAACGGTCGCATCAAGCAGGTCATCGGACCGGTCGTCGACGTGGAATTCCCAGCCGGCGGACTCCCCCACATTCTTAGCGCGCTCCAGGTCAGCAACCCGAGCATCAACGACGAGAAGTGGAACCTCACGCTTGAGGTCGCGCAGCACCTCGGCGAGAGCACCGTCCGCGCGGTCGCGATGGACTCCACCGACGGCTTGGTCCGCGGCATGGACGTCAAGGACACGGGCGCGCCCATCTCCATGCCGGTGGGCAAGGAGTGCCTCGGCCGCATCCTCAACGTCATCGGCAAGCCGGTGGATGAAGCGGGCCCGGTTGGCGCGAAGAAGTTCTCGCCGATTCACCGCGACCCACCCAAGTTCGTCGACCAGTCGACCCAGGTCGAGATCTTCGAGACGGGCATCAAGGTCATTGACCTCCTCGCTCCCTACCGAAAGGGCGGCAAGATCGGTCTCTTCGGCGGCGCGGGTGTCGGCAAGACGGTCCTCATCATGGAGCTCATCAACAACGTCGCGAAGGCGCACGGCGGCGTGTCGTGTTTCGCGGGCGTTGGCGAGCGTACGCGCGAGGGCAACGACCTCATGCTCGAGATGTCCGAGTCCAAGCTCGACTCGGGCGGCACCGTCCTCAGCAAGACCGCGCTTGTGTACGGTCAGATGAACGAGCCTCCTGGTGCGCGTCAGCGGGTCGCCCTCTCGGCGCTGACCGTCGCGGAGTACTTTCGCGATGAAGAAGGACAGGACGTCCTCCTCTTCGTCGACAACGTTTTCCGCTTCACGCAGGCCGGCTCCGAGGTCTCCGCGCTTCTCGGCCGTATCCCCAGCGCCGTCGGCTACCAGCCCACGCTCTCGACCGAGATGGGAATGCTGCAAGAGCGGATCACGTCCACCACGAAGGGTTCGATTACGTCCGTGCAGGCCATCTACGTGCCCGCCGATGACTTGACCGACCCCGCGCCGGCGACGGCGTTCGCTCACTTGGACGCGACCACTGTTCTTTCGCGTCAGCTCGCGTCGCTGGGCATCTACCCGGCGGTCGATCCGCTCGACTCGACCTCGACGATGCTCGACCCGGCCGTTCTCGGCGAGGAGCACTATGGCGTCGCGCGTCGCGTGCAGGAGACCCTCCAGAAGTACAAGGACCTCCAGGACATCATCGCGATTCTCGGCATGGACGAGCTCAGCGAAGACGACCGTAAGACGGTTGACCGCGCGCGGAAGATGCAGCGCTTCCTCTCGCAGCCGTTCTTCGTCGCGAAGGGCTTCACGGGCATGGACGGCAAGCTCGTCAGCCTCGCCGACACCATCAGCGGCTTCAAGGAGATCCTGGACGGCAAGCTCGACCACATCGCCGAGCAGGACTTCTACCTCAAGGGCAACATTGACGAGGTCAAGGCCTCGCACGCCGAGCGAGCCAACTAGTGGCTGAAGCTCTGACCCTCGAGGTGGCGACGCCCAACGGCCTCGCGCTTCGAACCGAGGCGACCAGCGTGCAAGCGCCGAGCGTGAGCGGTGAGTTCGGCGTCCTGCCGGGTCACCTTCCCGTCCTCGCCGCGCTTCAGAGCGGCGTCCTTCGCTACGAGGCCGCCGGCAAGGTGAACTTCGCGGCGATCGGTCCGGGGTTCGTCGAGGCGGAGCCGCTCAAGGTTTTGCTGCTCACGGATCTGTTCGCCGTCCCCGAGAACATCGATCTCGCCGAGGTCGAAAAGGAGCTCGTCGAGCTCAACGCCCGGGAGCTCAAGAGCGACTTCAACACGCCTGAGGGCAAAGAGATCATGCGCGGGATCGCGTGGGCGAATGCCCGCATCAACGCGAAGACCGCCGCCGACAGGTAAGACCATCGCGCGCTTCGGCGAACACGGGCGAGGCTCTTGTCTCGCCCGTTTTGTTTTCCGTCCGGCGCGCGCGCGCTCTTTCCCTTCCGGCGCGGATCGGCTGTTCCCCCTCTCGTGGGTGAAACGAACCCACAATTCCTAGCCATAAAAACGTCCGTTCACGTCTCCACCCGACCGGGTGTCAGCGCGGCGGTGAATCGGATCCAACGAGCGCGAAACATGATAGTTTTCGGGCCGCCGAATGGACGCGATCGCCGCAGAGCTGATTTCCCGGCTGAGACGAAACCCGGATGATGTTGCTGCCTATCAGCAGCTCACATCACACTATCGTCGCGTCGGGGATTTTGCGTCGTTAGCGAACCTCCTTGAGGGCTTCGCGACGCACAGTCGCGACGGCGCGGCGGCCAGCCGCGCGTTCGAGGAAGCCGGCGAGATGGTCAGCCGCTACCTCGGTGACCGCGGCCGCGCGATCGCGCTCTTCGAGCAAGCCCTCACGCGTGACCCGAACAACCGATCGGCGACCAAGCTCCTTATCGAGCTCCTTGAGGAGGTCGGCGACCATCGCAAGCTGCTCGAGGTCCTCGACCGCCACGCGCGCGCGCTCGCCTCAGTGGGAGCGGCCCCCAAAGACCTCGCATCGGTCCAGCTCCGCTTGGGTCAAGTGTGGGAGCACTCCTTTCAGCGGCCGGACCGCGCCATCGCGCACTACCGCGAAGCGTTCGAAGCCGACCCGCAGCTCGTCCCCGCGATCTACGCCGCGCGTGAGCTGTACCGGAACGCGAACAAGCCGAAGGCTGCGGCGACGCTCTACGAACTTGAGATCCGCGCCGAACCTTCTCACGAACGGCGCACCGCGCTCTATCGCGAGCTCGCGCATCTCCAGATGGAGCAGCTTCGTGATCTGGGCGCGGCGATCGGCACGCTGAACCAAGCGACCCGTCACGCGCCAGACGATCTCAACATCACGCACGACCTCGCATCGGCGTTGCTTCGACGCGCGGAGCAACTGGGTCAGGGTCGCGCCGCCGACGACGATCGCTACCAAGCGGCCGACCTCTTGGTGAAGCTCGCGCATAGCGTCCCGCGGGACCACGGGCTGGGCTACTGCCAGTCCGCGCTCGACGCCTGTCCGGGGCATGAGAACGCGCTGGCGATGTTGGAACGATTCGCTTCGGAAGCGGGCCGCTTCGACCTGCTTCCGGCGCGCTGGGTCGGGTACCTCCAGGTCAACCCCGCGGCGCGCGCCGCCGGACCACGTCGGAAGAGCTTGGCGGATGCGTATGCGCAAGCGGGTCAGCTCGCGGACGCGATCGTCTGTCTCGAGCCGCTCCTGGTCGAAGAAGACGCGGAAGCCGCGCGGACCTTGGTCGACCTCTACAAGCGAACCGGTCGTGAAGCGGACGCCGCGCGGGCACTGGGTCTCGCGGTCAAGGCCATGCCTCCGGCGGAACGGCTCCCGCACCTACGCGAGATGATCCGCGCCCTCGCCGGCCTTGGTCAACAGGACGTCGCCGCCGCGCGCGCGGCAGAGATCTTGGAGATCGAGCCAAGCGATGACGAAGCGCTGGAGTTTCTCGAGCGTCACTACCGCGGGAACGAAGACTTCATCTCGCTTCGCGACTTGCTCGCGCGCGCCACGCGGATCCCAAACGTCCCGGTCGAGACACAGAAGCAGCGCCTTCGCCAGATCGCCGACCTTTGCGAGAACCACCTCAACGATGTCGACGGCTCGCTGCACGCCTGGCGAACCATCACGCAGCTCGACAGCGACGACGACGACGCCGCGCGCGCGCTCGTTGAGCGACTCGAGCGCGCGGAGCGCTACGACGAGCTCGTCGCGCTCCTCGAAGCGACCGTCGACAAGGTGGACGAAGGCGAGCGCGCTGTTCTCTTGGGCCGTATCGCCGACGCGCACGACAAGCGTGGAGACGCCGATGCCCGCATCGCCGCCCTCAAGCGCTTGCGCGCGGTCGCGCCAGAAGATCGCGGGGCCCGTGACGCGCTCTGCAGCGCGCTGATCGATGCCGAGCGCTTCCTCGACGCCGCTCCGTTGCTAAAGGAGCGCGCGGACACCGACCCAGAAGAGCGTCGCGCCGCGCTGACCCAGCTCGCCGCCCTTTACGAGGATCGACTCAGCGACGACGAAGCCGCGTACAAGGTCTGCACCGAGCTCTTGGACGATGACGTCGGCAACGGCGACGCGATGGATCGCATGGAGCGGATCGATCTGCGCGCGGAGCGTCACGATCGACTCCTCGCGACGCTCTCGTACCGCGCCGAGGTCGCGAGCGGGGCCCAGCGCGCAGAAGTACTGCGACGAATGGGCCGGATCGCGGACGAGCGACTGAGCGAACCAGCACGCGCGGCCGAGCACTACGCCCAGGCACTCGACGCGTCTCCCAAAGACGCCGAGGCCCTCGACGCGCTCGTCAGTCTCTACGAACGCACCGAGCGCTTCCGCGACCTCATCCTGCTCCTCAAAGAGCGCGCGGAGCTCGCGAGCGATCCCAAAGACCGCGCCGAGCTCTACCGGCGAATCGCGCGGACGATCGGCGAACAGGTCAAAAACGAGGACGGCGCTGCGGAAGCATGGCGCGAGGTTCTGCGTGACGCGGAAGACGCCGAGGCGCTTCGCTTCTTGGTTCGGTACGCGACGCGACGCGACGACGCGGAGGAGCTCGAGCAGCTGCTGGCCCGCCTCACCGCGGTCGTCGAAGAGCCAGACGAGAAGCGCGACCTGATGATGGAGCGCGCCGCGCTGCTGGATCGCCTTGAGCGCGAGGAAGAATCCGCGGACGCGCTCCGCTCGCTCCTCGATGACGTCGATCCGCACCACGTGCCCGCTATGGAAGAACTGGCGCGGCTGTGCACCACCCTCGGTGATCCGTCCGGCACGGCGGACGCGCTGGAGCGTCAGCTCGACGAACATGAAGAAAACGATGCCGCGAGGCGCGAGGTCGCTTCGCAGCTCGCGGACCTCTATGAAGGTGAGCTGAGCGACGCGCAGCGCGCCGGGACCGCGCTTGACGTCTGGATCGCTTCGGACGCGACCAACGTGGCCCCGCGCCGCCGCCTCATCGCGTTGCTTGAGACCCAAGGCCGATGGGCCGACCTGCGAGACGCCATCGACGGCATCGCTCCGCTGGTCCCCGACGAGGAGGGCGACTTCGTTCGTCGCGCCGCGAAGATCTCGGCGGACAAGCTCGACGACTTGGACGGCGTCTTCGCGCGCCTCGCTCCGCGCACGCGTAAGGGAGACCTCGCGTCCGAAGAGCTGCTCCGCGAGCTCGCGGTCGCCGGTGGGCGCGGAGAGTCGCTCACGAACCTCTACATCGAGATGGCGAAAGCGAGCGATGATCCCGAGGTTCAGCGCGCCCGATGGAGAGACGCGGCGAAGGCCTTCGAGGAGGTTCAGGACGACGCGCCGAACGCGCTCGAGGCGATGCTCCGCGCGTTCGCGACCGACCTCAAGGATCACGAAGTGCTTAGCGAGGTCGATCGCCTGGCCGCGAAGGCCAACGCCTACCCTCGCCTCATTCAGGTCTACGACAAGTTGCTCCGCGGAGCCGAGACGCCGGAAGAGAAGACCACCCTGCTGACCCGCCATGGCGATCTCCTCGATCGCGTCGCGGACGAACCTTCCGAAGCGCTCGACCGCTACCTCCGCGCCGCCTCGTTGGCTCCCAAAGACGACGCGATCCTCGCGCGCATCGAGGATCTCGCGGTTCGCGGAAAGCGCACCGACGAGCTGCTGATCGTCTACGATCGCCGCAAGTCCGCGGCCGACAACGACGCCGCGCGGATGGACACCATCGCGCGAGCCGCCAAGCTCTGTGACGGGGAGATCGGTGATCGCGAGCGCGCCCTTGGCTACTTGGCGCAAGGCGTCGCGCTCGGCGCGCGTTCTCCGGAACTCGCGGACCGCGTTGAGGAGTGCGTCGCGGAAATGGTCGCCGCGAGCGACCGCCCGAAAGAAGAGCTCCCGGCGGGCTTGGTCCGCATATACACGCAGCTCGGGGAAGACACGAGCGCGGCCGACTTGAGCGCGACGTTGCTCATGCGCGCGGCCAGCCTCCAGTCCTCTTCGCTCGGCGACGACGAAGCGGCGTTCAAGTCCACGCAGCGCGCGACGAGCAACGCGCCTCAAAACGAGCAAGCCCTGGACCTTCTCGAAGCGCTCGGGAAGAAGCTCGGTCAGCTCAAGAAGGTCGAACAACACTACGCGCGACTCGTCGAAGAGGCGCTCGACTCGAAGACCGCCGCCGCGCTTTTGCGACGCCGCGGGAACCTCCTGGACGTGGAGCTGAGCGACTTCGGCGAGGCCGCGGAGGTCTATCGCCGGATCCTGACGATGGTCCCCAAGGACCCGATCGCGACCAGCCAGCTCCTTCGTTGTCTTCGCCTCTCGGACAAGCACGACGAGCGTCTGTCGATGCTGGAGCAACTGGCGTCTCGCGAGAAGGACTCGGACAAGAAGCTCGCCCTGCTCCGCGAGGTCGCGGTGACCTGGGAGCGCGTGAAGAAGAACCGCTACGAAGCGCTCGACGCCTGGAAGCGCGTCAAGGGGATGGCGCCAAGCGCGGAGCTCGACAAGACGATCGAGCGTCTTGATCGCGGCGGTGACGGCTTGCTGGACGAGCCCTTCGATCTCAGCACGCTCCGCGACTTCGAGCCGGAGGGCTTCGCGCGCCGGAAAGTCGCGGCGGTGATCTCTCTATCGACCAGCGAGCTACGACTGGCGGACATCGAGGAGCTTGAGGACGCTGAGCTCGCCGGAGCCGCGGGCACGGCCGACGCCGAAGCCGCGGACGAGGTCGAAGACGTCATCGAAGAGGATGTCGAGGACGTCAGCGATGTCGTCGAGGATGACGTGGAAGACGTCAGCGAAGACGTTGAGGACATCGTCGAAGACGTCGAAGATATCGACGAGATCGAAGACGTGAGCGATGTCGTCGAGGACGTCGCGGAGGTTGACGAGGTCGACGAAGAAACGAGCGAGCGCACCAGCGACGACACCGCGACGGAGATCGCGGTCGACGCCGACGCGCCCACGACCGCCGAGCTCACCGACGACGACCTCGTCCTCAGCACGACCGAGCTCGACACCCATGACCTGACGGCCGAGAACGAAGATCCTGACGCGGCGCGCCCGGATGTTCCCGAGGTCTCATCAAGCGAGACGGTCGAGGTCAGCGCGCCGTCTGCGGGTGACAAAGAGCGAGCAGATGCCGGCGATGACGCGGATGTCGGCGATGACGCGGATGCCGGCGATGACGCGGATGCTGGCGATGACGCGGATGCTGGCGATGACGAGGTGCGTGACGAGACCGACAAGGTCGACGAGACAGGCGACAAGGTCGACGAGGCGGACGGCAAGGTCGACGAGACCAACAGCGACGAGACCAGAAGCGACGAGAGCGACCGCGACGAAGCCGCGTCCAACGACGGCGCGTCCAGCAACGACGACGCTGACACCGCTGACGCTGACACCGCTAACGCTGACGATGAGAGCGACGCGTCCATGGAGGACGGTGAGCTTGCGACCGACGCCTCAAGCGGAAGCAACGACACCATCGAACCGCTCGAGCTCGACATGGGGGAGCTCATCGATGAAGAGCTGGACGAGCTCGCGAGCGGAGCTTCCCCCGCGATGTCCTCGCCGCCCCCGTTGAACCGCGACGAAGAAGATGACGCGATCGAGCTCGAGGACCTCGAGGAAGTCGCGAGCGATGGCTCCGACATCGGGTTTGAGCGCGAAGAGAACAGTGAGCTGGAGATCGACTTCGCCGACGCGGAAGAGCTTGACCCTGAGGAGCTCGCGGCAGCCCCCCGCGCGAGCGTCCCGCCCCCTCCCCCGCCTCCACGCGATCCGTCGCGGAGCCACGCGCCACCGACGTCCTTGCCCCCGATCCCGACCGCGTCTCGGATCCCGCTCCCGCCCGTCAGCGAAGAAGAGTAGCGGAGCGAACGGAGCGAACGTCCCGAGGTTCGACCGAAGGCCGAGAAGGCCGAGAGAGAAGAGTCAGGGAAGCGACGCGTCGAGGCGGGTGCGCGCCACGTCGGCCCACTCGCCGGACGGACAGAGCGAGAGGTACGCCTCCCAGTGCGAGGCCGCGCCTTCCCGCCCGACATCCTCAAGCGCGAGCGCGAGGTTGAAGTGCGCGTCGGCAAACGCAGGGTCCTCCTCGAGCGCAGACTCAAAACGTGAGATCGCGTCGTCCGCGTTCCCAGCCTCGAGCGCGAGGAAACCCAGGTTGTAGTGCGCCTCGGGTTGCGCTGGATCGACGCGCAGCGCGTTCTCGTAGAGCGTCCGCGCTTCCTTCACGTCGCCGCGACGAAAGCGAAGGTTGCCGAGGTTGATAAAGCTCGTAACCAGCGCGGGATCGAGCCCCAAGGCGCGGCGATAGAGCTCCTCCGCGAGATCCCAACCGTCTTCGTGTTCATCCAACCGGCACGCCTCGAGGTAGAGCTCGTAGGCCGCGCGCCGATCTACCGGTCGCGTCTCATGCCGCAGCACGCGCACGACATCTTCGCGGAGATCGTCGACCGCGAAGTCGAGGAGCTGCTGTCCCGTGACTGGTTCGAAGCTGCCGACCTCGTTCTTGACGACGACCGCTCCGCCCTCGGCGACGACCCGCAGCGAGGAGAGCGGTCGCGTGACCTTCGGTAGCGCGACCCGGAGCGCCTCGACCGACGCGCGCACGTGGCGAAGCGCGATACCTTGGTCGAGCAAACCGAGCGCGGTACGGATCCGGATGAGATCCTGAAACGTGTAACAGCGACGCTTCCCGCGCGTCCCGGATGGCCGCACGAACTCAGAGCGATCCCAGTGCCGGAGGCGTCCGACCGACACGTCGAAGAGCCGCGAGACCTCTTTTTGCGAGTAGAGCTCGGTGATCGGATCGTCGTCACCGGTACGCGGTCGGACCTCACGCGGCTCGGGCGCCGCGGGCGCGAGAGTGATCCGCTTCCCCTCCTGAAAGGAGACATGAATTACGTTGTCGTCTTCGCTCATTTGCACTTCGTCCGGGTATCGCGCTCGACGTCGCGAAGCCCGCTGGGCTGACCTGATGCTACGTCACGGAGAGTACGTCGAGGGGAACCTCAAGGTCGACGTCTACATGGACGTTTCCGTCTTCGATGGTGACGCGACTCTCGACGGTCGCCGTCCCCATGAGACGATGTGGGATGCGGCGCTGCGCTTCGGCGCGCGCGATCCGTGAAGCACGAAGCCGAACCCGCGCTGAGCCCGCGAGCGCGTCGCCGAGCTCCTCTTCTGGGACGTCACGCCCAAGGCGCGCGCCTATCTCGGAGACCGGAATCGTGAGCATGGTGCTCCCGAAATAGGTCTCCTCGCGCACCTGGCCCTCCGAGAGAACCTCAGCGCACTGAAAGAGCAGCTCCTCAACGCCCCGCGAAACCACCTGCTGCGATCTCGATTGCGTGAAAGCGCGCAGGCGCCCACGCGCGAGGGAAGGTCCGTTTCGAGGTGGTTTCGGGTTTCGTCTCATCGCCTCAAAGCAAATCCTACATAGACCTACATTGGCGTACAACTTATGAGCTGCTACATGGTCGAGTGTGAAGCCCGCAGCCCGACCGCTCGCGTTTCTTTCCGACGTTCACGGGAACCTCACCGCTCTCGAAGCGGTCATGCAGGTCCTCGCGGATCGTGGGGTCGTCGACGTCTTCGTCGCGGGAGACCTTCTCTATGGTGGCGACGAGTCCCTCGAAGTGTGGCAGCGACTACAACGCGCGAGCGCGCAGTGTACGCGCGGCCTGAGCGACACTGCCCTCTTCATGGTGGACCCCGACGCCCTTCGCCCCGCCGATGCGCACGAGCAGTCCATGGCGGAGCGCTTCGTCTCGACTCGACGCGCGCTCGGCGATCTCGTGATTGAACAGCTGCGGCGTTTGCCCGAGCGGCTCCGTGTACCGATGCTCGACGGCAACGAGATCCTGATGGTCCACGGCTCCCCGCTCGATTCCTCGCAAGAGATCAGCCACGACATGGGCGATGACGAGATCGCGACGCTCCTTAACGATGACCCCGCGACCCTCGTCGTGTGCGGCGGGAGCCATGTTCCGTTTCAGCGACGGGTCGGCGCGCATCACGTCGTGAACGTCGGCTCGGTCGGCGCTGCCCCCGAAGGAAGCGTCGCCCACTACACGATCATCACGCCTCGCATGGACGGCGCAGAGGTCGCGCAAGACTTCGTGCAGTTCGGCTAGTTCGTTTCGCGAACCCGCGGCGGCTGTTGCCGGTCCCGTAACTCGCCCTAGCCGGTCGCGATGCGGCGCGTCGTCTCGTTGGTCCGCACCTCGACCCGCGTCACGTGCCGGGAATCCGCCTCGAGAACATGGAGCTCGATCGACCCCGCCAACACGCGGTCACCGATCTTCGGCACCCGTCCGGCCAGCTGCGCGACCATTCCGCCGAGCGACTCGTACTCGCCCTCGGGCAGCTCCGCGCCGATCCGCTCCGCGAGGTCGTGAACCGAGATCGCGGCGTCGACCACGTAACGCCCGTGGCCGCGGTCCTGAAGGAGCAGCACCTCGTCGTCGTGCTCGTCTTCGATCTCGCCGACGATCTCTTCGAGGATGTCCTCGAGCGTGACGATACCGACCGTTCCGCCGAACTCATCCACCGCGACCGCCAGGTGCAAGCGACGGCTCTGCATCTCGCGAAGGAGCGTCTCGATCTTCGAGGACTCCTGCGTCAGGAACACTGGGCGACGAACGACCTCGCCGAGCTTCACCTCTTCGATACCATCCTGCGCGACGCGGTAGAGGTCCTTGGCGTAGAGCACGCCGACGACTTCGTCGATCGTCTCGGCGTAGACGGGATAACGACTGTGTCCTGACTCCTCGATGCGCTCGATGACGTCCGCGACCGGCGTAACGAGAGAGAAGGCGACCATCTTCGGCCGCGGAACCATAACCTCGCGGACCAGCGTCTCCTTGAACTCGAGAACGCTGAGGAGGAGCTGCGCGTGGTTCTCCTCGATGCCGCCGGACTCTTCGCCGCGCTCGATCATGTGCTCGACCGCGGCAGCCGTCAGCCCGCGATCATCTTCGGGCGCCTCGATCGCGCGGGTGAGCGAGCGCTGCGTAAAGACGATGGGCCAGGCCAAGGGCGCGAGTATGAGCTCTAACGGCCGCGCCGCGGCGAGGAGCGGGACGGCCCATCGCGTCGCCATCTGCCGACACAGCGCCGCGAGCGCGCCCGCGACGAAACCGTAGCCAAGGACCACCAACGCGATCGCGAGAAGCGTTCGCTCGATCCCTCCGCCCAAGGAAACGTAGGTCGCCGCCGAAGACGCCGCCGCGATCCCGATCACTCTCCCGAGCCGAAGCCGGGCGCGTATCGCGTGGAGCCGGTCGAGCGCCTTGGTCGCGATTTTCGCCTGTCGACCCTCGCCGTCCGCGATCGCGTGGAGCCGGTCTTCGCCGAGCGCCTCAAGCGCGGCGCTGACTCCGGAGAGGAACGCCGCCAGCGACACGCCCGAGGCGATGGTCACTGCGGCATAGGTAGATGGATCGTCCAAAATGGTTCGCGCGGAACGGCCGGGCCAAGAGCGGTGCACCAGGTCGCGCTGCCGGTGCGGCTCACCTCGACTCTATCCGACCTTTGGAGAGCCCCGCAACCCGCCGCGACGTCCAGGCCAGGCCGGGACGCCAGGCGCGGGTTCCGGAGCGCAGCGGAGAACGCGCGGCGATGGCGCCGCAGGTGCGGGAACCAAAAACATCGTTCCCGCACAGGCGCTCAGGCGCGGGTTCCGGAGCGCAGCGGAGAACGCGCGGCGATGGCGCCGCAGGTGCGGGAACCAAAAACATCGTTTGTCAGGGCGCGCCGACGATCTCCGTGCCGATGCCCTTATCCGTGAAGATCTCGAAGAGCATCGCGTGCTTCACGCGGCCATCGATGATGTGTGACTTGTTCACACCGGACGTCACCGCCGAGAGCGCGCACAAGACCTTGGGGATCATGCCGCCCGCGATCACCCCGTCGTCGATCATCGATTGAATCTCGCGCGCATGAAGCGAGCTCTGAACAACCCCGGCCACGTCGTTGACGCCCGCGATATCGGTCATCAGGACCAGCTTCCGGGCGCGCAGCGCCTCCGCCACCTTGCCCGCGACCGTATCGGCGTTGACGTTCAGCGAAGCCCCAGCAGCGTCAACCGCGACAGGCGCGATGACGGGGATAAACCCGCTCGCGACCAGGCGCTCGATGACGTCCGGGTTGATGTGCTCAACGCGACCTACGCGGCCAGGGTCGACCTGTCGTCCAGAGCGCGTCGTCATCGAGGTCACCCGGCGCGCGCGCACGAACGCGTCGTCGCGCCCGGTCAGCCCCACCGCGCGTCCCCCGGCGCTCCCGATCAGCGACACGATCTCTTGGTTCACGCGCCCACCAAGGACCATCTCGACAACCTTCATCGTCTCGTCGTCGGTGACCCGGAGACCTTCCACGCGTTCGCTTGAGGCGCCGAGCGACCGCAGCGTCTCGTCAATCTGCGGACCGCCCCCGTGGACGACGACCGGGTGGATGCCGACGTACTTCATCAGCACGACGTCCCGCGCGAAGCTCTCGCGAAGGCCGTCGTCCACCATGGCGTGGCCGCCGTACTTGATCACAAACACCTCGCCGTGGAAGCGACGGATGTACGGGAGGGCCTCGTGGAGTACGGCCGCTTTCTCGATCAGCTCCTGCATACGCTGGGGATATCACGTCCAAACTCGTTTGCGATTTTGTCCGCTTGGCCGAGCGGCACGAAGCCCCTCCTGCGCGTTTTTCCGCAACCTGCTAGATCCTTCGGATGGCGACCAACATCAGCGAACCGCTCACGGGTGAACCCCTCCAGCGCGAGCTCCTCGACCTTGCCGAGCGTGCGCAATTCCCGAACTACCGACCTGCCCCCTTTGTCTTGAGCGAGGGCAGCGGATGCCGCGTCAAAGACGTCTCTGGGCGGAGCTACCTGGACCTCGCGGGAGGCATCGCGGTCCTCGCGGTGGGCCACTGTCACCCGAGGCTCTCAGCGGCCATCGCCAAACAAGCGAGCCAGCTGATGCACGTCAGCAACCTCTTCTACAACGACCGCGCCATTGAGCTGGCCGGAGAGCTGACCCGCCGAACAGTTTTCGATCGCGTCTTCTTCTGCAACAGCGGAGCGGAGGCGAACGAAGCGCTGCTCAAGCTCGCCCGTCGTTACCACTACGAACAAGGCGACAAAGAACGCGTGAAGCTCATCTCCACGATCGGGAGCTTTCACGGGCGCTCGATGGGCGCGCTCTCGCTGACCGGGCAGGCGAAGTATCACAAGGGGATGGAGCCGCTCGTCCCCGAGGTCGTGCACGTGCCCTACGGCGACATCGCCGCGATGCGCGAAGCGATCGACGACCGCACCGCCGGCGTCCTGCTGGAACCGATCCAGGCCGAGGGCGGGTTGATCGTGGGCGACGACGAGTTCTTCCGCGAACTGCGCGCGCTCTGCACCGAGCGCGGCGCGCTCTTGCTCTTCGACGAGGTCCAGACCGGCTACGGACGAACCGGCCGGTTCCTCGCGCGTGAACACAGCGGCGTCGTCCCCGACGCCTGCGCGCTCGCCAAAGGCATCGGCGGTGGCTTCCCCCTCGGCGCGATGCTCACGACGGAACGGATGGCGAAGGCCCTGCCGCCAGGGGCGCACGCGACAACGTTCGGAGGCAACGCCTTGGCGTGCGCCGCTGGGCTCGCGGTTCTTCAGATCATGGACGACGAGAACCTGATCGTGAACGCCACAACGATGGGCGTTCATCTTGAGGAGCACCTGACGTCCATGGTCGACGACTTTGAGGCGGCCGAAGAGGCGCGTGGCCGAGGTCTGCTCCGCGGCATCAAGCTCGCGGACGGAATCGATCCCCGCGGAGTCTTGATCGCGCTGCGTGATCACGGCGTCCTGGCGACGCTGGCGGGCGGCGTGGTCTTGCGCATCTCGCCCCCGCTCACGGTGACGCGCGACGAGCTCGACGAAGGCGTCGAGGCCATCCGCAGAGTCCTCAAGGATCCCCCGAGGCTCGCGTCGTGAGCACCTCCCCCGCCAAGCACTTCCTCACGCTCCTTGATCTAACCCGCGAGGAACTCGATGGGCTCTTGGACCTCGCGGACCGTCTCAAGTTCGAGCGCGGAACCCACGAGAAGCCGCTCGCAGGAAAGACCGTCGCGATCGTCTTGGAGAAGGCGTCCACGCGGACCCGGCTCTCGTTCGAGGTGGGCGCGCATGAACTCGGCGCGATGCCGACGACGTTGATCGCGCAGCACACGCAAATGGGACGCGGCGAGCCGCTCACGGACACCGCCAAGATGTTCTCCCGCTTTGTCCACGCGGTTGTCTATCGGACCCACGGTCACGAGAAGGTGGTGGAGCTGGCGAGCGCCGCGACGATCCCGATCATCAACGGGCTCTCCGACAGCGTGCACCCCTGTCAGCTACTGGCGGACCTGATGACGATTCGCGAGCACCGCGGCGCGATCGATGGGGAGCGCGTGGCTTGGATCGGGGACGGCAACAACATGGCGCACTCGTACCTGTACGCCGCTGCGCGTTACGCGATTGACCTTCGCCTCGCGTGTCCAGACGGCTACGATCCCGACCCCGCCATCGTCGCCAGAGCGCGCGAGCTTGGGGCCAACGTCACCCTCACCCGCGACCCCAACGAAGCTGCCGCAGGCGCGACCGTGGTCACCACCGATGTCTTCACCAGCATGGGACAGGAAGACGAAGCCGCCACGCGACTGGAGGCCTTTTCAGGGTTTCAGGTCGATGATCAGCTGATGGCGCGCGCGGACGAGGACGCGGTGTTTCTTCATTGTCTCCCAGCTCACCGCGGCGAAGAGGTCAGCGCGAGCGTCCTCGAGGGCAACGCGAGTCGCGTTTTCGACCAGGCGGAGAACCGTCTACACGCTCAAAAGGCCCTGCTCGTGACGCTCCTGTGCTGATGAGCCCGTTGCGTGATCTGCTTCGACGCTTGCGATCTGGCGCGGCACGATGCAGAGCTAGCAGGCTGCCGGAAAAGTCGCTGGATGCGATTTGTGATGTTGCCGCGAGCGAATGAAAGTACCGACCCTCAAAGAAGGAGCTGACCTGCGAACGCTCAATCTGAGCGCGTCGGACGGGTTTGTTCTTTCGCAGATCGACGGGAAGACCGCGCTCGGCGACATCTCCGACGCGACCGGGATCCCCGTTGAGCAGGTTCGCAAGTTGGTCGATCGGCTGGTCCAGCTCGGGCTGATGGAGTGGCGGGAAACCGAACCCACCAAGCCGAGCAGTCGGAAGCCCGCGCACCCGCGGCGCGCGGTCACGAGGCCGCCTCCGCCCGACGCTGCGCGCGTTCTCTACGATCCGGCTGAGCTCGACGAAGACGTTGAGATCAACATGGAGACCAAGCGGATGATCTTGGACGCGTTCTATCGCGTCAGCACCCAGGACCACTACGAGGTGCTCGAGGTCCCGCGGAACTCCGAGAAGAAGGACATTCGGACCGCCTACTTCCGGTTGAGCAAGGTCTTCCACACCGACCGGTTCTTCGGAAAGAATCTCGGCTCCTACCAGTCGAAGATGGAAGCGGTCTTCAAGCGGCTCACCGAAGCGTACGAGACCCTCTCTCGAAAGAAGACCCGCGCCTCCTACGACGACTACCTCACGCTCACCGACCTCACCCAAGCGGCACAAGAAGCGACCGAGACGCGGCGTCACCGAACGCTCATCACGAAACAGCGAAAGCGGAAGTCACGTCCGCCCGTGATCACCGAGGAGATCTTCAACCCGTTCCATCCGCAGCAACCGTCGAAGCGCGCGGACCCGGAGATGCGAGACTCGCGCGCACCGATCGACGAGCCGGCCGCGACGACTCCGGTCGAACCGAGACCGTTGCGGTCGGAGGCCGAGCGTCGAAAGCGAGCACGCGCGCTCCTTGATCGTCGCCTGGGTCGACGCGGACGTCGCGGCTCGTCGAAGTCCATCCCGAAGCCGGAAGAACCCAAGCTGGGTCGCGATGAACGGCTCAAGGGCCTCGCGCGGTCGCTGAAGGAGTCCGCGGCGCTCACCGGCGGAGTCGATCGCGTCGATCGCCACATCGCTGAAGCGAGGGCGGCGCGCGCTTCGGGCGACCTTGTCCGCGCGACCAACAGCCTCCGCCTCGCGCTCTCGATGGACGAGGAACGCCCGGGTCTTCAGGCAGAGTATGACGAGGTCAAGAGCATCCTCGCGACCAGCCTTGCCGACACCTACGCCAAGCAAGCCGAGTACGAAGAGAAGCAAAAGAAGTGGGCCCAAGCCGCGCTTTCGTGGATCAAGGTCATCGAAGGTCGGCCGACGGACGTGCTCTCACATGAGCGCGCGGTGGTCGCGCTGCTCAAAGCCAACGGCGATCTCCGCGCCGCGCAGAAGTTCGCGGTGGAGGCGACACGGCTCGCTCCCCAAAGCGTCACCGCCCGGACCCTCCTCGGTCAGGTGTACGTCGCGCTCGGCATGACACTGAACGCACGTCGGGAGCTTCAAGCCGCCGCGAAGCTCGATCCCGCGGACAACCGGGTCAAGAATCTCCTCAGCGAGCTGAAGTAGCCTCCGAATACGCCGTCGGGCCGTTATGCGGTCCGCCTTTCAGGCAACTACGCATCCTTCTCTGCTAGCTTTCGTGTCGGCTGCTAGGATGCAGCGTCACCGTGAGAAACCGGAGCGTATGGAAAAAGTAATCGGGATTGATCTCGGCACCTTCAACTCTTGTGTCGCCGTCGTGGAAGGCGGTACGCCTGTCGTGATTCCGAACCGCGGCGGATACAAGGTGACCCCATCGATGGTGGCGGTCACGGAGGCCGGGAAGCGACTCGTTGGCCACATTGCCAAACGACAGGCGGTCACGAACGCGGAGAACACCGTGTTCGCCGCGAAGCGCCTTATCGGTCGGAAGTTCAACAGTCCACAGGTCAAAAACGCGTTGACCACGTGCCCGTACCACATCGTGGAGGGACCTCACGCGGACTGCCGCCTCCAGCTGCGCAACAAGGTCTACTCCGTGCCGGAGGTCAGCGCGATGATCCTCCAAGAGATGAAGATCATCGCAGAGGACTACCTCGGCGAAGAGGTTCGCAAAGCGGTCGTGACCGTGCCGGCGTACTTCAATGATGGTCAGCGGCAGGCGACAAAGGACGCGGGTCAGATCGCCGGCCTCGACGTCATCCGCATCATCAACGAGCCGACCGCCGCGGCGCTCGCGTACGGGTTCGGCAAGAACATCGATCGCACCGTCGCCGTATACGACTTGGGCGGCGGCACCTTCGACATCTCCATCCTCGAGATCAGCAGCGAGGGCGTCTTCCGTGTCATCAGCACGGCGGGTGACACGTTCCTGGGCGGCGAGGATTTCGACCAGCGCGTCATCAACTGGCTCGTCGAAGGTTTCAAGCAAGAGCACGACATTGACCTCCGCCAGGATCGGATGGCGCTCCAGCGGTTGAAGGACGCGGCGGAGAAGGCGAAGTGTGAACTCTCCTCGGTTCTCGAGACCGAGGTCAACCTCCCGTTCATCATCTCCAGCGCCCGCAACGAAGCGCTCCACCTCGTCCGCGTCCTCACGCGCGCCAAGCTGGAGGAGCTCATCGCCGACCTGGTCGAGCGGACGATCAAGATCTGCTTGATGACTTTGGAAGAAGCGCGCCTTGAGAAGGACGAGATCGAAGACGTGATCCTCGTCGGCGGCATGACCCGGATGCCCAAGGTTCAGAAGGGCGTCAGCGAGTTCTTCGAGCGCGAGCCGTGCAAGGGCGTCCATCCCGACGAGGTGGTCGCGCTCGGCGCGTCGATCCAAGGCGCGGCGCTGGTCGACGATTCCGAAGACATGAACATGGTCCTGCTCGACGTCACGCCGCACACGCTCGGCATCATGGTCGTCGGTGGGTACTTCGAAGAGATCATTGGGCAGAACACCACCGTCCCCACGAGCAGCAACAAGCCGTTCACGACGGTCCGCGACAATCAGACCGCGGTGAAGATCTTGGTGCTCCAGGGCGAGTCCAAGCGCGCGGAGGAGAACGAGCTCCTCGGTGAATTCCAGTTGACCGGCCTGCGCAGCGCGAAGGCCGGCGAGGTCACCGTCGAGGTCGCCTTCGAGATCAACGCGGACGGAATCGTGAGCGTCCACGCGAAGGACGTCGAGACCGGCAAGGAACAGTCGATCACCGTGACGTCCACCAGCGGCCTCACGCACGAAGAGATCGACGCCATGATGCGTGAAGCACAGGACTACTCGGTACAGCGTCGCGAAGACGAAGAGACCGAAGGCGCGAAGCAAGAAGCGCAGACCTTGATCGCGGAGATCGAGCGGCTCTTCCCCGAGGTCGAAGCGGTGGTCGCGGGGAGCGACTTCGGTCGTGACGCGATCGACAAGGCGCGCACCGTCGTCGACCGCGCGCGCGACTTGATGGAGCGCAACGATATGTCCGCGCTCAAAGAACAGATCGATGCGCTCTCGCGAACGCAGCGCATGTTCAAGGGTGTCGTCGGCAAGTCCACCTGAGCGTGGTCGATAAAGAGGACCCAGAAGGGCCGGCTTCGATCGAGGAGCGCGACCGCGACCTCCGGGATCGCCCAAGAAGCGATACCGGCGACCTCTTGATCGAGTCGACCTCCGTCAGCCGCCCGGCGCTGGACCAGGTTCAGCAGCACACCCGCAAGCTGACCGCGCCGCCGCTCGGGCTCCCAGACCCGGCGGCGGATGACCGCGACAGCTCCCCGCCCGCCCCGCGCCACATCCCCTTGCCCGCGGGCATCATGGGAGACAGCGCTTCGAAGAAAGAGCCGTCGGTCCCGATCCCGCTCCCCCCTTCCCCGATGGCGCCTGACCTCGAGGAAGAGGAGGTCGAAGCGCCGGAGGAAGATGAGAGCGGGATCGATGGCTGGACCCGCCATCGAGAGGAGCGCTTCGCGAGCGAGACCGGTACGCGGCCCAGTCCGCGCGTACGGACCCGCTCCACGCAGCGCAAGCTGGGCCCACCGGAGACTCTTGAAAAGGACGACGCGCTCAAGCTGGTCGACCGGAGCCGCAAGGAGTCCAAGCCGCTCGACCTGGCGACAGATATGTCGGAGCGGTTCGCGCTCGGCGACTACTCCGGCAGCCTGATCGCGGCCGAGCTCATCTTGGGGACCAACCCGTCCGATGCCTCTGCGCGCCGCTACGCGGACGCGTGCCGCGAGCGATTGGAGCAGCTCTATTCATCGCGCCTCGGTGGGCTCGGACGAATCCCGCAGGTCGCCATCCCGGTGATCGAAATTCCGTGGCTGGGGCTCGACACCGACGCGGAGTCGATCCTCGGACTGGTCGATGGCCGCGCTCCGTTCAGCGAGCTGATCGAGCGGAGCGGCCTCGACCATGTGCAGGCCAGCAAGGCCCTCGTTCACCTGCTGGACCTCAACGTAATCCGCGTCTCCTAGCAGGCATCGACTAACGGTTGCGCGCGTGGGTGGTCACGATATTCTCCCGCGCCATGGCGTCCCCTAAGAAGATCCTCCTCGCTTACAGCGGTGGCCTCGACACCTCGGTCATCCTCACCTGGCTCAAAGAGCAATACGAAGGCGTGCCGGTCGTCGCGTTCTGCGCCGATGTCGGCCAGGGCGAAGAGCTCGACGGGCTCGATGAAAAGGCGAAGGCGACCGGCGCCGAGAAGTGCGTCATCGCCGACATCCGCGAAGAGTTTGTCCGCGATTTCTGTTTCCCGATGCTCCGCGCCAACGCGGTCTACGAAGGGAGCTACTTGCTGGGCACCTCGATCGCGCGCCCGGTGATCGCGAAAGCGATGATGGACGTCGCCAAAGAAGAAGGCTGCGACGCGATCGCGCACGGCGCGACCGGCAAAGGCAACGACCAGGTCCGCTTTGAGCTGACCGCGATGGCGATCGATCCCCGCGTCCAGGTCATCGCGCCCTGGCGCACCTGGGATCTGAAGTCGCGCACCGACTGCATGGACTACGCGAAGGCGCGGAACATCCCGATCGAGGCGACGGTCGACAAGCCATACTCAATGGACGCCAACGCCTTCCACATCAGCTACGAGGGCGGAATTCTCGAGGACCCGTGGAACGAGCCGGACGAGTCGATCTTCCGGTGGACCAAGTCGCCGGCCGACGCCCCCGACACGCCGCGCTACGTGACCATCCGCTACGAAAAGGGAGACCCGGTCGCGGTCGACGGCGAAGAGCTGTCGCCGTTCGCGTTGCTCGAGAAGCTCAACGCGATCGGCAGCGAGCACGGCGTTGGCCGCGTTGATGTTGTCGAGAACCGCTTCGTCGGCATGAAGTCCCGCGGCGTCTACGAGACCCCCGGCGGAACCATCCTCCACCACGCGCACCGCGCGATCGAGTCCATCGCGTGTGATCGCGAGGTGCTCCGCATTCGCGACACCCTCATCCCCGAGTACGCCGCGATGGTCTACCGCGGTTTCTGGTTCGCCCCGGAGCGCACCATGCTCCAGACGCTGATCGACGAGGCGCAGAAGGACGTGACCGGCGAAGCGCGCATCAAGCTCTTCAAGGGGAACTGCATCGTCGCTGGCCGCCGCAGCCCGCGCACGCTCTACGATCCCGAGTTCGCGACCTTCGAGGCCGACGAGGTCTACGACCAAGGTGACGCGACTGGCTTCATTCGCTTGAACGCGCTCCGTCTCCGGATCCGCGCGCTCCGCGAATTGAAGGGTTGAGCTACGTCCTGCGGCCCTGGTGCGACGAGATCGCGCACCCATCCCCGGACCGCGTCAGGTCCTACGTAGACGGCGCAACCGTTAGAGCGCTCGAAGCCGTCTGGTAGACGGTCCGAAGCTAGACCGGTCGTTCAAACGCTCCATCTACGTGTCGTCGCCGTCCGAGCGCGCGAGCGGATGGGCCTGATCGTAGACCTCCATGAGCCGGTCGACACTGACGTGGGTGTAGCGCTGGGTCGTGGAGAGGCTCGCGTGACCGAGGAGCTCTTGGATGCTCCTCAGGTCTGCGCCGGCGTCGAGGAGATGCGTGGCGCAGGAGTGCCGCATGGCGTGCGGGTGGACGTCTGAGCGACCGGCGGCGATCCCGTAGCGTCGAACGACGTTTTGGATCTGCCGCACCGTCAGCGGCGTCCCGCGCTGGGAGAGAAAAAGGGCGCTCGGATCGGGCGCGCGCGTCTTGGTGCGGAGCGCACTTCGAACCTCGAGATATGCGCTGAGCGCTTCGCGACACTTGCTCCCCAGCGGTACAACGCGTTCCTTGTCGCCCTTGCCGATCACGCGCACTTCGCCAGCCGTCATGTCGAGCGCGTCCAGCGTCATCGCGCTGAGCTCGCTGACGCGGACGCCGCAACCGTAGAGCGTCTCGAGCATCGCGGTGTCACGTCGCGCGAGCCGCGGATCGCGACGGTCGTCTTTCGCAGGCGCTTCGACCAGGTCGACAGACTCCTCCACGGACAGGAAGCGGGGGAGCCCGCGACCGAGCTTCGGCGATTTAAGAAGCGCCGCGGGGTTGTCTTTGATGATCCCGCGGCGCCTTAAGAACCCGTAGAAGGAGCGAAGCGTGCTGACCTTGCGCGCGATGGTGGCGGCGGAGAGCCTTGAAAAGAGCGACCCGAGGTAGGCGCGCAGGGCGACGAGGTCGAGGGCGTTCGCGTCGAGGGAGAGCTCCCGCTCTTGTGCCCACGTCGCGAACGCGCGGAGATCGCGACCGTACGTCTCGACCGTTCGGGGTGAGCTGCGGCGCTCGTCCCCGAGGTACTGAAGGAACGTCGCGATTTGCGCATCAAGCGCGGAACACGGGGCATCAGCGACCTTCACAGCGCGTGGCATGGGCGCACCCTATCGCGGGCGCGTCGCGGTGCGCAGTTTGCTGCGGTCCATGGTCGGGGGAGAGGCAAAGCCAGACGCTGACGTTTGCGGCGGTCGATGAGCGGGAGGTCTTCGAAAAATGACCCCATCCCGGACAGCTTGGGCCACACTTCTCGTCATGCTCGACAAGCCACAGCTCCGACCTTTTTGGCCTCTTCTCTACGTCGCGTGGTCTGACGGTGACCTCAGCGCGGACGAGCTTCGCGCGATCACGAAGACGATCGACGACACGCCTTGGCTCGACCCTGGCTCACGCGAAGAACTCGCGGGCTGGCTCTCGCCAGAGGAACCCCCGCGGCCGTCCCAGCTGAACGCGTTGCTCTCGCAAATCACGAGCGCGACGAACACGCTTGAACTGAAGTCGCGTTGCAGCTTGGCGGAGCTCGGTCTCGCGATCGGCGGAGGACAGGACGACGCGCAGACTCGCGCCGCACTCGAGGAGCTTCAGGAAGCGCTCGGGATGACGGGAGAGGACGCGGCGGGTGTGCTCCTCGGTTGTCATGAGCCGAAAGCAGAGGAAGCGAGCGAGGCGCGCTTCGATCCGCGCGCGATGCAGGCGGTGCTGGACGGGGAGTTCGCCGAAGCGAGGGAGCGCGCGCGCGCCTTCTTGAGCGACCCGGCGCACGTGACGAACTACGACCTCCCATACAAGGAGTACCGAGAGCAGATCTTCGAGTGGCTCAAGGAGCTCGGCGACGCGGGGCTCGGCGCGATCGCGTACCCCGGCGTCACGAGCGACGTCGAGAGTCTCGGCCCGTTCATGGTGACGTTCGAGACGCTCGGCCTCGGCGACCTCTCGTTGCTCGTGAAGTACGGCGTCCACTACGGGCTCTACGGCGGCAGCATCTATTCGCTCGGCAGCAAACGACATCACGAGCAGTACCTCCCGAGCGCGGCGGACGTGTCGCTCCCTGGCTGTTTCGCGATGACCGAGCTCGGACACGGCAGCAACGTCATGGAGCTCGAGACGACCGCGACCTACGACCACGCGACACGTGAGCTCGTCATTCACACGCCCAAGGAGTCCGCGCGCAAAGAGTGGATCGGGAACGCCGCGGCGCACGCGCAGATGGCGAGCGTCTTTGCGCAGCTGATCGTGGACGGGGAATCCCACGGCGTTCACGCGGTCCTGGTTCGGATCCGAGACGAGCACGGCGCCGCGACGCCCGGGGTTCGGATCGGCGATTGCGGCCACAAGCTGGGCCTCAACGGCGTCGACAACGGGCGCCTCTGGTTTGAACAGGTTCGCGTGCCCGTGGACAACTTGCTCGATCGCTTCGCCGGCATCGACGAGGACGGTCAGTACGAGAGCGAGATCCCGGGCAAGGCCAAGCGCTTCTTCACGACGCTGGGTACGCTTGTCGGGGGCCGCGTGTCGGTCGCGGCAGGCGGGGTGAGCGCGTCCAAGGTCGGCGTGACCATCGCGACGCGTTACGCCGAGTCGCGCCGTCAATTTGGTAAGCCCGGTGAGCGCGAGGTGAAGGTGCTCGACTACCCGACGCACCAGCGCCGTCTGATGCCCGCGCTGGCCGCGACCTACGCGATGCACTTCGCCGTCGATCACTTGAGGACGCGGTTCCTGGCGCGAACAGAAGAAGACGCGCGCGAAATCGAAGCGCTGGCCGCCGGGATTAAGGCGCTCGCGACGGAGCACGCGACGGTTACCTTGCAGTCGTGCCGAGAGGCTTGTGGCGGACAGGGCTACTTGTCGGCGAACCGGATCGGTCCGCTTAAGAGCGACACGGACGTCTTCACAACGTTTGAGGGCGACAACATCGTGCTCTTGCAGCAGGTCGCGAAGGCGCTCCTGACGGACTTCCGAAAGCAGTTCGCGGACTCGCGCGTGCTGGGCACCTTGCGCTTCCTCGCGAACAAGGCGAGCCGCTCGGTCGCGCAGCGCAACCCCTACACCTCGCGCTTGACCGACGAAGCGCATCTGCGCGATCGCGATTTCCAGCTCGGGCTCTTTCGTTTCCGTGAGCGGCAGCTGGTCGACGCGGGCGCGATGCGGCTGCAAAAGCGAATTCAGAAAACGGGCGACTCGTTCACCGCGTTCCTGGAGGTTCAGAACCACATCATCGCGATGGCGCGCGCACACGTCGAGGTCGTCGTGCTCGAAGCGTTCGTGAACGCGGTCGCGAAGACCGAGGATCCCGCGTGCAAGGCGGCGCTCGATCGCTTGTGCGATCTCTGGGCGCTCGGGCGCATCGAGGCCGACCTGGGCTGGTTCATGGAGAACGGCGCGGTTGAGGCGAGCAAGGCCAAGGCGGTACGTGACCGCATCGACGCCTTGTGCGCAGAGGTGCGCAAGGACGCGCTCCCGCTGTGTGACGCGTTCGGGATCCCGGACACATGCTTGAGCGCGCCGATCGCGTTCGGGGATCCAGCGCAGCGCTTGTAGTCCGTGTGGTTGTTCGCGCCTTTCACGCTCACCTGTTAAAGGTCGCTATGCGAAACGCTCTGTTCTTCTCCCTGGTCCTCGGCGCCTGCTCAGGACCACGAGCGACGCCGCCTGCCCAAGTCCCGGTCTCGCCGATCGCGGAGGCCGAACCCGCTCCGCTCCAGGCGTTCCACAGCGACGCCCACGTGATCTTCGAGACGGAGGCCGACCTCGGAGGCGACGCGCTCGAGCCTGTCCGTCTCCACCAGGACGGCATCTTGAGGGTGGGAACCGCCGGCGCGCGCGTCGCCGAAGGTCTCGGGAGCTCGTTCAGCGAGAGCCTCTTCGGGGTACCCGTGCCGGGTCACGTCATCATCGGCATCCCGCAATCGGACGAAGAAGATCCGCCCCGCCGGTGGATCGTGTTCAAGCACGAAAACAACCAGCTCACGATCGTCTTCGATCAGGTGCTCCCGAACCAGTACGTCGACAGCCTCGAGCTCGAGATCAACGCAGGCGAGTTCTCGGTCGGCGAGACCTACAACACGACCTGTGATCGGTACTGGGCGCCGCGCAACTACGAAGGCATGGGAGACGACATGGAGGTCGCGGTTCCCGTCGAGTCCGAGCGCATCGTCTTTCGCGACAACGAAGAGGTACGGCGCGAGCCAACCGGACAAACGGTCGACTGCCGAGGCGGGATCGCGGCCTGCCCCTTCGTCTACTTGGTCGACGGCGATGACGAAGAGTTGATGGGCGAGGTGCTCCGCAACGTCCGAGGCGAGGACGCCTACACGACTCAAGGGCTCGCCCTCACTGGCGACGCGGGTGAGGAGATCACCATCGTCGTGCGCGAAGAAAAGCCAGAGGTCACGTTCCTCGACCACGTCGCGCTGGTCGTCGGCGGTCAGGCGGTCGCGCCGGAGCAATGCGCCGCGATGCCGGCGCCCGCGTTCTGCGAAGCGGATCACGTCCCACACCGGTTGGCGGAGGGGGAGGAACTGACGCTCACGTTCCGCGCTCCGGCAGGGTCACGAGAACTGGTCGCGACCGGCTACTACATCCCCGTTCCGCCGCGCTGACCCATCAAACGCGCAAGGACTCGCGTAGTACGTGAAGCGGCGCGCCTTCGGCGAGCGTCGCTCGCCGTTCAGATTCCGCAGGTGCTGAACGGGTCTGGGGTGTCGTCGTCGAAGATGTCTTCGCACCGTCGGAGCTCACGCTGCTCTAGCGCGAGACACGCAGCGGAAGCCTCAGCTCCGCAGCCCATTTCCTCGCGGCACGCCGCGCTCGCTTCCAGTCCATCGGTCAAGCACTCGAAAGCTTCGATGTCTTCGGCGGTCGCGCCTCGAAACTCTTCGTCCAAGCACGTGATCGACGGCGCGAAGTCCTCCGCGGTCTCCAGGCAGGCTTCAACGCTCGGTGACGCCCCGGCCTCGACCTCGCACGCGCACCCGTTCTGATTGAACTGTTGGGTGAGCGCGCGCCAACGCGGAGTCAGCGGGTGCTCGGCTGTTCCCGCATCGTCCGCTCCTGCATCCGAGCCCGCGTCCGCACCGGTGTCGTCCCCGGCGTCGCCAGGATCGTGAGAGCTCCCGCAGCCAACGAAGACCACGGCGAAGAGCAACACCGCGAGATGGGTAAGACCCCCCGACCTCATCAGCTCGGCTTCTTGGCGCTCGTGTACATGTCGTCGATGAGATCCGAGTAGCGCGAGTAGACGACCTTGCGCTTCACCTTGAGCGACGCCGTGAGCAAGCCGCCCTCCACCGTCATCGGTTCGACGAGTCGGAAGTACTTGATGGTCTCGTACTTCGCGAGGTCTCCGTTCACCTCGTCGACGTGCGCCTGCACCGCGGCCTTGACCGCGTCACTGTCGCGCACCGCAGGGTTCCCGGTCTGCTGTGACCACTCCGCGAGCTCTTCCGGGTCGATCGCGATGAGCGCGGTGACGTAGTTGCGCGTATCCGCGACGGTCACGCACTCCTGAATGATCGGGAGCAGCTTGATCTCGCCTTCGATCTTGTTCGGCGCGATGTACTTGCCACCGCTCGTCTTCATCAGCTCCTTCTTACGGCCCGTGATCTTCACGAAGCCTTCGCCATCTTGGCTTCCCAGGTCGCCCGTCATGAACCAGCCATCGGCGTCGAACGCTTCGGCGGTCGCTTCCTCGCGGTTGAGGTACCCCGACGTGATGTTCGAGCCCTTCGCGAGGATCTCGCCGTCGTCCGCGATCTTGATCTGGATGTCGCCAATCGGCAGGCCGACCGTTCCAACCTTGATCCTGCCGGGGAGGTTCGACGTGAGGCCCGGACAGGTCTCCGTCAGGCCGTACGCCTCGAGCAGGTCCACGCCCATCGCGAGAAAGAACTTGTGGACGTCCGCGTTGAGCGGCGCGGAACCCGACAGGAGCGCCTGTGCGCGGTCGAAGCCCAAGCGCGCGCGAAGCTTGCTCAAGACCAGCTTGTCCGCGAACCGAAGCCGGAACTTGAGCCCACCGGGGAGCGGCTTGCCCTCGCAGCGGTACGGCACGGTCTCGAGGCCCACGCGGACCGCCCAGTGAAAGAGCTTCTGCCGAATCGGTGGGGCGCCCGCGACCGCGGTCTCAATGCGTGCCTTCATCTTTTCGAAGACACGCGGCGCGGCAGGGAAGAAACCAGGACGGGTCGCGCCAAGGTCGGCTCCCAACGTGGGGATCGACGAGATCACGATCGGTAGGTTGAAGAACGGGGCGCTCAGCTCGATGAGGCGACCGAAGCTGTGCGCGAGCGGCAGGAAGAGAAACATGCCGCCCTCGCGCATGGACGGGCCGATCATCCCAGACGACTGCGCCTTCTCAAGCATCCCGAGCATGTTGTCGTTGGTCTGAATGACGCCCTTGGGCGGACCCGTGGTCCCGGACGTGTACGTGTAGGTGCAGACGAGCTCGCGGGACGCGGTGTCCTCGGCGCGTCGTTTGCGCTCCGCGGCGGTCTCCTCAAGCTTCTCTTTGCCGCGCGCCTTCAGGTCGTCGAGGCTCTCCCAATCGTCGGCCGGCGCGACCCCGTTCGTGTTGATCACGACGATGTGGCGAACCTTCACGGCGGCGGCGGGATACTCCCGCTTGAAGAACGTGAAGCCGCGCTGCATCTCCCGGACCTTGTCGAGCTGGTCGCCGTTCTCGCAGATCGCGACCACGCACTCGGTATCGGTGTGGAGGTAGCCCACCTCTGGCGGCAGGAGCGTCGCGTACACGGGGACGGTGCGCAGACCGACCGAAAGCGCGGCGAAGTCGCAAGCGATCCACTCTGGACTCGTGTTGCCCAAGATCGAGATCGCGGCGCGATCCGGCAGGTCATCGATCGCCGTCAGCAATCCGGAGGCGATGACCTCCATCTCCGCGCCGAGCTCCTTCCAGTGTACGTCCTTCCAGCTCTCCCCGACCTTGTGACGGATCGCGGTGTCGTTGGGGTTCTTCTGAATGCAATCAAGGATGCACTGACCGATCGAAGCGTGAGCCATTTGTCCTCCGGGTGATCCGGGCAAGAGGGGCGCGGCGGCGATCGCCCGCGCGGCCGGGAGTCGGCCACGGGGAGAATATGGAAAGCCACGCGCGGAGAAAAGCCCCAACTGATTCAGGCCGTGGATCCCATTTGCCGGCCCATAAGCGACCTCGTCCGTCGTTTTGGAGAATGAACACTACGCGAGGCGGACGTATGCCCCCCTTTCGGTGCGCCACCGGTTTCGCTCGCCCATCTCGACGTTCTTGGGGCGTCGTGTCACCTCGACGCGACACGCGGAACAGCGCCTGTTCCCCCGAAGCACAATCAGAGGATGTACTTGGAGAGATCCTTGTCGTTCACGATCGGGTCGAGCGTCTTCTTCACGTAGGCGCCATCGATCACTTTGTCTCCCGAAGGCAGCTCGGACGCCTGGTAGGAGAGCTCTTCGAGGAGCGCCTCCAGAACGGTCGCGAGTCGCCGCGCTCCGATGTTCTGCGCGCGTCCATTGGCCTCGGCGGCGTAGTCCGCGATGGCGTCGATGGCCGATGTATCAAAGCTCAACGTGATGCCCTCGGTCGCCATCAAGGCCTCGTACTGGCGCGTCAACGCGTTGCGCGGCTCGGTCAAGATCTTCACGAACTCGTCCTTGCCGAGCGCGTCGAGCTCCACGCGGATCGGGAAGCGTCCTTGAAGCTCTGGGATCAAGTCGCTCACCTCTGCGACGTGAAACGCGCCGGCCGCGATGAAGAGGATGTGGTCGGTCTTCACGGGACCGTGCTTGGTGCTCACGGTCGTGCCCTCGACGATGGGGAGCAGGTCGCGCTGTACGCCTTCTCGGGAGACGTCAGGCCCGCCGCCGCCCGAGCGCTGACGGCTCGCCACTTTGTCGATCTCATCGAGGAAGACGATGCCCGACTGCTCGGTTCGCGTAATCGCGTCGCGCTTCAGGCGCTCTTGGTCGATGAGCGAAGCGGCCTCTTGCTTCTCGACGATCTTGCGCGCGTCCTTGACCGCCATCTTCGTCTTCTTGTTCTTCGCTTGGAAACCGGGGACGTGGCTGAGCATGTCCTTCAGGTTCATCTCTTCCGTTCCGTTCTGACCGAAGATGGTCATAAACGGCGAGGAGCCATCGGGGACGCTGATCTCGATCAGTTCGTCCTCGAGCTCTCCGGCGCGCAGCTGATCGCGGATCTCTTGAAGACGCTCTTTGCTGTGAGGCGCGCGCTGTTGCTTCTGAGGCGCGACGAAACCAAAGAACCCTCCCGCGGGCTTCTGCTGGGCGACGTCCTCAGGGTGCTCAAGCGGCGCGTCCTGATCAGCGATGAGCGCGACCAAGCGGTCCTCGGTCAGCTCCTTGGCCTTCACTTTGACGTGCTCCATTTGCTCACGCTGCACGAGGTCGATCGCGTTCTCGACGAGGTCGCGAACCATCCCTTCGACATCGCGGCCGACATAGCCGACCTCGGTGAACTTGCTCGCCTCGACCTTCACGAAGGGCGCTTTCGCGAGCTTGGCCAGCCGACGCGCGATCTCGGTCTTTCCGCAACCGGTCGGCCCGATCATGATGATGTTCTTGGGCGAGATCTCGTCGCGCAGCTCATCGCCGACCTGCTGCCGGCGCCAACGGTTGCGCAGCGCGATCGCGACCGCGCGCTTGGCCTTGGCTTGACCGACGATGTACCGGTCCAGCTCGGAGACGGTCTCGCGGGGAGTGAAACTTCCAGTGCTCATTTTCTTCTCCTTCTCACCTTCGGCGATTCACCCGAACGTTCGCTGCGCTCATTGGTCGTTGAAAACGAAACGCGTTCGCCTTCATTCGTTTCCAACCCGTCATACTCGCAGAGTTGATCCAGTCGAGTCAGCAGTCGACCGTCTCGCAGACGATCGAACCATTGGTGTACACGCAGATCTCGCCCGCGATGCCGAGCGCGCTCTTCGCGATCTCTTCCGCGCCGAGCTCCGTGTGCCGGATGAGCGCGCGCGCCGCGGCGAGCGCATACGAACCGCCCGAGCCGATCGCGATGACGCCCTCGTCGGGTTCGATCACATCACCGGTCCCGCTCAAGAGCAACGTCGCGTCCTTGTTCATCACGATCAGCATCGCCTCGAGCCGCCGAAGGTAGCGATCGGTCCGCCAGTCCTTGGCGAGCTCCACCGACGCGCGGTGAATGCTCTTCTTGTGCTCTTTCATTTTCGCCTCGAAGCGATCGAGCAGCGTGAAGGCGTCCGCGGTCGCGCCCGCGAACCCCGCGACGACGTCACCATCACCGATCCGGCGCACCTTCTTCGCGGAGCCCTTCATGACCGTCTGACCGAGCGAGACCTGACCATCGCCGGCCATCGCGGCGACGTCGCCGCGCCGCACCGCGACGATCGTAGTGGAACGAAAAACAGGAGTCTTCGACATCAACCAAACCTAACAGGGAAAAGGCCAAAAGGAGCGAGCAGAAACGCGGCGCGAACCGGTGAACAGAGGCAGGAATCTACCTCAGCCGGCCGCAGCCCCGAGAGAGCACCGGCCGAAAAACGAAAGAGACGCTCGGAGAGCGCAGCGAACGTTTGGGTGAATCCGCGAAGCGGAGAGGCGCATCTAAATCCATCCTCAGCCAGAGAGGACGGGCCCCTGGTCGAAAACGAAAGAGACGAGAGGCGAAGCCGAACGCCTCTCGTCTTCGACGCTCGGAGAGCGCAGCGAACGTTTGGGTGAATCCGCGAAGCGGAGAGGGTCTCGAAAAAGACCCTAAAAGAACGCGTCGAGATCACCTGCGCTGTGCCGCTCCTTGAGCTGCACCTCACCCCACACACGGTTGACCACACGGCCGCGCTGCACCGCCGGTCGCTTCGCGATCTCTTCCGCCCAACGGATCACGTGCTCGTACTCGTGCACCGAGAGGAAGGTCGCGGCGTTGTAGAGCACGCCCTTTACGAGCGCGCCGTACCAGGGCCAGATCGCCATATCCGCGATGCTGTACTCGGCGCCCGCCATGAACTCGTTCTTCGCAAGGTGCTGGTCGAGCACGTCGAGCTGACGCTTGCTCTCCATCGCGAAGCGGTCGATTGGGTACTCCATCTTCGTCGGCGCGTAGTTGTAGAAGTGCCCAAAGCCGCCGCCGAGGTAAGGCGCGCTCCCCATTTGCCAGAAGAGCCAGTTGAGCGCCTCGGTGCGCGTTCGGTCCGTCGGCAAAAACGCGCCGAACTTCTCCGCGAGGTAGAGCAGGATCGAGCCAGACTCGAACACGCGAACCGCGGGGTCTTGGCTGTGATCCAGCAGCGCAGGGATCTTCGAGTTCGGGTTGACCTGGACGAAGCCGCTCCCGAACTGATCGCCGCTGCCGATGTGGATCAGCCAGGCGTCGTACTCGGCGCCCGCGAAGCCGCTCGCGAGCAGCTCTTCCAACATCACCGTGACCTTGACGCCGTTGGGGGTCGCCATCGAGTAGAGCTGAAGCGCGTGCTCACCGACGGGCAGCGCCTTCTCTTCCCGCGCGCCCGCGGTCGGGCGATTGATGGAGGAAAACTGGCCGCCGCTTTCGGCGTCGAACGTCCAAACCTCAGGTGGCGTGTAGTCGGTCACGGGCTCTCCTTCACAGACGAACGCGCCTCGCGCCACGTCGGAACAACACCGTCAGGCTACCTGCCACGATCCGCAAGGTGCTTTTGTCGCGTCGGAAACCCAGACGGCGCGGGGAAGCGATTTGCGCCGCGCGCCGAGCAAGTCGGTACAAGCGCGTGATTCAAGATAGGTGCACGCACTTCGTTGCCGGGGTCGACCCATCTCCACCCGTCCGCTCACCTCGGCATAGCTTGACGATTCCTCGGTTCGAGGACGGCGGGTCTGAGCCCACCTCAACAACGGATCACGCCCACCTATCTTGACTCACGCTCTAAGCGAGCGCGGTCGCGTCGTCTGGGCTCACCGCAACCGCTTCTGGCGCGGGGGTCGCGACCTCGGGAAAGGTCTCGGCGCGAACGAGCCGCGCGCCGACTTCATCCAGCCATGGTTCCAGATCCGTGAGGGCGCGTTCGCTGGTCTTCTCGCGACGAATCCGGCGCTTGCGGATCTTCCGACCGGGAAGACGCGGCACCATGGAGAACATCACGTTGGCCGGCTGAAAGTCGTCGCGTTCACGACGAAGGTGACGCAGCAGACCACCGAGCGCGGTCGTCTCGGGCGGTACGATCATCGGTCGCCCGTTCACGCGCGCGGCGAGCATCACGCCGAGCGTCAGCCCGCACGCCGCGCTCTCGACGTATCCCTCCACGCCGCTGATCTGACCCGCGAGCCAGACCCCCGGTTTGTTCTTGAGCTGGTACTCGTCGTCGAGGGCGATCGGCGAACAGACGAACGTGTTCCGATGAACGCTTCCGAGGCGAACGAACTCCGCCTTCTCGAGCCCGGGGATGGTGGCGAAGACGCGCTTCTGCTCGCCCCAGGTCATCCGCGTTTGAAAACCGACCAAGTTGTAGGCGGTCGCGTCGGCGTTTTCCTGACGGAGCTGAACGACCGCGTGAGGCTGTTTGCCTGTGCGCGGGTCCTCAAGTCCGACGGGCTTCATGCAGCCAAACGAGAGCGTCATGGGTCCGCGTTCCGCGATGACCTCGATCGGCAAACAGCCCTCGAAGTACTTCACCTCCTCGAAGCCCTTCGGCTCGACCTTCTTGGCCTCGACGACCGCTTTCACGAAAGCGTTGTACTGCGCTTCGTCCATTGGGCAGTTGATGTAGTCGTCACCGCCCTTGTCGTAGCGCGACTTTCGAAACGCTTTGTCGAAGTCGATGCTCTCGGCGGTCACCACGGGCGCGATGGCGTCGTAGTAGGCGAGGTGCTCCGCGCCGACGACGCGGGCGAGATCCTTCGCGAGGGCGTCTCCGGTCAGCGGCCCGGTCGCGAGGACGACAGGGTGGTCACGCTCTGGGATCGCGAGGACCTCTTCCTCAACAATCGTGACGCGCGGGTGCGCGCGTAGGCGCCCCTCGACCTGTTCACTGAAACGCTCCCGGTCCACCGCGAAGGCGCCACCTGCGGGCACCCGCGCGACCTCCCCTGCCGCCATGACAAGAGACCCCGCGCGCCGCATCTCTTCTTTGAGGAGCCCGACCGCGTTGCTCAGGGCGTTGCCGCGAAAGGAGTTACTGCATACCAGCTCCGCGAACCCATCCATCGTCTGGGCAGGCGTGCGCTTCTTCGGCTTTTGCTCGATCAGCTCGACCTCGACGCCGCGCATCGCGAGCTGCCATGCGCACTCGCTACCCGCGAGCCCGGCGCCGACGATCGTGACCTTCTCTTCTCGTGTCTGGCTCATCGCACTCCTCTCCTCGCGTTCTGCGCTTGAGGGCGAGATGGGTCAAGGCAGATCAACCCTGCGACCGTCGCGCGCGGACGTAGCGCCCGCCCTCCCGCTCGGCAGCGTGGCCAAAGAGCAACAAGCTCAAGAGCGCGCGCTGCGTGCGGTTCGCGGGCAGGCCGGCCTTCGAGGCGATCTCATCGGTGTGCCGCGCCCGCGAGGTGAGGACCGTGAGCACGGCGCGGGCGTCCTCGTCCAGCCCCGAGAGATCGGGGGAGGCCGCCGGGGAAGGGGACTCGCCGCCCGCCAAGCCGAGGGCGTCGAGGATCACCGCGGCCGAGGTGCACGGCAGCGCGCCGCGCTCAAGCAAGAGCACGTTTCCCTCGCCGCGCAGGTCCCAAGGTGCCGCCGGCACCGCGTAGACCGGCCGGTGGATGGCCTCGGCGTGAGCCGCGGTCGAGAGCGCCCCGGACCGCCTGGGCGCTTGCACCACGATCGTCAATCGCGCGAGCGCGGCGATGATCCGGTTACGCATCAAGAAGAGATGCTTGTGAGGTACCTCGTCGAGGAACTCGCTCACGAGCGCCCCTTGGTTCGCGATGCGCGCGAAGAGCGGAGCGTGCTTCTTCGGGAACGCGACCTTCAAGCCGCTCGCGAGCACCGCAATGGTCTGACCCGCCTCGAGCGCCCCGTCATGCGCGGCGCGATCCACCCCTTCGGCGCCACCCGATACGACCACCACACCGCGCGAAGTCAGATCCCGCGACAGACGCTTCGTGAACCGGAGCGCTTCGTCGTCCGCGCGGCGCGTCCCGACGATCGCGACCGCGCGCGTGAGCGAAGGCAGAGGCCCGCTTACGAAGAGCTGTTCGGGCGGACGCTTGAGGAGCGACAGAGGTTCGGGGAGCGTCGTGAGCGAAAGAGGTTCGCGCGGGAGCGCAATCTGAGACATGCGCGGTGGTCGCTCTGTCGAGCGTTTGGTCGCCTCGCTCGATCGTATCACCCAGGGTCGTTGCGGAACCTATTGCGGTGTCGATACCCTCGCCCTGTGCGACTCCACCCTCTCTTTTTCACCGCGCTCGCCATCTCTGTCCTCTGCGGCTGCGGTGTTCAAGACGCACCGAGTGCCCACCAAGAAGCGGTCCGCGTTCCAGGCCGCTGGTCTCCTCCCGCGGATGTCATTCGCGTCGCGAACGCGCAGCGGGTCGAGGTCGTCGATCCTCCCGCGCTCTACCCAGGTGGTCGCTGCTCAGGGCCCGACCCGCACCGCGACTGGTGTTCCCACCCCGCGTGCATCGCCGCGCATCCGGGCGCGACCGAGCTCGCGAACTACATCTTGCGGAGGTGGCCGACGACCAGCAACTCCGGGGTCTACGGCTGCCGGCGCAACACGAACTCGCCCAACTTCCTCTCGGTCCACGCGGTCGGCCGCGCGATCGACATCGACGTTCCGGAGGATGGATGGGACGCGGACAATACCCTTGGAGACGAGATCGCGAACTGGTTGATCGTGAACGCGGAGTACATCGGGATCCAACGCGTCGGCTGGGACGGACGCTGGTTCAACGGCCAGCGCGGGTTCGGCGCGAACATGTGCGGCGACCGGTGTCTCGGTGACCGCTTCCCGACACGGTGCTGGCCATGTGACCCGCACGTGAACCATCTCCACATCGAGGTCAGCGTGGACGCCGCGCACCGGCGCACGTCGTTCTTCACCGTGGGGCCGCCCGGAGAGACCTGTCCCGTGACGTGTTATGGAAACGCCGCGGTGCGCGAGGACTGCTCCTACACCGACTGTACGGAGACCGGCGAGGTCTGCATGAGCGATCCGGTTCGATGTGAGCGGGCCGCGCCTCCCGAGCCAAACGCGGCGAGCCATCACCCCGACGCCGCGGCCCCTTCTTTGTCGCTCCTCGGCGCGCCTGCGCGCTTCGCGTTCACTGGACCGACGCGCGTGTTCGACACCAGAGGAGACGAGAGCCGCTTAAGCCGAACCGGTTCGGGTCGCCTCTCGGTCGGAGACGTTGGCGTCGTCTCACGCGCGGACTTTCCGGGGCTTCCGGCGAGCAGCCGCGGCGCGTGGCTCAACCTCGCTGCGGTCATGGCGGAAGGTGATGGGTACGTGCAGGTGGCCCCCGCGGGCGCGTCTGTCGAGACCTCATCGCTGAACTACCAGCTGGGAGCGAGACGAAGCAACGCCGCCCCGACCGCGTTTGGCGCGAGCGGCGTCTCCTTTGCCGCGAACCGAAGCGATGTCCACCTCATCGCGGACGTCTTCGCGGCGTTCGCGGACGAGGGCAACGGCCTCCGCGCCATCGCTCCGAGGCGCGTGATCGACACGCGCGACTCACCCGCGCGTGAACCTCGCGAGACGCCCGTCGTGGTTCGGGTCGGCGCGCCCGCATCCGCGATCGGCGTCGTCGCGACGCTCGCCGTCCTCAACGACGAGGCAGGTTTCGTGACCGCGTACGCGTGCGATGAGCCTCGTCCCGTGACGAGCTCCGTCAACTTCGAGGGTCGCGGGGTCGTCGCGAACACCATCGTGTCGAAGCTCTCCGCTTCGGGCGACCTCTGCCTCTTCGCGAGCGCGCCCGCGGACTTCGTGGTCGACGTGACCGGCTACTTCGTCCCCGAAGGCGAGCTCAGTTTCCAAGCGGTGACCCCTGCTCGTCTTCTCGACACGCGCGCGGACGACGCGCGCTACCGCGGTCGTCTCGGCGATGACCAAACCATCACGCTCCCAGTTCAGTCGCTCAGGGGCGCGCCAACCGGAGCACAGGCGGTGACCGTCAACCTCACCGCGGTTCAGCCGGACGGCCCGGGGTACGTCACCTTGCACCCGTGCGGGTTTGACCCTCCGCGTACCTCCTCGCTCAACTTCTCGGCGGACCGCGGTGCCGTGGGAACGATCGCGCTCTCCACCCTTGGCGACGGGGACCTCTGCGCGACCATGGTCGGTCGCGCCCACCTCATCGTGGACCTCGTCGGGCTCTGGGTACCGACGCCTGGCGCGACCGCACCGTCAGCGAGCGACCCGCCCGACCCCGCGGACCCGATCATCTCGGGAGACGCACCTGACGCCGGGACCACCGATGCGGGAGTCGATGCCGGGGACGGTGGTGTTGACGGTGGTGTGGATGGTGGTGTTGACGGCGGTGTTGACGCTGGAGTCGACGCCACCCCAGACTCATCGCGGGAACCGCCTGGGGTCATCGACGATGGATGCGGTTGCCGCGCCACGTCGGGGCCGGGCAACGCGCTGTGGCTGCTCGGGGCGGCGCTCTTCCTTCGGCGTCGCGCGCGCTCGTAGCGTCGAGAGAAGACACGGCCTCGGCACACTCTGTTACAACGCGCGCGATGACGCTCACTCCAGAACAAGCGCTCGCTCAGACTGATGTCGTCGCGTCCGTGTCGCTTCCGATGCGATGGGAAGACGTCGATCAGACCGGCCGCGTCACCCTGCCCGCGCTCGCCTCCGCGTTGGGCGAGGCGTGCTGGCGCGGCTATCTCAAGGACCACCCGCTACGGGAGTGTGAACGACAGGGTATCGTCGCCATCCAGTCACGGATGTCCGCGCGATTCTCGGACGCGAGCGTCTCCGCGGAGGCGGACCTCGAGTGTGAAGGCCGCGTCACCCTGGCGCGCACCGAACGCGACGGCGACGTCCACCGGCTACTTCTCCTCCTGAGCGTCAACGTCTATGGGCCGAGCAGCCGAACCTACGCGCCTCAACCCGACAACCATGGAGAGCGTGTGTGGCTCGGCCAGACCTTCCAAGAAGCGGTCTTCACGCGTCCCTTCGCGGAGCGCGGCGCGCGGCGTGTTCTCGCCCTTCCCGATGTGGGCCTCCCGGTCGTGCCCGAGACGCTCGTCGCCCGTGACGAGGCGCTCTTGGACGTCGCCTCTCCCCGCTTCTCGTCTCAGTTCATCACCAAGGATGTCACCTTCGGACGCGTGCACAGCGACGCCAATCAACACGTCAACTCTCTCGTCTATCCGAGGATCTTCGAGGAGAAGGTGATCGAGATCGACGGCCGGACCGATTCGCCGCGAGCGCTGAGCATGACGTTTCGCAAACCGAGCTTCGTTGGAGAGCGCGCGAGCTTTCGGATCGCGCTCGGAGAAGACCAGGTCAGCGGCGCGCTCTATGTCGAGGGAGAAGAGAAGCCGCGCGTGGTCGGCGCGCTGCTCTACTAGCAGCTGCTACAGCGCTGCTCTGGTAGATCGCTGTTCTGCTGCATCGCCGTTCTACTAGAGCGCTGTACGCACCGCGACCGATGCCGCGAGGAGCGAAACCGGGACCCGGTCGATCGCTGCAGCGCGGCGCTGTCAACCGGTCGCCGCTCTACGCTCCTTCGAAGTCGACGAACGAGTGTAAGTCGCGGTCCGCCCCTGCGTTGATGACGTGGAGGAAACGATGGCTCGCCTTGGAACACCAACACTTCTACTCGTACTCATGGGCTGCGGAGGAGCCGCCCAGATGGGCGCGCCTCCGACGGAGGCAGAGGCGTATATGGGGGGCGAAGCGGACCTCGCCGTCGACCCGCCGCTGCCCAGCGGTCCCTCCCATCACTCCGCACAGGCTTCGGTTCGACCCGTTCTTGAACCGGAACATGCGACCGCGCTTCCCATCCCGAGCGAACAGCGTCTGAGATTGATCTACACGGCGCAGCTGTCGTTGCTCGTTGACCACGACGCCGCCGACGACTCGCTCGACCGACTCGTCGCGACCACCCTGCAGTTTGGCGGGTACCTCTCGATTCGCGAAGATCGTCGACTCGTTGTCCGTGTTCCTTCCGCTCAGTTCCACGAAGTCTTCGCCAGCTTTGAACAGCACGGCGAGGTCAGCGCGCGGAACGTCCGCGTCCAAGACGTGAGCGAGGAGTACCACGACCTCGAGGTGCGCATCGTCAGCCTCACCGTGCTCTTGGCGCGTATGCGCGGGCTCCTGGAACGCGCCACGACGCTCGACGAGATTCTCCGCATCGAGAGCGAGCTCGGGCGCATCGTCACGGAGATCGATCAAGCGCGAGGTCGGCTGCGCTTCTTGGGCAACCACGCCGCGTGGTCGACCGTCAGGATCGCGATCACCGAGCGTCCGGCACCCACGACGCCTGAGGTTCGACCCGAGCCCAGTCCTGGCGTGACGCGGCTCCCGATCGACTGGCTCAACCAGAACCGTCTCGACCACTTGCTCAACCTGGAGAACTAAAAGTGAAGCCCATCTCAACCGTCTCGATCTCTGCTCTCGTCGGTCTTGTTGCGCTCGTCGCGGTGGGCTGCGGCCCCACGCTCGACACACCCGGAGGGTTCGCCCGCGTGGACGGTCGTCACGACCTTCGCATCGCGAGCCCGGAAGGCGTCGCGCTATCGGTCAACGTGTACCGAAACCGGCGACCGCGAGGCGACCTCACGTTCTGGTCCGGTGCTCTTCACGCGCGCCTACGCTCCGAATACACGGTCGTGGAGCGCCTCCCGATCACGAGCGACAGCGGAGTCGACGGAGTTCAGATCCGAGCGCGCGCTTTGCGGAACGGACGACCCCATCAGTACTGGACCGCCATCTTCGTCGCCGGCCGAAACGTGATCCTCGTGGAGGCCGGAGGCGACGACGCGTTCTTCGCGCCTCAGGAGGAGACGATCGAAGCCGCGATGCGAAGCGTGGACATTTAGCGAACGCGAGGCGCGCGAGCCCCTGCAGGCTGATAAGAACTCGCGGGCGCGCTTCGCGGCGTCGCACCTCCGGTCGCCCGGCGGCGCCCAAGACGCTCGACATTGTCGTCGGTCAGAGGACACGCAGCGGATACGGACCGCATCACGAATCGTATCGAGCGACTTTTCAGCGGCCTGCTACGCCGACATCGCGCCCTTCTTCTCGGTCTTGTCCCAGGTCCGCGCCTCCCCCTTGAACTCCTTGATGTAGGCCGCGAACGTGACCGCGCAGAGGAACGCACCGTAGCCCGCGATGTAGAGGACGACCTGGGGGACCCACTGCAAGCGCGGGTGGTCTTCGACCTTTCCTTCCAGCCACGCGGCGAGCCACGCGAAGACCATCGCGAGCGAGAGCCATGCGTAGAGGAAGAGCATCAAGAGGCGCTCGCCGATCCCGCCAGGCGCCAACGCGACCCACTCCGCGATGGGCTCAAAGAGACTGGGCGCGATCGAGTAGGCGATGATCGAGAGCGAGATCAAGCCAGGAAACGCGAAGCCCTCGATCCATGACTTCTTGGCGGACTCCGTGTCGATAACGAACGAGGCGAAGGTGACCAAGAGGTAAACGATGGCCGCGATGATCCAGTAGCCCTCGAAGAGCTTCCACGCGAAGCCGGCGTCCATGAACGAGAGCGAGATGAGCGACACGGACGCGCTGATCTGAAAGACCGGCATCAAGAAGATTGAGAACCACATCGCGGCCATCGTGAACGAGCCGAGCGAGCCGCGAGAACGGCGGCCCCAGAGGTCACGAAAGACGTCCGTGATCTGCACGTTGCCGCGGGCCCATCGGAGCCGTTGCTTCCACAACATCTGAAGGTCGTGGGGCTCCTCCGCGTAGACGATCGCGTTCGGCTCAAAGATCGCCATCCGACCTTCGAGCTGCGTGTTGAACGTCGTGAAGGTGTCCTCAGCGAGCGTGTCGTCGAAGATCTTGCCGCCGATCGCGAAGAGGTTCTCCCGCGAGTGCAGCTGCGCGCCGCCGGAGAGACACGCGAGGAACCCGAACACGTTCTGGGCGCGCCGCGACGCACCGGTCGCGGTGATGTACTCGAAGGTCACGAAGCGCTGCACGTAGGTCGGCGCGCGCGACCCTTCCTTGATGTACGCGGTGACCGCGCCGATGTTCGGGTCCACCAGGTGCCGCGCCATCCGGAGCAGCGAGGTCTCGGTATAGATCACGTCGGCGTCCATGATGAGGATGGCCTGCGCCCACTCGCTCTTCCAGAGAACGTCGAGCCCGTAGTTGAGCGTGTGCGCCTTGCCTTCGCCACCCGCGACCCGCCGCACGTGAATCACGTTTTTGGGCCAGCGCTTTGACTTCGCGATCACCATCTCCGGCGTTCGATCGGAGCTCGCGTCGTCGATGACGTAGATGCGCAGCCGGTCCTTGGGATAGTCGAGCTTCATCAAGCGATCGATGGTCACCTCGATGACCGACTCTTCGTTCCAGGCGGGGATGAGGATCGCGACGCGAGGACAGTACGGCGCGCACTTCTCCAGATGGGTGGCGAAGACCGAGAACGCGAGCGCCAAGAACTGAAGCGCACCGGTGACGACCGGAATGGTCGCGACGACCACCAGCGCGGCGAAGAGCGCGACAAGACCGTCGTAGAGGAGCGCGCTCATGGACCCCTTCTCTCGGCTCGCGCGCTCCCCACTTTGCTACGCCGCGTCGCTCTCTTCGCCCGACGCGGCCGCGATGCGCCCGAGCTCTTCGACCGGGAGATAGTGCTCGTGAAACGTGCGGACCATCGCGACCGCCTGGTAAGGAAGCGGCCCGGTCTCGCGCGGCATGCCGAGGACCTGCTGAAGCGCGAGCGCGGGCATGTTGACGCCGGCCGCGACGGTGATGGGCATCGTGCCTGGAAAGCGCGGGTTGACCTCGAGCAAGTTCGGGACGCCATTGTCGTCGCGCCGGAGCTGCACATTGGCCACGCCTTCGATACCGACCGCGAGCGCGATCTTCATCGCGGTTTGCTCGAGGACCTCGTCCGGGACGATGCGCGCGACCACCGCGACGCCGGAGTCCACCTTCGCCCGCTCTCTCGGAACCGCGGTCACCGCGCCCTGATCCACGAACACGTCCACGGAGTACTCGGCGCCTGGAAGAAGCCCCTGAACGATTTGCTCGGCGTCCCGAGGCAGCGCGTCCACCTCTTCGATGTCGAGCAAGCGGATGCCTCGCGAACCGCTCCCGCGCCGCGGCTTCACGATGACCTTTCCGGAGAAGCGCGAGGCGTCGAAGGTGTCGTCGAAGACCGCGGTCGTCGGGAGCGGGACGACTCCCTCGCAACGCTGCGCGAGGAGCCACTTGTCCAGACAGGTGCGGAGCGCGGAGAGGGGCGAGAGGACGCACCGGACGCCGCGGGCCTCCAGCGCGGGGCGCATCCGCGCGACCGCGATGAGTTCGTCATCGACCGTCGGGACCAGCACCTGGACCTGCTGCCGCACACACGCCGCCAAGAGGGCGTCTCCGAAGTCGGGGGAACGGCCAGCCGGGAGAATGACCCGCTGGGACGCCGGGACCAGGTGAAGCCCCGAAGCGATCGGGTCCATATCCGCCATCACGAAATCGGCGGTAAGTGGAGACGTCGAGACGCCGCGCATGAAAGAAATCGCGGCGGGTCCGCCGGCACCTGTGATCAAAACTCGCATGCCGAGGATCACTTCAACCTTCGTGCCAGCGAGCGCGGCGACAATTATCGGGGAGCGGGGCCGCGCGTCGTCCCGTGTGTTTCAGAACGAAACAAATGAGGCGGACAACGGGACACCGGTGGGTCAGTGAGCGGTCCTGAACATCGACGAAGCTGTTCGCGCTAGCGGAGGCCGTACTTTTTAAGTTTGCGGTAGACCGTCGTGCGCCCAAGTCCGAGGCGGCGGACGACCCCTGAGATGTTCCCGCCGGTCTCCTCGAGCGCGGTGACCAGCGCGGCGCGTTCGAGCGCCTCCATCCGGGTCAACCCGTCTTGCTCACCCTCTCCCGCCGAGACAGGCTCCGAAGTCGGGATGGGCGTGTCACGTTTGTGATCGCGGAGCCGCTTCGGAAGATCCTCAAGCTCAACGACCTCACCGCACACCACAAGGGCTCGCTGCATCGCGTTCATCAGCTCGCGAACGTTCCCCGGCCACGAGTGCGACTCCAACGCCGCGAGCGCGGTCGGCGCGAGCGTCACGGGACGGTCCGGCGCGAACTGACGCAGGAACGAGCGCGCGAGCAACGCGACATCACCATGACGATCACGGAGCGGCGGAAGCTCGAGCTCGAAGACCGCGATGCGGAAGTAGAGGTCCTCGCGAAAGCGCCCCGCGGTGACCTCCTCGCGCAGGTCACGATGAGTCGCCGCGACCAAGCGAAAGTCGGAGCGCACGTCCGACTGGCCACCCACGCGTCGAAACACGCGCTGCTGAAGAACACGTAGGAGCTTCGCCTGCGCCGCCGGCGAGAGCTCGCCGATCTCGTCCAAGAAGAGCACGCCGCGATCCGCTTGCTCGAAGTACCCGATGCGGCGCTGGTTCGCGCTCGTGAAGGCTCCTCGCTCGTGACCGAAGAGCTCGGACTCTTGCAGCGTCTCGGGGATCGCCGCGCAGTTCACCGCCACAAAGGGCGCGCGCGATCGGCCGCTGTGCTCATGAATCGCGCGGGCGACCAGCTCCTTACCGGTCCCGCTCTCGCCGTGCACCAGAACCGTGACGTCGCTCATCGCGACGCGATCGACCTCTCGAAACGCGCGCTTCATTGCTGTCGACTCGCCGAGGATATCCGCGTAGCCGCCGCCGTCTGCTTCGCGCTCCAGATGATCGACACGGACCATCAGGTCATGCGCCTCGATCGCGTTCCGCACGGTGGTCGCGAGCTTGGTCCGGTCGACCGGCTTCACTAGATAGTCGTACGCCCCACTCTGCATCGCCGCGACCGCGGTCTCGACCTGGTCGTTCGCGGTCAAGATGATCACAGGGAGCTTGGGATGGGTCTTTTTGATCTGCTTGAGCGCCTCGAGCCCCCCAAGGCCCGGCAGCTCCAGATCGAGACAGACCGCGCTCGGGAGCGTTCGGGTCAGAACCTCGAGCGCCTGCTCTGCGTCGGGTGCAGACTCGACCTCATACCCATCTTTGATCAGCCATCGCTCCGCGAGGGCGCGGAGGTCTGGCTCATCTTCTACGACGATGACGAGCGAACCCACCTGCAAACCATAGCGAAGGCTACAGTCCACTGCTCGTCCCCTCGCCACTTTCGAGCGCGAGCGTCCCGCCAGAGGGTGACGACGGTCTCGGCAAATCGATCGTAAAGGCGTAGCCGGAGCCGAGGTCCGGATGGACCCGCAGCTTGAACTCCACCCGATCGGGCCAGTGGCGCCATGAGTCGAGCGGGAACGAGCGGGCCTTGATCCCGTGAAACAGAAGCGCGAAGTAGTAGTAAACGGACCCGTCCGGATGCACCACGTGCTCCAGATCAATCTGTTCGTTTGGACGGGAGAGCACGAACATCGTGCCGTTGGCTTCGCCGTATTCGGTCTGGTGCGCCTTCAGGCTGTAGCCCTTTTCCGCGAGATGTTCGGCGGTCTCTTGGAGGTAGGCAGGAGACATCTCCATTACATCACCCAGAACCCTCTCAGGAGCGCGAAGGCGACGAGCGCTTCGACGACCAAGATGACGCGGTAGAGCAGCACTCGCTCATGTTCGACATCGAGCATCGTCGCGAGCTCGAGGTCCGTGTCGAGCGCGGGAAGATCGTTGGACGCAGGCGGAGAAGCGTTCTCGTCCGCTCCGGCGGCCAGGTTCTCCGCGGCCAGGTTCTCCGCGGCCAGCTTCTCCGCAGCTCGCGCATCGGCTTGTCGTTGTGAAGGGAGCGCGGGAGGCTGCGCCACCGACGAAGCCTCGGGAAGCGTGAGCGGCTGCCCCACGCGTGCCTGCCGAAACGGCTGCGCGCGCGCGAGTGGTTGCGCCGCGGTGAAGTGAGGCTCGTAGCCAATGACGATGAGGCGGAGCGCGCCTTGGTCAACCGCTTGCAACAGCTCCGGGACGAGCGGCGCGAGCTCCGGGCGAATGACCGCGAGGAGCTCCGCGCGCGCAGGAATCATCGGACCGAGCTCAGCGAAGGCGTTCGCGATGAGTCGAAGCGCATCACGAGAAGCCGCAGGCGACGCCGACCCCCGGATGGGCGGCGCGATCTGGGAAGACACTGTGAGCTGCGAAGGACGTCGCCGCGCGCGCGGCACTCGCGTCGGCACGACCGATGCGCCGCGTGGCTTCTTCTGCTTTTGCGGCTCCGGCTCCGCTCGGAGCTGCACCACTTTGTCTGTCCGTTCCGAGGAAATCTTCTTCACCGCCTTCATCCCGCGACGAACCGCGCGTGTACGTTGAGCAAGAGCCACCCTGCGGCGAGCGCGAGGTCGACGACCAAGAACACCAGCGCGAAGTTCCGAAGCCGCGATGTCTCTGCGCGGAGCCGGGTCAGCTCTTCACTCTCCCCCGCCGCCTGCTTCGCGGCGGGCTGCTGCATGGTCGCGCTCATGCGGGCCTCCTCGGTCGAGCGCGCGCGACCCACAGCGCGCCGATAAAGAGCACGGCCGCGCTTGTCGCCAACCACAGAGAGTCGACTCGGCGGGAGCGCGTTTCTTCCCGCGGCGCGCCGATGAGCGGGACCGCTCGGATGGGCGCGGGACGCTCGTCGCGAACCTCTTCAAAGTAGAGGCGGGACGACTCTCGCGTCGCGCGCCACCCCGCTCCATCGAGGACCGCCGCGTCGCCAGCCAAGGTCGCGTAGCGCGGGTACACCTCCGCGCGCGGGGTCGGCGCGCGGTCACCCACGTCGTCCGTGATGACCCATTCTTCCTCCGGCTCCGGAAGGCGCGCGAACCCGTCCGGGATGGCGATCTCGAGTCGCTCCTCGATCCCGTAGACCGTCGGAGACAGCGCCGGGAGCGCGCGCGCGAGTTCTCCTTGCCGGTCCACCCAGTGCGGATCCCCTTGCGTATTGACCACCCCAAACCGGTCGGTGGGCTCGGTCGCGCGGACCCGGACACATCGCGCATCGCACTCCCCCGACACCAGCGCGACGCCGGTCTTGCGCAATGGCCAGAGCAACGCTCCGAGGCGCGCTCGGTCTCCTGGGCGAACCTCTCCTTGAATCACCAAGGGCTCGTCGAGCGAGGCGGCGATGCGAGCGATTCCGGTGGGGCGCGCGCGGTCGTGAGGGACACGGAGCTCAGCCGCGGCCACGTGAATCCATCCGTCGTCTTGCTCGCACGTCTCCGCGCTCTCGCGCCGGAGCTTGAGCGTCACTTCCACCGGCCAGGTCGGCTCGTCGAAGAGCTCCTCCGGCACGCGCGCAGACAGCCGGGTCTCCTCACCGTCCTCCGCTTCCCGTAAGTCGAAGGTCGTAAGCGGACGTCCGCCCACGCTGAGGAGCACGTGGCTCTCGTCACCGAAACGGGCGCCGCGCAAGATGACGTCGAGCTGTGGCCAACGCGCGACGCGAACGTTGGCCGGTCGCGTCCACCCGAAGCGCAGCACATGGTCGCCCTCTCCACGCGCGGTGAAACCCGCCGGGTAGCCCACGTCTTCGAGCGTGAGCATGGTCGTCCCTTGCTCGCTCGATTCAGCCGGAGCCGCCGTCGCCCGATAGTGGGTCAACGAGCAGCGGCTCCCGCAATCGTCAGCGGCGCGCTCTCGTAGCGCGAAGAACGCGTTCGCGAGCGCCGCGCTCGTTCGGGCGCGGACCAAGAGCGTCCCGTCCTCCACTTCGACGATGCTCTGGACCGCGTCGTCTGCGCGGAGGCGCGAAACGCGGCCGACGATCGCCCGCTCGGTCCCGTGGTCGTCGTTTCGCGGGACCGCGCCGCGGCTGCGCACCAAGGCGTCCGCCTCGAGCCACGGCACGAACGCATCTTCGGTTGACCCTTCGATCTCGACAGAGATCTCTTCGCCTTCCGCCTCGCGCAGGAACGCGGCGACGGTCGACGCCGCGGGCGCTGGGTCGCGCTCGTAGCGCAGCCGTGCGCGCCGAATCCGGATCCAGGCCTCGCGCGCGAAACGCTGAAGACAAGGGTCGCCTCTCACCTCCAGGTGCGCGCGAATGCGAACGCGGTGGAAGCCCGCGGGGACGTCGCGGAGCTGAACCGTGACCGGCGACCCCAGGTCGCTCAAGCGACTCGACATCCGGCTCTCGCCGTCCACTTCGACCGACACCGTGGAAGCGTCGACGTCGAGCAACGAGGAACGCGCGACATCGAACGTCAGCGTCGGCGCTGAGCGACGTCGTTCCGGAGGCTCGAGCGCGACGATGGCCTCAACGGTGGGTGAGCCTCCGCGAAGCGTGCCCTCAACCGCCCTAAGCTTGATGGCGACCTCGTCTGCCGAGGCCAGCCGCGGCGAGAGCATCAAGAACAAGGCGAGCGCCACCGTGAAGCGAAGCGGCGCACCGCAGCGCGAGAGAAGGTGCCGAGCGACGCTCATCGGGCGAACCTCATCTTGAGCCCGACCGAGATGTCGTGGCGCGCCGACGCTTCACCCGAGAACACCGCGCTTTCCACCAGGATGGCGTACCCCGCGGTGATAGCGAGCCGCGGGAGCACGAAGACCTCGGCAGAGGCGTTCGCGCCGTACATGACGTTCTGCGCCTTCGTCACCGACGCTCCCACGCGGAAGGCGAACCGTCGCCCAGTGGACGCGAGGAGCGAGAGGGCGCCTGTCGTCGCGGACACGGTTCCTTGCTCATCGAGCCGAAACACCTGTCCGAGGACCGAGATCCGCCCCGCGACCACCTGCGCGCCGGCCATGAAGAAGAAGCCGAGGCGACCGTCGTGGTAGGCGCGAGGCGACACCATTCCGAGCAACACGAGCGCGCCGAAGGAGTGACTCGCCTCGAGCACCAGCGCGTGACGAATCGACTGCTCACCGAAGCCGATGCGGTAGCCCAGCGTCACCGCGCGCGCGATCGTCAGGCTCACGCCGCCCTCGTGCGCCGCTTGTCCAAGGTCGCGCCGCGGAACCGTCGAGTCGAAGCTCGCGCCGAGCGTCAGCTTCCGCGTCATCGCGCGCGAGAAACGGATCCCGCCGCGCGGGGTCGCGCCATCTTGGAGGACGACGCCGCCCGAGACCGCGACCTCGGTCCGGTAGGCATAGGGAACGTGGGCGAGAAGCGAGCGCGCCGAGTCGTCGCCCAGTTCGACCGCGCGAGAGAGCGCCGCTTCGGCCTCTTCGAGGTTCACGCTCTCGAGCTCCGCCGCGCCGAGACCGCGCTGCGCCCCGACGTCGGTCTCGTCGAGGTCCACGAGCGCTTGGTACCGGTCGCGCGCCTCCTCGACCTCGCCCTCCCAGAGCGAGACCATCGCGAGCCCGTGCATCGCTCCCCGGCTCGCCGGGTCGAGCGCGAGCGCCTCCGCGAAGAGCGCGCGGGCCTCCTCGAAACGACGCGCGAACGCGAGGGTCGTCCCGAGCTCCAGGCGCGCAAACGCAGACACTTCATCGTCGGTGAGCGCCGCGCGCAGAGATCTCTCCGCGTTGACGAGGTCTCCGTTCGCGCGTTGCGCGATGCCGCGTTCAAGAGCGGCGCGTCCGGCTTGAGCGAATGCGCGAGGTGTCATGAGAAGGGAAGACAGAGAAATGGCGACGACGCACGTCATGAGAGCGGAGCCCCACGTGAACGCGTCGCGACTCTCCATCTACGCGACCTCCCCAAGCTCACGGGAGAGCGCCTTCGCCTGCTCGAGCGCAGCGAGCGCATATTCGTACTGGCCGATGTCCTCGCGGCGATGCGCGTCCGTGCTCAGCAAGACCGGCACGCCCATCTGCGCGAAGAGCGCGATGGTTCGCGGAGAAGGACAGCGCCAGCGCTCGTCGATCTCGATCATCGAGCCGGTCTCCTTCGCGACGGCGGCGAGCTCATCGATCCACTCTCGGGGCACGTCATCTTCTGAGATCCGCGCTTTCGGGAGCACCGAGAAGAGATGCGCGACCACGACGTCAGGGTAGCGGCGCATCGAACCGATGGTGGCGTCGACGCACGCGCGGATGACCTCGCGCTTCGTCAGAACGCCGTGATGAATCGCCTCGCGGACATCGCGCGGCCTCTGACAACTCTCGCCGAGCGGAACCTGATGGTCCGCTGCGTAGATTCGATCGACGCCGCAGAGGTCATCCGGGATGTCGAGCGTTCCAGACTGGTCGAGAAACTTCGCCTCGACGCCGACGAGCACCTTGAGGTCGACCTGCTCTGCAGCCTTTCGGACGTGCGGAACGAACGCGCTCAGCCAGTCGGTGTCTCGCCGGACGTGGTCCACGCACGTGAAGCGTGAGAGGCCAACCTCGGCCGCGCGCGAGAGGTTCTCGGCGACGGAGTTCTTCCCATCAGAGAAGGTGGAGTGAACATGCATGTCTTCAAGCACGGTCGAGAGTTGAGCAACGGACATGCCAACTCAGAACCCGCGGGTCTCGCGAACGTCCGCTGTTCGTCAGCGTTCATGTGTCCCTTTGCGGGACGCGTCGTACCGGAAAGGAACACTCTGGCGAACTGTCGGAACGCAACCACAACGCACGTTGTCCGGAAGACCGTCGCGGGCAACGAAGAGTCGCCGAACAGAACGAGCGCTTCCTCAGTGTTCCGTGACCCGGACGGCGACGGCGACGGGTTCACGCCCAAAGGTTAAGCGAGCGAGGCACAGCGTGTGCAGTTGAACACCGCGAACCATGATGAACTCGAACCCTGCGCCTCACTCTTCGCCTCCCCCAGATGACCCTGAAGGCGCTGCTCCACCCAAGGCGAGAACCATGACCCAGGAACCAGGCGACCGGATGAGCTACGCGACCCTGCTTCAGGAGCTGGAACACGAACGCGCAGAGCGCCGACGCTTGGCGGCGGACGCGGCGGAACAACGTCGCGGTCTCGAAGAGCGATTGCGGGAACGAACCAAAGAGCTGGTCAAGACCAACAAGGATCTGCTCCGGCTCGCCGAGACCCTTCAAGCGCGGGTCGACGCCCGTACCGCGGAGCTGGAGAAGGCGCGGGACGAAGCGGTTCAAGGCGACGAGACCAAGGCCGCCTTCCTCGCGATGATGAGCCACGAGATCCGTACGCCGCTCCACGCCATCATGGGGATGACCGAGCTGGTCCTCGAGACGGACCTCACCGGAGAACAACGGACGCTTCTGCAGCGCGTCATCGTCAACTCCGAGACGCTGCTGCACATTCTCGACGAGACGCTCGACCTCTCGCGAATCCAGTCAGGCAACATTGAGCTGGTGACCGCGCCGCTCTCCCTTCGAGAGGTCATCGAAGACGCGGCCGAGTTTCTTTGCATTCGCGCCGAAGAACGAAAGCTCGAGCTCGTCGTCGACATCGCGCCTGACGTCCCCGCGCAGCTCCAAGGCGACTCTCAGCGGATCCGTCAGATCCTGATCAACCTCATCAACAACGCGATCAAGTTCACCGACGATGGCGAGGTCCGCGTGGAAGCGATCGTCGCGCCGGAGCAAGAGCGCACCTTCGTTCGGATCCGCGTGACCGACAGCGGGATCGGGATCGCGCCCGAAGAGCTCGATCGGATCTTCGAGCGCTTCGTCCGCGTCGAGTCGGACTCCCAGCGCCGCGGTACGGGGCTTGGCCTCGCGATCGCGCGGAGCTTCGCCGAGATGATGGGTGGCGACATCACGGTCACGAGCGAGCTCGGCGTCGGCAGCACGTTCGAGGTCACCCTCGATCTCCTGAACGGCGAAGAACCAGAGGAAGCGCACGCGGAGCGACCGCTCGCCGACATGCGAATCGAACTGGTCACGAAGAACGATGCGGTCCGGGCCGCCGTCGCGAGGTTGCTCGACAGCGCCGGAGCGCTCGTCACCCCGTTCAAGACGCTGGAGTCCATTGGAGACGCGAAGGCGGCCGGCGCGCGACGACCGGACGTCCGCGTGATCGACGAAGGGCTCCTGACGGACGACCAAGACTTGTCAGGCGACCGCTTGGTGCTGCTCACCTCGCTCACCTCGCTGACCACCCACTCCGAGACCACGCATCGACTCGTCGCGCGTCCGGTTCGACGCGAACCGCTCATCACCGCCGTCCTTCGCGCTTCCGATCCGCACCGCTCAAGGAGCGTCCGCGCGTCGCGGCTGCCGGAGGTCGATGATGGTCGGGATCGGGTGCTGCTCGTCGAGGACGATCGGGACGTCGCGCAGCTCATGATCCGGCTGCTCGAGCGCGAGGGATGCATCGTCGATCACGCAGGCGAAGGGCGCACCGCGCTCGAGCGGCTGCTCCGCAGGAGCTACGGATTGATCCTCAGCGATGTGCACATGCCGGTCATCGGCGGCGTCGAGCTGGTGAAGCGGCTCCGCGCGATAGAGGTCGAGCGAGACATGCCGAAGAACACCGTCGTCGCGGTGACCGCGTACACCATCGGGAGCGCGACCGAGGAGTACCTCGCCGCCGGCTTCGACGAGGTCGTGAGCAAGCCCGTCCGCGCCGAGACGTTACGCCAGCTCCTCGATCGTCACCTGGAGCGCCGCACGACGGTCGCGGTCGTGGATGACTCTCCCGACGCGCGTCGCCTGATGGATCGCATGCTCTCGCGCGCCGGGTACCGCGTGCTCCTGTTCGAGAGCGGCGAGGACGCGATCACCGGCCTGGCCGACGAGCGCGCTGCGCTCGTGTTGCTCGACATGGACATGCCCGGGATCGACGGTCTCACCACGGCGGTTCGGCTGCGCGAGCATCACCCGACGATTCGCATGCTGGCGTTGACCGGCCGGAGCGGGCCGACGTTTGAGCAGCAGGTCGCGCGCGCCGGGTTCAACGGCCACCTCTTGAAGCCCACCCCGCGGGTCAAGCTCCTCGACGCGATCGAGGAGACGCTCGACGCTCCGAGCGAGCCGCCCCCGGCCGCGCACACCAGCTCGCTACGCGGCGAGCCTGTATCCGTCGACTCGGACATTGAAGACCTCGTCCCCGACTTCTTCCGGAACCGCTGGGTCGCGCATCGCGAGATGCTGGAAGCGATGGAGCGAGGAGACGTCGAGGTCGTGCGCCGTCACGCTCACCGCATGCGCGGCGTCGGCGGCGCCTATGGCTTCAACGAGCTGACTGAGCTCGGCGCGACAATGGAGGAGCACGCGATCGCGGGGCGACTCCAAGAGCTTGCCGAGGTCCTAAAGGAGGTCGAGCTCCACCTCGAGCGGATGTCGGTTCGCCTTCACAACGGTGACGTCATTCGCGCCTGCCTGTACCGGGGACCGCGATGACCCGCCCCGGTGTATCGATGTGGAACAAAGTGTTTCGGGATGAGCTGGGGACGGTCGCGAGCGACAACGAGATCGTTGCAAAACACCCGAGAGACACCGCGCCGCGGTGTGGCACGCAACGTGAAGTAGTTGAGGGTATGCAACCCGCCAAAGCACACTCCGCAGCCGCCCAACTTCCCGAAGTACCGATTCCGGTTTTGTTGATCGAGGATGACCCTGACATCGGCGCGCTGCTGCGGCGCTGGCTCGACAAGTCGGGCTTCTTGGTGACGCTCGCCGATGACGTTCCGCGCGCGATGGAGCTCGTACGAGACGGTGACTTCGCGATGGTGATCACCGACGTCGAGCTCCCGAGCGGGAGCGGTCTCAACGTCGCGCACGTGAGCAAGAAGGTCGCGCCGAAGCGCCCGGTATTGCTCATCACCGCGGACAACGATCCCGACCTCCCGATCCTCGCGCTCCGCCACAAGGTGGACGACTTTCTCCGCAAGCCGCTCGACCGTGTCCGCGTCGTGCAGACCCTGCTGGAGATGCAGCGCAACATCGAGGTCCCCGAGCCTCCTTCCAGTCCGCGCTTGGTCGCGCGCAAGACGGTCGTCGCGATCGGCGCGCACCCGGACGACGTCGAGATCGGGGTCGGCGGCATCCTCGCCGAGCACGCCGCCCAAGGCGATGAGATCATCTTGGTCGCGATGTCGCCCGGTGCGCAGGGAGGGCACGCGACGGTGCGCGCCCTCGAAGCGGAGGCCGCCGCGGAGCGCTTGGGCGCAGAGCTAATTGTCGGCGACTGTTCGGACACCGACTTTGTGGAGTCAGAAGCGATTCGCTTCTTGGAAGGCGTCATCAAAGAGCACGCGCCCGATATCGTCTACACCCACACCAAGAACGACACGCATCAGGACCACCGCTGTGTGCACTCCGCCACGATGGTCGCGGCGCGCGGCGTCGCTGAGGTCTTCGCGTATCAGAGCCCGTCGACCACGACCGACTTCAAGCCCACGCGCTTCGTGGACATCAGCGAGCGGATGTCTGAGAAGCTCACGCTCCTCGCGGCGTACGGTTCTCAAGACCATCGCCCTTACATGCAGAAGCAAGCCGTGGAAGCGGCGGCGCAGTACTGGGGACGCTTCGCCGACTACACCAGCGTGGAGCCGCTCGAGGTGATGCGGAGCCGCTAGCGAGCTGCCGCTGCGCGTTACGGCTGGCCGCGCTGATAGAGCGCTCCGCTCTCAAACGTTCCGGTCTCGTCCGAAAGCGCCAGGGTGACCAACGCGCGCGCGAGACGCGGACCCGAGGTGGAGCGATAGCGGTCACGAAGCTTGCTTCCGCCGAGCGCTCCGATCCCGGACAGCAAGACGTCCGCCGCTCGGGCCCCGATCTCTTCCCCGACACGACGCTCGTCCCGGCCACCGGTGATGAACGATGGACGCGCGATGACGAACGGAAGTACGCCGCGCTCGAGGACCGCCTCCATCTTGGCGCGCGCCTTGAGGTACGGGTTCGAGGTCTTCGCGCTCACGCCCATGGACGAGAGGTACACGAAGCGGGGACTCGTCTTGCACGACGCGGCCGCGTCATACAGCCGCTTGGAGAGCCCGAAGTCGATCGTCTCGTAGTTCTCCTCGCGACCCTCCTTCGCCGCGGCGCGAGCGCGCTTCTTCGTCGTCCCGAGCAGAGAGAACACGATTGTCGGCTGCGCCGCCGTGAGCGCCTCGGTGATCGCGGATACCTCCCAGCCCGACCGGTGAACCTTCGCCCCGGCCGCGATGAACTCCGGCTCAAGACGAGCGCCCGCGGAGGACCCTGACCGCACGTGAGCCGTCACCTGAACTCCGCGCTGGGCGAGCTGGGTCACCACGTGTCGGCCGGTCAGTCCTGTCGCGCCCGCGACGAAGGCGTGAGCGTTGTTCACTTCGCGAGGCGCCACGCGCTCGGTTGGACACCGGACGAGTGGGCCGCGGGACGGGTCGGGGCTTGGCCCGCGATCGCGGCGTCTTCTTGTGCCCGCGCGACCGCCGCGCCGACCGCCAGCGGGAGCTCGTCGGCGCCGAGCGGCGCTGGCGTGAGCAAGGCGTCGCGATGCGCGTCGATGAACCCGGTGTCGTAGTCGCCGCGCGCAAAGGACTCGTGGTTCATCAAGCGCTGATGAAACGGGAGGCTCGTCGCGATGCCGGTGACCACGTACTCGTAGAGCGCGCGCTTCATCCGCGCGATGGCCTGTTCGCGATCGCGCGCGTGCACACAGAGCTTGCTGACGAGCGGATCGTAGTAACGCGTGATCTCCGCGCCTTCATACGCGCCGGAGTCATCACGCACGCCCGGACCATGCGGCTGCCGCAGGACGTCGATACGCCCCGGGCTCGGCATGAAGCCCGCGTCCGGGTCCTCGGCGTAGATGCGGCACTCGATCGCGTGACCCTGACGCGTCACCGATTCTTGTCCGTAGCCGAGCGGCTCTCCCGCCGCGACGCGGATCTGTTCACGCACCAGGTCGATGCCGGTGATCAGCTCCGTGATCGGGTGCTCGACCTGAAGGCGCGTATTCATCTCGAGGAAGTAGAAGCCGCCGTCCTCACCGACCAAGAACTCGACCGTGCCAGCGCCTTCGTAGTTGACCGCCTTGGCCGCGCGGACCGCGACTTCCCCCATCTTCGCGACGAGCTCCTCTGTGACCTGAGGCGCCGGCGAGGGCGTTTCTTCGACGACCTTCTGATGACGCCGCTGGATCGAGCAGTCGCGCTCAAAAAGGTGAACCGTGTTGCCTTGGCGATCCGCGAGCACCTGGATCTCGATGTGACGCGGCGCGAGGATCGCCTTCTCGATGTAGACCGTGTCATCGCCGAACGCGTTCCGCGCTTCGCTCTGTGCACGCGCGAGGGCGTCCGCGAGATCGGCCGGCTCGTGAACGAGACGCATCCCTTTTCCGCCGCCGCCAGCCGACGCCTTGAGCATGACCGGGTAACCCAGATCGTCCGCGGCGCTCGAGAGCGCGGCGACGTCCCCCGCATCGGCTCCAGGGACGACCGGAACGCCTGCCGCGACCATCATCGCGCGGGCCTCGGTCTTGCTGCCCATCGCGACAATCGCTTCCGGGCTCGGCCCGATGAACGTGATCCCGTTCTCTTTGCACGCGCGCGCGAAGTTCGCGTTCTCCGAGAGGAACCCGTAGCCCGGGTGCACCGCATCGGCGCCGCTTTGACGACAGACATCCAAGATGCGGTCGACCACGAGATAACTTTGGCTGCTCTCCGCCGGACCAATCGCGTACGCCTCGTCGGCCATGCGAACGTGAAGCGCGGTGGCGTCGGCTTCGCTGTAGACCGCGACCGAGGTGATGCCCATTTCGCGGAGCGTGCGAATGACACGGACCGCGATCTCACCACGGTTCGCGATGAGGACCTTCTTGAAGAGCGGCTGATTCATGGGCGGGAGACTGCCAGAGATTTGTTCGACGCAGGAGCCTCCAACAAAGACCGAATTGGATGCTCGCCCGTCGCGAACGACATGACTCACGATCTCCTTCGCGTGTGCGCGTTCGCACTCCTCATGTCCCCTTTCACAGTGAGCGCACAAGAACACACAAGTGCGCAACGCTCAGCGCCCTCCGCTGAGGCCACCGAGCACACATTTGACGACGCCGACGATGTGCTTGGAGACACCGTCAGCTCGTGGGATGACCGAATTCGTGCGCGAATTCGGCTTGGACGGCGCAGCTTGATCGAACCGCGCACCGCGTTCGTGGTCGAGATGCTGAAGTCGGTCGAAGACATGTAGAAGCCTGCGCCGGCACGGTCGAAAAACACTTCCCAGCGAGATCCCGATGGGGCGCTATGCTCCATGCGGGTCATCGCTCGACGGACGAGAGGTGACACAGGAGCTCTTGTCATGACTTCACTCTTGAATCGGTCCCTCCTTCCGTTGGGCCTCTTCGCCGCCATCTCATTGTTCGCCGTTGGATGCGGCGATGACGATGACGGCATGATGGACGGCGGCGACGCCATGACCGACGGCGATACGGGAACGCCCGACGGTGACACCGGAACGCCTGATGGCGACACCGGACCGCTTGGCCCGCCCGGCTGCTCCCCGGACGAAGGCGGTCCCACGATCACCATCTGCGAAGGGGACGCGCTCGCTCCGGTTCCAGAAGGTTGCGCGGTCACCGCCGGTGGCCCCAGCGTTCTCATCACGGGCGACATCCTGACGCCAGGCGAGGTCTTCCGCGGCGGACAGGTCCTTGTCGGCGCGACCGGATTGATCGAGTGCGTGGGCTGTGACTGCCCGGCCGCTGGCGCGACGACGGTGGTCTGCCCGGACGCCGCGGTCTCTCCCGGCCTCATCAACGGCCATGACCACATCACGTTCGACCGGGCTCCTCCCGCACCGGCCACGGACGAGCGCTTCGAGCATCGCCACGACTGGCGCCGCGGCATTCGCGGACATGAGCGCGTCCGCAACGAAGGGTTCAGCAGCAACTTGCAGATGTGGTGGGTCGAGCTTCGTCAGGTCATGGGCGGGGCGACCTCCGTCAACGGAAGCGGCGGCCCCGAAGGCTTCTTGCGTAACCTCGACAGCAGCGGTCGGCAGGAAGGCATCGGACAAGAGCCGATCGAGTACGAGACCTTCCCGCATGGCGACAGCGGCGGCGAGCTCCTCACTGGCGGCGACTGCAGCTACCCCCGAACGGTTCGCACGAGCGACATCGCGGGCGAAGAAGCGTTCGCGCCGCACGTGGCCGAGGGCATCGACCACGAGGCGCGCAACGAGTTCCTCTGCATGCGCGAAGGCGAGACCGATCTCGTGCGCAGCAACTCCGCGTTCATCCATGGTGTCGGTCTCCTGCCGATCGACATCGGCGAGATGGCCGTGGATGGCACCGGCTTGGTCTGGTCACCCCGGACGAACATCTCGCTCTACGGCGACACCGCGCGCGTGACCGAGTACGACCGCCTCGGCGTCGAGATCGCCCTCGGGACGGACTGGCTGATCAGCGGCTCGATGAACATGATCCGCGAGCTCCGCTGCGCGTACGACTTCAACGAGATTCACCTCGCGCGCCACTTCACCAACGAAGAGCTCTGGCTGATGGCGACCCGCAACGCGGCCGCGGTGTTCTCGATGGACGACGCGATCGGTGAGCTCAAGGTGGGCCTCCACGCGGACATCATGATCGTGGACGCCTCGACTGATCCGGACCACCTCGCTGTCCTCAAGGCGGACGCGGACGACGTCTTGCTCGTCATGCGCGGCGGCACTCCGCTCTACGGTCTGGAGTCGGCCATGGAAGCGCTTCCGGGCGGCGCCGGCTGCGACACGCTCGAGGTCTGCGGACGCAACATGTCGGCGTGCGTCATGTCGGAAGCAGGGATGTCCCTGGCGGCGCTCGCGGACGCGAACAGCGACCGTTACCCGCTGTTCTTCTGCGGCGACCCGATGGGCGAGCCGAGCTGCGTTCCCGAGCGAAACGCCAGCGCGCCCTCCCCTGAGGTCAACGGGAGCAACCGGTACACCGGAATGACGTCGATGGACGACGGCGATGGTGATGGCGTCCCCAACGAGGTCGACAACTGCATCTGCACCTTCAACCCCATCCGTCCGTTGGACGACGGAGTTCAGGGCGACGCGGACGGCGACGGAACCGGTGACGCGTGCGACCCCTGTCCGCTCAACCCGGACACCACCGAGTGCTCCGGCGTGGATCCCGACGATCGCGACAGCGACAACATTCCCAACGCGATGGACAACTGTCCGAACAACGCGAACACCGATCAGCTGGACACCGACGGCGACGGCAAGGGCGACGTGTGTGATGCCTGTCCCGAGGTCGCCAACCCCGGTGCGATGAGCTGCCCCGCGCTCGCGACCACCGTCTACGCCATCAAGGGCGGCGAGCACGCCGTGATGACCGAGGTCGCCATCAACGACATGGTCGTCACCGCGACGGGCCGCAACTTCTTCTTCATGCAGCTGAACCCCGCGTCCCCCGACTACACGACGGTTGACTTCAGCGGCGTCTACGTCTTCTCCGGCGGAGAACCGACCGTCAGCGTTGGCGACGAGATCGACGTGACCCGTGGCACGGTGAACGACTTCTTCGGGCAGACCCAGCTCGTGGATCTCGAGTTCACCACCACCGCGTCTGATGTGACCATCGCGCCGACCGTCGTCTCCGCCGCGATGGCGGGCACCGGCGGCGCACGTGCGGACGCGCTTGAAGCGGTCCTCATCCGCGTGGAGAACGTGGTCGTGACGGATGTCGCTCCGGCTCCCGGCGCGGGCGACACGGCGCCGACCAACGAATTCGAGGTCGACTCCGCGCTCCGGGTCGACGACCTCATTCACCTGACCGCGCCCTTCCCGACCGCGGGCGAGAACTTCGCCTCGATCACAGGTCTGGGCGGCTTCCGCAACGGACACAACAAGCTCCTGCCGCGCGACGCCGATGATCTCGTCGCGGGTGACGCGGTGCTGATCGGGTTCGAGCCCGCGCTCAGCTACGCGCGGGCCGGCGGCGGCAGCAGCCCCACCTTCCCCGAGCCGCTCACGGTTCGCATCTCCCGCGCGGCCGCGACCCCCACCATGGTCACGATCGCAGGCGGCGGAGCGACAGCGGCCAACGTCACCATCCCGGCGGGCGCGACCAGCGCTCCGGTCAACGTCACCGGCGCGATGGGCACCTACACGCTCACCGCGACCCTCGACGCGGTCTCCTTGATGGCTGACGTTCGCGTCCTCGGCGCGAGCGAAGCCGCGCGCGTCGCGACGCTTGGGCCCAGCCCGGCGACCGTCCGCATTGACACCGCGGGCGCGCTCACCGTTGAGCTCGACATCCCGGCCCCGCCCGGTGGCACGGTCGTCTCGCTGAGCGCATCGCCGAGCTCGCTGGTCTCGCTCCCCGCGACCGTCACGGTCCCGGCGAACGAACAGAGCGTCGAGATCATGCTGACCGGGGGCTCCGCAGAGGCGACCGGAATGGTCACCGCGAGCGCTGGCGGCGGCATGGCGTCCGCGATGGTGATGGTGAGCGCCGCGCCGATGGGTGGGCTGCTCTTCACGGAGTACGTCGAAGGTTCAAGCAACAACAAGGCGGTCGAGATCACGAACCTCGGCGGCGCTTCGATCGACCTCAGCACCTGCATCATCCAGCGCTACAGCAACGGCGGGGACTCTCCCCGAGACATCGCCCTGAGCGGCACGCTCGCCTCCGGCGAGAGCTACGTGCTCTGCAACCCGAGCATCGACGCGGCGGCCACCGGGTCGTGTGACGGAATGGACTCGCAGATCAACCACAACGGCAACGACGGCCTCGCCCTCTCCTGCGGCGGAATGATGCTCGACATGATCGGCCAGATTGGCGACGACCCCGGCTCCGATGGCTGGGAAGGCGGTGGCCTCTCGACGACCAACCGCACCTTGCGCCGCAAGTGCAGCGTCGGGTTCGGCGACACGGACGGCAGTGATGCCTTTGACCCGTCGGTCGAGTGGGACGGTTTCCCGAGCGACACCTTCGGCGGGCTCGGGTCGCACTGCATGTGACCTGAGACGTACCTCGTACGCGACGCCTCGCCTCCTCGGAGGCGGGGCGTTTCTCGTTCTTGGTATCCTCAGCGTATGACTCCCGACCCGGAAGCCTCGCTTCATCGCGCCATGCGTCAGAACCTCTCGCGCCCGCATGGCTTCGAGCCTCTCGCGGTCGAGGGCACCTTGCCTCCCGATTTACGCGGGACGCTCTACCGAACCGGTCCCGGCGTGTACGAGCGCTTCAACGGACGGTCGGTGACCCACATGTTCGAAGCGGACGGGGTCGTCAGCAGCGTTCGCTTGGACGGCGCGAGCGCCCAGGGAGCCGCTCGGGCGGTGGAGGGAGACGGCTACCGAAAAGAGACCGAGGCGGGCCGCCCGCTCTACACCTCGGCGGCGCGCTGGCTCGACCGCGCGCCTCGTTTCTATCGCGGTGACATCAAGAACACCGGCAACACCGCGATGTGGTCACACCAAGGGCGACTCTTCGCGCTGATGGAAGCGGCGGTGCCGATCGAGATCGATCCAGACACCCTCGCAACGGTCGCGGAGACCAATCTCGGCTGCATCGAGAACGCGTTCTCGGCGCACCCGCACTACGTCGCGTCGCGGGGCGCGAGCTTCGGCTTTGGCGCCACCTTTGGCCCGCGCATGACCGTGGATGTGTACGCGCTTCCCGACGACGGACCAGCGCGCACGATCCAGAGCTTCACCGCTCCGTTCAGCACCTTCGTTCACGACTTCATCGTGACGGACCACCACTTGGTGTTCATGGTCTGCCCTGCGCCGATGCGGCTCCTGCGCGTCCTGATGCAGACCCGCGGGATGAAGGAGTGGTTCGACTGGCAGCCGGAACGCGGTACCGAGATCATCGCGATCCCGATCGACGACCCATCGCGGATCACGCGCTTCACGACCGACGCCTTCTGGTTTTGGCACGTCGTCAACGCCTGGTCCGAAGGTTCCGTCGTCCGCGCGCAGATCCCCCGCTACCCCAACCTCGCGTCCTACTACGACGTCGGCGAGAACATGCGCGACGAGGACCTGCCCGCGCTCTACGAGCTGACCATCGACCTCGAGCGAAAGACCTGCCGGAGCGAGCTCCGCGCTGACCTCACCCTGGAGTTTCCACATGTCCACCCGAGCGTCCGCGGGAAGCAGCACCGCGCAACGTACGGCGTACTGGGCTGGGCCGGGAGCGATGGAGAACGCGGGATCGCGCGGATCGATGAACACGGCGAGGTCGTCGACCACTTCACGCCGGGCGCTGACCACCGCGTGAGCGAACCGGTCTTGGTCCCTCGCCATCGCGGCGGCGAAGAAGAGGACGCATACGTCTTGACCCTCGTGCACGAAGCGACACGAGAGCAGAGCTACCTCGCGGTCCTCGATGCGGGCGCGCTCGACGCTGGACCCATCGCGAAGGCGTGGTTCGACCAGGTCATCCCGGAGACGTTTCACGGCGCGTGGATCGCCAGCTAACTTGAGAACGTTGGTCGCGCTGCCAAGTTGACGCGAGGGAGCGACGCGGTCGCGCTCAAGCGCCAAGTTGGCAGCTTTAGCGTCGGAGCAGCGACCTCTTTGGCGGACTTCACGTCCTGACCGGTGTGGGCACGAGAGTTGCTCTTCTCTCCCCCATGAAGCTCACCGTGTTCTTATTGGCCGTCTCCGCGACGATGACGCAGACGTTCCTCGCGCTTGGCCTCGCGACGCTCCTCCATCGGCTGGAGCATCGCGATGACCACGAGCCGGAGCGCTGTGCGCGCCGCTCGGCGAGCGTCGACCCGGAGACGATTCTCCGTTCGCGCCTCTTTCGTTCCTGCGACGCGCTCCCGTCTCGCCCGATCGCGCCGGTCGAGCCGCTCTATGTTCAGAACACGCTCATGTCAGATCAGGCGCTCGCGGCGCTGGGGCTCGCTGAGGGCGACGTCTTGCTCTTGATCCAAGGGCAGCCCGTGACCGAGGAGCTCATGCGCGAGCTCCCGCGGTGGTCACGGAGCCTTCACACCATTGAGCTGACGATCGTGAGACCGCGGGACGGAATCCTCACTCTGGAGATCCCGGTGAGCGCTCTTCGGACCCCACCGTCGCTTCCAGCTCCGCGCTCACGATCGGTCCGTCGAGCGCACGCGCGAGGTTGCGGTCTTGGTTCAGCGCGGTGAGCAGGCCGACGTGCTCTTGGCGCTGGAGGTCGCCGACGAGCCGCTGGTCGCGCTCGACCATCCGGGCCTCGCCCGACTCCGAGATCGACACCAAGACCTCGGTCGCGGACTCCCCTTCGGTGACGCGAACCTCGCCGACCCGCGCGTTGTCCGCGTAGGCCTCCACCGTATAGCGCTGAGGAACATCGCCGTAGACGTAGTAGTGGCTGATCGCCCGATCGTTTTGCGAGGCCTCGACCCGGACCTCCTCGGAGCGCTCATGCGCAGATGCTGTTGCGGAAGAGGCGAGCAGGACGACCAAAACAGAGCTAAACCGGCGCATGTGCCCTCTATGGTCACGACGACGGGGCGACGCAACCCTCCGCGTGGCGACACGCGGATAACGTGCGAATCAGCCTTAGCGCGGCGCAGGCGCCACGATCCGTCCACCCACGACCAGATGCGTGACCTGTGCGCCGATCAGCGCTTGGGTGTCCCGCGGATCGCGATCGATCACGGTGAAGCTCCTCGCGTCGTCGTCCTGTCCCCCGGCCCATCGGGCCGCCGAAGAGAAGAAGCGGATCGCCTCTTCCAAGGTCACCCGCTCCTCGGGGTAAAAACCGCCCGCCGGGTCGCCGTTCAGATCTTGCCGCGTCACCGCCGCGACGATCCCGTACCAGGGCGCGTGTTCCTCAACCGGCGCGTCTGACCCAAACGCGACGTGCACGCCAGCGTCGATCATCTTCCGCCAGGCGTACGAAAACCGGATCCGTTCCGGCCCGACCCGCGCCTCCGCCCACGGCATATCGCTCGTGCAGTGGGTGGGTTGCATGCTCGCGACGATCCCTAAGCGCGCCATCCGCGCGATGTCTTCCTCGCGCATCACCTGTGCGTGCTCGACGCGGTGACGCCGGCTGCGATCGTCACCTTGCGCGAACGCGATGGCGTCGATCGCAGCCGCGTTCCCCTCATCGCCGATCGCGTGAATCGCGATCTGGTAGCCCGCGTCGTGGATCTGCTTCGCGCGCGTCTTCAACTCGTCCGGCGGGGTCACGAACAGCCCTCGCGACTCGGGCAGGTCGTCGTAGGGCTCGAAGAGCCTGGCCCCGCGGGAACCGAGCGCACCATCCGCGAAGAGCTTCACCCCAATGATGCGGAGACGACCGTACGGAGTGGGCGGCGTCGCCAAGAGCGTGGGCAGCTCCTCCGCGCTTCCGTCCAGGTAAACCGTGACCTCGATCGGGATCTCTCCCGCGTGATCCATCTCGCGCAGTACGTCGAGCACCTCGACCTCGGTGCCCATGTCGTGCACTCCGGTGAGACCCGCGCGCATGCACGACGCGAAGGCGTGCGTCAGGTCGCGCCTAATCTCGTCCGGGGTAGCCGGCGGGAGCTGGCGGGAGACGAGACCGATCGCGTTGTCGATCAAGATCCCCGTCGGGATCCCGTTCGCGTCGCGTACGACCTCACCGCCCTCCGGCGCCTCGGTCTCCGCGTTCACCTCCGCGAGCGCGAGCGCGCGACTGTTCACCCAGACCGCGTGCCCATCGACACGGGTCAGCCACACCGGGTGACGGGGCGCGATCGCGTCGAGCTGTTCACGTGTCGGAAACGCGTCCGCTTCCCAATCGTTGTGGTCCCAGCCGCGTCCGCGGATCCACTCACCGTCCGTGCGCTGCGCGACCTCCGCGGCGACCCTCGCGACAACCTCTTCGGCGCTACGCGTCCCCTTCAGATCAAGCTGGCGCGCCGCGCGACCGATCCCCCGCAGGTGAAGATGCGCGTCGACCAGTCCCGGGAGGATGTAGCCGCCGTTCACGTCGAGCGTGCGGTCCACCGTGTGCGTCGTGATCTGCACGTCGGTCGCGCTTGAGTCGCCGAACACGTGTCCGTTCTCGAGCACGAGCTGGCCCATGGGCGGCAACAAAGAGCGCCCCGCCTCCTGCGTCGCGTGTTCCGAACGCGCTCCGCACGCGAACACGAAGACAGAGAGCAGGAGAGCTGCGAGGCGAGGTGACCACATTCCGCGATGGTCGCACGGGGTCGACGCGCATCGTCAGCTCCGCGGCCCCGAGACGCAAAAGCAAGATCCAGCGCATCTGGCTTCTTCGTCGGCTCTTTGTGCGGTATCCAGGACCTTTCGAGGCTCTAATCGCAACTGTGTTGCATTTAGGTCGCGTCCGCAGTAGACGCCCCCATGCACCGCGCTTTCCTGTTTCTCTTGATCGCGCTTTTCGCGACCGAGGCGAAAGCGCAGCCACCTGCAGAGGCTCCCACAACGGAGCCCACCGCCGACGACGAGGGTGATCCCGACGCTCCCGATGCTCCTGATGCTCCGGCCGCTGCCGACGAGGACGAAGCTCCGCAGGAGGGGGAATCCAGCGAATCGGAAGCCCACGAATCGACGGGAGACGAAACCCCCGCCGAGTCAACCGTCGAGCTCGTGCCGCCGCAGGTCGTCACGTCACCCCCTCCCCCCTATCCCCAGGAACGGCTCCGCGAGGGACTGCATCCAGAAGTCGTGCTCCTCGTGACCATCGCGGTCGACGGACAAGCCACTGACATCGTCGTCGACCATGGTGCTGATCCGGAGTTCGACGCGATCGCCGTCGCCACCGTTCGCGACCACTGGACGTTCTCTCCCGCCCGCCGCGGAGACGAACCCATCGTCGCGCGTGTGCGCGTCGCGGTGCACTTCGACCTCCCTACGTTTGAGCCCGCCGCCGTCGGCGCGACCCAGCCCGAAGACCGAACCGCGCCTGATCATCGTGGCGAGGAAGCACACGTTGCGCGTACTGGCCCCGACGTCGCTGATCCTGGCGCGGACGCTCAACCCGCGGACGGCGCCGACGAGCTCGGCGAAGGTCTCGATCAGGAGTTCACCGCGGAGGCCGAGGTCGAGCTCGATCACCTGCGCGATCGGTCCCGTGGCGCCAGCGACCTTCACGTGCGCCGTGACGTCCTCGAAGCCGCGCCTCACGAAGAGGGCGCCGACCTTCTGCGCACAGTCCCCGGCCTCCTCATCCAACGCGCCGAAGGGGACGCGGTCGCGCACCGCATTTCGCTTCGCGGCTTTGACGCCGAGCACGGACAAGACCTCGAGATCCGCGTCGGTGGACTCCCGGTCAACCTCCCCTCACACATCCACGGACAAGGTTACGCGGATCTCGGCTTCCTCATCCCGGAGGTCGTACGCGAGGTTCGGGTCATCGAGGGCATCGGCGATCCCCACCAAGGGGACTTCGCCGTGGCCGGCTCGGTCGACCTGGCGTTGGGCGTGGAAGATCGCGGGATCCGCGCAAAGACCACGCTCGGATCGTTTCGAAGCTTCCGGCAGCTCGCGCTTTGGGCCCCCAAGAGCGAACGAGCCGACACCTTCGCGGCGATCGAGCTTCACCGCACGCGCGGGTTTGGACAGAACCGCTCGGCGCTCGGCGGCAGCGCGATCATGCAGTACGGGTTCGGTCACCGTGGCTGGCGCTTTCGATTGACCGGGATCGGGCGCGCGACGCGTGCCCAGCTCGCTGGGGTGGTTCGGCAGGACGACATCGACGCGGGCCGCGTTGGGTTCTATGACAGCTACCCCGACGCGACGACGCAGAGCCAGAACGCCTTGAACCTGCGGATGATGTTTGGGTTCCAGGCGGTCCGTCGGTACGCGGAGGGCGCCAACGCCGAGCTCGGCTTCTTCCTCTCGTTTGACGATTTTCGTCTCCAAGAGAACTTCACCGGGTACCTCCAACGCTCGCGCTTCAACCCCGACTGGGTCGGTCGTGGAGACCTCATCGAGCAGACCAACCGCACCACCACGTTCGGCTTCAACGCGCGCTACCGTTCTTCCGAGACCGGCCTCGGGGAGCATCTCAAGGTCCAGTACGAACTCGGACTGCAGAGCCGTCTCGACCTGATCGACCAAGCGCAGAACTTGCTCGCCGCGCCGTCCGGAGAAACATGGGACGAGCGGATCGATGCGAGCGTCCGCGGAGTCGATCTCGGGCTCTTCGCGGACGTCACGCTCGATATCGCGTCTCGCGCCGTCCTTCGGGTCGGGGTCCGATCCGACGCGCTCTTCTATGATGTCGACGATCGCCTGGGTCGACGGATCCCCGACTTCCGCGCCGATTCCCACATCATCGGCTTCCGTCGAAGCGCGTTCGGTTTGGTCGCGGGGCCGCGCACGAGCCTCATCGTCAAGCTCGGCAGAGGCGTCTCGCTCCTGACCTCGTACGGCGAGGGATACCGGTCGCCCCAAGCGCGGACACTGGCCGACGGTGAGACCGCGCCCTTCACGAAGGTGCGCTCCGCCGACCTCGGCGTCCGCTTGGAGCGCGACTGGATCGACCTGCGCATCGCCGGCTACTTCACCCGTCTCTCGGACGATCTCGCGTTCGAAGCGCGGGAGGCGCGACTGGAACGGGTCGGCGCGTCACGCCGTCTCGGGGCCACCCTGCACCTCACCGTGAGACCGACCGACTGGTTGGTCGCGTCGGGCAGCGTGACCTACGTTGACGCGGAGCTGCTCGAGCCGCCCCCCCCGAGCGCCGAAGATCCCTCGCCCCCATTCACCGCCGGCCAGAACCTTCCGTTCGTTCCGCCGTGGGTGCTGCGGCTCGATGTCGGCGCGAAGCACACGCTCGCGAAGCTCGGGAGCTTTGACCTCGACGGCCGCGCTGGCTTTGGGCTCACCCACATCGCGCCCCGTCCGCTCCCGTTCGGCGGCGAAGCGGAGCCGTTCACGACCGTAGACCTCAACGTCGGCCTCAAGTGGGGGCACCTCGGCTTGGGGCTCGCGCTCTTCAATCTCTTCGACGCGCAGTACGCCGCCGCCGCGTTCAACATCCCGTCGCACTTCCGACGGGGTACGCCGCGATCGCGCCTGCCGTCGCGCCTCATCTCCGCCGGACGACCGCGAACCGCGATGTTCACACTGGAGATCACGTTATGAACACGCGCCTCGTGTTCGCCTTGCTCACGTTGCTCAGCGCGTGCGTCGATCCCGGCACCGTCGCGGTGCAAGGTGAGGTTGAGGTCGTGGGGAGCGGTAACGCGACGTTTACCGCGCGTGATGGCGTAGACGTCACGCTGACTCGAGCCGAGCTCGCGTTTGGTCCGCTCTATCTCTGCCCCGGAAACGTGGCCGGGGATCTGTGCGAAACGGCTCGCGGCGAGATGCTCGAGGTCGTCGTGATCGACCTGCTCAACACGACCCCCGCGCGCGCCGCGACCTTCGACGCGGTCGACGCCACGACCCGCTCTGCGATGTGGGACTACGGGACGAGCTTCTGGTTGCCGGACGCCGCACCGACGGAGACCCAGCCGACGCTCGTGATCGAAGGCGTCGCGATGACGCCGAGCGGTGAACGCGCGTTCGAGGAGACGATCCAAATCGCGCCGCAGCGCGCCGGGATTCACCTGGTGCGCGCGAGCACGCTCTTCGAGCACGAAATCCGAAACGGCGATGTGCTGCAGGTCTCTGCAGACGCCGAGAACATTCTCGATGGCGCCAACTTCGCGACGCCATTTGTGGAACGCGATGTCACCGCGATCCGAAACGCGCTGACGACGTCCGCGCGCCCCACTCTCCTTTTCAACCCTTAGAAAGTTCCATGACTTCCACCTTCAGGAAACGCAGCCTCCTCTCACTCTTTTCCCTCGTCGCGCTTATCGGCTGTGGCGACGATGACGCCACCACCGCGACCCTCTCGCTGAACATCGGCGCGGAGGACACCATCACCGAAGGGCTCGGCACCTCAGGCGACGAAGCGATCACCGATGGCTGGACCGTCACGTTCGACAAGTACATCGTCGCGCTCGGCGACGTGCGGATCGAAGACGCGGTCAGCGGCGAGGCCACCAACATCAGCGGCGCCTACGCCGTCGACCTCGTTCAGGTTCCGGCCGCTGGCTTCGAGCTCTTCTCGGTCGACGCTCCCGTCGGTCGGTACGAGGTGTTCTACTCCCAGCTCACCATGAGTGACACCCAGCGCGATGAGAGCGTCAGCGACGCGGACTTCGCCGCCGCGGCCGCTTGCTCGTACTGGGTCGAGGGCACGATGGAGAAGGCCGATGGCCGCACCTGCCCGCCCCGCGCCGACGACATCCCGGACGGCGCGATGGTCGACGCGGACGGCTGCTACGCGAACCCTTCTGTCTCCTTCGCTTTCTGCTTGGACGCCACGGTGGAGTACGGGCCGTGCGAGCTTGAGGAAGTCTCGGGCGTCGCGCTCACGGAAGGTGGGAGCGCCGCCGAGCTCACGATCCATGGCGACCACCTCTACTTCAACGGCTTCCCCGAAGGCGAAGAAGGTGGCGTGATGCGTCTCGCGCAGTGGATGGCCGACTGCGACCTCAACCTCGACGGCACGGTAACGGAGCAGGAGCTCGCCTCGATCGGGATCGACGACCTCGCGGAGATCGACGCGCGCTTCGAGCTCGGCGGCGCCCCGACCATCGACGAGCCGCTGGATGACATGTGGGCCTACCTTCGCGTCCAGGCGATCACGCAGGGTCACTTCAACGGCGAAGGCGAGTGCCCGCCCAACGCGCGCTGACACCGAACCGACCGTATCGAGAAGAGGCTGGCCTTCAGGTCAGCCTCTTTTCGTTGGGTCTCTGTCTGACGCCGCTTGGTCCGCCGGACACAACGCAGGAAAATGGCCTTCCGGGCGCTTGACGATATTGAAAATCGTTTTCAATATGAAGACGTGCACCTCGTCGTTCTCAGCCGCGGACCCTCTTCGAAGAAAAAGAAGAAGAAGTGCTGCGGGAAGCCGAAGCACAAGCGCTGCAAGAAGTGCCCGAAGCGCAAGAAGGACTGAGTCGCGACGCGTTGCCGACCGCGCGGCCCGTTTGCCCTAGCAGCGAAGCGCGAACTCAAGAAAGCGCACCAGCATCTCGGCCAAGCGCTCCTTCGTCTCTTCGTCTGTTAGCTCGAGCGCGTCGTTGAACTTGCTCTTCGCCAAGCCGCACAAGAACTCTGGGTACGGGAAGACGTAGGAGCACATCCCAAGAAGGTTCTGCTTGAGCTGCGCTTGCGCTCGCGGACCGCCGAGCGGGCTGCTGGCCGCGCTCACGATCATCGTCGGCTTGTACGCGAAGGGCGACGCGTAGGGCGGGCCGCTCCCCCAGTCGATCGCGTTCTTGAGCACGCCCGGGATCCCGTAGTTGAACTCCGGTGCCGAGAAGAGGAAGGCGTCCGCCGTGAGGAGCTCGTCTCGAAACGCGACCACCTGCGGAGGCTCCACGCCGTCAACGATGAGGTCGCCGTCGTAGTGCGGGAGCCCGCCGATCGGGACCGGATCGGTAATGGTCATGCCCGCGGGGGCGAGCGCTTGGGCGGCTAGGCAGAGCGCGCGGTTGTATGAGCCGCGACGGAGGCTTCCGGAGATCGCGACCACGTGAAGGTTCTTGGACGTCACGTGATCAGCTTATCAGCAACGACCGCCTCCAGTGCAGCGCGCTGCGCGACGACCTGCTTCGCGAGCGAGAGCTGTACTCGCGCGCGAAGAAGATTGTGAGCCCGCGCGGAGCCGAAGCGTTCCCGGTTCCAACCAAAGTACGACTCTCGATACGCGTCCGCGCAGAAGCGCGCGGCGAGCTCCGTCGTGATGGTGAGGAACCCGAGCACGATCGTTTCGCGCTCGGCGAGGCTCACCCGCGCGTGCTCGCCATATCCCGACATCGCGGCCGTGAACCGCTCCAAATCGAGATGGGCTTCACCTTGGTCTTCTCCCAGCGCGTTGCACCACGAGCGAAGCGCGTCCCCGAGCTCCACCGCGAGGGACCCACGCGACATCGTGTCGAGATCGAGAACCGCGACCGCCTCCCCCTCGCGCAGCATGATGTTGGTGAGCTTCAGGTCCCCGTGTATGACGCGCGGCGGGGTGATCGACTGGAGGTCCGCGAGGCCCTCCCCAGCGCGCCGGATCTCGTCCGCGACGCGGTGGACTTCACTCAGCGACGGCTCGTCTTCTTCGCTCTGTCGCCAACCTCCGTCTCGCGTCTCCTGCAGGTACCGGAGGTGCTTCGGCGTGTCGTGCGCCCCTCCCCGGACGAAACGAAACTCGTGCGGAAGGTCCGCCAGCGCGCTGTGAAAGCGGGCGACCAGCTGACCACAAGAGCGAAGCGTCGCGGCGCCCGCCGAGCGCGCGACGTGACCCGGGACGAACGTAAAGAGACGCCAGCACGCGCCGTCCTCAGCGATGGTCGAGAGCTCCCCGTCGCGCGAGCGAACCAGGCGCGGCGTCTCGAGCCCCTTCTCTTCCAGGTGCCGCGTCACCGCCTCGATGTCCTCGTGCACCTCACGACCGAACATCGGGTTCACGCGCTGGAGCACGAAGTCGCTCGCCGGGCCCTTAACGAGAAACGTCTGGTTGATCAGTCCGACGTCGATGACCGACACCACCGCGTCATCCGCCCACGGCACAAACGCCGCGAGGCGGTCCGAAGGGGAACGCTCAGTCACGCGCGTCGACGTACGAGGACCGCGCCGATGAGCAAGAGCCCCACCCACGTGAACGGGCCACCGCGCGATGACGTCGCGCACAACGCGCCCCCGCGGAAGGGCGCCTCGTCCCACTCCAGGTAGTCCGGGACGCCGCTCTCGTCGGTGTCTCCACGGCCCTCGACTTCGTCGCTGAAGAGGTCGTTGTCGCTGTCGACGTCGAGCCAGTTCGGGGCGCCGTCGCGATCGAGGTCACGTCCAAAGCGCGCGCCGTCTTCGAGCTCGTCCGCCGTCATCAGCGTGTCGTTGTCGTCGTCAGGATCCAGGAGATCCGGGTCACCGTCGCCGTCTGTGTCGCGGCACGTTGACGGGTTCAAGACGTCTCCCGCGGGACACTCGTCCGCGTCGCGCAAGCCGTCGCCGTCCTGGTCCGTAGAGTCCTCCGCGAGGCGACAGAGCGTCGAGCAACCGTCGTCTTCGATAAGGTTCCCGTCGTCGCACTCCTCCGACGGCACGGTCCCGCTCCGGCGTCCGTCGCCGCACACATCGAGGTGGTCGGGCACGTCGTCACCGTCTTCGTCCGGACAGCCCTCGACGAAGTCCGGGCACTCTTCGATGGTCGCGAACCCGTCGCCATCGTCGTCTGCGTCGAGGTAGTTCGGCGTTCCGTCATCGTCGGTGTCGTCGTCGCGCGGGTCACCGTCTCCGTCGACGCTCTCGTCGCGGGTCGGGATCCCGTCGTCGTCATCATCGCCGTCGCGGAGGTCCGGGCGTCCGTCCCCATCCGTGTCGACGCAGTCGACCAACCCCGGGCACTCGAAGACGTCCGGCAGACCATCGCGATCGGTGTCCTCGGGGGTCGAGTCGGCGTCGAGGTAGTCGGGCGTACGGTCACCGTCGCTGTCGGAACAGTTGGTCGGGTCCGCGCACTCGAAGATGGTCCCGACGCCGTCATCGTCGTCGTCGTCGTCGACGAGGTTCGCGAGCATGTCTTCGTCGTGGTCGGGAAGCGGCGGCGGGGCCCCGCCTTGATCAATGTCGAACTCGTCGTCGAGGCCGTCACCATCTGCGTCGACCCCGATCCGGATCCGGTCAGGGATGCCGTCGGCGTCCGCGTCGTTCGCTTCGTTCGTGTCCAAGATCCGGTCGCCGTCACTGTCCTCGTCGACGACGTCCGGCTCTCCGTCCCCATCGGTATCGCGGCAAGGAAGCGTCCCGCACTCCACCGCGTCCGAAACCGTGTCGCCGTCCGAGTCGAGGTCGAGGTGATCGCGAACCATGTCCCCGTCGACGTCACATCGCGCCGGGTTTGGGCACTCGTCACGGGTCGGGATGCCATCGCCATCGTCGTCCGGGTCGAGATCATCAGTCGCGCCGTCACCGTCTGTGTCTGGGCACGCCCCTGCCCCGCACTCCACCGTGTCGGGCAGACCGTCACCGTCGCTGTCGAGCGCGGCGGCGTCCGCGTCGAGGTAGTCTGGCGAACCATCCGCGTCCGCGTCCGCGCACCCCGCGCTCACGTCGGGGCACTCCAGCGCGGTGGCGATTCCGTCGTCGTCGTCGTCGATATCGATCAGGTCCGCGAGCCCATCTCCGTCAAAGTCGGGGACCCCCGCAGGAGAACCGTCGTAAACATCATCGCGCCCGTTGAGATCTTCGTCGCGCCCGCTCGGGAGCAGGTCGGCTCTGCCGTCCGCGTCGACATCGTGGCCCTCGATCGCGTCGACGATCCCGTCACCGTCGGAGTCGTCATCGAGCGGCCCAGGGCGATCGTCGGCGTCTTCGTCACAGCGCTCGGACCCACACTCGACGCCGTCGGTCACCCCGTCCCCATCGGAATCGATGTCGAGGTGGTTCGGGCGTCCGTCTTCATCGAAGTCCGCGACCGCGCTCATGATCGCGAAGGCGTCGTCCAAGCCGTCGCCATCGCTGTCCATTCGAGAAGGCGTCACGTCCGGGGACCCGTCCGCGTCGACATCGTACGCCTCGACCAAGTCGGTAAATCCATCGCCGTCCGAGTCGACATCGAAGATGTTGGGGAGGCCGTCACCATCGACGTCAACGAGCGCGCTGATCGTTCCGCCGCTGTCCGGATCGAACGTATCGTCGACGCCGTCGCGGTCGCCATCTGACCCGCTCGGAGCGCGGTCTGCGCGGCCGTCCCGATCTTGGTCGTCAGACTCGTCGGAATCCAGGAGGCCGTCTCCATCTGAGTCACGATCGAGGTGGTTGAGGAGTCCGTCGCCATCGCGATCCACCTCGATCGGGAAGCTGTCGCATCGGCCGTCATCGTCCGCGTCAGCGCATCGGAACGAGTCTGGGTCCGCGTAGTTCGGGATGCCGTCTGCGTCCGAGTCGAGCGTCACCGCGCCCCCGAGCTCATCGCGGTCGGAGACGCCATCGTCGTCGTCGTCGTCATCGCTAAGGTCATCGATCCCGTCCCCATCGAGGTCACCCGCGACGCACGCCCCAGACATGCAGGCGCCCAGGCCAAAACAATCGCTGTCATCGCGGCAGCCGACACAGGCACCTCGAAGGCAGATCGGAGCTTCGGTATCACAGCCAGAGTCGGTCGCGCGCCCGACCTCGTCGTTGAAGCAGTCGACGCACAGGAACGTGGACGAGCACACGCCATCCGCACAGTCGCTCGAGGCGAGGCACTCAACGCACGCCATGGCGTCCGTGTCGCAGACGGGAGCGCTGGGGTCGCAGTCATCGCTTGAGGCGCACCCCGGGACACAGGAACCGCCCGCGTTGCAGATCTCGCCGCGGGTGCAGTCCGCGTTCACTTCGCATTCGACACAGAGCTCGTCGTCGCATACCGGCGCGGCGCCGGTGCAGCCGCTGTCGACCCCGCTGCCGTCGTCGACGCACGCGAGGCACGCGCCCGCGCCATCGCAGACGTCGTCTCCGCAGGCCGTGCCCACCGTGAGCGGAGGATGCGCGCAGATCCCGCTGGAGCAGAGGTCGTTGGTGCACGGGTTGTCGTCATCGCATTCCGACGCGGACTCGCACTCCACGCAACGGTTCCCGACGCACGCGGGCGCCGAGGCATCACAGCCAAAGTCGACCCCAGCGGCCGTATCGTCCTCGCACTCGAGGCACCCCCCGCCGAGACACACGGGGGTCTCCATGCTGCAGCCGCTGTCGGTCGCGCTCACCGCGCTGTCGATGCAGACCTCACACTCACGAGTGGACTCGTCGCAGACCGGGAACGCGGACGAGCAACCGTCGTCGCGGGTCGAGCCGCTTCGGTCGTCAGCGCATCGTACACAGGCGTTCGGGCCCGTCGGGCTCGCGACACAGATCGGCAGCGCGCCCGTGCATCCTTCATCGGCTCCGCGGCCATCGTCGACGCAGGGCTGGCACCGACCATCACAAAGCGTGGACGCGCACTGCGCGCTGACCGCACAGAGCTCTCCGAGCGCTCGGAGACAAGCGTTCGTACACGCGTCGCCGTCGTTGGTGTTGCCATCATCGCAGGACTCTCCAGGAGTGGTCGCTCCATCGCCACACGTCTGCAAAAAGTCGGGAATGCCATCGCCGTTTCGATCGGGGATCGGAGCGATCTCTCCAGGGACCTCGCAGCCAGATTCAGGGCAGTCGGGATCGAACGCGTCGTCGATCCCGTCCCCGTCATGGTCGTTCCCCACACGACTGTTGTCCGGAAGCCCGTTTCCGTCTGCGTCGTGCCCCTCGGTCGCGTCAGGAATGAAGTCGGCGTCCGAGTCGGTGTCGCGAAAATCGAGGTCGCCGTCGAGGTCGGTGTCCTCGGGCGCGATCAATGAATCAATGATGCCGTCTCCATCCCCGTCGACCCCGAGGTCCGGACGGCCGTCACCATTGTCATCCTGATAGCCGGTCTCGCGTGCGTCTGTGATTCCGTCGCCGTCCGAGTCCAGATCTTCGGCGCCGGGAAGCCCATCTCCGTCGGCGTCACCGCCCTCCGCGCCGTTGGGGATTCCGTCGCCGTCGATATCGGGATCCGTCGCGTCGCTAACGCCGTCACCATCACGATCTTGCGCGCTCACATTCGTGGCGAAGGACACAAAAAAAGCCAGGAGCGCGCAAATCAGCAAGCGCGGTCGAGGCTGACCGGAACAAAAGGGAAGACGCTGCATAGTTCGCCCGCTGGGCGTAGCGATTTTGCACGGAGTCACGGACGAGGTCGAGTCCTTAGTCCCTTCTGTCTGAGTACACGCGGCACGGTTCGCGACCCCGTTGGACTTCCTATCGCGTTGACTTCCCCACGTAGTTCCTCATGTTTCTCTTGTGGGTCCCTTCGTCCAGGCATTCGTGCAGACGTTCCTCGAGCTCGCGCCTTGGCTCCTCCTTGGGACGGCTATCGCGGGAGCGCTTCATGCGTTCACCCCCGCCGATCTGGTGCGTCGACATTTAGGCGGCCGCTTTGGCGTCATCAAGGCGGTCGCGCTTGGCGTCCCGATGCCGCTCTGCTCCTGTGGGGTCATTCCGGCAGGCGTCTCGCTTCGGAAGGACGGGGCATCTCGCGGGGCATCTCTCGGCTTCATTATCAGCACTCCGCAAACCGGCGTGGACTCGATCCTCGTGAGCGCCGCCTTCCTCGGGCTCCCGTTCGCGCTCTTCAAAGTGTTCGCCGCGTTTGTAACCGGCATCGTTGGCGGCGCGATCGCGAACGTCGCCGAACCCGAGCCACAACCCAAGGCCTCGTCCAAACGGCAACCGGTTCCTGGGCTCGCGGCAGGGTTCGCACACGCGACGGAAGTCCTTCGCTCGATCGCGCTCTACATCGTGGTCGGCGTGGTCGCGTCGGCCGCCATTCAGGTGTTCGTCCCGACCGAGGTCTTCGCCAGCATCGCGGGCTACGGCGTCCTGGCCACAGCCGGTGCCGCGCTCGCCGTCTCTGTGCCGATGTATGTCTGCGCGACCGCGTCCGTTCCCGTCGCCGCCGCGCTCATCGCGGGTGGGCTCCCGACGTCGGCCGCCATGGTGTTCTTGATGGCCGGACCGGCGACCAACCTCGCGACCATCGGCGCGGTTCGAGACGCGCTCGGGACCCGCAGCCTCATCATCTACCTCGTCACGGTGATCGTTGGCGCGACCGGCTTCGGGTTTCTCTTCGATGAGTTCTTCACCCTCAGCGTCGCGGGGCACGCGCACACCCACCAGATGGTCCCGCGCTGGCTTGAGCTCCTCTCCGCGGGGGTCCTCGCGCTCATGCTCCTCAGCTTCATGGCCGACTCGATCCGTCAAAAGCTACAGCGCGCTCCGGAACAGGTGGACGTCGAGCTCGATCTGGCCGGGCTGACCTGCGGCGGATGCGTACGCTCGCTCGACACGGCGCTCCGCGCGCTTCCCGGCGTGGAAGACGTCGAGGTCACGAAGACGACCGCGCGGATCACCGGGATGGTGCCTCGACGGCAGCTGGAGTCGGTCGTCCAGGCCAAAGGCTTTCAGGTCGTCGCGCCCGACCCCTGATTCGCCGCCCGGAAGCCGTCCACGACCTGCTAGGCTCCGCGCCAATGGCGAAGATGTTCTTCTATTGTCCCCGTACCAGCTCTCTCGCGGGGCAGATCGTCCTTGAGTGGTGCGGCCGGGCCTATCAGCTGTGTCGCGTGCCGTATGAGGAGCTGCACGGCGCGGACTACCTTCAGATCAATCCGCGCGGGAAGGTTCCCTCGCTCAAAGTCGGAGACCGCGTCGTTCGCGAGAACATCGCGATTCTGACCTACCTCGCGCGACGCGGTAAGGGTACGCCCTTGATGGCCGACTACGGCACGCCAGCCGCCGACGCCGAGCTCGAGTGGCTCTCGTTTTTGGCAACCGAGGTCGCGCCGCTTTTCCTCATTCAGTTTGGCGCCAGCCGCTTCGCGGAGTCCGACGCGACGCAAGCCGAGCTCGTCGCCGGCGCGAGGACACAGCTCAGCGCGAAGCTCGCTGAGCTCGACGCGCAGATCGGCGAACGCTCCACGGTCACCGGGGACACCAAGACCATCCTCGACGCCCTCTTCTTCGCGATGCTCCGCTGGTGCGACGCCTACGTGGACTTCGAGAAGGACCTCCCGAACGTGCACCGCTTCCAGCAAACGATGCTCGCCGATCCCGGTGTCCAGCGCGCCCTCGAGATCGAGAGCGCCGACGTCGCGGACATCGAGACGACCGGCGCGCTCCGAAAGCACATCGTCATCACAGACCTCTTCAAGGAGCCCGCGCCTGAGGCCGACAAGGCGGGCGACACGGAAGCCGACGCGTCGGAAGAAGCAGACACCTTGGATGCAGACGCCTTGGATACCGCGTCAGATGCAGGTCCGGAGAGTGAACCCGGAGACGCTGGCGGCGAAGACGCGAGTGCCGCAGAGATCGCTGAAGCGAAGGTCCCGACCGACGAGGCCCGCGCTATCGCAAAGGGCGAAGAAGAATGAGCACGATTCAAGGAAACGAAGAGAACCTGAAGCAAGCGATCGAGAACGAGGGCATCGTCCTCGTCGATTTTTGGGCGCCGTGGTGCGGCCCTTGTCGCGTCTTCGGACCCGTGTTCGAGAAGGTCAGCGACGAGTTCGCCGACGTCTCCTTCGTCAAAGTGAACACGCAGGACGAACAGGGCATCGCGGGGATGTTTCAGATCGAAGCGATCCCCACGCTCATGGTCTTTCGCGACTCGGTTTTGCTCTTTCGCCAAGCGGGCGTGGTCCCCGAAGCAGGCCTCCGCGAGATCATCACGCAAGCGCAGCAGCTCGACATGGAGCAGGTCCGCAAAGAGATCGCTGAGAGCGAAGCCAACGCCTCCGAGGAAGAGTGAAGACCGACTCGGAATGAGCATCGCTCGTTCCGGGTTGTGACAGTTCGTGATGGGAGCACAGATCGAAGCGGGCGACGCAGACGCTCTTGACGAAGAAGAGCGGGCGCCTGACCGCTTCCGTCGGACCGTGATCGCGTGTTCGTTCATCGCGACCGCGGGAACCACGATCGGGACCGCGCTCTCCCCCTACCTCCTGGTCGAGGCCCCGCTCCTGCTCCTCGCGCTTTCGGCGGAGGCGCGTCATGTCGTCCTCGTCGCGGCCAGTTCACCGCTTCTTCCGGTGTTCGTGATCGCGTTCGCGCGGCGTATCTTCTCGCTCTCCGCGGCCTTCGGCTTGGGCATCCACTTTGGTGACCGCGTCGTGTCCTGGACCCAGGACCGCTACCCGCGGCTCGGTCGCTTCGTGCAGTGGGCGCAGCGTCTCCTCGCGAAGGTCGGCCCGCTCATGTTCATCCTCTTCCCGAACCACAGCCTCGCCGCCCTCGCAGGCGTCGCGCGGTTCCGGCGCGCACCGTTCTTCATCGCGCTGGTGATCGGCCAGTGCATCTGGGTCCCGGCGACCTACTACTTTGGTGCCTACTTCGCGGACTGGTCGACGCTGTTGATCGACTGGCTACGCGCGCACCTGTGGGAGTCGACGCTGACCTGCATCGCCGCGGTCCTGCTTCAGCAGCTGATCGCGCGACGCGGAAAGAACACGCCCGACGTCGTCTCGGGCGTCTGATCAGCGAAGGCCGGGCGGCGCGTCCGCGGGGTCGTAGGGCATGTCGAGCGGGATGCCGTCCTCTTCGTTTCGCTCGATCAGCGCCTGAACCTCTTCCGGGCTCACTCGCTCAAAGTGAAGCGGTGGACCGTCATCGTTCACGACGATCCCGGCGGCCTCGGCGACACGCCGGTCTTGATCGGCTTCGCTGCGGACCTCTTCGGGATCGATCCCTGCGGCGACCAAGATGTCCTCGCCGGTCGCGACGGGGAAGCGGTCGATCTGATCACGGCTCGAGATGGGCTGACATCCGCCACGCTCGAGCGAGCGCCCCACGTGCGCGGTCGGTCCGATGAAGAGCGTGATCGACGCGCCGCCCGGGTGGAGCAACACCGCGTCGGCGATCCCCAGCACCCGGCCTCGCCACGTGAAGCGGCGAACCGGAGGACCTTCCCCGCGGCAGTCCCAGATCCCCGTCGGTGAGCCGTAGACCTCGTTCATCGCGGTGAGATGCGGACCGAGCCCCTCGACCGGGATCCGGCTCATCACCTGAACCTGAATCAGGCGGTCCGACTCGCGATCGAACCCGTACATGACCTGAGATCCATTCGCGAGCTGCTCGGAGAAGAAGCGGAGCTCTTGGCTCTGCTGATGGCTTCGTCGCGCGCGGGGCCGAGCCTCGCGAAGCTCCTCCAGCGTGTGCCCGAGACGAACCCCTTCGAGCATGTCGGGGATCTTCTCCTCCGACTCGTTCTGGAGCTCGACGAACCAGTTCCGGGCGCGCTCGGCTTCGGCGCGCTCGGCCTCCTCGCGCGCTTCCGCGCGCTCCCGCAGCTCTTCCTCGGCTTGGTAATCTTGGTACTTGAGGAACCCCGCTCCCAGGCAGAGGAACGCGGCCAGAGCGACCATGGGGACCCAAGTGGATTTGTCGAGCGCGGCGATCATGTCAGGGGACGGTAGCAGGTAAACGGCTCTTCTTCGCTAACCCGCAAGGGAGAGGCCAGTCAGCAACGAAACGCAGCGTGAGGCGCCTCATGCCGACCACTGAGCGCGCTCATTATTCCGACACGCTCGCGGCGGGGACCCTTGGGTCGGGAGAATCATATGCTTCGCGCTGACGCATCAGGTCCGCGCGCAGCGACTCGATGAGCGCGGGACGGGTCGCCGCCAAGATCCGCGCAGCCAGATACGCGGCGTTCTTGGTTCCGTCGACCCCGACCGTGGCGACCGGCACACCCGACGGCATCTGCGCGGTCGCGAGCAAGGCGTCCATTCCGCGGAGGGCGCCGGCGGCGATCGGGACGCCGATCACGGGGCGAAATGTGTGACCCGCGACCACCCCCGCCAGATGCGCTGCCATTCCGGCGCACGCGATGAAGACCTCGACGCCGGCGTCCTCGGCTGCGCGAACATACTGAATGGTGCGCTCGGGCGTGCGGTGCGCGGAGAGCACGCGAACATCGTGCGGGATGTCGAGGGCGCGTAGAACCTCACGTGCCTTTTCAACCTTGGGGAGATCGCTGCGGCTTCCAGACAAGATGGCGACGAGGGGTTTCATGGAACGGGTGTACTCAACGCGCTGCGGAAATTGAAGCAACGGACCAGTGACATCCCGAGACCTTCACGTCTCCAAAGGCGAGCCTCGTGACTCGTCCCCGGCACCGACTCGACCTATAATGCCTCTATGGCGCACCCCACCCTCACTTTGGTTCACGCCCTCCGACGCGCGGCGAAGAAGATCACGACCGGCGACCGCTATCAGTGGTCTCACTACGGCGTCTGCAACTGCGGGCAGCTCGCCCAGGTCCTCACCGACCAGAGCGCCGACCAGATCCGCGAGGCGCTCTTCGCGCAACAGGGCGACTGGGGGCAAGGCGCGCGGGAGTACTGCCCGGGGAGCGGCCTGCCGATGGACGTCGTGCTCGACACGATGACCGCCTCCGGGCTCGAGCCTCAGGACATCGCGCACCTCGAGCGACTGACCGATCCCGTCGTGCTGCGCGCCCTCTCGGAACGCGCCGGGGAGCGCGTCACGCTTCGCTACTCCAACGCAGACGACGTGGTCCTCTATATGACGACGTGGGCCGACATCCTCGAAGCGAAGCTGCCCGCCGAGCCAACGCGGATCCATCGCGCGAGCGCGGTCGACACCGAGAAGAAGTCCAACGCCGCGTGACCCCAGACGAACTGATCGACGCCGTTCAAGCGCTCGACCCGCTCTGCGATCTCCCGCGTACCGGTTGGGTCCTCCGCGGCGTCGCGTCGCCTGAGTCGCTCGCCGCGCACAGCTACGGCGTCGCGATGGTCTCGATGTTCTTGTGCGACCAGCTCCGCGCCGGCGGTCAGGAGGTCGACGGCGAACGCGTGCTTCGCATGGCGCTTCTGCACGACGTCGCGGAAGCCAAAACCGGCGACGTCCCGATGCCGCAGAAGACACCCGAGATGAAGCGCGCGTTGACCGATCTCGAGAACGCGATCGTCGACCAGATGCTCCCCGCGCCCTACCCCGACACCTGGCGCGCGCTGGAGCGCGATGACCTGGAGGCGCGCATCGTCCACGCAGCGGACAAGGTGCAGATGATGATCAAGCTGCTCACCTACGAGCAGCAGGGACGCGGCGCGCTGAGCGAGTTTTGGGACAACCCCAAGAACCTGCGCGACGCCGGCATCCCGTTCGCGAAAGAGATCTACGCCGCCATCTTCAGGCGCGCGGAACGAACCTAGCGAGAGAGAGCAGCACCTAGGCGAGCAGTTCCGTGAACGCCCCGCGGGAGTGCGCGGCTGCGCCGAAGGAGGTCATCGGAGATCCCACGGCGTTGCCGGCGGTCTGGAAGGCGTCGGCGACGCAGCGCTCTCGCTGGCCATAGCGCACGCGACGACCGGACCGGAGGCGGCCACCTGCGGAGCCGAGCAAGACCACTGGGATGTTGTTCTGACGATTGTGGTTGTTGCCGCCGCGCGCGGGGTTGGGGCAACGCCCTTGCGTGTTGAGCCACATGAGAACGGACTGGTCCGCCACCGACCCGTCGCCGAGCGGCGCGGCTTCCAGCTGACGCCAGATGGTTCGCACGACCTCTGCCCGCCACAGGTGTACCTTGACGAGGACCTCGTAGCGCGCTGGGTTGCCAATGTTGTGCGTGATCCCGTTGTGCAGCGTTTGCGTGCTGCTGATCGGAGCGAAGTCGTAGATCGGCTGAGCGGGGTCGTCCCCCACACCGCAACCCATAAACGCCCCCACCCGCGTCACGCCACACGCGATGCCGAGTCCAAAGATCCGAGCGAGGCTCATCATCACGTCCGGGTTGACCCGCTGGGAGAACGGGATCGGCTCGTCTGGGTACTCCTCACCCAGGCACGCGTCGTCGACATCGAGCGCGTTGGTCGTCTCGATCTCCAGTTCGCGGATCGAGGTGAGGTACTGATCCATGGAAGCGCGCTCAGGTCCCGCGAGGCGGGACGACGTCCGCGTAATGTCCTGCGAGATCGCATCAAGAACGCTTTGGCGACGCCGAACGCGCGCGAGTCGCTCGGCTTCAGAGGCTGTTGTATCGCCAAAGAGCGACTCCAGCGCGCGTGCCGGGTGCGCGATCACGGGGTAGCGCGCGCCAGCACGGTCGGCCGACGCGTTCGGCGTCCGGAGACGCGTGACGCCGTACGGGTAGCTCAGGTTGATCGAACGGCTTGAGCCATCTCCAGCGAGGTCTTGAGCGACCTTGCGATCGATACTGACCCCGTTCGGTCCCCGCTTCGCTCCTCCGCTAGCCGTCAGGAAAGACTGGTAGTTCCCGTGGATCCCGCGGTTGTGCGGGTTGTAGGTGTCCTCGATAATGCTGGTGATGCCGAGGAGGTCCGCGAGCGGGTGGTCGTCATAGGCCCACGACCAGTCTTCGCCTTCGCCCTGGGCGAGCTCGAACGGCATGCTGTTGGCGGCTCCGAAGACGAGCAGACAGCGGTCGTCCGGCGACTGTCCATGGACCTGGGACGCGAGCCGTCCACCAAGCGACGAGAGAAGGAGAGACCCACCGGTCAGTCCGCAGAGCTGTAAAAAGCGCCGGCGCTTTACATCATGCTTCATCGCCATCATTCCTCTCCTTCATCTGCCGCGTCGGTCGCTTCGCCCAAATCGGCTCCGGGGATCGCGCTTCGCTCGATAAAGCGCTCGGACGCGACATGTCGAACGAGCATTTCTCGAATGTCGCCGCTGGGGTCGAACGCGATGCAATCGTCGTCCCGTTCTTCACCATCCATGAAGTGAATAAGGTGCTCGGCGAAGCACTCCTGTGCTTGCGGCGCGGTCGCGATCGCCGAGACCAGTTCGACCGCGTTGTCGACGCGCTGCGACCCGTCTGCGAGGAAGAGCTGCCCAGTGGTGTCGATCGGAAGACCCTGCTCTTCTTCACGCGCGCGGCCCATCGGATCGAAGGCCTCGAACGGGTAGCCGGTGGGATCGATGTAGTCGTGACAGCTCGCGCACACCGCCGACGCACGGTGCTCTTCCAAGCGATCGCGCTGCGTCGTGGGACCGCTTGGGTCCTCACGCGGTAGATCGTCGTCGATGTCGGGCGGAGGATCAGGGATCGTCGCGCACAAGAGCTCGGTCTGAAGCTCCACGCTCCGAAGCACCACGCTAGTGGTGTCGTCGTGACCCGCTTGGAGCAGATAGGCGCCGTGCATCAACGCGCCCGCGCGCCCCTCCGTGTCGACCTTGACCCAACCTTCCTCGTGCTCGGTCGGAAAGCCATAGAACGCCGCCAGCTCTGGTGAGACCACCGTGTACGGCGCGGACATGATCGCTTCATAGGTCCCGCCCTCTTCCCAGAGCACATGCGCGATGAACCGACGTTGCTCCTCGACCATGGCGTCGCGGATCTCGTCGGTGAGGTCGGGGAACAGCTCCGCGTTCTTCGCCACGACCTTCGCGCTCTCGGAGTGGAGGTACTCGCTGAAGAAGCGCTGGACGCTCTCGCCTGACTCGGCCGCTTCAAGGAGACGCCGCGCGTGACGCTCCCGTTCTGCGGAGTCGTAGAGGAGCTCGTCTTCGGCCGCCGCGAGCAGCTGCGCGTCGGGTGGCCCATCCGAGATCGCGAAGCTGATCGCGGACGCGATCTCGTAGTGCGTGAGCTTTTCGCCATCGCCCACTTCAGAACGATAGAGCGTGTTGGGCGACATCAAGAGAACCTCGGTCACCATCTTGAGCGCTTCCTCAGACCCGAACTCCTCGGTGTTCTCGTTCAACAAAGAGACGTAGCGATCCGTCTCCTCTGCGGTGGCTGGCCGCCGGAAGAGGTGCCCCACGAGTGTCTCGATGATGAGCGCGTTGCACTCGACGCCGCTCTCGATCCGAATCGAGTCAATGGTCAGGTACGAACCGCTCTCGCCCGGCCCCATCCCATCCGCCACGGCTTGGTTCGTCGGGACGAGCAGGAGCCGGTCGTAGTCCGCGGTCGCTTCAAAAGCGATCGACTTGTACTCCCAGTCGCGGTTGTCGATGAGCTCGCTCCGCGCCAAGAAGTCGACCCCCGGCAGCATCGCGATCGCATTGGAGTCGACGTACGCGTCCTCGGCTGGCGTCTCGGTCTCCGTCTGGATCCCGAAGACGTAGAAGTAGCCAGGCGCGTGCAAACGGTCGCTCCCGACGGTGGAGAGGTCCATTGCGTAGCTCGCGAAGTGCAACGTGTGCGAGCTGCCCGCGACGAGGACCGAATCCAACTTCAGCCCGATCACTCGTTGCGGATCGGCCACCGAGTTGCTCTGAGCACCCGAATGCGGGCCGTCGATCACGGGTTGCTGGCTGACATGAGTCGGCGGGTCGGTGAAGAAGCCGATTGGGCCGGCCGGCAAGAAGACGGTGGTGTTGTCCGGGAACGCACCTGCGTATCGGCCGTAGCCAGTCCTCGCGCCATCGCGGGGAGAGCTGAAGTCCGCAAGAACGGAGTTCGCTCCTGCGCAACCCACCTCGTCAACGATGCGCGTTACGACCTCGTCGCTGATCTCTCCCATGGTGTTGAGCAGGTCCTCCACATGGGGGGTGGTCATCCCTAGGGTGCCAGCCTCACCTGTGAACCGCGTCGCAAGCTGCAGCGTATCGGTGTACTCCGCACTTGGCTTCACCGAATCGGGGAGGAGGGGAGCCAACGCCCGGTCGAGCTGGGTCGGTGCAAGTCGGCGCAAGCGCGGCGGCAGTGCATCACAATGCAGCGTTTCTCCCGTTTCTCCAGGGGATTCGCCACCTCGACCAGTCCCCCCACGCTCGAACTCATCGAACTCGTCCTCTGTCGCAAAGGGGTCCGCGATATCGCCTGTGCAGCCCGCCATGAGCGCGGCCAGCACAAGCACATCCCAAATTTTGTTTCGCACCACGGGGTTAAAGTACCTACTGCGGAGAAATTTACATCAAACAGTTCACAACGAACCCGCAGCGTCGTCCCACCCTGTTCATCAGTCCATTTCGCGACGCGCGCGCCAGATCTGCAAACCGTCTTGGCTGGCATCACAGGAAGCGAGGTGCAGGGTCTTGATCTGATGGGTCTGGCTGCGCCCGAACCGCGTGTCGCTCCCCGCAGTGAGACAAAGCTCCTGCGCCGAAACATGGCGAATCCGGCCGTCTTCACCAAACGCGAGCGCTTGACGATCGCCGCCATCGCACGCCTCAAGACCGACCGCGGCACCATCGGCGACGCTCGCGACCGTCGCGCACACATCAAAGCGAGGCATGTACAACGCGTTCGACGCGAACCGCGATGAGTCGAACACCTGATCCGAACCCAGCTCCCCGCGGTAGCTGTAGCAAGTGTGCGCCTGAAGACCTCGCGATGGATCGACGTTGCGGTTCCCGCCAGCGATGTCGATGCAATAGTTGTTGGTGGTCGCGTCTCCCTTGTCGGCGAGCGCGATCTCGACGTCGTTCGGACCAGCGGCTTGCGCTTCGGTCGGCGCGGCGGCGTTCTTGGTCGGCGGCTCGGCCGGACGCGCAGGCTCGACGGGTCGCGTGGGCTCCGCCGCCTCGACGGCTTCAGCCGAGGGCGCTTCGTTTGCTTGTGTCGGTCCAGTCGCTTCGGGCTCGCTTCGGTCGCAACCCATCGCGAACGCGAACAGCACCATGCACGTGATCGAGAGACTTGAGAATTTCATCATGTCCGCCACCGTGGACGAACGACTGGGGAATGAAAAGCACCGTTCGCATCAGAGCCGCAGGGTCACGAAGTCCTCGGCCACCACGATCTGCCGAATCAACGAAACCAAGCTGTCGTCTCCGCTCGCCATCCACGCCTCGAACAGCTCGTCGATCGCCTCTTCGTCGACGGCTCCCGGGAGGAGGTCGCGTCGCACCGCGTTGCGGTACCACAACTCGGTCATGCAGCGCCGCGCTTGTTGGCTCGCCGCCATGCGTGCGCCCAAGGTCGCGGGATCGCGGACCACGCCCTCGACGTCGCCGACGGGGTAAAGATCGAACTCGCTTCCCAGCCAATCGTTGCTCGGGTCGTAGAGGTTGGAGTCCACGTCAAACCGCTGAAGCGCGGCACCGTAGTTGTCGAAGACGTGATGGCACGTCGCACACGGGCTCGTCGCGTGCACTTCGAACACGTCTACTGGGTCGACCGCATCTTCAGGGAGCGCGGCGTCGGGAAGATCTTCGGGCAGCTCTCCGCACAGGAGCTTCTCCACGATGAACTCGCCGCGATTGATGAAGCTCGGGGTCGGGCTCGAGGTGTGGGACGCGATCACGGCGCGAAGCCCGAGCACGCCGAAGGGCTCCATGGACGTCGTCTCGTCGGCGTGCTCCACCTCGACCTGCCCTTCATACAAGTCGCCAAACGGACGCGCGTCTCGAACCCACGTCGCGAGGTAGGCGCGCAGCTTCCTGAGCGCCGCCGCGTCGACGTCTTCACGGATATCGAGCCAGCCGATCAACGTGTTGACGATCCCGTTCACGCTCGCGTCGTTCGTGAGGTGCGCGTTGGCGTACTCAAGCCGAGCCGTCGAAGAGGTGAGCTCCGCTTCCGCCGCTCGGAGGCTCGCGTCCGGCGGCGAACCCACGAGGAAGAACGAGAGGCGGTTGGCGATCTCATGCGGGAGGAGTGGACGCTCTTGTTCTTCTTCGCCATCTGCGACCTCTCCCACTTCGCCCCGCTCGACGAGGAGCAGAAACTTAGGCGCGAGGGTCGCGAGCTGCGCAACGCTTCGGATGCGCATCCGCAGGAAGAACAGCTTTGTCGCGTCGAGCTCCGGATCCAGCGCGGCCGACTCGATCTCGCCGCCGATGAGGGTCTCGGTCTCCGTGAGGAGCTCGGTCAGGCGTTCTTGGTCGCTCGCGTCAAAGGTCTCGCGGTAGGCGCTGCGCATGAGCCGCTCACCGAACAGGCGCGCGCACTCCGCTTCCGTTTGGTCGCCACACTCCAGGCGCGTCCGCGCATCCTCAAGCTCGCCTGCGGTCAGCGCGTCGGCCGCGGTTGAGGCGAGCTGCGCGAACGTCGTGAGGGAGAGCTGCGACACCGACTGTTGGTTGGCGGCGTTGAACAGCCCCTGCGACTCCTGTTCTGGCGCGAGGGTGATGCCTGAGAGGGCGGCCGCTTCTTCCTCCGTCAGCGCCAGCACCTGCTCCACCGCTGTGCGGAACTCGGTGTTGGTCACGCGCGCGAGCGGCGAGTACCGATCATCAGACGCCTGCGGGATGAAGCTTGGCTCCTCTTCCTCAGGAACGCGACCCTCGCCTTCGCCAGGCGTGTGGCCTTCCGGTACGTCTGGAACCGAACCCGTCGGCTCGGCGATTTCACCAGAGCATGAGGAGATGGTGAGCGCGAGGAGAAGCGCAGATCCGCGTACGTACATGGTCGAGCTCACGAGACCACCTCCTTGAGGAGCTTCTCGATCGGACCATTGTTGAGCGCGGCCCCGCGGTACACGCCGCTCCCGTTGTAGCCCCCGAAACGCGCGGTCGGCGCGAACAGACCCTGCGCCAAGGTCACGAAGAGCTCGTTATTGCTATGGCCGGTGCAGTCGAAGTGCATCCCCGTGTTGAGGTTCGCGTTGCGGCCCGCGACGATGAACTGCGGGTAGCCTTGTCGCGTCCCGTGCGTGTTGTTCGACATCGCGCTCGTGAAGAGGATCACGGTGTTGTCGAGGAGCGTGTCGCCGCCGACGTCCGGGGTCTCCGCGAGTCGGTCGATGAGATCCGCGAGGAGCTCCAGGCGCCACCGATACACGAGCGACTGAACCATCGCTCCAACCGTCCCGTTGTTATGAGAAGGGTTGTGATAGCTCCGGCCCAACGCGGTACGCACCGCGCCGCTCCGATCCGGTGACTCGGCGAAGAGGAACTGGTGTCGTTGCGAGCCGGAGAAGGCGTACGCGATGCTCGAGGTCAGGTCACACCCGATCATGTTGTAGATCGCGGTGAACATCTGACGAACGCCCGCCTCCGTCGCGCCATTGTTGGACGAAGAGTCCGGCTGTTCGCAGACAAGGTCGGCTCGAAGCTCGAGCTCACGAGCGACCGCGTCGACGCTCGACGCATAACCGTCCAGCATGGTCGCCGCGTTCGCGTTGACGAGCTGAGGACGGATGGTCTGGAGCTGCCGCTGCACCTGCTCCATGACGAGGGCTTGGGTCTGCAGGTCGACCAACGACGTCGCGCCAAAGAGCGAGGAGTAAACCGCTCTCGGGGATCCCAATCCGCCGAGCTTCGCGCCATCAGTTCCGTACGAGAACGACCCTCCGATTCGCACGTGTGGGTAGACCCGGTCTCGCAGACCGTAGTCGCCGCTCAAGAACTCACCGATGTGAACGTCGATGGAAGGATGGTCGTGCCGGATGCCTGACGAGCGTCCACCTCGACCACGGCTCCCAGTGAGCGCTTGCGCGTTGACCGCGAAGTGCGCGGCGCTTCCTCCCAGGACGGCACGGCTCCGTTGCCACACTCCGGTGATCACGGCCATGTGAGCTTGGTGACGCGCCATCGGCGCCAGCACCCACTCAAAGTGCTCCTCAGACAACGCGAAGTCGCCGCTCTCCGAGGTCATCCACTGACCCGTGCGATCTCCCCCATGTGGGCTGAGCCCATAGTGGTCGACAAAGGTGATGAGGCGCAGTGGCTTTCTGGACGGATCCTGAGCCCCCAGCGGGTTGAAGCTCCATGCCGAAGCCACACCGGCGGATGCCATTGCGAGGAATTTTCGTCTTGAGTGGTTTGTCACTGAATGCGGTCCCAGTTCAGACAATAGCCGCCAAAAGGCTGTTGTTGCTTCTTACAGAAGCACACGAAGCGCATCATCGCCACCCCCAAGGGTCTTTTCGCAAGTATCACCTGAGCGACTTCGAACACAAACCGCGCGGCTCGAACTAAAACGCTGCCGCGATGCTGACCGAACCGAGCCCGGCGCGGACGGAGATGTGCGCCTGCTCTGCCCTGCGAACGATACGTACCGTGAACAGCGTCGTGGTCACCACCATCGCGAGCGCCGCGACCGCCGATCCCGCGAGCAGAATCACGCCGCCTCCGTCGACGTTGAGGGTGAAGACAAACGGAGTGAGCGCGATCCCGCCCGCCAGTACGCCCAGCGCGCTCGCGGCGACCGCACGCCCGAACTGGATGGGGCGAACTGTGCGACCGAGGAGTACGCCCGTGCTGAGCGCGAGCGTCATTGTGACCGCGGGGAGTAATGTGACGAGCGCGATGCCAACCCCACCGCTCACGCGCGTTGAGTAGATGCCGCCGACGGTTCCCGCGACGATCGCGGCGCCCACCACAAACCCAAGCGTGGCGCCGCCGGCGACCCGTCGACGGAAGGTGCGGCGGGTGGTTGGGTCTTCGAGCGTGAGTTCGGGCGCTTGCTCCAATGGATCCGCGATTTGCGCAGAGGCCGACAGAATCGAACAGAGGCAGCCGAGAAAAGCCGCGAGGGCGAGGAGTCGAGTGAAGCCGGCAGACATGTTTACATCGCACACATTTGAGATTCGATGGGAAGTCGCCTCTTCAAGCGGCTCGCGAAGCGCCCTCAAGCGGGCTGCTAGAACTCCGCGGCCAGGCTGACGTAACCGAGCCCCGCCCGGACCGACATTCGTGACCGCTCCGCTCGGCGCGCAAAACGCACTGTGAACAAGGTCGTGGTGATCATCATCGCGAGCGCCGCGACGGAGGTCCCCGCCAGCAGGATCGCGCCCCCGCCATCGACGCTAATCGTGATGAAGAACGGGGACAGTACGATCCCGCCCGCCAAGACTCCGAGCGCGGCGGCGCCAAGCGCGCGCGCGTACTTGAGCGGGCGGACGGTGCGTCCAAAGAGCGCACCGGTGCTCATCCCGAGCGTCATCGTTAGCGCAGGCCCGATAAAGAACAGCGGGATCGCAGCGGCGAGGGAGACTCGGTCCAAGCTCAGCGCTCCGATGACCAACCCCGCGGTGACCCCGGCGCCCACGACGATGCCGAGCGTCACGCCGCCCGCGACCCTCCGGCGGAACGTGCGACGCGTGGCCGGGTCTTCGAGCGTCAGCTGTAACGCGGACGACTCGAGTCTGGGTTCCTCGCCGGCGGCGCCGCCCGGGGCGAACTGTGCCGAAGTCGAGAAGGCCGGAGAGACGCAGGCGACAAACGCTGAGAGCGCGAGAAGCGAAGAGAGGCGAGATGAACCCATAAGCATGCTTACAAGGGTACGCGCAGCGGGCTCGTTTGATGACTCGCGGGCAACTCGCCGGCAGAGCAGCACTTCACCGCGTCAGGGTCGCCGTCACGAACCGCTCGTTGAAAACAACTCGCGAGCGCATCCGCTTGGTGCGGTGTGTGACGGCGAGTTGAGTCGGAGCGTTGTGATTGACGGGGGTGAGCTCTCGAGCGCGCTCAAGGACCTACGCAGCCAAGAAGAGCCTGGTCGTGTTTCGCGCGCTTCGTACATCGATGCCGCGTTCCCAACGGCGACGTAGGTGATCTCGTGAAAGGGCTGGAAACGAAAGAGACGAGAGGCGAAGCCGACCGTCTGCCGTTTTCGACATTCGGGGAGCGCACGCGACCGTCTCGAAGGACTCCAGCACAACCTTGGCAAACGAGGACGGGCCCCGAGTCGGAAACGAAAGAGACGAGAGGCGAAGCCGACCGTCTGCCGTTTTCGACATTCGGGGAGCGCACGCGACCGTTTGGGGTGAATCGACCGAAGGGAGAGAGGGGTCTCGAAAGACCCCTCAAAAGCACAACGCGTAAATCAAGCCCCGAGCGAATCCGCCCGGCGGAGAGCCCACGACCCTAGGGCCGAAAGATCTCGTTGTACGCGTCCGGACGACGGTCCCGGTAGAACTGCCAGGTGTTGCGGACCTCGTCGATGACCTTGAGGTCGAGGTCGGCGACGACGAGCTCGCTCTTGTCTTCGCTCGCCTCCGCGATGAACTCGCCGCGTGGGTTCACGAAGTAGCTCGTGCCGTAGAACTTACCGATGTTCCACGGCGCCTCGGTGCCGACGCGGTTGATCGCGCCCACGTAGTAACCGTTGGCGACCGCGTGCGCGGGCTGCTCGATCTTCCAGAGGTACTGGCTCAGCCCCTTCACGGTCGCGCTCGGGTTGTAGACGATCTCGGCGCCGTTCAGGCCGAGGCAACGCGCACCTTCAGGGAAGTGACGGTCGTAGCAAATGTACAGACCGATCTTGGCGTACGCCGTGTCGAAGATCGGGTAGCCCCCGTCGCCCGGGCGGAAGAAAAACTTCTCGTAGAAGCCGGGGCCGACCTGCGGGATGTGCTGCTTGCGGTACTTGCCCATGTACGTGCCGTCCGCATCGATGACCGCGGCGGTGTTGTAGTAGACGCCGCGCATCGCTCGTTCGTAGACCGGAACGATGATGACCATTTTGTACTTCTTGGCGTACTCGGCCATCCGCTCGGTGGTCGGACCGGGGACCGCTTCCGCGGCGTCGTACCAACGCGTGTCCTGACTCGGACAGAAGTAGGGGCCGTTGAAGATCTCTTGCAGACACAAGATCTGCACGCCCTTCTTGCCGGCCTCCTCGATGAACGGGATGTGCGCCTGAAACGCAGCCTCTTGGATCTCGCTGACCGGACGGCTCTCGTCGTTCAACGGGTTAGCGCACTGGATCAGGCCGGACTTCACAATCTCGCTCACGGGGGCTCCTTTCAAAGACTTACAGCGCGCTGTTTATCTCGCCTTCCGCGCAGGATGTCGAGGGCCGTCTGATAGCGTTTGGCGATGGATCCGGACGACCTTGAGCGCAAACTTCTGAGTCGCGGCAAGCGAATGCGCGCGATTCCGTTTGTCCTCGGCGCGTTGGTCGTCCTCTCCGTGATCACGCCGTGCGGAATCTGCCTCTTTCGTTTCGGCAAGCAGACACAAGAACGCAGCGAACGACGCGAGATTCGAGAAGCTGAACGCGAGGCCCGGATGCGCAACGCGTCGCCAGAAGAGCGAACGATGGCGCGCGACGCCGTCCAACGGGTACGCGACGCGATTCCCGCTCACCGCGAGAAGTGGCACGCCGGAATCGCGGCCGGCCGGGACGCGGTCGGGAGCGATCGTCCTTGCGCCATTCAGCCCACGGTGCGCGCTTCTATGTCGACCAACGGCGGCTCGTTCGGCTCGATGGCGGACGCGCTCGAAGCGCTTCGTTACGCAGACGGCCGGACGGCGTATCCCTTCGCGCTCGAGTCCGGAGAGGTGACCCCGCCGCGCATCGCGCTCGCGGAGAGCGAGTTCATCAGCGACATCCTTCCCTCGATCCAAGGACGCGTGGATGGCGACAGGCTGGACAGCTTCCTGGAGCGCGCGCGTTCGCTCGACTCGTTCTGGTCGTTCGATGTCCTCGTGGTTCCCGAGCGGTACCATCCACCGCTCGCGAGCGCGGACGGGCAGAGCTTCACGCCCGGGGAATTCGAGGGCCGCGCCTTGGTCTACTCCTACGTCGAAGACCGCGTCGTGTGCAGCGCAGCGTTCCGAGCACAATCTGCGGCCCGGTCGGTTCACTTCAGCGCACAGCTCGCCATGGAATCGATAGAGCTGATGCGGATTCTGCTCGCGGATTTCAACGTCGAAATCGAGCGACACGCGGCGCTCGCCCTCCGTCAGCGCGGCGCCATCGAAGACAACGCCATCGAGGAGGACCTCCCGGAGTGACGCTGCTCACGACGGGCGAGGTCCCGGCGTCCAACTCGTAGGTCTCCAAGAGCATTGCGCGCGGTCAAAAGGAGACGTACTTGGTGCACATGACTTCCTCTAGCGACATCCGGAAGAGCTTCCTCGACTTCTTCGAATCGAAGGCCCACTCGCGGCAGGCCAGCGGTCCCTTGGTCCTGCCGAGCGATCCCACCCTGATGTTCGCGAACGCGGGCATGGTCCCGTTTAAGGACGTGTTCACCGGCAAAGAGACGCGGGCCTACACGCGCGCCACGACCTCGCAGAAGTGCATCCGCATCAGCGGCAAGCACAACGATCTGGAGAACGTCGGCGTCACCGCGCGGCACCACACCTTCTTCGAGATGCTCGGCAACTTCTCGTTTGGCGACTACTTCAAAGAAGACGCCATCAAGTTCGCCTGGGAGTTCATCACGGAGCACATGAAGCTCGACCTCTCGCGCATCGTGATCACGGTGTTCGGCGGCGAAGAAGGCTACGGCCCGGAAGACACGGAAGCCGCCCGCATCTGGCGAGAGGTCACCGGCTTTCCCGAAGAGCGCATTATCCGCGAGAACGCCAAAGAGAACTTCTGGTCCATGGGCGACACCGGCCCGTGCGGACCATGCACCGAGATCCACTACTACCTCGGGGACGGTGAGCCCGACCCGAGCACCTTCGGGGAAGAACCCACGCCCGACGGCAAGGGGTGGTTCGAGTTTTGGAACTTGGTCTTCATGCAGTTCAACCGCGAGGTCGCGGGCGGTCCGCTTGAACCGCTTCCTGCGCCGAGCGTCGACACCGGGATGGGCCTTGAGCGCTTGGCCGTGATCAAGCAAGGCGTGCTCAGCAACTACGACACCGACCTGCTTCGGCCGCTCGTGAACCTCGCCAGCGAGATCAGCGGCAAGCCGTACGGCGGGACGCAGGGCGACGATGACATGTCGATGCGGGTCATCGCCGACCACGCCCGGACCATCGCGTTCTTGATCAGCGAAGGCGTGTTCCCCGACAAGGGGAAGAAAGAGTACGTCGCTCGACGCGTCGCTCGTCGCGCCATTCGTCACGGACACCGGCTCGGGATCAACGAGCTCTTCTTTCACCGCTGCACCGACAAGGTGGTCGAGCTCATGGGCGAGGCCTACCCGCAGCTCGTGGAGCGACGCGAACTGATCGCCGACCTGACGCGTTCTGAAGAGGAGCGCTTCCGGCGCACCCTCGCCAACGGGCTCAGGCTCCTCGACGAAAACGAAGATTGGGATCACTCGACCGGTGTTCGCACCCTCCCTGGTCGTGTCGCGTTCAAGCTCTTCGACACCTACGGGTTCCCGCTCGACCTCCAGCGCGTCATCGGCGAAGAGCAGAGCTTCAGTATCGACGAGGTCGGCTTCGCGCGTGAGCTCAAGGACGCCAAGGACCGCAGCAAGGGCAGCGTTATCGAGGGCGCCGTCATCGACGATGTCTACCGACCGATCCTCGCGCTCGGCGCGACCGACTTCGTGGGCTACGAGCACGAAGACGGACGCAGCGAGATCATCGCCCTCCTCTCCCGCGGAGAGCGAACGTCATCGCTCACGCCCTTCGATCCGGAGACGAGCAGCGAAGCCGAGCCGCCTCACGAACTGATCACGCGGCTCACCCCGTTCTACGCCGAAAAAGGCGGTCAAGCCGGCGACGTCGGTGTGATCGAGAGCGGAGCCTCGCGATTCGTGGTGACCGACACCGTGATCCCGCTCGACGGGCTGTACGTGCACAAGGGCTACCTCGCGCAAGGGGCTCTGAACGAAGGCGACGAGGTTCACCTGCGGGTCGACCACAACGCTCGCTCCGCGACTCGGCGTAACCACAGCGCGACGCACTTGCTTCACTGGGCTCTTCGCGAGGTCATCGGACAGGCCGTCACGCAGAAGGGCTCGCTCGTCAGCAGCGAGCGCTTGCGCTTTGACTACAGCAGCGCCCGGGCGCTCACGGCCGGCGAGGTCAGCGACATCGAAGACCTCGTCAACGACGCCATCCTGCAGAACACCGACGTGGTCACCGAGGTGTTGCCGATGGACGACGCCAAGCAGCGCGGCGCGATCGGCATCTTCGAAGAGAAGTACGGCGACGTGGTGCGCATGCTCCGCATCGGTCCGAGCCTCGAGCTCTGTGGCGGTACGCACGCCTTCCGCACGGGCGACATCGGCCTCTTCAAGATCCTCAGCGATGGCGGTCTGTCGGCGGGCGTCCGGCGCATCGAGGCCACCACCGGCTTCAACGCGCTCGCTCACCTCCGCGCGGTAGAGCGCGAGCTCGGCAACGCCGCGCAGCTGCTCAAGGCCCCGCCGATGCTCGCCGCCGACAAGGTGAAGAAGACGCTCGACAAGCAGCGAGAGCTTCAGCGTGAGATCGAAAAGCTCCAGAAGGAGCTGATCAGCGGAAGCGGCAGCGGCAACGACCTCACCGCCGAAGCGCGCGAGATCGCGGGTGTACACGTGCTCGGGACCACGGTCCCGGTGGGCGATCCGAAAACGCTCCGCGAGATGGCGGACCAGCTCCGCGACAAGCTCGCCCCCGCCGTCATCATGTTAGGCGCTCCGTCCAAGGATGGGAAAAAGGCGATCCTGGTCTGCAGCGTCAGCCGCGAGATCACGGACCGTTTCAAGGCCGGTGATCTGGTCCGCGGCGCGGCCAAGATCGTAGGCGGCGGCGGCGGCGGTCGTCCCGACTTCGCGCAGGCGGGCGGGAGCGATCCGACGCGTCTCGAGGACGCGGTCGCGAGCGTCTACGGAGCGATCGAGGCGTGAGCCTGTGGTCCCGGCTGCGCGGCGTCGCGATCGGGGCCTACCTCGGCGAAGGCGCGCTGCGCGGGAAGCGCCGCTTTGCTTCGCTTTCGCGCAAGGTCGGAGCGGATGGTTCGATCACGTTCTTTCATCAGCCCGACGACGCGCACAGTCATCTCTTGGCGCAGGTGCTCCCGAGAGTTCAGGCGCGTTACGACGTCGACATCAAGACCGTTATCGTCCCCGCGCCTAGCGTGGACGTGGACCACGCGCCTGTGCTTCGGCACGCGCTCGCGCGTCGCGACGCGCGGCTGCTCGCTAGACACTTCGAGCTCGACTTTCCGGACGCGCCGGCTGAGATCGAGGAGACGCGACGACGACGCGCCGAAGCCGTACTCCTGAAAGAACGCGAGACCGCGGATCAACTCATGGTCAACGACGCGATCGGGCGCGCGCTCTTCAGAGGCGACGGCGAGGCGATACGCGAACTGGTTTCAACACACGGCGCGGTCGGGGGCCAGAAGGTCCGCGCGACCATCGAGGAGAACTACGAGCTCCTGCGGGAACGAGGTCACTATCAAGGCGGGACGATCGCCTACGCCGGCGAGTGGTACGTCGGCATTGATCGCGTTCAGCACTTCGCGGATCGACTCGCGGACGAGCGCAAGCTCCCGCGCGAAACCGTGGTCCCTCGCCGTGACACCGCCGTCCCCTCGATCTCTTCGCTCTCGTGCTTCTTCTCGTTCCGAAGCCCCTACTCCTACATCGCGATCGAGCGACTCGCGCGGGCGGCTGAAGAGCGACGCTTTGACCTCACCTTACGCCCTGTGCTCCCGCTCGTGATGCGCGGCTTTGAGGTCCCCAAAGTGAAGAAGATGTACTTCATTCACGACGCGTCGCGAGAGGCGAGGCGGCACGAGGTGCCATTCGGACGGGTCTGCGATCCGCTCGGGGACGGCGTCTCCCGTTGCCTCGCGGTGTTTCATCGCGCCGACCAAGTCGGACGCGGGCTGCTCTTTGCACGCGCTGCGCTTCGCGGGATCTTCAGCGAGGCGCTCGACATGTCCACAAACGCGGGTCTTCAAAAGGTCGCGAAAGCGGCTCGGCTCGACGCCGGCTTCGTCCGCGACGCCCTCGAAGACCAGTCGTACCTGGAGCGGATTGAGACGAATCGGGTGGCGCTGCGCAAAGCTGGACTGTGGGGCGTCCCGTCGTTCGTTGACGAGGGTGAGCGTGCCTACTTTGGACAGGATCGTCTGTTCCTCCTCCTTGAAGGTCTTGGCGCCGATCGCGCCCCCCGCCCGTTGGGTTAACACCACGGCATTTTTGTAAGTAAGCGAAACGTCTACTCTCACGGTTTCAGGCGGCAAAAAGACCTTCACGGTTGTCGACGTACCAGCCGGCTGGCACGATCCGTATCAAGTGACCGATAGGGACAGTCTCGCGAACATCGACTCGCTCCTCGACGACCTCGGGACGGTCGACGAGTCCGTCGACTCGACGTTGTCGATCGATGATCTGGATGATGAGCTCGCCGCGCTCATGACCGTTCCACCGCCTGGCTTCGCGAAGCGAAAGGTCGGCGACGAAGACGCGAAAGCAGACACAAGCGCCGCGGGCGATGCGGGCGCAAACGCGAGTGACGCAGCCAAGGCCGAGGCAGACGCCAAAGCCAAGGCAGACGCCAAAGCCAAGGCAGACGCCAAAGCCAAGGCAGACGCCAAAGCCAAGGCAGACGCCAAAGCCAAGGCAGACGCCAAAGCCAAGGCAGACGCCAAAGCCAAGGCAGACGCCAAAGCCGAGGCAGACGCCAAAGCCAAGGCAGACGCCAAAG
>CALJDU010000041.1 GCA_938024995.1 uncultured bacterium
GCGGCCCTCCACAGCTCGGCGGCCCTCCACAGCTCGGCGGCCCTCCTCAGCTCGGCGGTCCTCCTCAGCTCGGCGGCCCGCCTCAGCTCGGCGGTCCTCCTCAGAGAAGCGCCCCTCCTCAGCTTGGCGGTCCCCCGCAGCTCGGCGGTCCTCCTCAGCGTGGCGGTCCGCCTCAGCTCGGCGCGTCGACCCTGGGTGGTCCTCCGCAGTTCGGCGCCCCTCCGCAGCACGGCGGCCCTCCTCCGCTGAACGGTCCCCCGCCTCTCAGTCGTCCGCCTCAGCAGGGTGCTCCGAGCTTCGGCGCGCCGGCGTTCGGACAGTCACAAGGCGCTCCTCCACCGCTTCCCGGTCGTGGCGGAATGGCCGCCGGCGCGCGACCCACGCTCTACGTGATCTTCAATGGTCAAAAGATCCCCGTCTCCAAAGACGAGTTCGTTATCGGTCGCGGCTCCAAGACCGCCGACCTGCCGATCAAAGACGGCAACATCTCTCGACGACATGCCGCGGTGGTCTTTCAGGGCGGCGCCTTCTGGATGAAGGATCTCGGCAGCACCAACGGCGTCGAGTTCCACAGCCGACGCATCGACAGCAAACGCATCGACGAAGGCGACGTCTACCAAATCTGCGACTACGAGCTGCGGTTCACCTACCAGTAGCGCTGATGTCGCAACGAAAAAGGGACGCCACGCGCGTCCCTTTTTTGTTCCGTCTTCGGGATTCGCGCGGGTTAAGCGCCTCCGTGGCCGATTGCGAACGTCTCGCTCCACACCAACCGTATGAGGGTGGGCGAGGCAAGAGCGGACGAGGTGATCGATGACCTCCACGCGTGGTTCGCGACCCAAGACGCACGGATCCACATGATCACGTTTCCAAACGTGATCACGGACGAGAGCCTGGAGAACTACTTCAACGCGATCCATACGGTCTACCGTCGACTCTCACCGAGGCAGACCTTCATCATGGACATTCGTCAGCTAGCGCGTAACTCGGTCACCGCGGTGCAGCGCCGACGCTACGCCGAGTTTGAGCAGGAGGTCGAAGCGCTAGACCGCGAGTACATCGCCGGAGCCGCGATCATTGCGGGGAGCAGTCTTCAGCGTGGTCTCGTCACGGCGCTCTTCTGGCTCAAGCCGCCGGTCTACGCCTACTCGCTTTGTCGAACGAACGGGCGAGCGATGGAGTGGTGTCGCGCCCGCCTTTCCGACCCAACGTAGTCGCGGCAGCCGTTCATCCCGACTGCCGCAAACGGGCATGGGAGTTTCTACGATTTCATCGCCCTCGGTTCGTTCCTACTCAAGAAGTGTCAGCGCGAAGGACGCGTTGCGCTCACGGCGAACACGCTCGTTCGCCGTGCCAGAAACGGAAGTAGGAGATGACAATGAAGACCTTCACCAAGTGGATCGCCGCGTTTGCCATGATGTCCTCCGTGCTCGCGATCGCGGGCCCGGCCGAAGCGAAGTGCTTCGGGTTCCGCGACAACAACATTCGCGTATGCATCGAGGGTCACAACAACGCCGCGCGCAACCAAGCGACGCGCGTGTGCGAAGACGTCACCGGCAGCGACTGCCGCATCAGCGGTGACAGCGGCTCCACCTGCCAGCGGTCGAGCAACATCCGATGCTACGACGCCGACGGAGATGAGCAGCGCCGGATCGAGCTCGACGACTGAACCGCGGGGTTAACTTCGCGCCCAGCGGTTTGCGAGCGCCTCACCGAAATCCCATTTTGGTGGGGTGAGGCGTTCTCAACCAACGGCGCGCGTTGATGAACTCCACGACTGGTTTGAGACGCTTCATGAGCGCATCCATCTCGTGACGTTTCCCGGTGTGTTCTCGGACGAAGACATGGACCGATACTTCGACGCGGTCCGCGCGTCGTACACGTGCCTGCCGCTGAAGCTGACGTTCATCATCGATATTGGAAAGCGACGAAGGAGCGCTGAGCGGAGCGAACATGGGTGGGAGGCTCCAAATCATTTACTTATTTGGAGGGAGGGGCGGACAGCCCCTCCAAGAATATTCGGATGCTCACGACGAGGTCACCGACACCTGTGCAGCGACGGCGTTTCGCGGAGTTCGAAAAGGAGGTTGAGGACCGCGATCGGGAGTTCACCTCAGGAACCGCGATCATCGCCAAGAGCGGCCTTCAGCGAGGGCTCATCACCGCCATCTACTGGCTCGCGCCGCCGGTGTACCCGTATCGCATCTGTCGTTCCGTGGCCGAAGCCGTCGACTGGTGCAAGGGTCAGCTCGATACCGTCGACGCGCGTGTCGCGTAAGCGACCGTCTTTTCGTTTACGCTCGCGGGCATGGAGACCGCGACCCTTCAGGCCAACGGCCGAACCTTCACCACGCTCGCGGACGGCGCCGAAGACGCGCCGCTGGTCGTCCTCGCGCACGGGTTCCCTGACGACGCGAACACCTGGAACGAGACCCGGGCGCACCTCGCCGCGCTTGGCTATCGCGCGGTCTCTCCCTTTATGCGTGGCTACGCGCCGAGCGACCTTGAGGGTCCGTATGACTCGGACGCGCTCGGCGCAGACATCGCGGGTTGGATCGAGGCGCTCGGGAGCGGACCCGCGATCGTGATCGGACACGACTGGGGCGCGTCAGCCTCCTACGCGGCGGCGGCGCAGCGACCCGATCTCGTTCGGCTCCTCATCACCCTCGCGATTCCGCACCCCGCCAGCATCAAGCCCTCGCTCTCGCTTGCGTGGGCCGTTCGGCACTTCGTCACCTTGCGGCTCCCCGGCGCCGCGAACCGGATCCGGCGCGGCGATCTCAAGCACATCGATGAGCTGTGGGATCGCTGGTCGCCCAAGTGGAACGTGCCCGCCGAAGAAACCGAGTCGGTGAAGCGGACGCTCCGCCACCCGGGGTCCCTCGAGGCCGCGATCGCCTACTACCGGCACGCGGGTACGATCTCCGACTCGCACAAGAAGAAGGTCGAGGTCCCGACCGTCTCTTTCGCAGGTACCGACGACATCCTCCCGGTCAGCGCGCACGAAGCCGCCCGTTCCCGCTTCAACAACACCTACGAAGTCGTCACGCTCCCGGGCGGGCACTTTGTGCATCGCGAGCACCCCGATGCGTTCCACGAGAAGCTCACCGCGGTGCTCACGAAGCACGCGCCGGTCTAGTTCACGCCGTGGTAGCTGTGCACCTGCTCGGCAAAGCCATGGCGCCACCCGGTGAACCAAAAGGGAACGCCCCACGGATCGCTCGTGAAGGTGCTCGGGAGCGGCTGTACCAGCTGCGCGTTGCGGTGGTTCACCCGACCGGCGTCTTCCGCGATGGTGTTCGTCTGCGGGGTAAACATCGCCACGGTCTCGTAGGACGACGTCCGATAGCTCACGAGCGACGCGCCAAAGAAGACGTCCATGTCCGAGATCTTCGCGCCTGCGCCCATCCCGTTGAGCGGACGCGTCCCGACCGGCGCCAGCGAGAGCGGGTTGTACCGATACTGCGTGGTCGTTGAGCACCCGACCGCGACGACTTCGTTGAGCCCGCGGTCATACGCGAGGCTCGCGTCGGTCGGCACCGATCCGCTGCAGTTCCCGCCGATCTGAGAGGTCGTCGCGGCGAGCGGAAACTCGACCCAGGACGCGCCGCCGGTCGAGCTCGCGAAGATCGACCAGCTCTCGTTGCCAGAGAGATCCTCAACCGCGACGAGCAAGTACAAGGCTTCGTTGGCGGCCACGGTGATGTCGGCGATGCGGTACGTCTTGTTGCTCGGGGTCCCGAAGTAGCCCGTGTTGACGTTGGTGCAATCACGCGCGTCGATGCGCACCACGAAGTTGTGAACCGGGTGCTCGTAGACGACCCACGCCGCGTCCGGGTTGTCGTAGGACGGCGCCATGTGGTCGACCTTGAAGAACTGCTCGGGGTAGTCGACGACGCCGAGGAGCGTGTTACCGGAGCGGCACTCGATCCGTCGGTCACCGCCGCCAAACTCGCGGACGTCCACGAGGTAGTTGAACCCTTCGTTCACCTTCGCGAAGCCGGGGTCGATGCTGTACGTGCCCGCGACGTAGTAGTGACCCTGCGCGACGAACGTACACGCAGACGCGACGACGAGACCCAAGGCCAGACACAACAAGTTCTTTCGATTCATTTCTCGCTCCTTCATGTTGGAGCGACGAAGCTACGCGCCGAGCGCGCGTCACTGGCTGTTCTGAGCACGGCTCGAACACGGTTTGAACAGACCCGCCGGGCGACCTCATTTCGACTGGTATGATCGGACGTGGCTGCGCCAAAGAAACGTCTCGACGACCTGCTCGTGGAGCGCGAACTGGCCGAATCGCGCCGCGCCGCAGAGGGGCTGATCCGCGCTGGGATCGTGTTCGTCGGCGAAGTGAAGATCGACAAGCCGGGAACACAAGTGCGTGAGGACGCCACGGTCACCGTTCGCAAAAAGCGTCCTTACGTCTCCCGCGGCGGGAAAAAGCTCGCAGGTGCGCTCGCGAGTTTTGGTCTGGATCCAACCGGGCTGGTCGCCGCGGACCTCGGCGCGTCGACCGGCGGCTTCACCGACTGCCTCCTGCAGCGCGGCGCGACCAAGGTCTTCGCGGTCGACGTCGGCTATGGGCTGCTCGACTACAAGCTCCGGGTCGATCCGCGCGTCGTCGTGATGGAGCGGACCAACGCGCGTAACCTGACCGCGGAGGCGCTTGGCGAAAAGGTCGACCTGGTCGTGATCGACGCCTCGTTCATCGGCCTGCGCAAGCTGCTCCCCGCGACCGCCGCGATCACCAAAGAAGACGCGCGGGTCCTCGCGATGGTGAAGCCGCAGTTCGAAGTCGCGCGCGACGTCGCAGAGGGCGGCGTGGTGCGCGACGATGCGGTGCGACGCGAGACGATCGATCAGGTCGCACGTGAAGCGGCCAAGCTCGGCTTTCAGGAACGCGCGCGCGCCGACGCCGCGATCCGTGGGCCCAAGGGCAACCTCGAGGCGTTCCTTTTTCTCACGAGGGTCTGAGCCGCAGCTGAGTCGCAGACTCCTCGACCTTCGGTCGATTCATCCCACCGTTCGCTTCGCTCTGCGGCGCGCGGCAGGCCGCGATGCTCCCTCGGTTCGCGCTTCGTGCTCTCCTCGTCCGGATCACCACTTGCTGCTCACGCGCTGAGAGCGAGCGCGGTCTCGGGGGCGGCCTGCGGATCGAGCGCGAGGTGCAGCTTGAGCAAGCGCAGGTCGCTCACGTCGTCGACGTCGTACCAAGGCGGCAGCAGGACCGCGTTTGCGTTCTTCGCGCGCGTCTGCGCAAGCGCGGTCGATGTTCCCCAGGTCATGCCGCTGAGATCAAAGCGCGCGCTCCCTCCGATCAGGAAGTAGCCGCCATCCGCGCTCGGCCCGAGCACCTGCGCTTCGCGCGCGCGCGTCTTCGCCAACCACAGCAGCGAGACCGGGAGCGTCGGTGAGTCCGAACCGATGATGAGCCCGTGACCTGCCTTCCCGATCATGCTCGTGAGCGCGTGGTCCATCCGCGCGCCGAGATCGTCTCCGACTTGCGCCGTCCGCGGGACATCCGCGAACGCGAGCGTCTCGTGCGAAGGATCGCCTGCGACGTGGAGCGTGACGTCGAACGCATCGCGCGTCCGCGTGATCAGGTCTTTTAGAAACGCGACGTGAAGCGCGGCCGCCTGCCGCTCACCAATGGAACGCGCGAGTCGCGTCTTGGTCGCGCCCGGGATCGGGGGACGCGTGAAGATCGCGAGCGGGGTCACGGCCGCCTGTCCTCACCCTCGCTCTCGAGATCGCTCAGTACGTGCCTCCCGAGCAGCCACAAGATCTTGGCGCTCGCGCCGAGCGTTCCGCGGACCGTCCCGCTCACTTTGGAAACGCCGATGCGTTCCCGATAACGCACGGGCACCTCGGCGTACGCGATATCGAGCTGCGCGGCTTTGATCTGCATCTCGACCGTCCAGCCCCAGTTCCGGTCCGCCATCCCGAGCGACATGAGCGCGTCGTAGGTGATCGCGCGGAAGGGCCCGAGGTCCGTGTAGCTCACGCCGTAGAGCCCGCGCAGCGCGATGCAGGCGACGCGGTTCCCGACGCGTTGTTGTGGCGTGAGACCCGCGCGCTGTTTGTCCCGCGAACCGATCACGAGCTGCGCGTTCCCGTCCTTGATCGGCTGGAGCAAGAGCGGGAGCTCCTCGGGGTAATCGCTGTGATCGCCATCCAGAAAGACAACCACGTCGGGCGGATCGGCTTCGAGCTCTCGCATCGCGCGAAGACACGCCGCGCCGTAGCCCTTCTCGTGCTCGGTCACGACCTTGGCGCCTTCTTCGCGCGCGACGTCGGCGGTGCGATCCGTCGAGCCGTTGTCCGCCACGATGATGTCGCGAACGAGCTCATGTGGGATCTCCCGCAACACGTGCGGGAGCGCTTCCTCTTCGTTGAGCGCGGGAATGATGACGTCGACGATCACCGCTGGTGGGTAGCACAGGCCGTGGACGGCTGGGGCCACGAAGCGATGGTCGTTACTGCGCGATGGGTCGCTGCGCGGCGTCCCGCTACCATGTCCGGGATTGTGTCCGGGCGTGTTGGCTCGCTCGTCCACACCTTCCCGTTGTTATGGAAACGAACAACCCAACCCGCTCCAATTCCCCGTACTTGGTCATCGACCTAGAGGCGACCTGTGACGATCACGATTGGAACATCAACGACGGCGAGATCATCGAGATCGGCGCGGTGCTGGTGCATCCCGAGACCTTCCTGCCGATGAGCGAATTCCAGACCTTCGTGCGCCCGGTCGTGAAGCCCACGCTACGTCCGTTCTGTACGAAGCTGACCACGATCACGCAGGCAGACGTCGATACCGCGCCCTACTTTCCGGAGGCAATCACCTCGCTCGCGCTCTGGCTGGACGAAACGCTCGGACATCGCGAGGTGCTCTTCGCGTCCTGGGGTGCGTACGACCGAAACCAGTTCTCGCGCGATCGCAAACGACACAAAGTGAAGCTGCCATGGCCGAGCGACCACTTGAACATCAAGACCGCGTTCGCGAAGGCGGTGGGTCAACGCTCAATGGGCATGGCGCGCGCGCTCAAGCTCACCGGGCTCAAGCTCGACGGGACCCATCACCGCGGGATCGATGACGCGCGCAATATCGCGAAACTGCTCCCGTACGTATTCGGCGCGCTCCCGCTCAACAAGTAAGGTACGTCTCCCAGCGCTACATACAGCGGGGGTCGGTGGCCGCCGCTTCGCCGTTGCAGCTGTAGAGGTTGCTGAGCTTGACCGAACCTTCGATCAGCGGCGCGAGGTCTGCGCCGAGCGGAGTCGTGGTGACGTATCGATCCATAAATCGTTTGACTGAGATCTTGTCCAAGGAGGGGTACCAGCTGACCTCCGTCACGTGCGTGAACGAGTGCTGACGGACGGTCGCTTTGACGTCGAGTTGGCTCGCCTCGGGGTGTGCTTCGCGGAGCCGCAGGAGCTGCCGCGCGACGTGAGCGCTCTGCGGCTGACTCTCTTCCAACAAGGGAGACTCCGGGTTCATGGTCCATCCCACGCGCGCACGGGTCAGCCCGGTCGGGACGACCCCGAGATCAATCATCGGGACGCCGCTTCGTTCATTGATCGTGATCGGCGCGTTCTCATAGTGCGCGACCATGAGCGCGTGAACCTGGTTGCGCGCTTCTTCGGTCTCCAACTGAGCCGACCGGTAGCGCGAGACGTTGTGAAAGATGAACCGCTTGAGGGCGCGTTGGCGATCGGGGAGCTCGCCACGGTTTCGCTCAATCGCGTCGTCGATCACGGCCTCCACGAACTCCGGATCACGAATGCAGTACTCCGCGCGATCGTAGAAACAGAGATCGGGATCGTCGAGCATCGCTGCGCGATAGGTTCCGCGCGGGTCGTCCGCGGGCGGATCGGGCGTCTTGCTACACGCGCTCAACGCCAAAGCGACGCTGGCGCCCATCGACAAAAGCGTGACTCCGAACACGCGGCCGTTACCGGACCCGACCTTCCAGAACGCTGCATGTCCCATAGTTCAACGTTACCTTCGAGGCGTGGTTGTGAACAGGGATCGATCCGGGGAGCACGATCCCGGACACCCATTTGATTGGGGCGACTTCGTCACGTGGTTGACGGAGACGCACGGCTCGCTCGCGGCCATCGCGGATCTCCTAGCGCGTGATCGCGGTTACGCGGAAGACACCGAGACGATAGCTCGTGCGCTGAGGCGACTGCGCAAGAAACGCGGCGGCGACGGAGGCGTCTGGGGACGGCGCGCGCTCACCCGCTTTGGGCTCTCTTCCGCGGTCGAGTCACGGCTCCGTTTCTTCGCGCACTATCACAGTCGCTTTACCGATCTGCCCGTGCCGCTCGCGGACGACCTCTTGCGGTTCTGGGATCGTCCCCCGATCGCGAATACGAACGCGCGCGTGTTCCTGCTGCTGGGGCGGGCGACCACGACCCTTCGGCGCGGGGAAGATCCACGCGACCTCCTCGATCAAATCACGCGGGTCACCTCGTGCCCGCCCGAAGCGATCGCCGAGCACGCGCTGATCGAGGCCTACGTTGTCAGCCGGTCCGACGAAGACGCGACCGCGCGCTGGCTCGATAAGGCCGCGGACGCGATCCAGGCGACCTCTCCATCTCCCGATCGCGACTGCCTCCACGCGCGGCTCATCGACCAGCGCGCCTACCCGCTCAACCGCGTGGCGCGCGATCACGAAGGCGCGAAGAAGCTCTACGAGGAGATCCCAGACGACGCCGCGCCCTTTGCGCTCACCCGGAAACACAACGGGCTCGGTTGGACCTTGTACAAGCTCGGAGAACGCGAGCACGCCGAAGAGCACGCGCGGCGCTCCCTCGCGATCGCGGGGGACGCCGGGTCGCGAAGGCTCCGCGCGATGGCGCTGCGGCTCCTCGCGCGGGTGACGAAAGACGATCGCTATCTCAAGCGCGCACAGGCGATCGCGAACGCGCTCGAAGACACCGCGCTCGCGCGACAGCTGAGTTCGCGTTCCTAGGCCAGCTTTGTTTTCACCGCGCCGTCGCGGCCCGTGATCGCGTCGATCTCATCGCTCGCCCACGGTCCCACCGCGACCGTCGTGTGCGTGGGCACGCCGCCGAACTCGGTCTTGCCCGAGTCTTTGATCAGCGCCGTCGGGATGCCGCGCTCACGCGCGAGCTCGTGAACGCGCTGGAGCGCTTCTTCGTCATCGACGGAGAGCACCACTTTCGCGAAGCGCCGCCGGATCCACTCCGCGACCGGACCGCGTAGCGGGAGCGTCATGGTCTCTTCGTCGTGCTCATCGTCGCGTTGCTCAAGCAAGAAGACCGCGCGCAGCGAGGCGTGCGCGACCTGCGCCGCGATCTTCCCTTTGCGCATCTTGAGGTCGCGCCGGTAGACGATGACCTGCTTGACGCTGGTGCGGGTATAGATCGAGCGCGTCTCCCACGGACCGTCTTCGTCTTCCCCGCTTTGCGTGATTTGAAGCTCGTCGTCGTCGAAGCGGTGCACCGCGCGATGGACGATCTCGTCGCCGGCTCGGATCTCGGTGGTCAGCTCGCCGTCCACCAGCTCGCTCCGCGCGTGTACCTCTTCAGCGCCGAGCGCGTGCCAGCTACCGTCGTGGGACGTCCGAAACGACATCTCGTGAACGGCGCCTTCGTGGTCGGTGAAGTGCTCGTGAAAAGAGAGCGTGTCACCGACGCGCCGCAACGTGTGGACCCCACGGGTGGGGCGGGAGAGCTCTCCATACTCGCCTCGTTCTGGGTCGAGCACGAACACGCCGAGGAAGTCATCGAGGGAGTTCATGGGGACACCGTACCAAGGGGCGATTCGCGGTGACGCGCTGTTGACACACTGCGTCAAGAACCCTACTTGAGAGCCAGCGTTCATCAACCAAGGAGGCGTGATGACCAGCACGCAGAAGCTCGGCAGCAAAGGGAAGCGCGTCGCCATCGTCGCGGGCCTTCGAACCCCGTTCGCGAAACAACTGACCGCGTATCGCGCCATGAGCGCGCTCGACCTCGGCAAGCTCGTCACGGCGGAGCTGCTCTCACGCGTGGCGCTCGATCCGCACGAGGTTGAGCAAGTCGTCTACGGCCAGGTCGTGCCGTCGGTCAACGCTCCGAACATCGCGCGCGAGATCGTGCTCGGGACCGGCATGCCGAAGAACATCCCGGCGCACTCGGTGAGCCAGGCGTGCGTCACGAGCATGCAGGCGACCACCGCGGTGGCGGAAGCGATCGCGGCGGGCACCATCACGTGCGGCATCGCGGGGGGCGCGGACAGCAGCAGCGACGTCCCGATCACGGTCAGCAAGCGCTTGGCCGACGCGCTCATCAAGGCGAGCAAAGCGAAGACGCTGCAGCAGCGCCTCGCGATCTTCAGCGACATCCGGCCCAAGGATCTCGTCCCGGTTCCGCCGTCCCCGAAGGAGCCCTCGACGGGTCTCACGATGGGCCAATCGGCCGAGAAGATGGCGAAGGAAAACGGCATCACGCGGGAAGCGCAGGACAAGTTCGCGCACCGTTCCCACGCGAATGCGCTCAAGGCCTGGAACGAGGGCAAGCTCGACGATGAGGTGATGGAGGTCTTCGCGCCGCCCTACAAGGAGAGCATCCGCCGCGACAACCTCGTGCGCGAGGGTGAGCTCGCGGGCTACGCCAAGCTCCGCCCCGCCTTCGACCGCAAGCACGGAACGATCACCGCGGCGTCATCCTCGCCACTGACGGACGGCGCGAGCGCCCTTCTCATCATGCGCGAGGACAAGGCCAAGGCGCTCGGCTACAAGGTGCTTGGGTACATCAAGAGCTACGCCTTCGCTGCCCTCGATCCCAACGAGCAGATGCTCATGGGCCCGGCCTACGCGACGCCGCTCGCGCTCGATCGCGCCGGCGTCACGCTCAAGGACATGGACCTCGTCGACATGCATGAGGCGTTCGCGGCGCAGGTCCTCAGCAACACCCAAGCGATCGAGAGCGACACGTTCGCGAAAGAGAAGCTCGGCCGCAGCGAAAAAATCGGCACCATCGACTGGGACACGTTCAACCCGATCGGCGGCTCGATCTCGTTTGGGCACCCCTTCGCGGCGACCGGTGGTCGTCAGATCACGCAGACGCTCCGCGAGCTCAAGCGGCGCAACGGAAAACTCGCGCTCATCACCGCGTGCGCCCAAGGCGGCATCGGCGGAGCCATGGTCCTGGAGGCGGCAAAGTGACAAAAGCCAACAACACAGCAGCCACGAACAATGTGGGTGAGGCCCTCTCGATCGAGAAGCGCGGCGACGTCGCGATCTTGTGGATGGACGTTCCCGGCGAGCCGGTGAACACCTTGAACGCGCGCTTCGCGACCGATTTCGCGGAAGCGTTCGGCGCGCTCGAGGCGGACACCGAGATCAAAGCGGTCGTGTTCGCGTCCGCCAAGAAGAGCGGCTTCATCGCGGGCGCCGACGTGAAGATGCTCGACGCCGCGACCAGCAAGAGCGACGCGGTCAAGATGAGCCGCGACGGCCAACAGGCGATGGACCGCATCGAGCGCTTCAAAAAGCCCGTCGTCGCCGCGATTCACGGCCCCTGCCTCGGCGGTGGTCTAGAGGTCGCGCTCGCGTGTCACGGACGCGTCGCGAGCGAGAGCAAGAAGACCAAGCTCGGGCTCCCCGAGTGTCAGCTGGGGTTGCTCCCGGGCGCGGGCGGCACTCAGCGCTTGCCGCGCTTGATCGGCGTGCAAGGCGCGCTCGACCTCATGCTGACGGGCAAGCAGGTGAACGCCCGCAAGGCCAAGAAGCTCGAGCTGGTCGACGAGGTCGTGCCCGAAGCGATCTTGGTCGACGTCGCGATCACGCACGCGCGCAAGCTGGTCTCGGAGGGCCATCCCAAGCAGGCTCCGAGCTTCTTCGACAAGCTGCAGGAGACCTTCAGCGACACCGATGAGCTGACCAACGCGGCGCTCACCGGCAACCCGCTCGGCCGCAAGGTGCTCTTCGATCAGGCGCGCAGCGCGCTTCACAAAAAGACCCGCGGTCTCTACCCGGCGCAGGATCGCATCCTCGACGTCGTGAAGGTCGGACTCGAGCGCGGGTTCCGCGAAGGGCTCGAAGCCGAGGCCAAGCACTTCGGCGAGCTCGTGATGAGCGAGGAGAGCAAAGCGCTCCGGAGCATCTTCTTCGCGACCACCGCGATGAAGAAGGACAACGGCGTCGACGACAAGAACGTCGAGGCGCGCGAGGTGCGCAAGGTCGGTATGCTCGGCGCGGGCTTGATGGGCGCGGGCATCGCTTACATCACGTCGTCGCGCGCGAAGACCCGCGTTCGCCTCAAGGACCGCGACAGCAAGGGCGTGCTCAGCGGCCTCCGCTACGTGCGCGACATCGTCGACAAGGGCGTGAAGCGCCGCAAGGTGACCAAGCAGGCGGCCGAAGACCTGATGCTGCGCATCGGCGGCACCACGGACTACTCCGGCTTCGGCGACGCGGATGTCGTCATCGAGGCGGTCTTCGAGGACCTCGACCTCAAGCACCGCGTCCTCAAAGAGACCGAGGCCGCGACCAGCGACGAGACGATCTTCGCCTCGAACACCTCGTCCATCCCCATCACGAAGATCGCGGAGGCGAGCGCGCACCCCGAGACCGTCATCGGGATGCACTACTTCTCGCCGGTTCACAAGATGCCGCTGCTCGAGATCATCACCACCGACATGACCTCCCCGTGGGTCACCGCGACCTGCGTCGCGCTCGGCAAAGCGCAGGGCAAGACCGTCATCGTCGTTCGTGATGGCGTCGGCTTCTACACGACGCGCATCCTCGCGCCGATGATGAACGAGGCCGCGCACATTCTCGCAGAGGGCGTCGCGATCGATCGCATCGACGAAGCGCTCATGGACTTCGGCTTCCCGGTCGGACCGATGAAGCTCACCGACGAGGTCGGCATCGATGTCGGCCAGAAGGTCGGTAAGATCATGCTCGAGGCGTTCGGCGATCGCATGTCGCCGCCCGCGGGCATGGAGAAGCTCGTCGCCGATGACCGCAAGGGCCGCAAGAACGGTCGCGGCTTCTACAAGTACGACGGCGACAAGAGCCAAGGCGTCGATGAGAGCATCTATGAGGTGCTCGGCGTGAAGCCGACCAACACTACGCTCAGCAACGACGAGATCGCGTGGCGCTGCACCTTGCAGATGGTGAACGAGGCGGCGCTCTGCTTCGGCGAGGGCATCCTCCGCTCGGCACGTGACGGCGACATCGGCGCCATCTTCGGGCTCGGGTTCCCGCCCTTCCGCGGTGGACCTTTCCGCTTTGTCGATCACTACGGCGCCAAGGACATCGTCCGCCGGATGCGAAACTTCGAGGAGCGCTACGGAGCGCGCTTCGCGCCCGCGCCGATCTTGGTCGGGCTGGCGGAAGCGGGCGGCTCGTTCCACGGGAAAGACGCCGTGTCGCCTGGAACGCATCGCGCGTAACGCTCTGCTCGCGACGAGCTCGCTGGGACTACACGAGGCCGGTGAGATCAAGCGACGAGAGCCAACGCTCATGCGCGCCTCGAAGGGGCGCGCTGAGCGGAAGCTCGCGTGCGCGCTGCAACGCGTAACGCTCGGCCACCGCGTAGCTTGAGTCCGGCGCGTTCATCACCAGCTCTTCATGAAGCGTGATCGCTGCGGGCGTGTCTTCGTCGAGCCCCAAAAACCCTGCCCAACCGACATAGATAACGTGAGGGTACCCGCGGCCCCGCGGCCCCAAAGAGCGCACCGCGTGAACCGGCCGGAGGTTCACCTTCTCGAACTCGCGAAGGAGACGGCGCACCTCGTCCAGCCTCGGCGTCTCCGGCGCAGGGGGCATCCCCGCGATCGCTTCGGCAAAAGGGTCTGCGCAGCGACGAAGCGCGATGTCGAAGAGCTCCAGCCCAACGGGGTCGACCCCACGAAGCGGTTGCGGCAGCTTCGCGGACGTAAACGGGGCGGACCGAAAGGACGCCACGCTCGGCGCGGCGTGCACCAAAGCGTGCAGCGGAACGCTCGCTGAGGTCAGCCGCGCCGAGATGAGCTCGGCGTCTTCTTCCAGCGCCCGATACGCGTCAGGCGGCAGCGCGCTCGCGCACCAGTGCTGGTACGCGCGATGGTTCAGGTTCCCCGGTTCGCTCAATTGGAGAAACGCGAGGCCGTGAAACACCAGCCGCGGGAACTCCAGTTCGGGTGCGTCCAAGGTCAACGCGCCCACCTTATCAGGGCGTGACCGCGAGCCCTCGCGCGCCCGAATCGAACACGCTGAGCCGCGTCGACATCCCCAGCTCGAGAACTCGCGTGGCGCGAAGAAAGCCGTCAGGGGCCGCGAGACGAACGCGTGGGGGACAGGACTTCACGGTGGGCCAGAGCATTCGCCGCGATGAGTCGCCGAACGCGCGGTCCATCAAGGCCAACTCGTCGCGCGCTATGTCGGGGTCGGTCACGCGACCCAAGTGAAGAAGACCGTCCACTTCAGGATCGTCAGGGTCGAGCAGGAAGCCCGCAGAGGCCCCCGCGAGCATCAGCGCGAGCGCGCGCTCCACTGGAGGGAGCGTCGCCCAGGTGGAGTGCGCAGCGGCGCTCGGGAGGCGTGCGACCATCGCTCCCGCGACCATCTCGAGCATGGGGGCCGGCGCGTGGTTTTGGTGGGCGAGCCAGATCGCCGCGGTTCCCCCCAGAGACTCCGTGGGCACCGAGAATCCATCCGCGACCATCATCGCGAAGATTCGTTCAACCGTGAGCTGTCGCTCGAGCCTCCGCTGACCCGCAACGCGAGCTTGGTAGAGGGCACGAGAGACAACGTCGTTCATCTGTTCCATGACGACATCACAACATGCGGGTGTGACACTTTGCTCCTGGGGTCATGTTCGAAGACCCCCTCGCCTTTGGCGATTCCCCCAAACGTTCGCTTCGCTCATCGCTTCGCTTGCGGCGCGATGCTTCCTTCGGTTCGCGCTTCGCGCTCCCTATCCGCATCGCTGCGCGCTCAGAGGGGGCGTTGCCCCCTTTCCTCTACGAGAGAGGATGCACCCCCAGGATTTACCTGCGGTGCTTCTTTCTGGATCTCATCAGAGACTCCAGGCCAACCAGCGGTGCTCTCCGTCCCTGGACTCGTTTCCGAAGCCCCTTCAGGATCATCTACGCCTTGAGCGTTTCGCTCTACGAGATCGCGTAGCGCTGGGGATCGAAGCCGAGCTGATCGATCCAAGTGTCGACCTGATCGCGACCGGTCTGGAGCGCGCCGGCGACCGCGTCGAGGTCGCCGCGATGCAAGATGAGCGCGGATAAGATCCGGCGCTGGAAGGCGTTTCGCTCTTCGACGTCACGTCGCAAGTAGACACCGCTCGAGGGACGGCGCGCGTGGTCCATCCCGATCTCGAAGGAACCGTCGATCTTCGCGTTCATGACCGCGTTCGACACGGTCGTTCGAAGCTCACGCAAGTTCTGCGGCCAGTCGTGACAGAGGAAGCGCTCCATCAGGTCACACGAAATCGGCGGCGCATCTTCGCCTGCGAAGTGTGAAACGAACGCGGGCACATCGTAGAGGCGCTCCCGCAACGCCGGGACCTCAAGAACGATCGGGGTCAACCACTCCGCCAGCTCTCCATGGAACTCGTCTTCCGGGAGCGTCCGAATGTCGGACTGGCTCGTCGCGATGATCTGCGTCTTGGTCTTCGCGACCGACGCTAGGAAGCGCTCGTGAATCTCTCGCGGCAGCAGGTCGACGTGCTCCAAGATCAGTACGTCCGCCTTGGTCAATCGACGCGCACCGCCGAAGAGCACTTCAAGGGAATCACGACCGCTCAACGCGCCGCACAAGAACGACTCCACGCGCTCGGCCTTGCGCCGCTTCGCGATCTGCTGCGCGGCGAAGGTCGCGCCCGCTCCACGTTCACCGATGACGGTCGCGGCGCGCTTTCCAACGAGCTTGCTCCCGCGTTCGAGCGCGCGACTCCCGATGCCAACGAAGCGACCAGTGGGGTCTTCCATCTCGAGCGGGCCGGAGTGAACCATCAACAAGGTCTCGCCCAAGCGGATCACGTCGCCGCGATGGATCGGCGCGCGTGACACTTGAGCACCGTTGACGTCCACGCCGTTGCGGCTGCCGGTGTCTTCGATCGTCGCGCCTTTCCAGGAGACACGGACGACGGCATGGACACGCGAAATCTTGACGTCGTCGACACGCACATCACACGTCTCGTCACGCCCGATCGTCATCCCGTCGCGCATCCCAAGATCGCAAACGGGACGACGCAACTCGTCGTGCACCCGCAGGAGCGTGAGCGGGCTCGGAGTCCATTCGAAGGTACCCATGCGGCTTCATTTCTAGCCGAAAAGGTGGACGGTTGGCGTCCCCCAACCGTGAAAAATCCCACGTGAAACAGCTTACGAAGCGCCTGTGAGTCGAACCGCTGATCGAATCACAAGGTGTTCGTGAGGCCGCTCGCAGAAACCGGCACACCACGGCACGGGATCGAGCGGTTACGTCAGTGTTCTGGCGGCGCGCCCACTGAATCGCCGAAAAAGGAGCGTGGCACGCCGTGTGCTCTTTCCACCCACGAGGTTATGGGAATGGCACACGACGACTTTGATGAACACTACTCCGACTACCGCGCGACGGGTGGACGGCTCGGGAAGATCCACGCCGACTTCACCGGGGTCGACGACTTTGACTGGGCGCGTCTAGCCAACGAAGAGCACGCGCCGCGGGAGCGCGAACGAGGTCGGCGTTCATTCATTCTTCGCGCGCTCGATGAGCAGCGCTCGCTCCTCGCGTTTAGCGAACTGTTGGCCGAGCTCGCGGAACAGCGCGCGCCGATCGATGTGATCGGCTCGCTCTCGCGCGTCGTGCGGGATGAGGCGCGACACGTCGATCTCTGTGGCCGCGTGGTCGACTCCTTGGGCGGCTTTGGTAAAAACCCGCCGAGCGCCAACTGGGTCCGCAGCGACAAGCGTCTCCCGCTCCGCCGCCGCGTGCTTAAGACGATCGTCGGTTCGCTCTGCGTCGGCGAGACCATCAGCGTCTCCATGATCCGCGGCGTTCGAGACAACGCGACCGACGAGACGGTGCACGCGGTGCTCACCAAGATGCTGAGCGATGAGTCGTTCCACTCTCGCTTCGGTTGGTGGTGGCTTGAGCAAGCCGACGTCACCGACGAAGAGCGCGCCTGGGTCAACCGCTACCTGACGAAGTTGCTCCCGGCCGTCGAGCGCGGGGTCCGCCCGAGCGCCGAGAAGCTCGCGCGCAACCAGGACGCCTACGTCTACAGCCCGTTCGGGTCGATGAAGTTTAAGGAGCGCGAAGCGGCGTTCCTCTGGGCGATGCACGACCGCGTGATCCCGAGCTTCGACAAGCTCGGTTTCAACGCGAGCGCGATCTGGAAGCAGCACGAAGCCAAGCAACAAGAAGCCAAGCACGAGGTCGCGACGCAGGAGGTGGCGGCGTGAAGAAGAACCAACTTGTGCTGTTCGTCCTCAGCGCCATCGCGCTGGGAGGGTGCGCTGCAGGCGGGTCCGCGATGTCGATCACGATGCTGTTGACCGCGCTCTCGTTGACGATGGCGATCGGCTGCGGCCAGGTCCATGACGCCGACGAAGACGGAGACGGCTTCGGCAGCACGATCGACTGTGACGACCGCAACCCAGCGATTCATCCTGAAGCGACCGAGCCGACCTGCCCTGACGGCGTCGACCAGAACTGCGACGGCATCGATGGCGACGGACTCTGCAACCCCGCGCCCGATGACGAAGACGGCGATGGGTACACCTTCGACGACTGCGACGACGAAGACGCCTCGATCTTCCCTGGGGCAGATGACTTCTGCGGCGACGGGGTCGACCAGAACTGTGACGGCGTCGACGGGCTCCCCGAGACCTGCATCGACGAGGACGGAGACGGCTACCCCGCGGACGTCGATTGCAACGACGACGACCCGACCATTCACCCCGGCGCAACCGAAACCGAGTGTCCCGACGGCATCGATAGTGACTGCGACGGCGAGGACAACTGGGGCGCGTGCAACGGGATGCTCGACATCGAGGACATCGTCCTCGGCGAGTTCGACGAGGAGCGCTTCGTATGAGCACCGAACGAGCCAACCAAACCGCGAAGACAGACAACCGAGGAAGAGTGAACGTGAACGAAAAAAGGCAGACCGTACGAAAGCTGGCCCGGCGTGGGTGTGAGAGCGCGGTGTTCTTTGGCGCGATCGTCGCGCTGGGCGGCTGCGCAGCGGGAGCCGGAGGAGCCGCGACGCTCACCATGCTCGGGACCGCGTTGACCTTGATGATGGCGATCGCTGGCTGCACGACCACGCACGGTCCGGACAACGACGGTGACGGGTTCGGCGCCGAGATCGATTGCGACGACGACGACCCAAGCATTCATCCCGAGGCCACCGAAGAGTTTTGCCCGGACGGAGTCGATAGCAACTGCGATGGCGAAGACACCGACGGACCGGTCGCGTGCAACCCGTTCGAAGACGATTTTGACGGCGACGGCTTCTTCACGGGCGACGACTGCGACGACTCAAACGCGGACATCTACCCTGGCGCACCGGAGGACGCCTGCCCCGACGGAGTCGACCAGAACTGCGACGGCATCGATGGCGACGCGGACATCATCTGCAACCCCGCGCCCGACGACCTCGACGGCGATGGTTTCCCGGCTCCAGTGGATTGCGACGACACCGACCCCGACATTCATCCAGAGGCCACCGAGCCGGACTGCCCTGATGGGATCGACCAAAACTGCGACGGCGAAGACGGACTGGGGCTCGCGTGCAACCCAATCCCTGACGACCTCGACGGCGATGGCTGGCCCGCTTCGGAAGACTGCGATGACACCGATCCCGCGGTCTACCCGGGCGCCGCGGAGACGAGCTGCCCCGACGGCATCGACAGCAACTGCGACGGTCGCGACTACACGCGCGAAGACATCACGGATCCGCTCTGCAACCCGGCGCCGGATGGTGACGACGACGGTTGGGGCGCAGGAGAAGACTGTGACGACACCCGCTCTGACATTCACCCGAGCGCGCAGGAGTACTGCGACGACGGAGTGGACAGCGACTGTGACGGCGATTTCGACGACGACGACTGCTTGTTCATCAACGGGATGATGGACGCCGACGACATCGCGATGGAGCCCGGCGAAGACACGAAGCTCGCGTAGCCCCACGGCGCCGCGATCCACGGACGCGGCGCCGAGCAAACTCCGATCGGGCAACCGATCACTTGAGACCTTTACTTAGACTGCTTGCTCATTCTTCAACCCCACCTCCGAAGCCACCCGATGGTCGGGTGGTTTCACTAATTCAAGGTCGCGATTCACCCCAAAAACGTTCGGGTCCCCGTTTGCGTGTGGGTCTCGCGGTTGGTACCCCGCTCGCGATGAGTTCTCTTGGACCGACCCCCACGATGGCGCACGGCATTACGCTCGAGCACCACATCTTGCGCCGCCAGCGCGCTGTTCCCGAAGCGACCGGCGAGCTCACTCGCTTGTTCCACCAGCTCTCGCTCGCGTCGAAGATCATCGCGAGCAAGGTGGGCAAGGCGGGCCTCGCCAACGTGCTGGGTTTGACCGGCGACGTGAACGTGCAGGGCGAAGAGGTTCAGAAGCTCGATATCTTCGCGAACAACACCATCGTGAGCTGCGTCGAAGCCAGCGGCACGGTCTGCGTGATGGGCAGCGAAGAGGTCGAAGAGCCGATCGCGATCTCGCCGCACCACCCGAAGGGGAAGTACGTGCTCCAGTTCGATCCGCTGGACGGCTCTGGCAACATCGACATCAACGCCTCCATCGGGACCATCTTCTCGATTCACCAACGCAAGACCGAGGGGACCGGTCCGGGCAACCTTGGGGACTGCTTGCAGCCAGGTCGCGACCTCGTCGCGGCGGGCTACATCATTTACGGCTCGTCCAACATGCTCGTCTACTCGACCGGCGACGGCGTCCACGGCTTTACCCTCGACCCCGCGATCGGCGAGTTCTTCCTCTCGCACGAGAACATCGTGATCCCCGAACGCGGCGACACGTATTCGATCAATGAGGGCAATTATCATCGCTGGAGCGAACCGACGCAGCGATGGGTCGACTGGATCAAGCGCCCCGGCGCCGACGACAAGAAGGCCTACCGCCTCCGGTACATCGGCGCGATGGTCGCGGACTTCCACCGCACTCTCTTGACCGGCGGGATCTTCGTCTATCCCGGCGACAGCAAGAACACGAACGGGAAGCTGCGCCTGCTCTACGAAGCATCGCCGCTCAGCTTCGTGGTGGAGGCGGCGGGTGGACGCGCGAGCTCGGGCGAGGAGCGCATCTTGGACATCGAACCAACCGCGCTTCACCAACGCACGCCGCTGTTCATCGGGAGCAAGGGCGATGTGGACGACGCGGTCGCGAAGATCTTCGGCTGAGGGTGATGGATCTCTCGGTCGGCGGGATCGACACGATCGCCGCACGATCTCACCCCTCTTAGCGTCTCCGCGTGAGCAAACACGTGGCTTGTGTGCAGGGGTGCGCGACGCCCATCATGGGAATCTTTACTTTCTTGCCTCGGCTCCCTTGCGCTCGACTGAAACAAGGTCCAAAAGTTGGCTTCGGGTCTTCAAACAGGCCTGTGTTATTTCGATCGGGCGACTGGAAGTCGCCGCAAGTAGAGAGAGTTCAATCATGAAGAAGCTTTTTGTCGGTGGTCTTAGCTGGGATACGGATGACCATGGTCTCCGCGCAGCGTTCGAGTCTTTTGGGGACGTCACCGACGCCAAGGTCATCACGGATCGCGAGACCGGCCGCAGCCGCGGTTTTGGTTTCGTGACGTTCGCCGACGCGGCCTCCGCGTCCACGGCGCGTGACGAGATGGACGGCAACACGCTCGACGGCCGCAAGGTCAACGTCGACATCGCGCAGGATCGCCGCCGGCGCTAAGCGCCGCAGACGGTTCGCCGTCTACAGCGCAATCGAGCGCGGCCGAAAGGTCGCGCTCTTTGTTTTTAACCACCGTCGCTTTTGCCATCGTCCGGTTTTGCCATCGTCACCGCAGCGAGCGCGTAACCCGACTCAATCGTTTTTGTTCCGGAGCTCCGCCAGCACTTCTCGAGCGCGCGAAAGCGTGATCACGCCTTCCGCGAAGATCACCTCCGCGACCGCGTCCACGTGCTCCTTGGCGCCCGCCGCGACCGCGACGCTGCGCGCGTGCAGCCGCATGTGCCCGCGCTGAATCCCTTCGCCCGCCAGCGCTCTCAGGGCGGCCAAGTTGGACGCCACGCCCGCGGCGCCGCAAAGCATCGCGAGGTCGCGTGAACCGCGTACCTGAGCCACGTTCAGCGCGAAGCGGGCACCGGGATGGACACGGCTGAATCCTGAAACGGTCCCGAGCGCCATCGGCATCTCGAGCGAGCCCACCAGAGCATCTTCTTCGTTTCGCCAAACACAGATCGGCGCGTAGCGTTCACCTCGCGCCGCGAAGGCGTGGGCTCCCGCTTCGACCGCGCGGAAGTCGTTTCCGCTCGCGAGCACGACCGCGTCGACCCCGTTCATGATGCCCTTGTTGTGCGTCGCGGCGCGGTAGGGATCGCGTTCCGCGAAACGCGACGCGCGGACGATTGCGCGAGCGAGCGGTTCGTCGATCGCGCTCCGAGGGACGCGGACGCGGACGCGGACCAAGCGCTGATCCGCGAGGTTGCTCAAGATCCGCAGACCCATGGTCCCGCGGGCGAGCCCCGCGATCGTCGGCGCGATCGCTTCCGCCATCGTGTTGACCATGTTGGCGCCCATCGCGTCCGCGCAGTCCGCGTGGAGGTGGACGACCATCATGCCCTCGCCCAAGTCGCGCACGCGAAGCGCTGTCGCGCCCCCGCCATACTGCGCGAGCTCTGGAACCCGCGCGTTGGCCTGCGCCAAGAGGGTGTCGGCGCGCGCCATGATCGCGACGCGCGCCGCTCCCGCGTCGGGCACCTCGTCGAGCTGGATCTGGGCGATCATGATCGACTCGTCCGCCTCGCACACGAACCCGCCTCCGGCCCGCGCGAGCTTGGCCGCGTGCGATGCGGCGGCCACCACCGATGGCTCCTCGACGCACATCGGGATCAATCGATCCTCACCGTTGATGACGAAGTTCGTCGCGATCGAGAGCGGGAACGCGAAGGTCGCGACGACGTTCTCGATTAGTTGGTCCGCGCGCTCCACGGTGAGCCCGCCATCACGAAGGAGCTCGAAGACGTCGTCGGGAAGGTCCCTCGCCGCCGACACGAGCGCGCGGCGCTCTTCGATCGAGAGATGATGAAACCCTGGGAAGCGCGAGCCCTTCACAGCGTCGCGAGACCCGGCCCACCGAGCGGGAGCTCCACAATGGTCATCCCGGTCTGGGTCGCCGCGTTCGCGAACGCATCCGCGGCTTCCGCCCCTTGGAAGAACGCGATCGCGACGTCTCCTCCGCCGGCGCCGGACGGCTTGGCCCCGCCCTCGAAGGTCGAGGCGAGCGCGGCGATCTGCGAGAGGCTCTCGTGCGCGATGCCCGCGCCCGACTCTTTTCCGAGCCGGTACATCCCGTCGCCATAGTCCGCGGCGAGCTCGACGATCCTCGCACAGTCACCGTCCGAGAACGCGGCCGCGAAACGGTTCGCGCGCCCGATCAGATCGTCCATGACCTTGTCGTACGCCTTCGGCAGGCGCTGCTGGAACGCGCGGACAACCTTGACCAAATCGCTGGTGCGCGACTCGACGCCGGTCCAAATGATCTTCGCGGCCAGTCCCTCGGGCCACGTGAGGTTCTTCGCGCCCTCGGGCTGCAAGCGGCGATAGGAGATGAACCCGCCGAGCACCGAAGCGGCGACGTCTGCCCCGCTGCCTTGAGGCGCGATCTCGCAGTGTCCCTCGAGCGCGTCCGCGAGCACGCGGCGACGAATGTTGTCCTCGTTGATGTCGAGACCGAAGTGACGGTAGACCGCGCCGGCGGCGCACGCGGCGGCCGCGGCAGACGAGCCGACGCCGAGCTTCAGGTCGCCACGACGGAGCTTGCGAACGTCGATGTTGAGCTCCGCGGAGATCCGCCCCAGCCGACGCTCTGCAGCCGCTCGGGCCGCGGCCGCTTCCGGCATCTTGCGAACTCGGGTCGTCATCTCCGCGTCTTCGCGAACGAAGGTCGCGGTCGCGCGGGCCTGGACCGCGGCGACGATCGAGATCGCACCGTCGAGCACCGCGTACTCCCCCGAGAGCATCATCTTTCCTGGCGCGCTGACCCCGCCTGGCAGTTGTTGGCCGAACCTCACCGAAACACCTCGATCCCGTCCCCGAGCTTCATCGACAAGACGTTGGTCACGCCAGCCGCCTTACGCAAGGCGCGCTTCACTTTCCCCACACTCTCCGCCTCACAGACGGCCTTCACGTGCGGGCCCGCGTCCATCGTCGCCCACACCGAGGTGCCCTTGTCGCGGAGCCCACGCACGACGTGCAGCGCGGCGAGCGTCGGCGGCTGCCAGTAGAGGATCCCGGGCGCCGCGCTCATCGCGCAGGCGTGAAACGAAAACGTGCTCTGCTCCATCGCTTGCCCGAGCTTGTCGAGGTCCCGCGCTTTGATCGCGCGCCGAACCTTCGCGTTCAGTTTCGGCGCGCGTTCCACCCACGCGTCGTAAAGCGGTGAGGTCTTTCGCGAGCGCTCCATGCCCTCCGTGGAGCCGACCTTCTTTCGCCCGGTCGCCGTGACCGCGACCACCAAGCGGAGGTCCCAATGCGACGAGGGGGCGATGGGCTTCGCGGCGCAGCGCGGGTTCCCAGGCTTGCCCGCGGGAAGCTCGACGAAGCCACCGTAGATGGAGCGCGCTGCCGAGGCGCTGGACTGACGCGCTTCGCGGCTCAGCCGCTTGTCGTTCCAGGCCAGACCCGCCGCTGCCGACGCGGACGCTGCCAGGGCCGCGAAGCCAGACGCGCTCGAGGCGAGCCCCGCCGCGGTTGGGAATCGGTTCTCGGTCACGACGCGCGCACGGGTCTCGATCCCTGCGGCGGCGCGAACGCGGTCGAGGAGCTCCACCACGCGACCGATCTCTTTGGGCTTCGCGGTGCGACCGTCGAGCGAGACGCGATCACGGCGGAGCTTGGGCTCAAAGGCAACCGTGGTCTCCGTCACGAGCCCGTCGAGCGTCATGGAGATGCTCGGGACCGCAGGGAGGTTGAGCGGGATGTCGCTCTTGCCCCAGTACTTGGCGAGCGCGATGTTGGCGCGAGCGATCGCGCGAGCTTCAGTCATGGCCTCTTCATTCCGGACGCGAGCATTGTGGACGCGAGCATTGTGGACGCGAGCATTCGTTTCAGGCGCGAACGCCAGCGTCAGTGACGAACGCTTCGCTCGCCGTCTCTTGTACCGCGGACAGGACCGCTTCGGCGCGCGCATCATCGACGAGCGCGATCATGCAGCCGCCGCCGCCCGCGCCCGTGATCTTGGCGCCATACGCGCCCGCTGCTCGTGCACCCCGACACATCTTCTCGAGCGTCTCGGTGGAGAGCATCAAAGAAGCCAAGAGCGCCTGGTTGAGGTCCATCAGTTGGCCGAGCGCGCGCAGGTCACCTGCTTCGACCGCGAGCTTCGCGTTGTTCACGAGCGCGGTGATACCGTCGAACACTTGCTCCACGCGCGCGGTGTCCTTTTGGTGCTGACGCGCGACCATCTCGACCATCTCTTTGGTGCTTGAGCTCTCGCCACAGTGACCAATGACGAGCTTGATCGGAGGAGCGTGCACCGGGACGAGCGGTTGATGACGTCGGTAAAGCGCGATGCCTCCGGCGGCCGCCATCGTGTTGTCGACGCCAGACGGGTTCCCGTGAAAGACGCGCTCCCAATCCAGCGAAGGCTCCGCGCGTTCATGTGGCGCCCGGTCCACGCCATGAAGAACGTCGAGCGCGTGCAACACAGCGACGCCGAGCGAGGCAGAGCACCCAAGCCCCGCACCTCCGGGGAGGCCCACTTCGGCGTGCACATGAACCGGTCGGTCGGGGTACTTGGCGAGCGCGACCGCGAACGCGCGGGCGAGCGGTTCGCCTTGGTCATCGGGCGCGAAGGACACGTCCCAGGGCGTCACGCTCAAGCGCGAGCTCGCGGCGTCGGTTGCGGTAGCCTCGACCCCGCGGCTCAACCCGGCGGCGAGCGCTGGGCGGTCATAGACCACCGCGTGCTCACCGAGCAGGATCACCTTGCCGCCAGCGAAGGGCACGTCACACAGTGCGTATCGCGAGCTTGTGGGCGATGTCTTTGAGTCGTCGCACGCCGCCCGCGTGCAGGGGAGAACCATCGAGCGGGGCGAGCGCTTCTTCAAGCCTCGCCTTCACGCGGGACTCCACGCGGGCTTTCGCGCCACAGTCGATCACCAGCTGGGTCGCCGCCTGCACGTCCGCATCGGAAGGGTCCGGCGACTCGAGGACCTTCTTCAGGATCTCGCGCTCGGCCGCCGCGACGGTGCGCTCCACCTCGGAAACGAGCGAGTTGCGCTTGCCGTGGCGGAGGTCGTCCCCCGGCTTCCCGGTCGACTCCATCGCGCCGAACGTGCCCAAGAGATCGTCGGCCATCTGAAACGCTTCCCCGATCGGGTTCGCGAACGCCGTCAAGGCGTCAAGCTGTGCATCGGTCGCGTCGCCGAGGAGCGCGCCGATCAAGATCGGTCCGCGGACGGTGTACGAGGTCGTCTTGAGGTCGTGCATCCGCGACACATCTGCGTTGGCGGTGAGATCGAGGTGCTGACCGAAGAAGACTTCCTTGTGTACCCGGATGAACTCCGCGAGCCCGCGCTTGAGACGCTCTGCGGGGAACGGCGCCTCAAGCATCAGCTCCCACGCGTAGGTCGACGCAAGGTCACCCGCCAGCACCGAGAGCGCCGCGGCGTCATGCTTGCTGTGGCTCCGCTCGTAGAGAATGTGGACCGCGGGACCGCCGCGCCGCTCGTCGTCTTGGTCCATCCAGTCGTCGTGAATGAGCAGGTAGCTCTGCAAGAGCTCAAGCGCGGCGCCGGCGGCGATGGTGTCGTCGAGAGAGCGCTCCGGCGCGACGCTCGCGAACCCCGCGGCCAACACGATCGGGCGCAGGCGTTTGCCGCCGCGCATCGTGAGCGAGTCGATGCCCTCGACGAGCTCCAACGAGTCTGCAGAGGTGTCGCGCGCGTGCCGGATCTGCGCGTCCAGATATCGTCGAAGCTTCGCGTCAACGTTCGCGCGGTGCGCTTTGATCCACTCGTCGGTGTTGTCGATCGTCTCCATCACAAGGGCTCTAGGCGGAGCCGTGGCTGATCGCAAGAGAGGAATGAACGTGGCTTGCGCGATGTCTCAATCCATGGCCTGTTCCGCATCAACATGGCCGCCGACATCAAGCAACGCAAAGCAGATCACCTTGACCTCTGCGCGACCGACGCCGTCGCGTTTCGCTCAAAAACGACGCTGCTGGAGCACGTTCGACTGATCCATCAGTCGCTCCCCGATCTCGATCTCGATTCGATGGATCTCTCTGTCGAACTCTTGGGGAGGAAACTTCGAGCGCCGATCGTGATCGCCGGGATGACGGGCGGACACGACCGTGCCGCCGACGTGAACCACACCCTCGCGTCCATCGCGAACGAGCGCGGCTACGGCTTCGGCCTGGGCAGTCAACGCGCGATGCAGAAGAAGCCGGAGACGGCGTGGACCTATCAGGTTCGCGAGAAGGCACCGGACGTCCTGTTGCTCGGCAACGTGGGCGTCGTCCAGGCCCGCGAGATGGATCCGGAGCTCATCAAGAAGATGCTCGCGGACGTCGGCGCGGACGCGCTCTGCATTCACATGAACCCCGCGATGGAGCTCGTGCAGCCCGAAGGCGATCGTGACTTCCGCGACGGCACCGAGACCATCGCGCGCTTGGTCAAAGAGCTGCCCGTTCCCATCGTTGGAAAAGAGACGGGCAACGGCATCTCACCGCAGACGGCGAAGAAGCTCTACGACGCGGGCGTGCGCACGGTCGACACGAGCGGCGCCGGCGGTACCAGCTGGGTCGGCGTGGAGACGCTCCGCGCGGAAGGCCAGAAGCGAGAGCTCGGCGAGCTGCTCTGGGACTGGGGTGTCCCGACCGCTGCGAGCGTGCACTTCGTCGCGAAGCAAGGCATGGCCGCGATCGCGACCGGCGGGATGCGAACGGGCTACGACGTCGCGCGCGCGATCGCCCTTGGCGCTTCCGCAGGCGGCTTCGCCCGGCACGTCTTCATGGCGTTCATGAACGGCGGTCGCAAAGGCGCGGAGGACTTCCTCGACCAGGTCGAGAACGAGATCCGCGCGGTCATGCTCCTCGCGGGCTGCGGCACGGTCGCGGATCTGCAGAAGGCGCCACGCTTCATCACAGGCGAGCTGCGCGACTGGATGCAGCTCACGGCCTAACGCGCGCGAGGAGACCGATGCGAGACGAGATCACCGTCGTTCGCGTGAGCGCCTCGGACGTCCGGCCGCTTCGCGCAGAGGTCCTCCGCAAAGGGCTCCCGCTCAGCGAGTCGGTCTACCCCACCGACGACGAAGAGTTCACGACCCACCTCGCGGTGAAAGTGGACGGCGTCATCGTCGCGGTCGGGACGATGTTTCCCGAGCCGCGTACCACCGGCGCACGCGAACAACGCATCCGCGGGATGGCGGTCGAAGCGAGCGCGCGCTCACGCGGCTACGGCGGGGCGATCCTCTCGGCGTTCCACAAGATCGCGCTCCGCGATGGAACAGACGTCATCTGGTGCAACGCACGAGCGCGCGCCGTTCCGTTCTACTCGCGCCACCATTACTTCGTTGAAGGCGAGCCTTTCGAGCTCCCAAACATCGGACGCCACTTTGTGATGTCGCGGCGCGTTCGCAAGAGCTGATGCCGTCGGAGGTCTGGCTGACGTCTTCGAGCAGAACACTCAGTCCGAGGGGATCGCTCTGAGCGCGATCATCACCTCGGGCAGCTTCTTGGCCGCGACGCTCACGCGAGTCGGCATCCCGCCCGTGAGACCAAGCGCCGCGATCAGATCGACGCCGCTGTCGAAGCGGGCTGCGACCGTGACCGTGGACTCGTCGTGCACCAAAGAGATCCGCGCGAGCTCTTGGCCCATCAAGAGGAGCGCGGTCTTGTCGTAGCGATGCTCGCGCACCCGCGCGTCACACACCGCGATGTCATCATCGACGACGTAACGCGAAGCCAGGCGACGGCTCTCGCTCTCCATTGCGCCAAACTCGTCCGACGCGCTCTCGAACACGCGGAGCAGCTCGCGATCCTGAGCGCCGTCGACGAGGTAGCGAACCATCAAGCCGCGCATCCCGTCATCACGCCAACGGCCACGGAGCGCCCGATCGAGGATCGAACCGCGCGGGCTGGGACGGCCGAGACGCGTATCGATCGCGTAGGCATCCGCATCCGCGCCCTCGTAGGGCTCGAGCCCGCCGCGGATGAACTTGGCCGCCGCGCACAGACCATCAAAGTCCACGTGGCAGCACACCGTGTCGACCACCCCCGCCGCGGCGACGCGCTCTTCGGTCACCATCTCTGGACACGCGCCGTGCTCTTGCTTGGTCGCGAGGATGAAGCGCGGGTCATCGGCGTAGTCGACGTGCCGCTCGTGATCGTGGTGATCGATCCACATCGCGAGGCGATCACCAAGGTGACGAATGAACGGCAGGGTGGTCTTCTCGAAGCTCGCGCCACCCGCGTTGGTCGCGAACGCGATGTCGAGAACCGCGACGCGTCCCTGTAGAGACGACGCCTTGGGGAGTTTTCGAGGGGTGCCGTACGCGATGTTAGGAAAGGACATCCCGCGCAGGATGAGGATCGTCGCCCGTCATGGCAACCGCTCCGCTCGGTGTGGCCAAGTTTGCGAGCAGAAAGAGGACGAACACCTTAAGGAGCATCCAGCCGATCTCGAGCTCGGCGTTGTGCTCGTTGAGCTGGTGCCCAACGAAGACAAAGCTGAGCGACAGGAGCACCTCGTAGATCGCCGCGAAGATGAGGGCGCCGCGGATCCTGCGCGTCGCTTTCGGGGTCGCTTCTTGGATGATGTCGATGGCCGTGATCGCGACGAGCACAGCGATCGCGACACCAACCACCTCGGCCCATTGCGAGACCACATGCCACTGCACAGGGGTTGTCGTGAGGTGCAGTGCTTCGTCATCCAAGACGTTCTCAATCAGTAGCGACTTCACGAGCTCAATGCTCGCGAGCAGACCCGTCGCCAACCCACCCACCGCGTAAAGCAGCGAGGCTCCCCCTATCCAACGACCTTGACTCACCCATGTTGGTTACCTAATTGGGTGACCTTAATCAAGGTACCTATGACAATAATGTCCGTCGCGGTCAGTAGGTTTCTGCGATGGACTCAAGCGCTTGGTGTGTAGGAGGCGCCATGGGAGGAACAATCGGCACACCAAGACACGCACTGGCAATGTCGTGTGCCTCCTGCTCTGCGTCCGCCCAGAGCTCGCTCAAGCTCTCGAGAAGAGGCGTGGGCTTCTTTTTCCATGCTGAAAAACACGCCTCAAACGACTTCGGGAGGTGTCCGCGGCTCATCAAGTCGTAGATCGCGAACGTGACCTGGGCGCCCAAGAGCGACAGATCGCGAGGCTGCTCAAGAACAAACGCGGCGATGTCTTCGAGCATCTGGAGGTGTTCGTCGGACTTCAAATCAAGCGCGCCCAAAATGTGGACCTCGGTCAAGAAGACTTCCCACGCGAATGGCCACTCGGTTGTCCCGTCTTCATCCACAAACGCGCGAACGCGGTCCACGTCGATCGCGAACGCCGCGAGGTGGACGTATGGGATTCCGTGTTGGGCCGCGAGGGCGGGGTCCATGATCGTCGGCCCGAGGCTTGGGGTCAGGTCCTCGTCCCCCGCGTCCGCCTCTTGATTCACGATCGGCAATGAGCGCTTGTCCGTCACGCCTTCCTTATGAAGCAAAGCGTTCCCATAATCGAGCGCTCGATGACTGTTCCCCCAGCGCTCGACGTCTCTGTCTATGTGCCCCTCCCCGCGAGGCGAGCGCCAACCCGATCCGTTCGGCCCTGCGCGGTCGCGATGTGGTGGAGCAGAGGTTGGTGAACGGGATGAAAGACGCGCTACGGTCGCTCGGGCTCAGCGAGGGCGACGTTGTCATGATCCACGCGAGCATGCGCGCGGTGGGAGGCGAGGCGGACGCGTTGCTCGATTCGATCCTGCACGTGATCGGCCCTTCCGGAACCGCGGTCATGCTCTTGGGGGCAGACCCGGACGAGCCCTTCGATCGCTTGGAGACCGAGGTTGACGTCGAGGACATGGGCGTGCTCGCGGAGGTCTTTCGAGTTCGCGCCGGCGACAACGTGAGCGACCACCCGGCCGCGCGCTTCGCCGCGATCGGACCGCTGGCCGACGCGCTCGTCCGCGATCCTCCGCTTCATCATTACTACGGCCCTCGTTCGTTCTTGGAGCGGCTCCTCGCGGGTCACGTGCAGGTGCTTCGACTGGGCGCGAACATCGACACCATCACCTTGATTCACCACGCGGAGTACCTCGCAGACGTCGCGGACAAGCGGGAGGTCACGCGACGCTATGAGCGCGCGGCGGGAGGACCGGTCGACATCACGAGCCTCGACGACACCGACGGCATCAAGTCCTGGGCGGGCGGGGACTACTTCACGGTGTTGACGCAGGACTACCTCGCGACGAACCGCGCGCGCGTCGGCTCGGTGGGCGGCTGCCGCGCGGAGCTCATCGACGGCGCGGACCTCATCGCGTTCGCGGTGGACTGGCTTTCCCGCGAGCTGTAGCCGCGCCCAAGTGGTACACCCAGCGCGTGGACCGCGACGCGCTCTTGCGATGGTACGACGAGCACAAGCGCGACCTGCCGTGGCGGCGGACGCGCGACCCGTACGCGATCTGGGTCTCGGAGATCATGTGTCAGCAGACCCGGGTCGAGACCGTCATCCCGTACTATGAGAAGTTCCTCTCGCGCTTCCCAACGCCCGCCGCGCTCGCGAGCGCGCCCGAAGACGACGTGATGGCGATGTGGAGCGGGCTTGGCTACTACCGCCGCGCACGTCTCCTTCAGAAAGGCGCACGCGAAGTCGTGGCGTCGTACGGCGGCCAGGTGCCCCGTGACCGTGACGCGCGGCTCAAGCTCCCCGGTGTTGGCCGCTACACCGCGGGCGCGATCGGCAGTATCGCTTGGTCCGAAGAGGAGCCGGTCGTCGATGGAAACGTCATGCGGGTGTTCGCGCGTCACTTTGGGATCGACAGTCCGCTCGGCGCGAAAGAGACCGACGCGCGGATGTGGCGCGAAGCCGAAGCGCTCGTGCGAGGCCCGCGGCCCGGCGACCTCAATCAGTCGATCATGGAGCTCGGCGCGAGAGTGTGCCGGCCCCGCAGCCCGACCTGTTTGGTTTGCCCGATCGCCCACGGCTGCGTCGCCAAAGCAGAAGGTCGACAAGCGCAGCTCCCCGTTCCGAAAGTGAAGAAGGCGCCGCGCCGCGTGACGCTCGCGACCGTCGTCGCCACGCGAGACAAGCGACGCGAGATCTTACTTGTGAAACAAGAGCGCGCGCTCTTTGGCGGGCTCTACATGACACCGGCGCTTGAGGTAAAAGGCGCCGCGCCATCGGAAGCGCACGGACGCGCGGCCCTCGCGCCCTTTGGCTCAGGCCGGATCGTGTCGACCGGCAAGGTCGAGCACATCCTCAGTCATCGCGTGATGGAGGTCACCGTGTTCCTCGCGACGCACGGTCGCGCAAAGACGAACTCACTCGGCCGCTTCGTCGCGCTCGATGCGCTCCACACGATCGGGGTCGCTTCGCTGACGAAGAAGATCCTCCGCTCCGTCGACCTGCTCTGAGCGCGGCCACGCGAGCCTGACGGTAACCGCCACCGCGCTCAGACCGATCATCACCAGACCGGTCGCGCGCACGGCGAAGACAACGGTCGCGCCCGGTCGCGGATCGAACATCTGAACGCCGAGGACGTTGTGGTAGGCGCAGTAGGCGAGCGCCGAGAGCGTCGTCACCGCGCCAACTGAGAAGCCCATGACGAGGAGCGAGTCGCGAAGACGTCCGCGCGTGAGGTGCGGGAAGAGCCACGCCAACCACCCTGCGCCGAGACCCAACCAGCTCGCCGCGCGACGAAGCTGGGCGAGCGGCTCTGGGAGACGATCGACGCGCAGGGGCGCGCCCGGCGCTTGTTCCGCGAGCACCTCAAGCGCTCCCGCCGCCAAGCCGATCAAGATCGCGCTCATCGCGAGGAGCGCGAGGCGTCGCTGGTCACGGCCGAGGTTCTTCGCGCGCACGCGGTGACGTAGCGTGGAACCGGATCGCCCCGCAAGGTCGCGACGACGGAACATGGCTCACGCGGGAAAGCGGCCGTCCAGGATCGCCAAGAACACGTCGGGCTCAGGGCGCACCCGATAGTTGTCGGTCTCGTCGGTAAAGAGCACGACGCCTTCTTCGTTGGTGACCACGATCGTCGGCATCACAGTGTCGCTGTCGTAGCCCGCCGCCTGCAGGCCCAGCGGGAGACCCCCTGGGTCGGCGATGCCGAGCTGCTCCGCGACCGCGTTTCCCTCGTCCACAAGGAACGTCATCGGCGCATCGAAGCGTCGCGCGAGGAAGGCGGTATGACTGGCGGGCTGCGGGGAGACCAAGACCATCTTCGCGCCGCGCGTCTCGATCTCTTGATACAGCTTCGCGATCTCGCGGATCTGCGCCATGCAGAGCGGGCACCAGTTGCCGCGGAAGAAGAGGTAGATGACCTTATGTCCGCGGAAGTCGTCGCTCTTGACCGTGTTCCCTTCGGCGTCGGCGAACGAGACGCTTGGGAGCCTCTTTCCTGGACGGAGCGTTTCCGCGGGAAGACGACCAAAGCGCGAGTACCAAAACACGTAGACGAGATCGAGCGAGAGCACAGGTCCGGCCATCCACAAGGGAGTCGGGTCGGTCTGGATGGACGCGCTCGCGAGCGCGACGCCGACGCCGGACATCAACAAGAGCGGCCACGCGCGATCACTCGTCCGCGCGCGCAGCGGCACCATGACCGCGGCGAAGTAGACGAATAGGCTCAACCCCGCGAGGAGCGCGCCGCCGTACGCGAGCGGTGACCCGCCGCCCGAGAGCGCGCGGAAGGCAACGAACGAGATGAGCCCGTGCGCGACGATGAACGGGAAGATGAAGAGGGCTTTAGCGCTCATGCGTCAGGCGTACGCACGGGGGGAACCCCCGTTACTCTTTCTCTGCCCGAGCGTCCCGTTGTGGCTCGCTAGAGGGTGTCGTCGATCGCGACGCAGAACTTGGCCTCGCGGCTGCCTTCGTCGAGATCGGTGACGCGCGCGATCGGCTCTTCGTCTTCACGGAGCAAGGCGTCGTCCGCGGCGAGGCAGCGGTACCCATCACCGGTGCGGCAATCACTGTCGCTCTCGCAGCGCTTCATGCACCACGCGAGGGCGGTGCGGCGCGGATCAAATCGCCACTCCACGCAGAGCGCGCTGTCCGGACACGTGTCCGGATCGCAGCCGAGCACGGAACAGTAACCGTTGGGCTGCGCGGTATCGCAAACACGCTCGCCGTTCACGGAGCAGTCGATGGACGTCTCGCAGTCGTCCCCGACGGCGGGCGCGCAACCCACTGAGGTGAGACCCACCACCACAAAGAGCGACGCCGCCAATGCTTTCGTGAAAGAACGAAAGGCAGCGGAAAATCGGCGAGTCGTGGTCTCGGTCGGCATCGGGCGGGGACCATAGGCGATGCCAAGCGCACGCGCTACTGTCCCGTCGTGAGGCGCCTCAGGCGCCAACATCCCCGGGATCGGATGACTCCGTCATGACTTTGACCAAACCGCGCCAGCGCTACGCACCGCTCCTCGTCGCGCTCACGCTCTTGGCAACCACGCTCTTGGGAACCGCGCTCTTGGGAACGCTCTGGGCGGCGCCCGGAGAAGCACAGGAGCCCGCGAGCGCGCTCGACCAGGCCGCCGCGGCGCTCAAGCGAGGTCAGGTCGACACCGCGCTCTCCTTGCTCACCAACGTACCGGAAAGCGAGCGTGACTCCGCGACCCGCTACTTGCTCGGTCGCCTCCAATATCGCGCGGGACGACTTCGACAAGCCGCGGAGACCCTCCACACCGACCTCTCTTCACTTCCCGAGCGCGTGCAAGACGACGCGCGTTTTCGGCGCGGTGCATCGCTCGCGGTGACCGAGGGTTGCTCCACCGCGCGTGAGGTCCTGCGGACCACCGGCGGACGACACGGAGCACTGGCGCGCGCGCTCTCGGCGCAGTGCGCCCTCGCCTTGGGCGACTACGCGGTCGCGATCCGAGAGCTCCGCGCGGTGATTCGCGACAACGCGAACGCGGTCGACACGTTCGCCGCGCGTCTGCAGTTGGCCGAGGCGCTCTCGCGTTCGGGGGCCCGGACGGAAGCGAAGCGCACCCTGCGTGAACTCTTGGTGCAGCGACCCGCCCATCCCGACGCCCCCTTCGCGCTGGCGCAGCTGGAGCGACTTGGGGAAGAGGTCAACTTCCGCGCGGGAGAGCGACTCTCTCGCGCGGCTGCGCTCTCTCGCGCGCACCGCCACGAAGAAGCGATCAACGAGCTGAGTCACGTTCGCCCGCGAAGCCGCGGAGAGCGCGCGCGGATGCTTCACGTGCGCGGGATGGCGCTCTACCGATTGCGTACGCGATACGCGGAGGCCGCCGAGGTGCTCGAGCGCGCCTCGAAGATCCCGAGCGCGACGCAGATCGAAGACCAGTTTCACGCCGCGCGTGCGCAGTCCCGGGCGGATCATGATCGGGAAGCGATCGCGAGCTATCGCGTCTTTGTCGCGCAGCACGCTTCCCATGAGCTCGCGCAGAAAGCGGAGTACCTGGCGGCCTGGCTCGAGCTTCGGTTGGGCGACGCGGCCGGTGAACGAAACATGCGCCGCTTCCTCTCGGGCCCGAGGGGTCGCGGAAGTTCCGCGCGAGACGCGGTGTGGCACCTCGCGCTGCGCGCCTACGAGACCGGCCGGTTCACCCGGGCCGCGCGCCTCTTTGATCGCTACGCGCGGCCCACCGGGCGCGGATTGATCGAGGGGAAGTTCTCGTACTGGCTAGGACGCGCGCGGGAGGGCGCGGGCGAGCGAGATCGGGCGATCGCCGCGTACCGGCAAGCGCTGCATGTGGAGCCGCTTCATTGGTACGCGCAGTGGGCACGGAAGCGACTGCTCGCGCTCGGCGAAGAACCCGGTTCGCTCTTCCCGCCCGGCGAGGACGCGCCCGCCGCGGAACCACTCGCGCCGCCGACGCTCCCCGATGCCGCGGTGCTCTACGCGCGTCTCGGTTTGCTCGAAGACGCCGCGCTGGAGCTTCGCCGGAACGAGAGCGCGCTTCGAAGCCGCGCGCCGGAGGGTCGCGAGACCGAGAGCTTGGTCGCCGCCTACCTCCAGCTCGGACTGCCTTCGCGCGCCTATCGCATCGCGAACACCCAACGCGAGCTGCTCCGACAAGCCCCGGTCGGCGCAGCCCGATGGGCCTGGGAAGGCGCGTATCCGTCGCCGTGGCGTGAAACGATCGAGCGACACGCAGCCGCGCAAGGCATTGATCCCGCGTACGTCTACGCAACGATGCGCCAGGAGAGCGCCTACAACCCTGGCGCGGTGAGCCACGCCGACGCGATCGGTCTCCTCCAGATGTTGCCGAGCTCGGCCGAGCGGATCGCGACGCGGATCGGAATCGACTACTCGCGCGACCTGCTCTTCGACCCATCGTGGAACGTCCGCATCGCGACGCATGAGATGCGCGGGACGCTGAACGAGTTCGACGGAGACCTCCCGCTGACGATCGCGGCGTACAACGCGGGGGACTCGCGGGTGCGGCGCTGGCTACGAGAGACCGGTCCGATCGATCTGGATCTCTTCGTGGAGAAGATCCCGTTCGACGAGACCCGTGGTTACGTCCGGCGCGTCATGAGTCACTTCGCGAGGTACCGCGTGCTGCGCGATCCGGAGTCGCCCTTCGTTGCGCTCGCCGATCGAGTCCCCGTGACCGAAGCCGCGCCGACCGCGCCGACCGCGCCGAGCACGCCGAACACCGCACCCGCCGCGCCTCCCGCCACGCCCTAGCGCGCGTAGACCTCGACCCGATTGCGCCCGCGCGTCTTCGCCAAGTAGAGCGCGCGATCCGCAGCCGACACCAGCTCCTGCGGCGAGCCGATCGAGTTGTCTGGCATCACCGCGATGCCGACGCTGGTCGTCACGCGTAAGCGACGGCCTTCAAACTCAAACGGAAAGGTCTCCATCCAGCGGCGCAAGCGCTCCGCGAACTCGTGCGCTCCACCAACGTCGATCCCGCGGCTCAAGATCAAAAACTCCTCGCCGCCGTAGCGCGCGAAGGTGTCCTCGCGCCGCACGCTGTCGAGGACGCCGCGCGAGATCGTCTTGAGCACGTAGTCGCCGGCGAGGTGACCGTAGGTGTCGTTGACCTGCTTAAAGTGGTCGAGGTCAAACATGATCAACGTGAGCGGCTCGTCATGTCGCGAGGCGTAGGCGTACTCCCGACCGAGCCGCTCAAGGAAGTAGCGACGGTTGTACGCCGCGGTGAGCGGATCGCGGAGCGCCGAGTCGAAGATGCTTCGCTGGAACTGCTGCTCGATCACGTCGTGGAAGCTGAACTTGAAGACCGAGGTCGTCCCGATGTGAACGCGATCTCCGTCCACCAGCGTGTGTCGTTCTTTGGTCTCGGTCCCGTTGATGTGGGTGCCGTTGGCGGAGCCGAGGTCCTCGATGACGACGTTCGGACCCTCAAGCGAGAACCGCGCGTGTTCACGAGAGACCTCGGGGTCGGTCAGCGAGAAGGTCGCCGCGCGGCCTCGCCCCACAACGCCCCCCTCTTTGATCTTAAAGGTGACACCGACGTCTGGACCCGCGATGACGAACACATACGCCTCGCGCGGTCCGCTTCGCTCGTACGCCGCGCGCATGCGCTCGCGGTCGCCGATCAGCGTGGGGACGTCGTCTTGTTCCACGCGGCGAGCCTACCCTCTTTTGCGTCCCACCCCGAACGCGCTCACTCAGGGTGCGCCGATCACTCGAACGGGTCGCTGTGCCGCGGGTCGTTCAGGAACTCGTCGTCGGTGAGCGCGCGGAGAAACGCGAGGACGTCTGCACGGTCTTGTTCAGTGAGCACGAATCCGTCGACGAAGGTGCTCTTGTTGGGGCTCGCGCGCCCATCGCCGATCTCGGGGCCTTCGGTCACGTTGCGCCCGCCCGCGGCGTAGTGGTCGATCACCTCTTCAAGCGTCTCGATCGAGCCGTCGTGCATATACGGCGCGGTGACCGCGATGTTGCGGAGGGTCGGCGCTTTGAAGCGCCCCTGATCGGCGCGCTCGCCCGTGAACTCGTAGAGGCCTTGCTCGCCCGCGGGATACGCGCCGCGCCCGTCGACGTTGTAGAGGCCGTTGTTGTTGAAGGCGGCCTGGTCGAAGACGTTGTTCTCGTGGTCGACCGCGCTCGCGAAGTTGAAACCACCGTGACAGTGAAAGCAGTCGAGCGTCTCGCCGTTGAAGAGCGCCAAGCCGCGCTTCTCGCTCTCTGTCAACGCGTCCGCGTCGCCTTGGAGGAACTGGTCGTAGCGTGAGGTCGCGCTGATCAAGCTGCGCTGGAACGAGGCGAGCGCGCGCGTCACGTTCGCGACCGAGACAGGATCGGCATCGTCCGGGAACGCCTCTGGAAACAGGAGACCGTAGCCCGCGTCCGCGCGCAGCCTCCGGAGCAGCTCGTCTTCTTCGCCCGCCATGCCGAGCTCCACCGGTTCCTCGCCGAACATGGGGACGAGCGCTTGCTCCTCCAAGCGTCGCAAAATCGGGTTGGCCCAGGTCAGGGTCGCGGCATAGGCGATGTTCGCGAGCCCCATCGAACTGCGCGGGTGAACCGCGCCGGTCGAGCCCAGCCCGCGCGGCAGGCCATCGGTAAACGCGAGCGACTGCTCGTGACAGCTGCCGCAGCTCTGGGTCTCGTTGAGCGAGAGGCGAGTGTCGTAAAAGAGATGACGGCCGAGCTCGACCTTGGCCTCGGTCATCGGGTTGTCGTCGGGAACGCGCGGTGAGGGGAAGTGCGCGGGGAGCCCAAAGTCATATGTGTCTTCGGGCTGGCAGCCGGACGCGAAGCTCAGCGCGACAACGAGAACCAGGACGCGCGAAACAAAGAAGCGCACGCTTCGGAAATGGAAGCGCGCGCTTTTCTGCTTTCTAACCGAGCGGATCACTCTGCGGAGAAGACGGTGGACTCTCCCGCGGAAGCGCCACCGAAAGGAAGCCCGAGGTTGGTGAAGTACGGCGCGCAGTCAGCGTCGACCGGCGCGGACATGCATCCGGGCGGGGTCTCCATCATGTTGCTCTCGAGGTCGATGTTCGCGAGGAGCTCACGCACGTTCAAGACGACTCGCTGACCGACCTGGTAGTCGATCTCCACGACGGGGCGGTTCTGGTTGGAGCACGCGGTCACGCCGCCGGTGACGTCACCGTCGCAGCCGGTCGAACCGAGGTGAAAGCGCCACGCCGGGAGACCCGCGGTCGAGCCCTCAGCGCGCAGGAACTTGTAGCCGCCTTGCCAGTTCCAGAACATCGAGGTGAGGTTGAGCGGCGCCTGCGCGAGGGCCGCGTCTTGGTGGTTGGCGTCAAAGGGAACGCCGAGCGTGAAGCGAAGACCGGTCACGTCCGAGGTGTCCGCGATGCCCGTGATCTGGAAGTTGGTCTCTGGGCTCCCCGCGTCCGCGCAGGTCCCGCTGCCGTCCTCGAAGTCGAGGAGCGCGACGGTGCCGTCTTGCCACATACCGTCGTTGTCCAGCTCGACCGCGGTGTAGGTCCCGTCGGACTTCCGAAGCTCGACACCATGTATGTAGACGCGCAGACCGCTCGCGGTGAAGGTCGAGTCGCTGGAGCCGACTCCGTTGTATTCCGCGCCGCACACGTACGGCGCGTCGGGCCCGAAGGTGGCCGCGAACTGTACCGAAAGGGGTTCGACGTCATCGCCTCCGCAGCTCGCGAGGATGCTAACGATAGCGAGTAAGCTCAACTTCTTCATAGGTCTCCAGGGTCTCCTTCACCGAGGTTGAGTCCAGTACCAGACTCGGTCAAACGCTCAGACGTGGCCAACTGCATCCATAGCGAGAACTTCTAACGAAACAATGACGCGCATCTCGCGAACCCATCTCGCGAACCCATCTCGCGAACTAAAAGATGACGCGAACCAAACGATGACGCGAACCAAACGATGACGCGTCGGCGGAGGCTTACGCGTCGTCCGCGGGAGCTTCCGCGTCTTCTGCCTCGTCGTCTGTGCCGTACATCGACTCCGCGATCTTGTATGCGCTGAGCTCCAGCTCTTGGAGCGCGTCACGAATCCCGACGATGTCGCCGCCTTCGTCAAGCAGCTGCCGGAGCGCGGCGATGTCGGTCTTCACCTCTTCGAGCACGACCTCATCCACCAGGTCCGCGTACTCCTCCACCGCGCGCTCGCTCGTATAGAGGAGGCCGTCAGCGGTGTTACGGAGCTCGGCGAACTCGCGCCGCTTGGCGTCGGTGTCCTTGTACTGGTCCGCGCTCTTGATGATCTCCTCGACCTGTTCTTCGGTCAGACCGCTGCCCGCGACGACGCGGATGTTCTGTTCCTTCTGAGAACCCAGGTCGCGCGCCGTGACGTCCATGATGCCGTTGGCGTCGATCGCGAAGGTCACCTCGATCTCGGGGACCCCACGCGGTGCGGGAGGAATCGGCGCGAGCTCAAACTTCGCGAGCGAGCGGTTGTCCTCGGCCATCTCGCGCTCGCCTTGGAGCACGTGAATGGGGACGAAGGGCTGGTTGTCGAGACTCGTCGTGAAGATGTTGCTCGCGCTCGTCGGGATCGTCGTGTTCCGCGGAATGATGGTCGTGAACACGCCGCCGCCGGTCTCGACACCCAGGCTGAGCGGCGTGACATCGAGCAGGAGGATCTCTTCGACCTCACCGCTGAGCGCCGCGCCCTGAAGCGCCGCGCCGACCGCGACCACCTCGTCGGGATTCACACCCTTGTGCGGGTCGCGACCGAAGTACTCGGCGACTCGTTTTTGGATGAGCGGCATCCGGGTCTGACCACCGACGAGGAGCACCTCATCAATTTCTTCCTTTTTCACGCCCGCATCGGTCATCGCTTGGCGACACGGCTCGAGCGTGCGGTCGATCAGCGGCGAGACCAAGATCTCCAGTTCGCTCCGCTTGATGGTCTCTTCGACGTGCTTCGGCTCGCCCTTGACCTGCGCAATGAACGGGAGGTTCACCTCGGTCTGGAGCGACGTCGAGAGCTCGTGCTTCGCCTTCTCGGCTTGTTCCTTGAGCCGCTGAAGCGCGACCTTGTCGTCCATCAAGTTCACGCCGTTCTTCTCTTCGAAGCGACGCGCGAGCTCAGTGACCAAGAGGTTGTCGAAGTCCTCTCCGCCGAGGTGGGTGTCGCCCGAGGTCGACTTGACGCTGAAGACGCCGTTGCGCAGCTCCAAGATCGAGATATCGAACGTGCCGCCGCCAAGGTCATAGACCGCGACCGTCTTCTTGCCTTCCTTGACGTGATCAAAGCCGTACGCGACCGCCGCAGCGGTCGGCTCGTTGATGATTCGCTTGACCTCGAGGCCCGCGATCTTACCGGCCGCTTTGGTGGCCGCGCGCTGAGCGTCGTCGAAGTAGGCCGGAACCGTGACGACCGCCTCGGTCACCTCTTCGCCAAAGTACGACTCCGCGACTTCTTTCATCGCGGTCAAAATGATCGCGCTGATCTCGGGCGGTGAGAAGTCTTTGCCTCCGACCGAGACCCAGGCGTCACCGTTCGTGTTCTGAATGACCTTGTACGGGACCTGGTCCTTGTGACGCTCAACATCATCCGCGTCGAAGGGCTGACCCATCAAGCGCTTGACGGCAAAGATCGTGTTCGTCGGGTTGGTGACGGCCTGACGCTTCGCGACGCTCCCCACCTGGCGTGAGCCGTCCTTGGTAAACGCGACGACGGAAGGTGTGGTGCGACTGCCTTCCGCGTTCGGGATCACCGTGGGCTCACCATCATCAACGAAGGCGACGCATGAGTTGGTGGTCCCGAGGTCAATGCCGATGACCTTGCTCATGCCCTACTCTTCACTCTGCGACGCGTCTGCTTCGCTAGCGGTCTCTGCCTCTTCAGTCGCGGGGGCAGCCATCGCGACCACGACCATCGCGGCGCGCAGCAAGCGCCCCTCAACGGTGTAACCCGACTGAACCTCGCTCATGATGGTACCGGGAGGGTGATCGTTGGTCGGCGTCTGCTGAATCGCGTCGTGAACGTTGGGATCGAATGCTTGCCCAACACCGGGCACACGCTCCAGACCAAAGCGACTCGCGATGTCATCGAAACCGCGGACGACCATGTGCACGCCTTCCACAACAGCCTGCACATCAGTCGCGGTGCTCGACGCCGCGAGCGCGCGGTGAAGGTTGTCGATGAGCGGGAGGAACTCACGGATGGTGTTGTCCCGGGTCCGTCGCTTCTCTTCCTCGAGGTCCCGTCGCGCGCGCTTACGGTAGTTGTCGAAGTCGGCCGCTTTCCGGAGGAGCTGATCCCGGTACTTGTCGCGTTCTTCCTGAAGCGCGAGTTCGGTGTCCGTTGGCGGCGGGGGCGGGGGCGCGGTGGAGGCGTCGATGAACACGACGTCGTCCGCGCCTTCGGCGGCCGGCGGAGCGGCGCTTGTTGGTTCAGAAGGAGTGGACTCTTCCACGCTCGCCTCAGCTGACTCGTTGACTTCAGGCTCGTTCATGTGACTGGTGAGGGTATACCATTCGGCTCGGCGACGGGAGCTTCTGGATCGGTTTCAACCATCTAAGGTGACCCCAAAAGGCGGCGGTTGCGCCGAGGTCAGGGACTCAGCGCTCCTTCGCTCTTCATCGAACGGCTTAGGTGTCTTCGTCGACGCTGCCGCCACCCAAAAGATCGCTCATCACTTTCGCGGTGAAGCCCACGAGCGGGACCACTTTCGCGTAGTCCATCCGCGCGGGACCGATCACGCCCAGGGTGCCCGCGGCCGCCCCGGTCTTGGTGTACGTGCTCGAGATGACGCTGATGTCCTGAACATCTGCGATCCCGGTTTCCGAGCCGATGACGACACGGACGCCCCCTGCCGCGATTGTGTGATCGAGAAGATCCAACAGCTCTTCTCGTTGCTCGAACGCGCGAAGGTAGCTCCGCACCTTTTCCACATCCACGAACTCGGGCCGATCAAAGAGCCGACCTTGCCCTTCAATCACCACCGCGCCGTCTTCGGTCGGTGAGGTCGCCGCAACATCGAGGAGACGCTTCGCTTGTCGCCGGATACGTTGGTACTCGCCCGCCTCCGACTTCATCTCTTCGGCGAGCACGTTCCGGATCTCGATCAACGTCCGGCCATCAATCATCTCGGCCAGGAAGTTGTTGAGCTCTTCAAGCGCGGCCGGCTCCACCGCGTCGACCGTGATGACGCGGTTCTGCACGGCGCCCGAACGCGTCACCAAGACGACCAAGAGCTGATCGTCACGGAGCGGCATGAAGCGCAGCTGCAGGAGCTGTTCGTCTTCTGGCTTCGGCGCGGTGACCACGGTCGCGGCGCCCGTCAGCGAGCTCAACAGCTTGCCGGCTTCACGCATGATGTCGTGACCACTGGTGAGGTTCTGCAGACGCGCCACAACCGCGCTGCGATCTTCAGCGGACACGTCGCGCATCTGCACCAACGCGTCGACGAAGATCCGAAAGCCCTGATCCGTCGGCACGCGCCCCGCGCTGGTGTGCGGCTGCGCGAGGAAGCCGCTGTCGGTGAGATCCGCGAGCACGTTTCGAATGCTCGCTGGCGAGAGGTTCAGCCCATAACGCTTGGAGAGCTTGCGCGACCCCACGGGCTCGCCCGTCGCGATGTACTCCGTGATCGCGGCGTACAAGATCCGGCGCGCACGAAAAGTGATCTCTACAGCCACGATAACAACCCGAATTCAGGCTAGTTTTCCCCCCGCGCGCGGTCAAGGGAACCGGACCCGGTTGGCGCCTCTCGCGTAACAGAAAAGAACGTCGAATTCTGGCTCTGTCGGTGTGAAAGACCGACGATGAGCCTTCGTCGTGCGCGTTCCCCACACATACGTCTGGTTGCTGCCGTTTAGCCTGCTGGTGCTCGCGATCGTCGCGGTGCCGTTGCTGATCTTGGACGACGCTGGGCTCCCGCGCTACCGCGCCCTCCAACGTGAGGTGGAAGAGATCGACGTGCAGAACGCCGAGATCCGCGAAGAGGTGTATCGCCTGCAGCGTCAGGTCGACGCGCTCAAGACCAATCCGGACGCGATTGAACGGATCGCGCGGGACGAGCTCGGGATGGTTCGCGCGGGCGAGATCATCTTCCAGTTCGACTGACGAGGTCGAAGACGAACCTCGGGCACGGCTCGGCACTGCTTCGCGCCCAACGTGGTACATCGGCGCGATGAAGCTCGAGCTGAAGAAGATCGTGACGCACCCTGGCGGCGCGCACAAAGATGACCTCCTCGGGGTCGCCGTGCTGATCGCGCTCTCCGGGGCGGAGGTGATCCGGCGCGACCCCACCGAGGAAGAGCTGCGCGATCCGGCGATCGCGGTCGTCGACATCGGCGGCGTCCACGATCCGGAGACGCACTGTTTCGATCACCATCACTTCCCGCGTGAGCATCCGCCGACCTGCGCCTTGAGCTTGGTGCTCGATCACCTCGGGCTCTATGAAGACGCCAAGCAGTTCTGCGAGTGGCTCGAGCCGGCCGAGTGGTTCGACTCGCGCGGACCGAAGAAGACCGCGGAGCATCTGGGGGTCGCGCGTTCGGCGATCCCGAAGCTCCTCTCGCCGCTCGACATCACCGCGCTGCGACGCTTCGCGAGCAAGAGCGAGCTCAAGCCCGGTGACACGCTCTACGAGTTCATGCGCTTCGCGGGCCAAGACCTTCTCGACTACCTGCGGGTCGCGCGGGAACGCTTGGACGCGATCGCGGCGCAGGTCTCACACGTCGACGTCGACGGCGGCGCGCTTGAGGTCATCTTCCTCCCCCGCACCGATCCGATCATGGACGAGCCGAGCAACGCGGTGAAAGCCTACGTACGCACGCTCTCTTCCGATCGCGTCGCGGCGATCATCTACCCGGACCGCCGCGGAGACGGCTACGGGATCGCGCGCTACGAAGACCATCCGCGGCTCGACTTCTCCCGAACGAACGACGAGCCCGACGTGCACTTCGCGCACAAGAGCGGCTTCATGTGCAAGACCAGCGCGACCGAGCTCCCGCGGCTGCTCGCGTTGGTCGAGCAAGCCTTGAGTCCTGCCTGAGAGAGAGCGGTCCTTCCAAGAACGCACGACGTCAGACGTCGTGAACACGATCGGAAAGACTCGCCTTCCGCGCCTGCATCAGCTCACTCTCGCGTCAGACACAGCGCGCGGCTCTGCCAGTGCACCCCGCCTCGGACGTCACGCATCACGAAGAAGAAGTTCACGACTTGGCCGCCCGCCGGGATCTCCTCGACTTCGGGGAGCACCCAGTTCACGTCCGCGGCGCCGCCGTCTTCATCTTCATCAATGAAGATAAACTGAGATGAGAACACGCCATGTGTCGAGTAGACCGAGATGCGCATGGTCTCTTGTCGCTCCACGGTCTCTGGAGGATCGCCCACCTCGGTCATGAACGTCTCGCGGCTGTCTGGTGTCGCGTTGACCACGATCTCGATCTCTTCGTCGGTGCCTCCTGTGTGGACCACATTCGGCAGGGTCGGGTTCTCCGCACACGTGGTCGGTAGCGCGGGCGCCGCGTCGACCCACGGGACATCGTTGATGGCGACCTCTTGGATCTCCGGGTGGGCGTTCTGGCGACCCAGATCGAGCGCGACCGTGAGGATCGCGATACGTCCGCGTCCCTCGCCCGCGCATGGGTTGCCGCTCTCAAAGACCCCCTCCAGATCGGTCGAGATGCGCCCGCCAAAACAGAACGCGCCAAACATCAGGACCTGGTCCTGACCGTCGTCGAGCTCGGTCGGGATGGTGAGCGGGAGCTCGATCTCTCCGTTGGCGGGAACGGTAGGAGGGTTGATCCCGAACGCGAACGGTTCGCCTTCGCATTGACCTGGACCGAACGCGGTCCCCGCCGGGATGCACGCGAAGTACGCGCTCCCGATCGGTTCGATCGCGTCGGGACTCGCGACCAACCACCGCGTGGTCACCGCGTCTCCCGGCTGCGGCCAGGACTGCGTCGCGTCTGCGTCCACCTCTGCGCGGACGCCAAGGATTCGCGTCTTGTCGATCAGCGAGCCGGGGTCGACCGTGTCTCCGCAGCCGACGCACACCAGCGCCAGCACCACAATCGAAAGCAGAGACTTCCTTCCGCACAAGCGCTCAGGTGCGGGTTCCGGAGCGACACGGAGAACTCGTGGCGATGGCGCCGACGGTGCGGAACACAAGATGCGGCTCACAATTCACCTCGGATCCCGATCGCGGGAATGATGGGCAAGCCCGGGACCGGGACGCTCTCGCTGTAGTCGTAGTTGTAGAGGATGGCTTCCTGGTTCGCGCGGTTGTAGACGTTCTGGATGTCCAAGAAGAAGGCCAGCTTCCAGGCATCGAACTGCCAGGTCTTCTGAACGCGCAGGTCCAACCGGTTGAAGAGCGGGTTGCGGATACTGTTCACCGCGCCGTTGAACGGGAAGAAGGTCCCGTCGTTCGCGTTGAGCAAGCCGCCCGTAACAGGCGTGGTCGGGTTGCCCGAGACGAGTCGCAATGTACCGCCCACTTCCCAACCGCGCGGGAGCTTGTAGACCATCGCCAGCGTAAAGATGTGCGTCTGGTCGAAGTCGAAGAGGCGGAACTCTTGCCCGGGCAGGTCGCGGCGTTCGCTCCGCGACACGGTGTAGCTGAGGTAGCCGAAGAAGTTGCGACCGACGGGGTCGATCTTGCCGCTGATCTCCGCGCCGTAGATCCGCCCGATGCCTTGGTTGGTGAAGACCGGATCGATCCCGCCCGGCGTGCCGACGACGCGGTCCCAGAGGTACTTGTAGAAGCCGTCCACCCCGAAGCGGATTCCGTCGGCGACCTGCCAGTCGAACCCGATCGTGCTGTGCACCGAATGGATGGGGGTGAGGTTGGGGTTACCAAGCCCTTCGGCGCTCTCTTGGAACTCCGGCGGCTGACTGTATTGGCCGAGGCCGAACTTGAGCCGGAAGTCGTCGGTCACGTTCCACAAGACGCTGAGGCGCGGGTTGATCGTGAACGCCTCGATCTCGCGGTAGTAGTCGAGCCGCACGCCGCCGATGATCTTGACGCCACCGTGCGCGGCCACTTCGGCTTCCACGTACGCGGAGGGGCGGTAGGCGCGGTCTGTCGCGCTGAAGTATGTGAGCTCTTCGGCGGACAGCGGACCGTCGTCGGGCGTGCCTTCCTGTTGCCTCACGGGAGGACCGACGAAGTCCAAGGTGAAGGGCGTGTACTGAATGTCCATGCCCATGCGGAGCTTGATGCGCTCGTGCACCTGGCCGTTCACTTCCGCGCGTCCCTGGAACTGCACGAAGAGCGCGTCGAACCCGAGCTCGTCGCCGAGCCCAAACTCGAGCTGAATGGGCCCGCCGCTCAGCTCAAGGTTCATGTCCCACTGCGCGTTGATCTGTCGCTTCCAGGCGAGCTGGAAGATGTTGAAGCGCGTCGTGATCCCGAGGTCGCCTTGGATGCCCGGGTCGTCCCCGAGCGCGTCATCGATCACGATCTCGAAGCGGTCTTGGCTGCCGTAGAAGTTGAAGCGAACGCGGTCGCGGTCGGTGGGCGTCCAGGTCGTGAAGAGCTGGTAGTCGTAGTAGGCGGGCGCCGCGGTGATGGTGAAGAGGTCCGCGGGGATGACCTGCGAAAACACCACGTCGATCAAGCTGCGGCGCACGCCCATCGCCATGCTGAAGTTCTCGGTGACGGGGAACTCCGCCATCAGCGACATGTCGATCACGCCAAACTCGGCGACGCCGTGAAAACCGTCCGTCGCGGGGTCTCGGGTGATGACCTCCAGGATGCCGCCGATCTTCCGGCCGTAGCGCGCGCTGAAGTTACCGGGCACGAAGTCGATCTGCTGGAGCAAGCGCGAGTTGATGAAGCTGGTCAGACCACCGAAGTGATAGAGCAGCGGCACCGGCGTGCTGTCCAAGAAGACCTGGCTGTCGTTGGGCGCGCTGCCTCGAATGATGACCGCGCCACCACCAAAGGGAGGACGCGCGACGCCGGGGAGAAGCTCGACCGCGCGCAAGGCGTCGCCGCGGGTGCCCGGGATCCGTGTCAGCTCTTCGCGACGGATCACGCGGCGGGTCACTTCGCGGGGGGGCGGATCGATCACCGCCGTCGCGCCGAACACGTCCTCGTCATCACCGGCGTCGAGGATGGTCATTCGGTAGACCACCGCGGTCACCTCGTTCTCCGACACCTCTTCGTTCTGTGTTTGCTCGCCGTGCTCTTCGGTCACGACGCGGAGCGAGTAGGTCCCGGGCGGCAGATCGGTGAAAGAAAACGCGCCGTCTTCCCCCGTCACCGCGCGCTGGGCCACGCTCTCATCGGGCGACGTCACGATCACCTCGGCGCCTTCGATCGCGACATCTCCGTCGACGTCGAGGACGCGACCTTCGAGCGCGCCGGGATCCGGCACCTCGGGCTCATCGGGCGGCGGCGGATCGGGCTCCGCGATCGTCATCTCGAAGACGTAGCGATAGCGGATCCGCGCGGGGATGGGCTCGCCATCACTCGTCGCGGGCGAGAAGCGGAACTGGCGACCTGCCGCGAGGGCGGCCTCGTCAAAACCATTGCCGACCGGCGCGGCGACAGAGGCCTCCGAGACGTTGCCCTCGATGTCGATCGTGAGGATCAGGTCGACCGTCGCGGTCAGACCCTCGGCGGCAGCTTCCGCGGGGTACTCCGCTTCCACGAAGTCGGTGAGGACGGGCGCGACGAGAACAGGCGCCTGCTCTTCCTCGCCTTCCTCGGGTGACGCATCCCCTCCTGCGGCGCCATCTTGCGGCGCTTCCTCATCACCTGACTGCGCAGCCTCATCACCTGACTGCGCAGCGGCAGGCGAGGCGAGGAAGAGCCCCACGAAAAAAAGAGAAACCAATGGCAGTCGCACGGCGCTGAGCATAGGGGGGTTCGTGCTGCGCAAAAAGTGAAGAAATGTGTCCGTCGGAACTTCGGTCTCACCCATCGAAAGCGTTTAGGCTGACCGGGTGAAGCCGAAGACCGCCATCACGAGCGCCTTCCTCACGTTCGGCATCTGGTGCGTGACGTGCGCGCTGCCGTTCCCTCTCAACGCGCAAGAGGAGCCCAGCGAGCGCGCCGACAACACGCGTGACCCCCAAACCGAGCGATCGGCAGACCCGGACCCCGACGCACCGGTCTTGACCGCGCCTTCGATCCTCTCGCTGGATGAGATCTCGTTGGGTGACGACGAAGAGGCCCCGGAGTCGGTGACGGTACGGATCACGATCGATGTCGAGGGACGCGCGACGGTCGACACCTGTGACGCGGGCGCCTTCTGTACACGCGTAGAGGAAGTGATCACGCGCGCGCGCTTTGCTCCCGCGACGCGGGACGGAGAACCGATCCCCGCGCGGATCCAAGTTCGCTTGACGACCGCACGAGAGGAACCCGAAGACGAGCCTGTCGACGAGACCCCAGCCGAATCGACGACGGCCCCGAGCACGGACCCGAGCGGAGAAGCGAGCGGAGAAGCGGCCCCATCAAGCGGCGCCACGGCGGTCGAACCATCACAAGAAGAAGAGGAGATCGTCTACGGCGCCGAGGCCACCGTGGAGCAGATCGCGGGCCGACCCAGGCGCCTCGAGCTCGCGGAGATGCGCAGCCTACCCGGCGCGAGCGGGGATCCCTTCCGCGCCATCGAGATCATGCCCGGTGTGCTTCAAGCCATCAGCGGCCTGCCCTTCGTTTACGTTCGCGGCGCGCCCCCTTCGGGTACCACCTATCACTACGACGGCGTCCAGCTGCCCGCGCTCTATCACTTGTCGTTCGGACCCGCGGTCGTGCACCCGACCATGGTCGGCCCCATTCAGCTTCACTCCGGCGTCGCGCCCGCGCGGTATGGACGCGCGATCGGCGGCGTGGTCGTCGGCGAAGGTCCCGAGCGCCCTGACGAGCTGACCGGCGAAGTGGAGCTGCGCGCGATCGACATTCAAGGCGCGGTCCACACGCCGCTCGGTGACGGCAGCCTCTCGGTCGCGGGGCGCTACGGTTACCCCGGCTTGCTCCTCAGCTTGGTCGTCCCCGAGCTCGACCTCGCCTACTGGGACTACCAGCTCCGCTTTGATCAAAACGTCGGCCGCGGCGCGCGCCTCGAGCTCGTCGCGCTCGGCTCGTTTGATCGCTTCGGGGTGAACCAAGAAGACGACGACGAGGGCATCGATGGCGGGACCGCGCTGACGCTTCAGTTCCATCGCTTTGAAGCGCGCGTGGTTCAGGACTACGCCCGTGGTGAGTTTGGCGCGGCGCTTCGCGCGGGCACTCAGGAGTCCACGCTCGGCGAGTTTCTCACGCTCCGCCTCGCCACCATCGCGCCGCGCGTTCACGTGACCTATCGGCGAGGCAAGTGGTCACTTCGCGCAGGCGCCGACTTCGAAGCGAGCGCGGGCGTGGTCGACGATGTCTTCGGGGTGTTCTCGAGCGATGGACGCGAGCTTGACGGGCGCTACGACCAATCCGTCGCGGGCGTTTACTTGGAGACCGCGTACCGCAGCGCGCGCTTCGACGTCGAGCTCGGGGCGCGTGGCGACGTCTACATCGCCAAGGACAACAGCGGTGAGCTGATCGAAGGCTCGATGGATCCGCGCTTGCGCTTCGCGTATCGGCCGCTCGAGAACCTCACCCTCCACGCCGCCGCGGGAATGGCGCATCAGCCCGCGGTCGCGCCCATCCCGCTGCCCGGTCTCTCCCAGATCCTCGTCAGCCCGGGTCTGCAGCGCGCGTTTCAAATGGAGATCGGCGCGGAGCTCGAGGTCGCGACCCTCACGATGTCGGCGCAAGGGTTTGTGCACCGAATGCACAACGTGCTCGCGCCCGACCTGGTGCTCACGCAGCCGTGCCCCTTCGTCTTGCCGGGCTGCGACGAGCTCACGGTCAGGCGCGATCGCTTGTGGTCGTACGGGATGGAGTTCTTTCTCAAGCGCGATCCCAGCGAGGTCGTCAGCGGGTTCCTCAGCTACACGATCGCGCGCGCGACCATCGACGAACGCGAAGGCACCTACACCTCGACGCCCAACTTCGATGTGCGCCATGTGCTCAACGCGGTGCTGCAGGTCCAGGTACAGAGCGGATGGTTTATTGGCGGACGCGCGCTGGTGCAGTCCGGCGCGCCGGCGGTCGCCGGTTTCGTCGTGAATGATCCCGCGGGCGAATCGGTCACCCGTGCCGAAGCGAGGCTGCCGCTCTTCTATCGCTTCGACGTGAGCGCCGGAAAAGTATGGAGACCGAAGTGGGGCGAGCTGAGGCTCACGCTCGAGATGCTTAACGTGACGCTGAGGCGGCAACCCAACCAGCTCAACTGCCGGCTCGGACAGGCCGAGTGCGAAGTAAACTTCCTGCCCGCGGTCTACCTACCGAACCTCAGCTTAAGAGCGAGCTTCTAGCTGTGCTTGTTGGGGGCGATTCGCGCCCCCTGCCTTCGGCATTCACCCCATCGTTCGCTTCGCTCAGCGCTACCGCAGACGACGAGATGCGAATCCGTTCGGTTCGTGGTGCGGACGAATGCGTGAAGAGCGCGAATAGCCCTCTTCTACTCGCGGATGCCGCTGACCAGACCGTTCGTGAAGTAGACCTCGAACTGGTTGAAGCGCGTGCGCCAGAAGCGCCAGACGTCCTGGTCGAGTGTCGGGGTTCGGTGCGAGGGAGGGTAACCCACCGCGATCAAGACGCCGGCCTTCGACATGCCGTTGTACACCTGACCGTTTTGAATTCCGGAGAGGTCGGCTTGGGACATCTGCGCGATGTCCGGACATGAGGTCCCGAAGACGCGCTGGAGGTGCGTGTCGATGATCTCGCGATCCGCGCGGTGGACCTCGTAGCGCATGCGCTGTCCTGTCGTGAGGTTCGTAAACGCGATCCGGCGACCCCGAACGCGATCGATCTGCACCGGGGTGCACACCGGCATGAGGCTCTGGTTTTGGTACCCGATCGACGAGACCAAACGACCCTGCTGCACGCGAAGATTGATCATCGTGTAGGTCGGAGCGGTCGAGTTCTCGACGACATAGCGACCACCACCACAAGCGCTCAGCGGGAGGAGCGAGAGCGCGAGGACCCAGAGAAGAAACGGAAAGCGAATACGCATGGCGCCCAGGAGGTAGCACGCGACGTGCCATGGAAAAACTCCGGGCTCCTGAGCCGCGAGCGTGAGTTTGCTGCGAACTCGCGTTCACGCAGTGTGCCGCATTTGTGTCGCGTCCGATCCCGCTTCCCCGCCCTTTCGTTTCATGCGATCAATCCCATGTGAACGAGCTCCTTCCCATCTTCGGCCTCCTCGCGGTCATCACGCTCGTCATCGCTCGCCTCCCCAAGATTGCTCTTGGGCACAGCAAGGCGTTCAAAGCGAGGCGAGTACGTAACTGGCTTCCGCTCGGCCTCACGTACGCCTTCCTCTACATGGGGCGCTACAACATCAAGGTCAGTCAGCACGCCTTCGGCGACATGGAGTTCGCGGGTTCGCCGCTGATGACCAATGCCGACTTCGCGACCATCTTCTTCTGGGGAACGCTGACCTACGGCAGCTCGTTTGTGCTCAACGGTCCGCTCACCGATCGCATCGGCGGCAAGCTCGCGATCTTGATCGGCGCGGGGGGCTCGGCGATCGCGAACGGCGCGATGGCGTTCGTGACGTGGTCCATTCTCCACGACGGCCCCAGTCACGAAACGTTCGCGGGCAACCTGACGACTGTGTTCAGTGCCCTCTACGCGATCAACATGTACTTCCAGAGCTTCGGCGCGGTCTCGATCGTCAAGGTCAACGCGCCCTGGTTCCATGTGAACGAGCGTGGCGTGTTCGGCGCCATCTTCGGCATCTTGATCTCGCTCGGCGTCTACTTCGCGTTCGACTGGGGCTACTACATCATCGAGCACTTCGATCTCGAGATGGTGTTCCTGATCCCGACCGTCTTGCTCGCCATCTTCTGGTGCCTTGATCTCGCGTTCGTGAAGAACACGCCCGGTGAAGCCGGCTTTGATGACTTCGACACCGCGGACGCCTCCTCCGGCGACGATGGACCGCGGGCGAGCGTCATCGAGGTCTTCAAGAAGATGTTCAGCAACCCGGTCATCATCACGATCGCGCTGGTCGAGTTCTGCAGCGGCTTCCTCCGCCAAGCGATCATGCAGTGGTTCCGTACCTTCGCGAAGCAGACCAACGATGTGCTGCACCTCAAGGACAGCTTCGTTTACGACAACTGGGGAATGCTTCTGTGCTGCGCTGGGATCATGGGCGGCGTGTTCGCCGGCGTGATCTCGGACCGCATCTTCAACTCACGCCGCGGCCCGGTCGCGACCATCCTTTACGCGCTCATGCTGGTCGGCGCGATCGTCCTCGTCTTCGTCTACCAGACCCCGTTCGTTGGCTGGCTCGTGGTGCTCATGTCGCTCTGCATCATCGGCGTCCACGGCATGCTGAGCGGCACCGCGAGCATGGACTTCGGCGGCAAGAAGAACGTCGGCGTCGCGGTTGGCATTATCGACGGCTTTGTCTACGCAGGCACCGCGGCGATGTCGATCCTCTACGGCGTGCTCTTGCCCAATGACGCCACCGCCGAAGCGGGAGACCCTGCCTCGTGGATCGCGTGGCCCATCTCGATGGTCCCCGTCGCCTTGATCGGGATGCTCCTCGCGACGCGGGTCTGGAACGCCAAGCCCAAGCCCAAGGCTGCGCCGAAGAACGCGGGCGAACCCGAGACCTTCTAAGACCGTGCAAGAGATCGGCGTCGTGACCGCGATCATCGCGCTCCTGCTCTTTGTGGTGTTCTTGGCGAGCGCCCCAGGCGACCAGCTGATCTTGATGGGGCAGAGCGGAATGCTGACCCTGGGCGCGGTTGGGGTCGGTCTTGAAGTCGTCTACTTCGCGCTGCTCGGAGCTGCGCTTCACAGAAGAAAGGTGGCGCCAAAGGGCTGGTATTGGCGGAGCTTTGCGCACCACCATCTCCTGTCGAAATCGGAGCGTAGGGTGATCATGCCCTTCTTCGTGTTGGGTGCGATCGCGTTCTTGCTCATTGTCCTGTTCATCATCGTGACCGTCGCGGGCGTCGTTTCGCTCTTCGTACAGATGCGCTGAGCGGTTTTCCGCCTCAAACAGGTGGTCCTGGAATACTCTGTCCAACGTCCAACAGTCACTTGGCAGTTGGGTCGACAGTTCCATGACGAACAATTTTCACGACCCTGCATTCGTCGGCCGTGCGGCGGAGCTCGATGCGTTGCTTCAGCTCAAGACATCCCCTGGGGTTGTGTGGGTCTCTGGCGTGGGCGGCGTCGGAAAGTCTTCCCTCACGCGCCAGTACACGGAATCCATCCGCGCCAGCGGCGCGCGCGTGTGTTGGGTCGCGTGCGAGTCGGTCAACCCATCGCTCGCGTCGGTCCGTGAGCTGCTCTCCACATCGCTTGAGCTCATCGGCGTTAAGAGCTTGGCCGACTTCGGGGACCCCAACGACCTCCTCGTGATCGACGGTGCCGAGACGATCGCGGACGTCTTAGAGTGGCTCTTCGGAAGCGCGATCCCGGTCGCGAAACCCTCGCTCTCGATCATCATCTCCAGCCGGATGGCGCCGCCCGCGAAGATGCTCAGCATCGGCCTTCGGCACATCGCGCTCCCCGCCTTCACGCTCGCCGAGACCCGCGCGCAGCTCCGCGCGCTTGGCGTGAACAAGAACCTCGAAGAACAAGCGCGAGACCTCCACGCCATCACGGATGGGCACCCGCTCGCGAACGCACTGGCGGCTCGAGGCGGCGCGATCGACCTCAGCGCGACCACGCGCGCGCTCGACACGTTGGCGGGTCAGTTCGTCTCGCGTCTGGACGCGTCGGAGCGCGCGCTTTGTGAACTCTTATCGCTTCAGCGATCCCTTGATGTCGCGATCTGTTCGGACCTCATCTCGAACGCGCCCGCGCTGATCGAGAAGCTGGAGCGCTTTTCCTTTTTCCATCGCGTCGGCTCGCGCCTCTCCCTTCATACGACCGTCCGTGACGCGCTCTACACGCGTTTTTCGGCGCTGCATCCGGGTCGGCTCCGCGAGATGTCGCGCACGGTCATTCGCGCGCTCTTCCGCGCCTCGCGGTCGGACTTCCCGTCGCTCTACTCCACGCTGATGAGCGCGTTCTTTTGTGTCCGCGCGGACGAGTCGGTGAACCAACTGCTCCCGCTGCGCTACCTCGCGCAGGTCTCTCCGCACGAGCTGACGGATGACCTGAAGGGCGTGGTGGCCGACGCGGTTCGCCGACACGAAGGAGAGGCCGCCGCGAACGCATTTCTGCAAGGCTACGCGCGCGGAGACATCTTCGGCTCGGTTGTGCGTGACGCGCGCGACGAGGTCATCGCCGTGCAATGCTGCATCAACAACCTGCACGCCCTGAAGCGCCTCGCGGACATCGACGACATCGCCGCGCACATGGTCAAGACGGTCGAGCTCTCCGGACTGCAGCACGAACCCTTGCTGCTCCCGCGGTACTTCTTCGCCGTCGACACCTACCAAGACTTCTCGCCCGCCATGGGCTGCGCCATGCTGCTCAATGGCTTCGCCCACGCCACCGTTCACCCGCACCCGACCCACATCATCTTCTCGATGAGCCCGCCCGCGATCTGGCGCGACCTCGGTGAGCAGATGGACGTGGACGCGGTGCCAGGGGCGGAGCGTGAAATCGGCGGCCGACCGCGCCAAGGCTTCATCGCGGAGGCCGCGCTCCACTTCGGCTCGACCGGCACGCTCCACGAGATTTACGAGCAAGGGGCGCTCTTCCTCACGGACCTATTGGACGACAACCCAAGTCCGTCCGCGCAAACAAAGGTCTACAGCAACAAAGAGTGGGTCGACGCCCTCCGTTCCGCGATGCGGCTCCGCGACCGCCCGCTTCAGCTCACTGGGCACGCGCTTCTCAGCATGTGCCAGGTCGGTCATCGCGACGCGCTCTTCGAGCTCCTTGAGCGAGCGTGCGGGCGGCTCGAGGAAGGCGCCGACTACGCGGACGCGATCGCGACCTTCCGCGTCACGTTCTTAGGGGAAGGCATGAAGCAAGAAGCGGCCGCGGCTGAACTTGGACTCGCATACGGGACCTACCGCTACCGGCTTCGTCGCGGCATCGAACTGGTCGCGGAGCAGCTGCGTCGGAGCGCCGCCCAGAGCGCATCCTGATGAGCGCGCTCCGCGAAAGCCCGTTCTTCGTGGGGCGCGCAGAAGAGCGCCGCGCTCTGATCCAGGCGAGAGGGAACGTTGCCTGGATCTCGGGGGTTGGCGGCATCGGCAAGACGACGCTCGTTCGCGCGCACACCGACGGTATCCGCGCGGAGGGCGGCCGCATCTGTTGGCTCCCCTGTGAGTCGATCAACCCCTCGCTCGCGTCGGTCCATGAGCTTCTCCAGTCCTCGCTCCAGCTGGTCGGCGTCGACCAGCTCTCCGCGTTCGGTGAGCCCGGCGACGTGTTGGTCATCGACGGCGCGGAGTCGCTCGGGGAAGCGCTCGAGTGGCTGTTCAGCAGCGCGCTCCCGATCGCGCAACGCGCCCTCTCCATCATCGTGACCAGTCGCATGACGCCGCCCACGAAGCTCCTGGGATCGACGCTCTCCCACATTTCGCTGCGCCCGTTCACGCTCGCGGAGACCCAAGCGCATCTCCACGCGCTCGGCGCGACCGGCGACGCAGACGCGCTTCACGCGATCACCAAAGGGCACCCTCTCGCGAACGCCTTAGCGGTCCGCGAGGGCGAGATCGACGTGGACTCGACCAACCGCGCGCTCGACGAGCTCGCCGGCCACTTCGTCTCGCGCCTCGACGTCGCGGAGCGCTCGCTCTGCGAGCTCCTCTCCCTGCAACGGTCACTCGACGTGGCGATCTGCTCTGAGATGCTCCCGGGCGCTCCCGCCGTGATCGAAAAGCTGGAACGCTTTTCCTTTTTTCATCGCGATCGTTCGCGGCTGCGGCTTCACAGCACCATTCGAGACGCGCTCTACACCCGCTTCCGCGCGCTCCACCCAACGCGCGCGAGAGACACCGCGCGCGACCTGATCACGTTGCTCATCCGCAGAGCGAAGCACGACCCGGAGTCGCTCTACAAGACGTTGATGGACGCCTTCTTCTGCGTGCGCGGCGACGAAGCGTTGGGACGCTTTCTCTCGCTGCAGTATCTCGCGAAGGCCTCACCGAGAGAGCTGACGACCGACACGCTCGAGGTGGTCGCGGAAGCGATCGCGCGTCACGAAGGTGCTCCCGCGGCGGAGGCCTTCGTCGAAGCGTTTCACCGGGGAGACGTGTTTGGGCTGGTGCTCCACGACGCCAACGACGAAGTCGTCGCGGTCGAGGCGGTGGTCGATAACCTACGCGCGCTCCGGCGGATCGCGGACACCGATGAGATCGCCGGACACATGGTCGAGACGGTCGAGCGAGCAGGTCTCGAGGACGAGGTGCTCTTGCTCCCGCGCTACTTCTTCGCGCTCGACACCTATCAGGACCTGAGCGCCGCGATGGGGTGCGCCATGCTCCTGCCGGCGATTGGTCACGCCAACATTCAGCCGTCTCCCTCCCGGGTGGTCTTCTCGATGAGCCCACCGCCGCCCTATCGCGCGATGGGAGCGCGCATGAACATTCACGTCGTCCCAGACACCGAGCGATCGGTCCGCGGCGTCCAGCGCGAAGGGTTCGTCGCGGAGTACTCACCGCTCCACGCCAACCAGAGCTCGGGGGAAGAGGTTGTGGAGTACCGCGCGCTCTTCCTCTGTGGGCTCGTCGAGCCGCCCGGTCGCGCCGAAGCGAAGCAAAACCTTACGGACCGCGACTGGATCGAGGCCGTGCGCGCCGCGATGCGGGTGCGCGGACGCCCGCTCAAGCTCAAGAAGCAGCCCCTCCTCGCGATGTGCGGCGTGGAGGATGGCGAGGCGCTCTTCGAACGGCTCACGGCGGCCTGTGACCACCTCGCGGATGGCGTCGACTACGCGGACGCGATCGCGGCGTTCCGCCTGACCTTCTTGGACGGTGGGATGAAGCAGGAGGCCGCCGCGGCCGAGCTTGGGCTGGCGTACGGGACCTACCGCTATCGCCTGCGCCGCGGCATCGAGCTCGTCGCGGAACAGCTCGCGAACTCGCTCAACGCGTGAACATGTGGAAGCGGCCGTTCTTGGTCATCACCGCGACCCGCGTTCCGTCGCGGGAGAGCTCGATCGCGGTCACGTCCGGCGTGAGCGCCACCTCCGCCAGGAGCTCAAACGAACGAAGCTCGCGGAGCTCGACCCAGGTCTTGTCGCCGCGCTTGTCGGCGCGCGCGAAGCGGTCTGTCTTGATGTCGAAGGCGCACCTCGGGTTGGTCCCGAGCTCGTGCTCGAACACCACATCGCCCGAGCTCAACGACATCCCGCGGATGAAGCGCATGACGTGCTTCGTGTCGCCCTCGGTGGGCGCGTACATCCTCGCGACGAGGAGATCGTCCACCATTTGCGGGCTCCAGATCACGTTGCCCAGCTCAAAGCGCTCGAGCACCTCGCCGGTCGCGTACTGGTACCGCGCGAGCTGTCCGTGCTTTTGACCCGTCGCGGCGATGAGCCCGTTCGTGGTCGGGAACACGGAAGAGAACCCGTACCCGTACTTCGCGTCCGGCCCCTTCGCCGTCGCGATCGAGAAGCAGTGCTTCATCGTGTTGACGTCCCAGCACTGTAGGTGACTCCGCGCGTCCACCCACGACTGCCCCTTCTTCGGCTTCTCGCCGGCGGCTGGGAAGTAGCCTTTGCTGATCACGTACGCGCCATCGGGCGAAAGCCACAGGTCGCTGTTCTGCTTCGTGGCGCCATCGAAGAGCGTCATCTCTTTTGTGATCAGGTCGACCATCGCGAGGTCTATGGAGCGCAGCGCGACGACGACGCGCTCCTCGTTCAGCGGCAGGAGGCCGTTCACGACGCGCGCGATCCCGCTCTCTTCTTTTGGGAGCACGAACTCCGCGAGGTGCTCGCCATCGACCGTGGAGAAGAGCGACATCGTGCAGCCGTGGTCACCGTGCCCGACCACCAAGCGATCTCCAGACGGCGTGAACGCAAAGGGTTGGGAGTTCGCGATGAGGTGCTTCGCGCAGACCGCGGTCCGTCGCCCGTCGCGATCAAAGACGTGGGTCACGGAGTTGGAGTCCGCCGCGGCGAAGAGCTCCTTGGCTGTCGTCGAGCGCTTGAGGTTGTACATGGCGAGCGCCGAGCCCTCGAAGGCGTCCTGCTCAGGATCGATGCGGCGCACCTCGATCGCGCCCTTCTCTCCGCCCACGATGAGCTCACCGGTGAGCGCGCGGGCGATGGAGCGCGCGCCTCGCTCGGGAGCGGGCAGCACGAGGATCTCTTCTTTGGTCTCGAGCGAAAACACGCGCACGTCATGGCTCGCAGCGATGAGGTACCCCTCGCTCGCGATGATCTGATTCACCGGCCACGCGAAGTCGATGGTGTGCGTCTCCGCGCGGGTCTCGATGTCCCAAAAGATGATCTCCTTGGCCGCCGTGATGAGCTGCCCTCCCGCGAAGATCATGGTCTCCGGGCAGTTCTTTCGGTGGCCCTTGCCGCTCGAGTTCGTCCCGCCGATGTAGAGCGAGCCGATGTTCACGACGTGCCCGCCTCCATCATAGAAGTCCTCCAGGCGCTCGCCGCTCTCGACGTCCCACGCGTAGAGGCAGTTGTCGGTGGACGCGGTGACCGCCATCTTTCCGTCGGGCGAGATCGCGACGGAGTGAATGGAGTTCTTGTGACCCGCGAGCTCCTTCGCTTCGCCGCCGTTCAGGTCAAAGATGCGGACCATCTTGTCTTGGCAAACCGTGACGAGCTTGTCGCCATGGATCGCGACCTCGCGGATGTAGTGCCCGTGCCCGCCGAACTCGTGGACCATCGCCATGGTCTCGGTGTCGTAGACACGCGCGAAGCGATCATCGCCCGCGGTCGCGAGCCACTTGCCGCTCGGGTCCAAGATCATGTTGTTGACCGGGCCCTGATGGTCCGTGATCCGCGCCAGCTCTTCCCACGTGTCGAGCGCCCAGACGCGCATCGTTCCGTCTTCGGAGGAAGACACCATGTTCCCGTTCGGCAGGACGATGACGGAGTGAACGAGCTTCGTGTGACCCGAGAGCGTGAGCCGTAGCGAAGACGACGCCGGCTCAAAGCTGGGCTGAAGCGGGACGAGGCAGCGCGGTTGCTTCAGCCGCTTCGCTTCGATCGCGTAGGGGTGATCCGCCGGGAAGCGCCCGAGGATCTGCGCGGCGAGCTGGTCGGGTGACTCCGCGAGGACGCCCAAGCTTGAGTCGAGGCTCTCCGCGAGGGTGGGATCCACATCAGGCGCGGTCAGCGCGTCGAGCGCAGCGTCGATTCCTTGGTCACGGAGCAAGCGATCCAGCGCGGAGAGGTTCATGCCGGGAGTGTACGAAACCACGCGCCGGGATTCTTCCCCCGCGCGTGCTCAAAAGGAGCAGCCCATCGTCTCCGGGTCGCAGGAGCCGGGAATGATCATCGCTCCCGGGTCGGCCGAGTCGAACGGCTGCGGAGGACACGCGCGGCCCCCTTCGCAGGAGCAGGCCGCGACCGGGACGCACGGGATGTCTTCGGGCGGGATGTCGGCGCAGAACTGCTTCGCTTCGCCTTCCGGACATGTGTTGAAGAGGTCGCAACACTCGTAGATGGGGTCGGGGTCGGGCGGCAGGACGCAGAGCGCGTCGACGGTCCCCGTCATCGAGTAGACGTTGAGCGGAGGTGTGCTTCGCGCGAGCTCGGCGCTGGCGACGCTGATGTTGACAAACCCGCGCTCGATCTCGACGGCCGCGGAGATCGTTCCCGTCAGGCCGACGTCAATGGTGTCGCTATAGGCGCAGTCCTCGGAGACGTACTCCAGCTCGCGGGTCGCGTCGGCGGTGACCCCGATCGTCGGGCCGGCCGCGCCGTAGATCTTGACCTCGTCCTCGATCCCGATGGAGGCGCCGAACGAGAAGGTCACGTCGTCGCCCGCCTCGAAGCGCCCCAGCGTGGCCATGGAGGAGCGCCGCGGATCCCAAATCGCGCTCCATCCATCGGCTTCTGCGAACGTCGCGCCTGCCGACACTCCGAAGACCATCGAGGCGGTTTGCTCGAACGTATCGATGCTCGCGGACACGCCGGCCTGCACGTTCAAGACAGGGGTGAGCTTGTGGACGAGCGTGACCGGGACTGGGATCGGCCCGACCGCGACGACGAAGCTCTGGGTAAACGACTTGCTCGGGACCGCGCTGCCGAAGATCGCCGAAAGCAGGCTGAACATGCACGCGCCCGACACGCTCACACCGCCTCCGATTTGGTAGCCGACCTCGATCTCACCACCGAGCTGGAACTCTGCCGCGACCAAGCGCGGGAGGAGACCGCTGCGACGAATGTCGACCTCGAAGATAAACTCGGGACGCATCGCGAAGATCGGCGTGATACGGATCTCGTCACTGAAGCCTGCGCCGCAACCGACCAACTCGTCGACGGTGACGGTCGGGATGAAGCTCACTGATCCGCCAAGCGGTGCGCGCGAACCCGCGGTGTCATCATCAACATCGACCCAGGCGTCTGACTCCGGTTCCGACGTCACGCGGAACCGCCCCTCGGCGAACACGTCTTGGATCTCTGCGGGGGTCGTCGTCACGGTGAGCGTGGTCCCGCTCAGCGCGGCCGTGACCACCTTGCGCATATAGCCTTCGCCCGTACCGCCCACGATCACGTGACCGGTCATGATCGGGATCGTCGGCGCCGCGGAGTACTCAAGCACCACGCGGTCGTCCTCGATCTCCGCGCTGACATAGTTGGGATCGTTCTCGGGGATCCGCGCTTCGTCAGTCAGCTCAAGCGGTCGCACAATCTCCACGAAGTCCGGCACGACAATCGGACCCGCATCAGGCGCATCCGTAGACACGTCAGTCGCCACATCTGTTGAGACGTCGGACGAGACATCGACAGCGGTGTCTTCGGTCCCGGTGTCGGTCGAGGTGTCCTCGCCCGCGTCGGCCACGCTGTCATCGTCCCCACAATGAAACGAGAGAGAGACCAGGAGGACCAGCGCGATGCGCTTTACAACATTCATCAAGAGCGAGGGTACGAAGAAGGTCTCGCGGCCTCTACGCAGGAGAGTTTTCCTCGTGATTTCAACAAATTACAGATGCGATCCACCGTGAGGGGTGGCGATGGCGGGATCGCAGCCATATGCTGATGATGTGGCGTGTTTTTGCGCGCCATAGCAAACGGTTCTCAAGTTGGGCGTACGCCCCGCAATGATGCGAAACCAGATCGCAGACCCATTCAAAGTACAGCTCCCGCGCCACGGCGCGCTTGGCCGTGCTCTCGGTCTTGCCAAGCTGGAACTCGAGGCCCGAACTTTGACGGCGACTTCCATCGTCATCAACACACGAACGTCTCTGCTGAGGTCTGGTCCATGATGATCAGAGACCCCGAGATGCCGGCGCAAAGCCTGAGGAGTGCAAACACATGAATGGTCTATGTAAGAACGAGCTCTCTCCGGGGGTGAACAGCTAGTTCACCACTTCGCGAGGTTGTTTGAACAAACGAACTCCTCGTGAAGTAGCTCCCTAAGCGCAGAGGACAAAATCTGCCTGAGAGCTCTTCGATGAGACGGTGATCGCAATCCTGCGGTCGCCGTTTCTTAATTCTGGCCTCCTTGCTGGCGCTACTTCGTGACGTCAAGTCGGACGCGGTCTGTCTTTCGCAACTCGTAGCGGCGCTCGGCATACGCGACGTCCTCGACCCACAAGCGCGACGCGCGGCGCTCGATGAACGGCCTAAGGAGTCGCCCGGCGCGACGCGCGACGAAGAAGCCTGGCCGATCACTGGTCGCGAGCGTCGCCTCCGTGACCAGCGTGCGCCCATCCGCGATCGGCGTCGCGTGCGTCTCCACCACGGAACCGGTTCCGTCACCGCCCACGATCGTCATCACGATCGAGCGACGAGTGGGCGCGCGGAACGTGCAGTCCACCTCGACACAGAGCGGACCGGTCACGCGATAGGCGACGCGCAAGGTGATCGCCTCCTCGCTGACCTCGAGCGCGGAGAGCTTCGCGAAACTGTGTGGGTGATAGTGCACGCCGTGCCAAGGATCGAGACGGTTCGCGACGACGTCTTCGGGTTCGCAGCGCGCCTCCATCGCGATGACCGCGGCGACGAAGCGTGAAGGCCGCGGCGCGAGGATGGGGCGATCGGTCGGCTCTTCCGCGAGCGGTCCTTCGGTGCGCAGTCGCGCCCACACCAACACTCCGTCGTCAAACGTCCGCGCGGGCTTCCACGCCCCGCGCGGTTCCGGCCCGAGCGCGAGCCCGTGCCAGGGACAGACAATGGCCGCGCCGTTCACGCGACCTTCGCAGAGCTCGGCGCCCATGTGCGGACAGTCGTTCGGCGCCACGTAAGCGCTACCGTCTTCCCCGCGCCAGGCCACCCAGTCGCGGCCGTCCACCGCGACCTTCTTCGGGCGCGAGGTGATGTCTCGCGACGCTCCGATCACGACCCAGCCCCCCGCTGTGCGTGCCATCGCGGCCTCCGTCGCGCGCTCGATAAAGCGCGGGTTGGCCTGTTGCCAGTCGGGGAGCGTGGAGTGAATTTGCGCGGGCTTGAGTTTGCGGCCGATTCGGAACACGAGGCGCGTTATGCAAGGCGGGCCCCAGAAGCGCAACGCGGAGCCTCGCGCATTGGCGTGATCCACAGGTTCTTGGGTACGGTCTCCTGGCATGAAGCGAGATCTCAGCGGCCTCCTCGACGCGCTCGATCAGGCGGACACCGTGAAGGTCGAAGGTCGCGTGCGATCACTCGTCGGCCTATCGATCCGCGCGGCCATTCCGGGCGTTCGACTGGGTGAGGTCGTCGAGATCGTCCGGCGCGAGGGCGAACCGATCGCCGCGGAGGTCGTCGGTTTCGTGGAAGACGACGCGACGTTGATGCCGCTCGGGAGCGCGGAAGGGATCGGCGCGGACGACCCTGTGCGCGCCACGGGCGCTCCTTTTCGGATCGCGTGCGACGAGTCCGTTCTCGGCCGCGTCCTCGACGGCCTGGGCCGCCCGATCGATGGCGGTCCCCCGCTCACCGCGCCTCCTTTCGATGTCATGCGTTCTCCGCCCAACCCGATGACCCGGGCGCGCATCGCGAAGCCCATGTCGGTCGGGGTCCGCACGATCGACGCGCTCCTCACGGTGGGTCACGGACAGCGGGTGGGCCTCTTCGCGGGAAGCGGCGTCGGCAAGAGCACGCTGCTCGGACAGATCGCGCGCCAAGCAGACGCGGACGTCTTCGTCATTTGCTTGATCGGCGAGCGAGGGCGCGAGGTCCGTGAGTTCCTCGAGGACGCGCTCGGCGAAGGAAGAGATCGCGGCGTCGTGGTGTGCGCGACGAGCGACGCGCCGGCCTTGATTCGTCTCAAGAGCGCGTTTACCGCGACCGCGATCGCGGAGTGGTTTCGGGACCAAGGGAAGAACGTCCTCTTGATGATGGACAGCGTCACGCGCTTCGCTCGGGCTGGACGCGAAGTGGGCCTGGCCGCGGGTGAACCTCCTGCGCGGCGCGGCTACCCTCCGAGTGTCTTCGCGTCTCTGCCTATGTTGCTGGAGCGAAGCGGCGCGGCGGCGCGCGGATCGATCACCGCGTTCTACACGGTGCTGGTCGAGGGCGGCGACATGGAGGAGCCCATCGCCGATGAGGTCCGCGGCATATTGGACGGACACGTGATCCTCGACCGCGCGCTCGGGGCGCGAGGCCGCTGGCCCGCGATCGATGTCCTCGCGAGCTTGTCGCGCGTCATGCCGATGGTCACGAGCGACGCGCACCGCGAAGCGGCGCAGAAGCTCCGCGGTCACCTCGCGATCTATGAAGAGAAGCGCGATCTCGTCTCGCTCGGTGCGTACAAACGCGGCAGTGATCCCAAGCTCGACGACGCCCTTGCCCGGATTGAACGCATCGAGGGCTTTCTCCGCCAAGGCATGCACGAAGAGAGCTCGCTCGATGACGCGGTCGGCGCGATGAAAACGCTGGTCCGCTGACGACCTCTCCCGCCGGCTCGTCTCCGCGCCACCGACTGCCTACACTCCCGCCGTGACCCGGCCCCTTATCCTCCTCCTTAGTCTCTCCGCTTGCCTCGTGATGGGTTGTGAACCCGAACCCGCGGACACGCGCTTGCCGATCGTCGACGGGACCCGCGAGATGGGGGAAGACGCGGTCGTCATCATCAAGGTGATCGGGGGCGTCGCCTCGTGCAGCGGCACCTTCATCACGGATCGCGTAGTCCTCACCGCGAAACACTGCGTGCAGTTCCCCGACCTCGAGGAAGCGCTCTCGCCGAGCCTCGTGTCGGTCGGCGTCGGACACGACATCGCGACCACCACTGACTACCGGGCGCGCCGGGTCTGGGCGACCGACGGGCCGTTTCGCAACGACGGCACACTCGGCACCCTGATCGGAAAAGACATCGGGCTGATCGAGATCGCGCCGCGCGACGGAGCCTTCCCCGACATCGAACCGATCGCGATTCGCCGCAGCGATCCAGAAGAGCTCGTCGGACAAGAGGTCACCTTCATCGGTTTCGGTCAGCGCCCCGACGGAGGCTCCGGACAGAAGTACAAGACCACTGGGACCATCACGAACGCGGATCCGCGCGTGCTCTACTCCAGCCAGAACATCTGCCAAGGCGACTCCGGCGGCCCGATGATCTTGGAAGGCTCCCCGCGCACCATCGTCGGCGTGGCTTCCTTTGGTCAGTCCGCAGGATGCCCGTCGAGCCGCGATGGACACAACCGGATCGACACCTGGCTCGGCTTGATCGACCGCGCGATCTACGCCTCTGGAGGGTGCCTGCCGTCGGGCGAGGAGACCTGCAACAGCATCGACGACGACTGCGACGGATCGTTTGACGAAGGCTGCGCCGCGCTCGGTGACGCCTGCGGCGCGGACGATGAGTGCGCCGACGCGCAGCTCCCCGAGCGCTTCGACCCACGCGGCGATCCCGTCACCTGCCGCGACGTCGCGGGCGCGATGACCTGCAGCCGCGATTGCGCGCCGACCCTCCGGTCTTCTTGCGACGCGGTCCCGAACGCCTTTACCGACACCGCCCGCGCGACCGATGGGATGTACTGCGCGCGAACCGAAGGGTGCGCGGGCGTCTGCGCGCGCGCAGACGCCGGAACCGTCGCCAACGGACAAGCGTGCCGCACCGACGACGAGTGCTTGGGGCTGAGCTGCCTCGACGCCGGAGACGGAACGCCGCGCTGCCTCCAGCTCTGTGAAGGCGGTCGCGATCACTGCGCGTCCGGAGAGGTCTGCGGCGCGACCGTGGACAGCTGCGGCGCGTGCCTCCCGCCCAGCGCGGTCATCGGAACACGCGCTCTGGGTGAGCCGTGCACGGAGCCAAGTGAGTGCGGCTCGTCCGTCTGCACAGCGGACGGACTCGTGAGGTATTGCAGCGAGTCGTGCGAGACGCTCGCGGACTGCCCCGAGGACTTTCACTGCCGAGGCGACGCCTGTGTTCGCGGGCCGCTCGGCGAGGTCGGCGAGGTCTGCGTGAGCGACGACGACTGTGTCGGCCGCGTGACCTGCGACGCCGGCGTTTGCTTCCGTGAGTGCGCGAGCGATTCGGACTGCGGCGACGAGACCCGATTCGCGTGCGTCGAGACGCGCTGTGAACCGCGCGCGGCAACGGTTGGCCGCTCGTGCATGACCGATGACGAGTGCGCGTCCGGCCGATGCGAAGACACCATCTGTACCCGCGCCTGTGGAGCCGCCGGGACCTGCCCACCCGGAACGCAATGCGCGCGTCTCGATGGCGAGCTCCGGTGCATCATCCAAACCGAGCTCATGGACGAGACGCCAGACGATGGCGGCTGCAGCGTGACCCAAAAGACCGCCCCAACATCATTCGCGTGGGCCCTCTTGGTCGCCGCCGGACTCGTGGTCACGCGTCGGGGTCGACGATGAGCGTCCTCTTCATCTGCGTCGCCAACTCCGCGCGGAGCCAAATGGCAGAGGGCTTGTGGCGGCACGCGCATCCTGAGATCGCATGTTTCAGCGCGGGATCCGATCCGTCGGGCAGGGTCCACCCGATGGCGATCGAGGCGATGCGCGAGATCGGGATCGACATCCGCGCGCATCGCTCAAAGCCGTTCGCTGATGTTCCCATCAACAACGTGCAGCTCGTGGTCGGCCTTTGTGCAGAAGAGCGCTGTCCGGCGATCGCGCGCGAGATGATCCACGCACCGATCGCGGATCCCGCAGGTTTCTCTGACGACTTTCGCCGAGAACTGGCGCTCGAGGGTTTCCGAGACGCACGAGACGAAATCAAAAAGCTCATCGAAACGCTCGTCGCGAATCACTTCACTTAGGGCAGGAACGCGTTCCGTTCAGTGCGCGTGGAGTGTTTGTCTCGGTGATCTGACGAACACGCCAAGGTTCTCACGCGACCATGGTCCAAGCGGGGTGCGTGAGTTGTTTCGCACTTCACGCGACGGTCGATCCGTTGCCCACAACGCCGCTCGGTAATACGGTACGCCCACGTGCTTCAACCTGGAGATAAACTCGCTCAATACGACATCGTCGCCAAGCTCAAGTCGGGCGGAATGGCGACGCTGTTTTTGGGACGTCGACACGGAGCTTCGGGCTTCGCGAAGCACGTCGCGATCAAGCTCGTGCACCCGCACCTGGTTGGCGACGACACGTTCACGAAGATGTTCGTGGACGAGGCGCTCCTGTCCTCGCGGATTCACCATCCGAACGTCGTTCACGTCGAGGAGCTCGGCGAGGTTGGCGGGACTCACTTCCTCGTCATGGAGTACGTCCACGGCGGGTCGCTCGGGCAGCTCCTGAAGTGCCTCGCGATCGCGAAGCGGCGCATGATTCCGGACCTCGCGACCAGCATCGCGATCTCCGCGGCGGATGGCCTTCACGCCGCGCACGAGACCACCGGCAAAGACGGCCAGCCGCTCGGCGTCGTTCACCGAGACGTCACCCCCGAGAACATTCTCATCGCGTTCAAGGGTCACGTGAAAGTGATCGACTTCGGCGTCGCGAAAGCGCGCGACCGCGCGACCCAAACGGTCGCGGGAACGCTCAAGGGCAAGTTCGCCTACATGGCGCCCGAGCAAGCGATGGGCACCAACGTCGATCGCCGCACGGATGTCTACGCGCTCGGCATCGTCTTGTGGGAGATGCTCACGATGCGTCGGTGCTTCAAAGCACCGAACGATCTCCTCCTCCTCGAGATGGTCCGCAACCCGCAGATCCCGGCGCCGCATCAGGTCGTCCCCGATATCGATCGCAAGCTCAGCGCAGCGGTGATGAAAGCGCTCTCGCCGAACCCCGATGATCGTCCGGCCACCGCGCAGGCGTTCCGTCGCTTGCTCGCCGACGCCGCGCCTCGCGCGCTCGCGATGGACTCGTCGCACCTCGCCGATCTCCTCGGCACCGTGATGCAGGAAGAGATCGAGAAGGAGCAGGAAGCGCTCCCCGCAGAGATCTCGAGCGTGGTCGTTCCGAAGGTGAGCGATCCAAACGCGATTCACTCATTGACCGTTGGCCTCAGCGCGGTCTCACCGACTGGGCCAACCCAGCGTCCCCCGACCAGTCAACCGGGTCGTCCTCCGGTTCCGCGCCTGAGGCAGTCCGGCCCTCAACCGATGCCGCAGCCGATGCCACAAGCGTCGCTCCAATCACGTACCGTCGACATCACGATCGACGAGGACGCCGCGACCCAAGCCCTCAGTCGTGAAGAGGCGATGGCCGCGATCGCCGCCGCGGCGCCGACTCCCGCGCCAGGTCAGTCGGGTCCACACGGGACACTGCCGCTCAACCCGCCGTCGGGGCAGTTCGGGATGCAGCCCGTTCCGCAGATGAGTCCTCCCTCGGGCCAGCAGCATCTCCATTCTTCCGGTCAATTCCCCACGACCTCGTCGACCGGAGGTTTCACTCCTCCGGCGACGCAGGGCGGAGGCAAAGGGAAGATGATCGCGTTGGTGATCGGCGCGATGCTCGTGTTGGGTGTCATCGGCGTCGGGGTCGGCGTCGCGCTCTTCGGAAACGAAGAACCCACCGCGACCGCGCTCCCGCCTGCCGTGGACACTGGCGAAGCCGAGGCCGCGGCGGCACAAGCTCAGGCGGAAGCCGCTGAGGCATTGCAGCACGCGGCCGAAGAGACCGCGCGTCAAGAACGCGAGGCCGCCGAACAAGCTGCGCAAGCTGCGCAGGCCGCCGCGCAAGTCGAAGAGGCTCCGGAAGCGGACACCACTCGTCGACGCGCGCGAAGCGCTGGGACCGCCGAGGCGCCTGAGGACGAGGTCGATGAAGAGGCCGTCGCGGCCGCCGCCGCCGAGCGACTCCGCGAGCTGACCGCGATGGATCAACCGGTCGAGCTCGAGGTCACCGAGATGACCACCGAGGAGCCGCAAGCCAGCCGGATGGCTAGCGCGATGGACACCGCGATGGACACCGCGATGGAGCTCACCGAAGCCGAACAAGAAGCGCGCGCCGAGCGTCGTCGTCGTCGCCGCGAGCGTCGCGCCCAAATGAACATGGGCACGATCATCGTGACCGACCCCGGCTTCTGAGCGACCGACCCGCTGCTTGTTCACGTGAGAGCAGAGCCTCGTAGAGCAGCCCCGTTCGAGCAGCTCCACCCAGCAGCTCCACCAGCGCCATCCTTCGACTGAGCCGGTGAGAACACGTACCCTTGTTGGATGGGGAAGACGCGCGTCGTGAAAGGGTGGGTCGTCGTGTGCGTGAGCCTCGCGGTCCTCGGGTGCAACGACGATCCTGTTCCGGGCGTTCCGTTGGATGTCGGCATCGACACCTCTCCAGCCCCGGACGCACCTGACACGAACAGTCCTGACACCGGCGACACCGGCCGTCCCGACACCTTCGGCGACACCAGCCGTCCGGATACCCAGGCTGACACCGACACGTGCAACGAGTGCGTCGAGGGTGACGCGTGGTGCGAGGGGTTGACGCACTTCGCATGTGAGGAGAGCGACGGATGCACCTCCGCCATTCAGCGTCGATGCGACGAAGCGTGTGATCCCCGAGAGGGCTGTCTTACCCTCTGCGACACGCGCGAGGTCTGCGACGAACCGGTTCGCTGCGAGGACGGCTGGCTCATTCAATGCGAAATCGATCCTGATGAGTGCCTCGTCGAGACGCATCGCGATCCCTGCCCGTTCGGGTGCGACGCCGAGGCGCTCGAGTGCGCGTCGATGTGCGGCAACGGGATCCTCGACGTCAACGAGACCTGCGAGGACGGGAACGACGTCGCGGGAGATGGCTGCGACCCGGACTGCAACTTCGAACCACCGGTCTGCGGCGACGGAGCGGAAACAGCGTTTGAGTGGTGCGACAGCGGTACGGCCGGTTGTCCACAGTGCTCACCGGATCTCACGGATCCGCCTGGCAGCGTGAGCAGCGCGATCTCGTTCGTCCGCGTACTCGACACAGAGTTCCGCTGGCTCGGCGCGACCGACTGTCGACCCAACGCGGTGGGCGAGCCATCGCACTACGAGGTCTTCCGCTTAATCAACACGTCCGAGGAACACCGGCGCTTCACGTTCCACGTGACCTACAGGGCGCCCGGTCCGGGGCAAGGTCTCCACGTCTTCCCCGAGACGTTCTTGCCGAACCGTTGGGACGAATGCACGGAGGCCACCGTCGAGGGCACGCGCCACTCGCTCGACTTCACGATGGCCCCCGGCGTCCCCTATCACTTCGTCATGAGCGGGAGTTTCGACGAAGTGATCACCGGCCGGTTCGACTTGGGAGCGGTTCGGGCTCCTTGAGTGATGCGCAGAGCGCGCTCGCGCGTTCAGTAACCTGGGCGTTGCTCGTCTCTAGAACAACTCGTTGGTGCAGGTCTCGCTGCATCCGTCGCCGCTCTCCATGTTGCCGTCGTCGCACTCCTCGAAGCCGTCGATCGCGCCATTGCCGCAGAGCTGCTCGCACGCCACGTGGACCGCGAGTGAACCCATGTCGTCCGCTTGGACGACGTCGCAGGTCGCGGGGCAGAGGCGCACCTCGAGGCCTTCCACGTAGTAGTCTCCGTCCGCGCACTCGCTCTCGTCGGCCACGCGCCTGAGCGAGCGTGGTTCGCCGGTGCTCGGGTCATAGACCACGACCGTTCGCGAGAAGTCGGGCGTCTCGCCCCCCGGTGGCCGCTCTGGCGAGAACGCGCAACGAAGCGACACACCGAGCACAACGTCCCGCGCGATATGACGAAAGATCGCGTCGAACGCGTCGTTGTTGCAGAGCGGAAAACGAAGCCCGCCCGTGAGAACGCTGAGCCGCTGATAGTCCGGCGCGGGGCTCCGTGATTCTTCACCGCACCGGTCCCCGCGCTCATCGCTCGCGATCGGGTCTTCGGGCCGCCAAGGCTCGGTCGGCGGATCGTTCGCGCGCATCCCGATGATGCTGTGCCAGACGTACTCTCGTTCCTCTGCGGTCCCAAAGTGGTCCTCTGAGAGCGCCAAGAGCTGCTCGTCGAACTCCATGTGATCGATCCGCTCCGGATCGTCGTCGCTTATGATCACAAACGCGCGCTTCGCTCCCTCTCGGAGCCACTCCCGCCAGCCCGTCGGCGCCAGCCCGTGGCGATCGGACTCACCATAGGTGTCGAGCAAGCGCTGATAGGCGTTGTGGCTCCCGATGTTCCCGTCGTAGTGGAAGAAGCGCTCGCCCGAGACAGGAGCACCAGGTGGGCTCTCGCAGCTCGCGATCCCGCTCAGCGGCATCCCGACACAGACCCCGTCCGACCCTCTTCGGTTTCGGTACTCCGCGACGAGGATCACGCGGTGGTCGACGTCTTCTTCTTCCAAGATGGCCGCGAGGTTGACGTTGAGGTTGCGCTCCACCGCTTCGATCTCGCCGTTCATGCTGCCTGAAGAATCGATCGCGATGATGATGTCGACCGGGATCCGAACGCGGGTCGCCTCCGCGGCGGTGTCCGCACAAGCCGAGTCCGGCGTCGCGGGATCGGTGCCCAAGATGTTCACCTCGTCGCCGTCCGGGACACCGTCGCCATCGCTGTCGCGCTCCGTCGGATCGCTCCCGCGCTCGACCTCATCGCCGTCGCTCAGGCCGTCGCCATCGCTGTCTGGGTTGTCGGGGTCGGTGCCGTAGATCGCTTCGTCTTCATCCGCGAGACCGTCCATGTCCGAGTCCGGTCGCGGAGCCGTGTCGGGCGCGCTTGCGGTATCGCTCCCGGCGTCCGTCGCGTCCGTTCCTGCGTCGGTGCCGCTATCGGCGAGATCGACGCACATTCCTTCGATACACGCGCGGCCCATTCCGCATTGCGTATCCGCGACGCACCCACCCGCGTCGTCGTCACCGCATCCCAGCGCCGTGAGCATAAAGACCAGCGAGACAACCAAGGAGTGAGCAGGCTTCATCGTCATTAAACATTCCTTGTTCCGCACCGGCAGCGCCGCGAGTTCTCCGCTGCGCTCCTGAACCCGGCTGAGCGCCTCTACAGAGATGGAATACCACTCTGCCCTTGATGCTGTCGCGCCGCGCGTTTCTAAAACGACGTCGGTAAGACCACGCGCGGACGAGGTCCCGTACCCTTACGAGGTGACCCCTCGACTCTCTCTTCTCCTCGTCGTGACGTTGGCCTTCGGGTGCGGTGGCGACGACAGCGGCACCGACGCCGCGATCGACACCGCGTTCGACGCTTCCGATGACGCTTCTTCGGATGCTTCGAACGAGGACAGCGGAACAGACGCCGCGGTCGACGCCACGGCCGACGCCACGTCTGATGCCGCGGAGGACGCGGATGCCGCTCCAGATGCGTCAGCCGATGCCGCCGCCGACGTCTCGACAGATGCCACCGACGCCGCCGTTCCGCCCGGCTGCGGTGACTTCGAGGCGGGCACCACCACCATCACGCTCGAGTTCCCCTCAGGCAATCGCGACTACGTCGTCCCGCGCGTCGAAGATTCGTTCGGGGAGTGTCCCGCGCCCACCGGAACCGAGTTCGCCGACACGTTCACGCCGGGACCGGGCGAGTGCTCAGTCGCGACGCACGATCGCTACTGGGTCCGCGGCACAGACGGACGCGTCTATCGAACGTGGCACCCGCCGACCACAACCGATGTCGAGACTGGCGCGCCGTGCAGCTTCGGACACGAACACGGCGATGATCCCCGCGAGAGCCCGCTCTACATGTTCGCGAGCGGCGTACCCTTCGGCTTCGTGAACCACGTCGCGGTCCTCAACGGCTTCCATCGCCACGAGGATCACTACGGGCACAAGGTCTACGTCCAGGACCTCTACCAAGCCGCGGTCGGAAACGGCCCGAGCGACGAACCGATCGCCGCGGCGGGCTTTCATTGCTACTGGCTCTCCAAGATCCACCAGGGGACGCACTCCGGCGACGCGCTCCGTCGCAACATGCACGAGTACCAAAACGCCGTTGTCTGTGACGACGGCGCGGCGCGCACCGCGGACCCTGGTTTTGAGATCAACACCGGCCCAACGCACCACACCGCGCACGCGGTCAAGACGCTCACGTTCTGGGGTCAGCCAGGTTCCTTCAAAGCGTGCTCCGGTCTTGACCGCACCATCACGGGCACAACCGCGGACGGTGTCGTCCCGCCCGACGACTCGGACACCAACCGTGAGATCAAGTGCGCGCGCGCGAGCGAAGGCTGGCTCTTCAAGGCGCTCCCCGAAGAGATCGTATCGCGCACCGGCGACCCGGACTACGCGCCGAGCAGCGCCGGCATCGACGAGCTCTGGAAGCCCTGGATGCATGTGTTCAACCGCGAAGGACAACGCATCTTCTTGGCCTCGCCTTACTACGTCGTTCGCGATCCGATCCGGGTCTACAACGACGGGTCGATGGTCCCGCGACGCGACGTCGATGGTGACGGCATGATCGACAACTGGATCCCGACGCTCGAGGCGTGCATCGCCAGCGAGATGACCTTTGGCCAGTGCAGCGACCTCCCCGCGTTCCCGTCTTCCGTTCCGATGACCGAGTGGTGGCGCTTGCCCGAGAGCCCCTTCCGCGGTGTCGTCCGCGTCGTCCACCCGAAGGGGATCACGGTCGCCAATCGCTCTGCGCGCACGCTCTTTTGCACCGATCACTTGGGCATGGAGACCGCCGACGATCCCACCATGACCGCGGGGATCCCGAGCTGCCCAGAAGGGCAGCTCCTGCAGCGCGTCGCCGCGACGCAGAACATGTGGTTCGGGCGCGCGTCGTGGGGTCCCGCTGGAGCACGCGGCGGGATCTCCGCGACCATGGTCAACTCGCGAAGCGATGTGCTCCCGTCCGGCTATGGACACGAGTGGGTGCGCTTCGCGGACGCGACGGACGTGCACGCGCCGAACTGATGCGCCCGACAAAGGCCCTTCCTGAGCGTCGCATGACGGAGGTGGAGTGCTCGCGATAGAAGCGCTGCGCTGGGCGGAAGTCGATCCGGCGCGGCATGTGTTCTCAGAAGATGATGTCGCGCGCGCGCTCGCGGAGCTCGAGCCCGCGCTCTGGCACCACCGCCCGAGCCTTCCGGTCCGGCTCCCGCTTGAGCGAGCGATTGACCACGCGCTCATTTCCAACATCGGGCTGTGGACGAGCGGCTGGCGATGGAGCGCGGAGCACGGCGGCCTCCTCGACGTCCGTTTCCCGAGCATGATCGACGGCGATGAGAACGCGAAGAAGCGCGTCGTGATCAGCGCCGTGCAGCGCCTCCGCGAGCGGCTGACGGAGCTCGCGAGTGCGTTCGCCGGGTGGGGTCGTGAACTTGAGGGACACTCGGTGGAAGAGCGCGCCGCGATGTTCGCGACGCGGCTCGTGAACCCCGTGGTCGAGTGGACCGGTACGCGGGAGAGCTGGTACGAAACCTATCAACGTTTGCTCGCCTGGGGCCTCGAGTCCATCGGCACACCGCCGACGAGCGCGCTGATCATCGCGAGAGAAACGACCTGCGGACGCTTTCGAAGCAACACGACGCCAGGTGTCGTTGAAACCGACGCGGTCATTCACGACGTTCGCGCGCGAGCCGGTGTGACCGAGCCAATGATCGACGCGCTCGCGACCTGGCAGATGCTCCGCGGAGAGACCAATTGGTCATCGGCAAAGAAGGTGAAGCGCTCGGTGCATCACGATGGGCACCTTCACTACATCGAGCACTACGACCGCCTGCAGAGCGATACGCGAGCGGACCGGTTCCGTGAAGCGTTGATGGTCGCGCGAGACGAAGCGAAGGAAGGTCTCCCGCTCACCTTTGCGCGGCTCCGCGATTGGCAAAAGCACGTCCTCGGTCAAGACGTCGACTTTCGAACGGGCATCGCCTTCGCGCACGGCGGCACCGAACGCTATGGCTTGGACGCCGACACGCAGCGCGCCTTCGATTCCTGTCTCTCGGACGCGCTTGATCCGCTGGTCGACATCGCGGGTCGAGCGGCTCGGGTCTACCTCGACATCTGCTACTTCCATCCGTTTCCAGACGGCAACGCGCGAGCAGCGCGCCTCGCCCTCGACTTCGTGCTCACGCGCGCCGGAGTCGGGATTCAAACCGCGTCGCCGCTCTTCCTCATCACGCGCCGCGCCGACGATCGCTACAACGCGCTCAGCTTCGTCGAGCTAGTCGTCGCGCTGACCGGCGACGCCCACTTCTGAACGCGATCGAGAGTCGACGACCGCGCCGCGGAGGGTGTACAGCCGTAAACGGATGTACGCGTTCACGAGGCTGCTGTGGGAGGAGGTCGATCCCGCGTTTCACGTGTTCTCGACCGACGCGATTCGTGCCGCGCTAGATACGGTCAAGCCTTCGCTTTGGCGCACGAAGCCTCGCCGCAAACCGCCGTTCACGTTCAAGCTCGAGGACGCCCTCGACGCGGTTCTCTCGGAGCGCTTCGGGATGTGGGTGCTCGGTCGACGGTGGACGATCGCGTGCGCCGGGATCGTGGCGGCGATCATCCCCACGCGGATGGACGGCGACGTGGAGGTTCGCAAGCAGGCGGTGAGTGACGCGCTCGCGGACCTGCACGAACGGCTGACTATCCTCGCCGGATGGTTCCGGGAATGGGCAGCGGAGCACGAAGAGCACCCCGTCGAAGAAGTCGCGGCGGTGTTCGCGGCGCGGCTCGTCGACCCGATCGTCGAGTGGACCATGACCGAAGACGCCTGGTACCACGCGTACCACGTCACGCTAGCGTGGGGGCTTGAGTCGATCGGGGTCCGGCCGACACGGGCCCGCGAGATCGCAGAGCAAGCAAGCGATGGACGCTTTCGCAGCTGGGTCGGCCCGACTCCGGAAGACATTACGGCGGTCGTCGAACAGGTGCGTCAACGGGCGCAATCGCCAGAGCCGGAGGTCGACTCCCTCGCGGTCTGGGAGGCGCTCCGCGCAGACACAGAATGGGTCCACCCACCCGACGTCGAGCGCCGCGTGGTCCGTCGAGACAGCCACTTGGCGTTCTTGGAGCACTACGATCGACCGCGCAGCGCAGAGCGCGCCGACCGGATGCGTGAAGCCTTGTTGGTCGCGCGCGACGAAGCACAAGAAGGCGCGCCGCTCACGCTCGCGTCGCTTCGCGGATGGCAACAGCACGTCCTCGGTGAGGCGGTCGACTTTCGACAAGGCGTCGCGTTCGCGCATCACGGAACCGAGCGCTACGGATTCGACGCGGACACCGAGCGGCGCTTCGCCGGTTGCCTGAAAGAAGCCTCGGACGCCACGGTCTCGACCGCGGTTCGCGCGGCCCGGGTGTACCTCGACGTCTGCTACTTCCATCCCTTTCCCGACGGCAACGCGCGCGCCGCGAGGCTGGCGCTGGACTTTGTCCTCACCCGCGACGGACACGCGATCCACGACGCTGCGCCCTTGTTCTTGATCACGCGGCGCGCCGGCGATCGCCACAACGCCGCGGTCTATTGCGCGCTGGTCGCGCGTCTCACGGGTCGGTATCGCGCTCGGTGAACCGATCCTCACGAAGGAACGCGAGCACGTCTCCCCACGCGCGATGACCGCGGAGATCCGCGAGATCCTCGTGCTGCACCCCTTCCGCGATCACCACGTTCGCGCGCGGCATCACGAACGCCAGCTTGTGTGCATCGATTGGAACGGCGCTCCCGCGCCTCGTTCATGTTCTATCGCCGGAAGCCGTGCATCAGCCCGGCGATGTTGCGCGGGCTGCGCGTCGACACGAAGAGCCGTCCTTGGCCACGGAACTCACAGACGAGACCTTCGCCGCTGAACAGCGAAGCGCGGAGCCCCGCGATCTTCCGAACGTCGAACGAGAGCGCGGCGTCGAACGCGAGCACGTGGCTCGTGTCGCAGATGTAACCGTTGTCCGCGATGCCCTTTCCGATCTCGATCGCGTGGACTCCGCCGTAGCCGCCGAAGAAGATCGGGCCCGGCCCTTCGGCGCGCCCCAAGAATAAGCCGGTCCCCGCGAAGAACCCCTTCGCGCCCTCCCACTTCGTCGTGAGCGTGACCTCCTCGCCGCACGCGAGGTACGCGCCTGAGCTGAGCAGGATCGTCTCGTCGTTCGCCAGCTCCACCACCTCGACGTCGCCCTCCGCCGCGGGCGCGATAAAGAGCGTCTCCCCAGCGCGGCTGGCGGTGTAGGTGTTCTCGAAGAAGCTGTCGCCGGTGAACACGCTGCGCTTGAGCGCGCTCCCGACGCCGCCCGTCGCACCGGTCTGCATCCCAAGGGTGGAATCCATCGCGACCATCACGCTCGACTCTGCGCGCAGCACCTCACCCGCGCGTTCGAACTCAACGCGCGCCATCGTGAAGTCAGGTCTGTCGAGGAGCTCGTACTTCATCGGGACATGACCAGACCATATCTATGCGGCGCTCGCCACTCGCACTTGGCGTTGACGAGGATCCGCTTTATGCAGTGGCTAGAGATGACCTCCGCCTCCGAACTGGAAACCGCGCTCGCCGAAGCATGCGCGAAGTACAAGATCGGCGAGGACGACTCGTTTCTCGTTCGCTCTTTGCTCGAACGCGACGAGCGGCGCTGGCCAGGCTGCTGCGGTTCGGGATGTGAGCCGTGCATGAACGACATTTGCGACGCCGCGCTGATGATCAAAAAGCGGCTCGCAAAAAGGGAGTAGCGGTTCAGCCTCGCTAGCGGACGCGGGTCTTGCCCTTGCCCAGCTTCACGACCGCCTTAAACTCCGCTTTGCGGACCGGTTGAACCGAGAGCCGGCTGCCTTTCTGGACGACTTTCATTTCCGCGAGCGCCGGGGTGTCCTTGAGCGTCGCCAGCGAGATGAACGCGAGGTGCTCCACGTACTGGAGGTCGACCATGGACCAGCGCGGCTCCGCCTCTTTGCTCTTTGGGTCGTAGTACTTGCTCTTCGGATCGAACTGGGTGTGATCCGGGTACGCGGCGCGGCAGACCTCGGCGACGCCGGCGACCCCCGGGGGCTTCGTGCTCGAGTGGTAGAAGAGCACCAGGTCGCCAACCGCCATCTCGCGCATGAAGTTCCGCGCTTGGTAGTTCCGGACGCCGTCCCAGCTACATCGTCCGCGAGGACAACACTCGTCGGTATCGCGCTGCAGATCATCGATCGAGTACTCGTCAGGCTCGCTCTTCATGAGCCAGTACATGCGCGCGCGCTTTGCCATAGACGACGTGTAAATGGGGGAGCGTGACGTGCGCAAGTCACCGTGAGCGGGAGCGCGTCGCCGTCGCGCTGGCACGTTTCGTAATTGTCGGGGACAGGTCTTCGAGATTGAGTATGCTCGCGGCCTTGAGCGGCCCCGTCCTCAGCTACGACAACGTACGCAAGAGCTTCGGCGAGACCGTGGCGCTGCGCGGGATCACGCTCGCCGTGGAAGAAGGCGAAGTCCTCGGCCTCCTCGGCCCGAACGGCGCTGGCAAGACGACGCTCATTCGCATCGGCCTCGACATCATTCGGCCGGACTCGGGAGACGTCGCGCTCTTTGGCGCGCCGCTCAACCGGGACGCGTTGGAGCGCGTCGCCTACCTCCCGGAAGAGCGCGGGATGTACAAGAAGATGCTCGTGCTCGATGCGCTCGTCTACTTCGCGCGGCTCAAGGGCATGAGCACGAGCGAGGCGAAGACCCGCGGGCGTCGCTGGCTGGCAAAGGTCGGGCTCGCGGACGTCGCGGAGCGCCGCGTCGAGACGCTGAGCAAGGGCATGACCCAAAAGATCCAGATCGCGGGCGCGCTGATGACCGACCCCGAACTGGTGGTCCTCGACGAACCGTTCAGCGGGCTCGACCCCGTCAACACGGAGCTCGTGAAGAACTTGATCGAAGAGCGCCGCAGCGAAGGTCGCTCCACGATTCTCTCGACCCACATGATGAACCAGGTTGAGCTCGTGTGTGATCGTGTCGCGCTCGTGAACGGCGGCGAGCTCATGGTCTACGGCGAGCTGAATCAGGTTCGCCAGGACTACTCGTCCCCGGAGGCGCGCATCCAGATCGACGGAGAGCTGCCCGAGCTGGAGGAGATCGAGCGGGTCACGACCGAGAGCCCGGGCGTGCACCACCTCGCGATCCGAAACGGTCACGAACCGCCCGCGGTCCTGGCGAAGCTCATCGCGAAGGGCGCTGTTGTTCGACGGTTCGAGGAAGTGATCGCGACGATGGACGAGATCTTCATTCGCGTCGTGAAGGAAGCCGCGGAGCGCCGCGCTGGGGCGAACGATCGCGCGGAGCAGGTCTCGTGATCCGTCCGAGCCGGGTCCGCGCGATCGCGGGGCACGAATTTCGGACCGTGGTGTACCGCGCCTCGTACCTCTTGGTCACGTTTGGGCTGCCGCTCCTCTTCTCCACGATCACGGGTGGCATGGTCGCGCTCCAGGCGGATTTCCTCAGCGAGCGCATCGATCAGGTCGCGGTCTACGGCCTGGTCGACGACGCCGATCTCATTCGCAGCGAAGACATCTGGTCCTCCATCGCAGAGGTCGAAGACGAAGACGCGCGCGCCGTCCTCGAGGTCCGCGGTGATCCGAACGGTCGCTTCCTCGCGCTCGACGGAATTATCCTGCAGCTGCTCCCCTCCCGCGCCGACATCATCGCGGCGCTCCGGGTGAAGTCGCTCGATGGGGCCTACGCGATTCAGTCCGACTACCTCGAGTCCGGCGGTGTCGACATGTACGTCAGCAGCACGGGGCCGCTCGTAAGCGTGCAGAGCGCGACCGTCGAACCGGTGCTTCGCCACATCTTGATCGAGCGGATCCTCGTCGATCACGTGCCGCGTCCAACCATCGAGCGCGTCCTCAACCCGATGGAGATGTCACGACAGAACGTCGCGGAAGAAGGCACCGTCCGCGAGACCCGAGACCGCGGTCTTGAGATCCTGGTGCGAACCGCGGTTCCCTTTCTGCTGGGCGTCCTTTTGTTGACCGCGCTCTTGAGCGCTTCGGGTTACCTCGTGCAGGCGATCACGATCGACAAAGAGAGCAAGGTGGTCGAGGTCCTGCTCTCGTCTGCGGACCCGGACGAGATCCTCACCGGCAAGCTGCTCGGCTTAGGCGCGGCGGGCTTACTGCAGTTCTTCGTGTGGACGCTGATGGTGGTCGCGGCCGCGCTGATCATGGCGTCGGCGACGCTCAACGTAACCGTACCTTGGCAAGCGCTCGCGATCTCGCCGCTCATCTTTGTGCTCGGCTACCTATTCATCGGCAGCTTGATGCTCGCGACCGGCTCGCTCGGGACCAGCGCGCCAGAAGCGCAGAAGCTGACGATCGGCTGGGCCGTTCTCGCGGTCATTCCGCTGATGATGATCTTGATTTTGCTCGAGCTCCCGCACGGCGCGCTCGCCAAGGTCTTCACTTGGATCCCGTTCTCCGCGCCGCTCACGTTGGTCGTCCGGCTCTCGGTCGACCCGGCCGGCGTGATGTGGTGGGAGGTCGCCGGCGCGATCTTGGTGCTGCTGATCTCGACCTGGTTCTCGATCCGGATCGGTGCGCGCTTGTTCCGCGTGGGCCTGCTGCTCACGGGGAGCCGACCACCGCTTCGCGATCTTCTCCGCCAAGCACGCTTGCTCGACTAACCGCCACAGACTCTGCCGCGCCCAGCAGAGCGAAGCGAACGTTGAGGAGAGGAGTCTGCGACTCAGACTCCTTAAAGCAGCGAACCAAGCCGCGACGGAGCACCCGCGCCAAAGTCTCGTGGGGACCGCCAGCAAGCGTGAAGCAAGAACGCTCTTGGCGTAGTGAAGCGCAGCGGAACGGTCGCGCAGAGAGCGAAGCGAACGTTGAGGTGAATCGCCGAAGGCGAGAGGAGTCTGCGACTCAGACTCCTAACAAGCAGCACTCACCATCGCGCCGGTCCACCACTCGTAGTCACGCCCCATCGGATCGCCGTCGGGGAAGAAGACCAAGTAGCTCATCGCGTCGTATGGCAGGAAGCTCGGTCGGCCGCCGAGCTGGTTTCCGATCTGGTGCACCGTCCGCCACGTGCCCGTGTTGAAGTACGCCGCGGGGCGCCCGGAGACGCGGCCGAGCGGGACCATCGAGGCGAAGTGGGAGTGGCCGTTGACCACGAAACGGTAGTCGGGATCGGCGGTGACCTCTTCCCCTGCGCGCCGCGCCATCCGTCCATCAAACGAGTGCTGCAGCATCTTGTAGATCTTGGTCAGGCGCTGGTCGCTGCCCTTCGCGATCACGCGCTTGGTCGAGAGCTCGAGCAAGAGCCTCAGCTTCTTGCCCGTATCGAGCCCGAAGGCGCGATGCTCCCGCCGCATCCAGTGCCGCACGAACGGCTTGCTCAGAAAGTCTTCCACCAGCTCTGACCACACCGATCCGACCGGCCGCATGAGCGAGCGATCGATCACGCCGAGGTTCCGGACCCATGCCGGAACCGCGTAGATGGGCCGCACGTCGTCGATGTCGTCGAGCAGCGCGCCGTGTTCCTCGCCGACGATGCGCTTCACGAGACGGGGGAAACGCGTGATGAGCTCAAGACCGATCGCGTCGCCAATCGTCGCGGAGCCGTCTGGGCTCTCATTGATCGGGTCGCCGATGTGGCCGTGGTACGCGATGACGCGGTGGTCGGGAAAGCGCAGCTCGCTCGGGAACTCGATGTCCTCGTCGCGACCAGTGAGCGCCTTCCAGATTTTCCGGCGCGCGTTCGGCGCGAACCGAAGCAGGCGATCGTGATTGCCAAGGAGGTAGTGCACCTCGAGCGCGCCTGTCTCGACCTGTTCGCGAATCGCGGTGAAGAACGCGGCTTCACGTTCCAAGATCGCGTCGACGATTCCGTCGACCACCCCGACCACCCGCTCGTTCGGATCGTGGTAAGCGCGATAGGCGCTGTCGAGCCAAGTCGGAGAGCGAACGAGGTCAAAGAGATCGCCCGCGAAGCAGAGGTGCGCGGGGCGGTCACCGCGTGCCGCTTGGATCCGGATCCAGAAGCGCTTGAACATCACGTCGCGCGGGACCGAGGAACCATGCAAGACGTCCGTGAGGTGGATGTCGCTGACGAAGATGAGCATCGGCCGGTCGGCCTGGTGCTCGCTCGAGACCCTCAGTTCCGTCACGGCTGCTCCTGCTGGATGGCGAACCCACTTCCATAGCGTTCGCGTGGTTGTGATTGATCTCTTGTCTCGATCGCGACCTCGCCTCCGATTTTGGGCGGGATTGGTTGGGAAACCAACGAGTTTCCCGTTGGAAGAAAGCGTCGCGTTGGCGCAGAGGGTTTAACCCAGTAGGACTTTTGTGTACGCTCAGGAATTACTTGGCAGTCCCTCCTTCCCCTGGTCACGGCTGATTCCCCAGCCTGGAGCCCTTGATGAATCGAATTCTCCTACTCACCGTCACCGCCGCGCTGTTGGCGTGGTCGACGCCAACCTTCGCGCAATGCGAGTCCCCCCAGATCATGCTCTCGGTGGACCGCTCCTCCAGCATGACGACAGGGTCCATTGGTGGTGTCACCAAATGGAATATCGCCCGGGGCGTCATTGAAGAAATCGTCACGGATTTCGACGACCGAATCGACTTCGGCGTGCAGGTGTTTCCCTCCCCCGATCGGTGCTCGCCAGGCACGGTCGAGGTCAACGTCGGACCGAACGACGCGGCCACGATCCTTTCCGGACTCGGGACCCCGCCCCCAACGGGCGGCAACTACACCCCGATGGCGATGACGATGGACGTGCTCACCAGCTACTCGGGATGGACGCCGGGCCGCGAGAAGATCGTCGCGCTCATCACGGACGGCTGGCAGTACTGCGTGCCTTATGACTCGTCGACTCGCTTCGACGTCGTCGGCTCGGTCGAGCGTCTCCGCGCGATGGGCATCACCGTGTACATCATCGGCTTTGGCTCGTCGGTCGACGCGCTGACGCTCAACCGCGCCGCGGTCGCCGCCGGCACCGCGACCGCCGGATGTGACGTGAGCAGCGACGACCCGATGGACCCCGACAACTGTTACCTCATCGCGCTCGACCGCGCGGCGCTCCGCACCGGCCTTGAGGGCATCGCGGACGTCTCGGAAGACGAGATCTGCGATGGCACGGACAACGACTGCGACGGACGTGTCGATGAGACCTTCGACGCGGACGGTGACGGCTTCACGACCTGCGGCACGCGCTCCGATCGCCCCGGTCCGCCGGACATGGCGCTCATCGACTGCAACGACAGCGCTCCCGCGGTCTTCCCCGGCGCCACCGAGATCTGCGATGGAATCGACAACAACTGTGATGACGTCACCGACCCGGGCTGCGACTGCACCTCCGGCGCGACCCGTCCTTGCGGCAGCAGCACGGGGCGCTGCATGGCGGGCACCCAGCGCTGCACCGCGGGCAGCTGGGGCGAGTGCACCGGCTCCGTGCCGGCGATCGACGAGGTCTGCAACGGCGAGGACGACGACTGTGATGGCGACATTGACAACGGCGGTCCGGACCTCTGCCCAATGGGTTCGGTCTGTGAAGCGGGTCGCTGCGTCGACGTGGACGAACCGCCCGTGATGGACCCGGACACCGATGGTGACGGCATCCTCGATCGCATCGAGAACCCGCCCGGAGCGCCGGTCCCGCCGGACACCGATGGCGACGGCACGCCCGATTGGCTCGACGCGGACGACGACGACGACGGCATCCCCACCCTCGACGAGCGACCGAGCTTCGAGGACCAAGACACTGATCGCGACGGCATCCCGAACCACCATGACCCAGACGACGATGGCGACACCGTCGACACCCGGAACGAGCGGCCCGGCGGCTCCGACGTCGACACCGACGGCAACGGTCTCCCGGACCACCTCGACGTGGACAACGACGGTGACGGCATCTTGACCGCGAACGAAGCGCCCGATGCGAACGGCGACGGCAACCCCGTCGATGCGCGCGACAGCGACGGCGACGGCATCCCGGACTACAACGACCCAGACGACGACAACGACACCGTCGACACTCGCTTCGAGGCACCGGACGTCAACGGCGACGGTGACCCAAGCGACGCCCGCGACACGGACGGTGACGGCACCCCCGACTGGCTCGACACCGACGATGACGAAGACACCATCCCGACCGCGGACGAGAACCCCGATCCGAACGGTGACGGCAACCCCTCCGATGCCATGAACACGGACGGTGACGACGCCGCGAACTACCTCGACGAAGACGACGACAACGACACGATCCTCACCGAGCAGGAGCTCGACGAGGACATGACGCCAGGCGACGACTACGACATGGACGGAACCCCGAGCTACCTCGATACCGAGTCGGACGGCGACGGCGCGCTCGACATCGATGAGGGCGATGGAGATGACGACGGAGACGGCGCGCCGAACTACCTCGACGCTGGACCCAGCGTGGCGGGTGACTCGGAAGGCTTCTCTGGCGGCGCCGGCTGTGCGGCTTCGTCGCCTTCGCCGATGAGCGGCTTCGCGCTCGCGCTCGTGATGCTCGTGGGCTTCGTGCGGCGTCGACGCTAAGCGCTCCCGCATACTCGAAGCAAAGCCCGCCTCACCGCGGGCTTTGCTCGTTAACGCCAACGATCTGGAACGCCAACGATCTGGAGCGCCAACGATCTGGAACGCCAACGATCTGGAAACCCCTTCGTCAGCGCATCTGTCACGTGATCGTGCGTTCGTGATCTTCTGTCTTCACTCAAGCGCGGGACCAGAAGTCGATCGAAAAGCGAAGGCGTGTCAGGATCGCGGCGTGACCATCTCTCCAGGCGATGTTCTGCTCGGGAAGCTGCAAGTCGTGCGAACGCTCGGCACTGGCGCGATGGGATCGGTCTACGAGGTCGAGCATCTCCTCACCAAGCACCGCCGCGCGCTCAAGGTGCTGCACAAGCACATGCTCGGTTCGGGCGTCGCGGTGACGCGCTTCATTCGCGAGGCGGGTGTCGCCGGCAAGATCTCGTCGCCGTGGGTCGTCGACACCTATGACGCCGGTCAGCTCGAAGACGGTTCACCCTACGTGTTGATGGAGATGCTGGTGGGCCGAACGCTCGACGCCCAGATTCAGCAACAGGGCGCGCTGCCGGCGAAGGTCGCCGCGCACACCGTCTCGCAGACCACCGAGGGTCTGATGGTCGCGCACCGAGAAGGGATCGTGCATCGTGATCTCAAGCCCGGGAACATCTTCCTCATCGACGACGGCACGCGCTGGTCGGTCAAGGTGCTCGACTTCGGCGTCTCCAAGTTTGACGACGACATCGGTCGCCTGACGACCGCCGGTACCGTGCTCGGGACGCCGTACTACATGTCGCCGGAGCAAGCGTCTGGGAAGACCGTCGACGCGCGGTCCGACATCTACTCGCTCGGCGTGATCCTCTACGAGTGCTTGACCGGAGACGTCCCGTTTGTCGCCGACTCCTTCCCCGCCCTCGTCGCGCGTATTCACACCGGTGAGTTCCCGGCCGTAAGAGAACACGTTCAAGACATCGACCCTGCGCTCGAAGCGGTCGTGAACAAAGCGATGGCGTGCAAGCCCACGGATCGCTTTCAGAGCGCCCAAGAGCTCCACACTGCGCTCAAACCGTTCGCGGAGTGGGACGGCTCGATCACGGTCCAGGCCGTACCGCCGGCACCCGCTCCAGTCATCGACGACATGACGCTCGCTCCGACGGAGCCGCCGCCCGCGAACAAGAACAAGCTCGTCTGGGTCGCGGTCGCGGTCGCGGTCGCGGTCGCCGCGCTCGTCTCGCTCTCATGGTTCTCCGCGCCCGCGGGTGAAGACAACGTGACGCCCACACGCCCAACGCTCAGCGCGACCGCGGAACCGCGCGAGCCAGCGCCGGCCGAGCGCGGCTCTGTTGCGACAGAGGAGTTACCGACGGAAGCCGGCCCCGAAGCCGCGGGCATAGGCGAGGCGTCCGGAAGCGGCGCCCCGACCGCGGAGCCGACGGAGCCGCCCGCCGACGCGACCGATGATGGCGAGACCGCGATGGAGGCGACCAAACGACGAGGCAGTGGTCGACGCGGACGCATGGGCCGCTTTGAGCGCGCCGAGATGGCCGGACTTCGAACCTCGAACCCCTACGGAGACTCTGAGTGATCGTTGGAAACGCGCAGCTCGGTTCGCGACGGCCCGCTCGACTGATGCGGTGCGTCGCGATCGTGATGACCACCCTGGCGCTTTGCGCGCTCACGGTCCCCGCTTCGGCGCAGAGCGCGCGGGAACGGTTTCAACGCGGCCTCGAGCTCTTTGAAGCCGAGCGGTACGACGCTGCGCTCGCGGAGTTCGAAGAGGCCTACCGCCTCCGCCCGAACCATCACGTGCTCTACAACATCGCTCGGGTCTACGCCGCGCGTGGAGACGCCGTGCGCGCCGTCGACGCTTTTGAGCGCTACGTGCGTGAGGGCGACGATGAGCTCACCGCAGACGAACGCGCGAGCGTGGAAGAAGAGATCGCGACCCAACGCGCGCTGATCGTGACCTTGATCGTCACCTCGGTGCCGTCCGGAACCGTGAGCGTCGATGGCGTTGATGTTGGACAGACGCCGCTCCGCGCCCTCCAGGTCACCGCCGGTCGACACGTGCTCGCGGTACGCGGACCCGCGGGCGATTCCATGAACCGCGAGATCCAAGTCGCGGGAGGGATCACGCAAGAAGAGCACTTCGTCTTGTCCGACGCGCCGACCGCGTTGCTCCGGATCCGCACCTCGGTTCCCGGCGCGGAGATCTTCGTCGACGGTCGCAGCATCGGTCGCGCTCCGGTCGAGCCGCACACCGTCGCGCCCGGCCCACACGTCGTCCGCGTGCAGCGCTCAGGGTACGAGAGCGTAGAAGAACGCGTCGAGCTCGAGCCCAACATCGAGCGCGAACTGATGGTGACGCTCGAGGTCAGACAAGACGCCGCGCGGGACGACTTTGGACAGCTCGTGATTCAGCTCCCGGCGAGCGGGATCACGCGCGTCGACGGCAACGAAGTGGGGACGACCGCGACCTTGCCGAGCGGGCGCCACCGGGTGGAGGTCGAGGTCGCGGAGCGGCTCCCCTTTACCGAGGACGTCACCCTCGACGCCGGGCAGACCCTCACCCTCGAACCTCAGCTCCGCTGGATCCCCGAAGCGCGAGAGCAACGCATCGCGGACGCGCGAAAGCGACGCCGAATGGGCTGGATCATCGCCGCGGGTGGAGTCGCCGTGCTCGGCGCTGGGTTGGGAGTCGTGATCTGGAACGAAGGGCCACGAAGAGACAACGTGGACTTCGCGAACGCGCTCGGGGTGTGCCGGACGATGTTCAGCGGAGACACCACGGCGCTGGACGACTGCGCGGCCATCGCCGCTGCGAACGCAGACTTCGTTCCCTCCGAAAACAACTTCGACACGACCGACGAAGAGCGCTTCTTGGAAGGCCAAAGGCTCGCGCGCATCGGCACGGTCGGGTGGGTCTTGGCGGGCGTCGGCGCGGCGGTCGTGGGAACGGGTGTCGTCATCGCGCTGACCGCGCCCTCTGCCGAGCGCATCGACGAGGACGCCTGGAAGCTCCGCGTGTCGCTGGACGGGCTCTCGCTCTCGGGAACGTTCTGATGAACGGGACGACGCTCACCGTCCAAGCGGTCAATCACTTCCTCGAGGAGCAGTGGGCGTACGCCGCGAGTGAGCACGCCTGCATCGCGGTGGGCGATCGGTTCGCCGAGGTGAGGCGCACCTTCAACCCCGCGACCGTGCGACCCGGCGGCATCGTGAGCGGCCCGGCGCAGTTCGCCCTCGCCGACCTCGCGCTCTGGTGTGCGTGCTTCACCGTGATCGGTCTAGAGTCCATGGCGGTCACCAGCGAGCTGTCGATTCGTTACTTGCGACCCGCGCCCTCCCGCGCCTTGATCGCGCGAGCGGAGATCGACAAAGCGGGGCGTCGCTCCATCGTCGGCACGATCCGCGTCTGGTCCGAGGGGGAGCCCGCGCGCTTGGTCAGCGTGGCGCAGGGCACCTACGTCCGCCCTGGCTGAGCTACTGCTGGGCCGCGCTGCGCAACCGTCGCTGCGCGCTTCGCGGAACGCTCTCCGCCAAAATGATCAGCCAGCGGCCGCCCTCGCGCGTGAGCTTGACCGGACGCGAGCGAGTCCCCTCTTCGTCACGGCTCACCGCGGTCGCGAGATCCTCGGTCATGGTCACGTGCACGTCGTCTTTGTTGGGCGCGAGCTGACCAAAGACATAGCCCGCGAGCGCCTCGTCTTCGTCCTCGTCCCAGTCCGCGAAACACGCGCGGAGCGTCGCGGGGTCGTTCAAGTGAAAGCGGCCATAGCGGAGCATCCGCGCGCGCACCTCCGCTTGGGAAAGCTCAGCCACCCCGTAGACCTCAAAGAGCGTACGGATGGTGGCCTGCGGCGTGTGAAAACGGACGTCGAGCGGCTCCGCGGACTCGGGACACGCGACGAGTGACGTGATCGCGAGCAAGAGCGCCGGGAGCACTCGGAGCGACATCGCCGCCGACCTCACGTCAGCGCGCCCAAGACCACGCGCGGCGTCACCAGTGGCGCGAGCCGACTGCGCTCGACCTCGCTGCTCGCGATCATCTGGGCGAACGCGGGAGCGTCGGGAACCGGATCGACGATCGCGTGCTCAAGGACCATCGAGGCGTACTGTTCGGCGGCCGCGTAGCTCGCGTTCTGATTGAGCACCAACTCGGTCGTGAACGCGCGAGCGTGCGCGCGGAGACCCGGGATGCTCGACTCGTACGCGCTCCAGTTGTCGACGCACACCCCGTTCTCGCTGATCCCCACGACGCCTCGCGCGGTGTTCACGAAGAGCGTTCGGTTTCCGCGGGTGAGACCGGGGGTTCGAATGAGCGCCGCGCTCTCGCCGATCATCACGTCGCCGCCGCAGACGATCTTCTCTTCGGGCACACCGTCGGTCCCGCCGCGAACATAGCGCGACGCTTGGTGCGGATGCGGCGAGCGCGCGTCAGCCAGCTCCTCGGGCGTGGTCAGCCAAAGCGCGCGGGGGAAGCGAGCGTGCTGCTGGGTTCCGTCGGGACGGAGGTACGCGCTCCCGAAGAGCGGGCGGACGTCTTGATGAAAGAGCTGATCAAACGCGATCGCGTCCACGTCGACCGGGTGGACGCCTTGTTCCGCGAGCCGGCGAGTGAGCGACGGAAAGCTCTGCCGTACCCCGCGAGCGCGCGCGAAGCGCTTGTCGAGCTGCGCGAAGAACGAGGTCGCGCGCGCCGCGTGAACATCGGTCGGGTTGAAGAGCACGCGAACCTTCGCGTCGCCCACCGGAACCTCCACGAGGAACGCCCGATGCGTCAGCGTGACGAAAGGCCCAGGCACCCGTGCCGCGCCCTCGAACGCGAAGCGTGTCGGATAAGGAACGGTCGCGAGCGGAAACGACCGAAGCGCCGCGACCGGTGACGCGCGAAGTCGATCACCAAAGAGCCGGCCCGCCCGTCGCAACGCCATGACCTTGGCCGCGGGCTCTTCGATCTGCCGCGCGTCTTCGAGCGCGGACACCCCGGCGAGCGCTCGCCGAAGCGCGCTCATCCGTTCGCCTCGAGCTCCGCGTAAGAACGTCCCGGCTCAGCGTCGAGCGACACGGGCAAACCGGCCGGCTTCCACCCCGGCTCCTTGAGCCCCCCGAAGGCGTCCTTCTTCCCGTCGAAGCCGGCCGAGAGGTCACGCAAGACCGTGAACCCATCGCCGGTCAGGAGCTGACACGCGCGCTTGCTCCGGCCGCCCATCTTGCACGCGACGACCAGCGGTCGGTCCTTCGCGAAGACCGCGTTCACGACCGACAAAAACTTCGGGTTGGGCGCCAAGCCGCGTCCGCTCCGCAGCATCACGGGGATGTTGTAGGCGCCGGTCGCGTGACCAATCTCGAACTCCTGCACCGAGCGGACATCGAGGTAGACGTAACCGTCTTGGAGCAAGGACTGGGCTTCTTCGGGGGTGACGATATCGACCATGCGCGGAAGGTAGCGCAAGACCGCGAGAAAGACCGCTCGCTCATCCGCCGCGCGCTGTACCGTGACGGCATGAGCGAGCGAAGCGAAGACGGGCTCACCCACCTCGACGAACACGGAAACGCGAAGATCGTCGACGTCTCCGCGAAGCAAGTGACGACCCGCGAAGCCGTGGCGACCGCGCGGATCCGAATGAAGCCCGAGACCCTCGAGGTGCTGACCCGCGGCACCGCCAAAAAGGGTGACGTGCTCGCGGTCGCGCGCGTCGCCGGCATCATGGCCGCGAAGAAGACCCCGGAGCTGATCCCGCTCTGTCATCACATCGCGCTCACGTCCGTTACGGTCGACTTTGAGGTCGCGTCAGACGGTGTTGTGATCAAGACCTTCGCGCGCGCTCGCGATCGCACCGGCGTGGAGATGGAGGCGCTGACCGCGGCGAGCATCGCGGCGCTGACGATCTACGACATGCTCAAAGCGATCGATCGCGAAATGACGATCGACGGGGTTCGCGTTCTCGAGAAGCGCGGCGGCAAGACCGACTTTTCCCAAGCGTAGAGGAGACGTGATGAGCGCCGCGTACGGGACCATCACGAAACGGATGGGGTGGGACAGCCTCGCCCCCGAGGCGATCTAGCGGGCTGCAAGCAGGCCGCTAGTCGTCATCGACGAGCGTCCCGACCTGACACAAGAAGCCGGTGTTCAAGGTTCGGTTCACCATCAGCATCCGCTGAACCGCGCGATCGATCACGCCCTTCTCTTGCCCGTTGGGTTGCCCGGCGAGCCACCACTCGTCGGGAATATTGGAAAGCGACGAAGGAGCGCAGAGCGGAGCGAACATGGGAGGGAGGCGCCAAATCATTTACTTTATTTGGAGGGAGGGGCGGACAGCCCCTCCAAGAATATTCGGCGCGCTCCCGTCGCTCCACATCAGCGGGTCGTCCATGTCGGCCCGGGTGAGCCCGGTCGCGTAGTAGAGGCGGACATGCGCGGGCGTTCGGATCTCGAGAAGCACCGCGCGGAAGGCGTCTTCGTCTTCGAACTTGGGCAACGAGTAGCCGCGCGCTTCGCAGGCCGCGGGGTGCTCGTCACGATCGATCCGTTCTTCGCAGATCAGGAACGTGCGCCCCGCGTCGCTCGTCGTCGTGCAGTCTTCGCACGCGCCTTCGTCGATCGCCTCGTCGCAGTCGTCGTCCTGCCCGTTGCAAGTGTCCTCGCCCGAGTCGTCGTCCGCGCACATCAGCGTCCCTGCGAGGCACACGGTCGTCCCGCGAGCGCACATGTCGCCGTTCTCATCACAGGGCACGCCGGCTTCGTCCGCGCCGTCCGGCGTGTCCTCGTCGCAGTCATCGTCCACCCCGTTACAGAGCTCTGGACCGCTGCAGGAATCCGGCGCGGTGTCTACGGGCGGAGCGGTGTCAGCGTCGCGCGGGCTGGAGTCGAGCGCATCGGGAGCGTCTTGTGCATCCGGCGCGTCGGCGTCCGCGTCCGCGTCCCACCCGACATCACCAAACACGCAGCGCGCAGCGACACAGCTGGCGCCCTCCGGGCAGTCGCTCGCGACGTCACAGCGAAAACGACCGTCCGGCACCTGCGTACATCCCGTCACGAACACGAGCAGCGCGCTGAGGAAGCGAGACATCCCGCCCCTAGTCTGCCCGTCAACCGCGCGAACCGGTACTCCTTCGCGTTACGATCGCGACGGCGGTCGCATGAGCACGAACGAAGAAGAAACTCGGCGTACGTTTGACCACGCCTTGACGCGCTGGCGCGACACGCGGAACCCAGTGCTCGCGCGGTTCGTCTTGCGCCTCGGTCGCGCGCTCGAAGACGACACACATCGCAAGCTCCGGAGCCTGAGCCTGGTGAAGCAGAGCAAGTGGATGCACCTGGCGCGGACCTCTCCCGCGCCGCAACGGGACGCGCTCCTCGCGACGCTCATCCGCTGCGCTCCCAAGCATCGCGTCGCGCGGATCGCGCAGCTGGAGCGCTTCGGTGACGATCCACGCGTCACCGACTACTGCCTGCACTGGTTCACCGTGTTCCCGGAACGCACCGCGCCATGGATCCCGACCTACCGCGCGCTCGCTGCGCAGCTTCAACGCATCGGCGACCCGCGGAGCGCCGCGCTCACGATCCCGCGCGCGCGTCTGCGCTCTCCTCCGTTCCGCGCGTTCCTGGAGGAGATCATCCCGACCCTTCGACGCTACGCACCGGAGGGCATCGAGATCGGCGCGGAGGAACGAATGGACCTCGCGATCGCGGTCGACGCGCTGTGCGGAGAAACGCGCAGGCCCGTCCTGTCTTCCTCCCCCGCGCCACGGGTCACGGCAAACGCGTCGCATCACCGAGACCAATCGCTCACCGCCGGTCTCGTGCGCGACGTGCAGGTCGCCGGCGACGTGACCGCGACTCTCTTCTCGCCGACCGCGTTGAAGGTGACGCGCGGCAGCGGGGAACAACAGCGTACGATTCATGTCACCTCGGCGGACCGCTTCTCCCTCGCCGAAGACGGGACGACGCTCAGCACGATCGGGATTGACCCCGAACGCGGCACCGTCGAGATGACGGTCTGGTCGCTTCGCGCGGAGCCTGAGGTGCTCGCTCACAGCAGCGCGCACCTCTCGAACGACCGCGTCGAGTTCTACTCGGTCGCGACCGCGGCCCTCACGGACCGCGCCGTCTTCGCGCATCGCTCCTCTTTCCCGCGTCCCGACGACACCCAAGAAGCGCCTCAGCACTACCCCGCGTACATCGTCGAGCTCGCCGCAGGTTCGGAGTCGGTTCACGAGATCCCGGTACTGGGGATCGGCAACGCGACGCAAATGGTCGCGCAAAAAGGGGGACTGGACCGTGAAGAGGTGGTCGCGATCATGCTCCCCGCGCAGCTCGTCTTGCTCGGCGAGGGAGCGCTGCGGAACATCCGAACGATGCGAGGCGGGAGCGCGCTCGTCGACGTTCTCGGGCCCGACCGCTACCTCATCACGTCCTTTGGCGACGCCTGCGCCGCGACGATCGTGGACGCGCAGAGCGGCGCGGTGCGGACCCATCTCGTCCCGCACGGGACGTTCGCGGGGGCGCTGGCGAGCGGCGGCGAAGTCGTGACCTTGCAACGACTCGAGGGCCAGCTCGTCGTCCGCGACGAATCCGCGCGCACGCTGCTCTCGGTGCAGGTGCCCGAAGAGATCCACCGCGTGCAGCTTCACCGCGCGCATTGGTTCGTTCCCGGTCGCCCGGAGATGTGCGTCCAAATCTCGCGTGACCATGAAGCGACATCGCGTCTCCAAGACATCATCGCGCCTCGGGTCGATCTCCTGGTCGCACAGGACGACGGTTTCGCAGCCGCGCTTGGGACCGAAGTGATGATCGAACGCGCGCTCGCGCGGGATCGCCCGGAGCGCCGCGGGTTGCACCTGGAAGACCCCGTCACCGCGCTCGCGATCACCGCCGATCGGGTCCTCGCGGTGCGGAAGAAGAAGCCCGGCGCGATCTCCATCTACTCCCGCGGGCATCGCGAGGTGTTCACGTCGCATCGCGCGCCGATCGCCGCGCTGGTGGTCGATCGAACGCGGAAGTCAGTGATCGCGGGACATCGCGATGGCGTGATCGCGACCTACGACCAGTCAGACGTAGCGGAGCACATATTCGCGACCGGCGAGCCGCTCGGCGCGCTGGTGCTCGCGGCCCGCGACTCGGTGTTGGTGGGCGCCGGCGAGCGACTGCGATGGTGGTCACTCGCGGGAGAAGAGCTCGGCGCGGTGCCTCGCGCCTTCGACCGCCTCGCCGCGCTCGCCGGGCGGGCGACGGTACTCGCTTCGGACCGAGAGGGGCTTTTCGTTATCGACCTAAAGACCCGCGCGGGGAAGCGCCTCGGAGAAGAGATCACCGCGCTGGCGACGCACAAGAGCGGGCTCGTCGCGTTCGCACGGGGAGCGGTCGTGACCCTCGCGAACCTGATCGACGGGGAACTCGAGACGTGCGTGACGCTGACCGACGCGGCCGGAGCGGTCCACGCGCTGGCGTTTACGGAGCACGAGCTGATCGTCGGGACCGCGGGGTCTTCCGGCGGGACGTTGAGCCGCTATCGCCTCGCGCTCGCGCAGACGTAGCGCGCGATTCGAGAGCCTAATGTTCGAGGGCGCAAACTCGAGGGTGACCTACAAGAGCGCGAGGACGTCTTCCGCCGAGATCGTCCGCTGATTGAGGACGACGGTTCCGCTGCCGTCGATCAGGATCCAGCGCGGCACGAACGAGAGGCTAGGAAAGCCGCTCTCGTCGCGCACGATGGTGTGACGCGTCTCCTCGGTAGACCGCCAATCCGCACAATCAGCATCCGAGATAGGCTCTGGCCCGGGCCCGAACGAAAGCAGTTCCATGAAGCGAACCGCGCTGAAGCGAGGGTCTTCAAAGAGCGTGTTCATCTGCCGACTCTCCGCGAGATAGGGCGACAGCCTCGCACTGGCGAGGATCACGGTCGGGCCCACCTGGCAGCTAGCGTAAGCCAGTGGTTGAGGCGCCCCGCTTCCGCAATCGGTCGCGGTGAACGGCGGGAACACATCGCCGACACGCGATCCAAACGGCGGCGTGAGCGCGGCAGAACAGCTCGTCGAACACGTCGTCCGGACTCCTTCCAAGCAGCCGTTGAGCTCACCGCACGCGACGTCGAAGCAAGGCAACATGGTCTCGACGCCGTCGTCGGTAAACGCGGCAGCGTCGCAAGCGGAAAGAGAGCGCGGGAGGCCACACGCAGCAGCCCGCTCTCGACAGCGCTCCTCGAACGCGACCGCAGCCGCCCTCGGCGCGACCTCCGACGCGGGACGCGAGAAGCACTCTGAGGTGCAACTACTGGAGCTGTTGAGACACAAGGCAACCGCGTCCTCTGCGGCGCTCCGCACGCAGCGAGTCTCCGCCTCGCAGGTTGCGCGATCGCGCGGTTCCCGGCCACAACGTTCGTCCCAGGCCGCCGAAGCGTCGCACAAGGTCTCCGGCACGCGACATGACAGGAGCTCATTCACGCACAGGCCGACTTCATCACAGTCCTGCTCAAGGCAAGCGATCATCGCGCTAGCGGTCGCGTCGGTAGCGAGCTCTAGATCGCACGCGTCCTCGCTAAACCCACCACACGTCGCCAGGCGCGCGCGGCACTGGGTGACCACCGCAGGCGGACGTGGTGAGCTCATGCAGCGCGCGTCTGACTCGGCACAAGAGAGTCCGTCGATGCAGTCGGCCACCGCCGCCGCCCTGGCCGGAACCACCGGGACACAGCTGTACGAGTCTACGCAGTCGGCATAGGAGACAAGCGGTCGAAGGCGACATCGGTTCGATCGTTGCTGACGCGCAACGCAGATGTCCGCGCCGCTGTCGTCCGTCGCGCATGCGGCGTTCTCGAGACAGCGTGCGTGTTCCCCGCACGCGCTTGGGAGACAGAGCCCGAGGCGCTCGATCTGTTCGTCTTCGATCGCGTCGAGGTTGCAGAACTCAAGCGGAACGGGGGCGACTCGACCGCATCGGTCGCGCGCGGCGAGGCATTCACGTTGGAACATCTCATACGCAGGGGACGCCATTGCGCCGAGGCGCTCAAGCGTTCGGCATGAGTCGGGGCTCTCTCCGCACGCGAGGCCATCGATGCACGTGATGATGCGCGGAATCAGGTCGCTACGAGGTCGCGTACAGGTCGCGAGGCACTCGTCCAACGAGATCGGCGCTCCGCCACACCGAACCTGTCTGTTGAACTCCGCGATGCAGACGTCCAGGAGGGTCGCTGAGCTGTCTGGTGCATCCGCAGCAGCGTCGCTCACGTCCATCGCGCTATCGACCCCGCTGTCGATGGTACCGACATCCGCGTCCGGCATCGCGTCCGGCATCGCGTCCGGCATCGCGTCCGGCATCACGTCCGGCATCGCGTCCGGCATCACGTCTGGCATCACGTCCGGCAGCGCGTCCGGCATCGCGTCCGCGGCATCAACGGCATCAACGGCAACGTCTCGTGAGGTGTCGCGCGTATCCGTCGCGTCCGCGACATCGGCCCTTGCGTCCTCCGCGCCCCCATCGTCATCGCCGCAAGCAACAACGCCGACCAGAGCGAGCGTGAATACGAGACGGAGCGACAGCCGACGCGAGTGAATCATCCCATCAAGATGACAGCCGAAGCGGCGCGAGGATCGACAAAGCGTGTTCAAACACTGTCGGCTCCGCTCCTGACGATTTCTGTCGCCTCAAACTGATACCTTGGGGCGCATGAAGTTCGAGCTCGTGACCAAGATGTCGCCTAAAGGCGATCAGCCGACCGCGATCAAGGAACTCGTGGCGGGTCTGACTCGCGGCGATGTCCACCAGGTCCTCTTGGGGATCACCGGCAGCGGCAAGACCTTCACGATCGCGAACACGATCGAGCAGGTGAACCGGCCGGCCTTGATCATGGCGCCCAACAAGACGCTCGCGGCACAGCTCTACACCGAGATGCGCGATCTCTTCCCGAACAACGCGGTCGAGTACTTCGTCAGCTACTACGACTACTTTCAGCCTGAGGCGTACGTCCCGACCTCGGACACCTATATCGAGAAGGACGCGATCGTAAACGACCGCATCGACCGAATGCGTCACGCCGCGACCCGGGCGCTGCTCTCACGGCGCGACACGATCATCGTCTCGAGCGTCTCGTGCATCTACGGCATCGGTTCGGCCGAGTGGTACCACCAGATGCTGATCGAGCTGGTGCGCGGCGAGGAGTACCTGCGCGATCGCTTGCTCCGACGCCTGGTCGAGATCCAGTACAAGCGCAACGACATCGACTTTCACCGCGGTACCTTTCGCGTGCGCGGGGACGTGGTCGAGATCTTCCCTGCACACTCCGACAATCTCGCCATCCGCGTCGAGTACTGGGGCGATGAGATCGAGCGGATCTGCGAGGTCGATCCTCTCCGCGGAACAGTCACCGCGGAGCTCGAGCGCTACGGCATCTACCCGGGCAGTCACTACGTGACCCCCGAAGACCACCGCGCCCGCGCGATCAAGGACATCCAGGTCGAGCTGCGCGAGCGGCTCCAAGAACTGGAAGCCGCGGGCAAGCTCCTTGAGCGACAGCGGCTGGAACAGCGGACGATGTACGACCTCGAGATGCTCGAGCAGATGGGCTTCTGCACGGGCATCGAGAACTACGCGCGGCACCTCGCGGGGCGCGAAACCGGTCAGCCGCCGCCGACCTTGCTCGACTACTTCCCGGACGACTTCATGGTCATCTTGGACGAGTCGCACTTGATGGTCCCGCAGCTCAACGCGATGTACCGCGGCGACCAAGCGCGGAAGAAGACGCTCGTCTCGCATGGCTTCCGGCTGCCGAGCGCGCTCGACAATCGCCCGCTGCAATTCTCAGAATGGGAAGAGCGCGCGAAGCAGGTCATTCACGTCAGCGCGACGCCGGGCGACTGGGAGGTCGAGCAGACCTCCGGCGTGGTCGTCGAGCAGGTCATCCGTCCAACCGGCTTGCTCGATCCGCTCATCGAGGTGCGCCCGGTGAAGCACCAGGTCGACGACTTGCTCAAAGAGATCCGCGATCGCGTCGCGAAGGACGAGCGGACGCTCGTGACCACGTTGACCAAGCGCATGTCCGAGGACCTCACCGAGTACTACAACGAGCTCGGCGTGAAGGTGCAGTACCTCCACAGCGACGTCGACACACTAGAGCGCGTTCAAATTCTGGGCGAGCTTCGCCGCGGGACCTTTGATGTACTCGTAGGCATCAACTTGTTGCGTGAGGGTCTCGATCTTCCGGAGGTCTCGCTCGTCGCGATCCTCGACGCGGACAAGGAGGGCTTTCTGCGATCGCCACGTTCGCTCATCCAGACGATGGGACGGGCAGCGCGAAACCAGAACGGTCTCGTGATCATGTACGCCGACAAGATCACGAAGGCGATGGACGTCGCGATGTCAGAGACGACCCGGCGACGCGAGATTCAAGAGGCGTACAACAAGAAGCACGGCATCACGCCCCAAACGGTGAGCAAGGCGGTGCTCCAGCTCGACCCGAGCATGGGCACGACCGACTACATGCGCGTCCCCAAAGAGAAGAGCGAGCCGGTACCCGTGAGCGAGATCCCGGAACGGATCGATGCTCTTCGTTCGGAGATGTTGCTGGCCGCGGAGAAGCTCGACTTCGAGAAAGCGGCGGAGCTACGCGATCGCCTCGAGCTGCTGAAGAATCAGCGAGAGGCGCACGAGCGAGACGAGCGACGAACGCGGCGACGCGGAGCGCGTGACGAGCCGCCCAACAGCGATGCGAAAAAGAAGGGCAAGAAGGGCCGGAAACGTCGCTGACTTGTCGCTGACTCTTCGTTGAAGCGCGGAGCGGTTGCGGTAGGGTGGCGCATGCTCTCCGCTCCCCAGTTTTCCCTCGCCACGTTCATTGTCGCGCTCTTCGCGATGAGCGGCTGCTTTGTGGACGCCTCTCCGCTGGGTGAGGACGCAGGGATGCCCGACACCTCGATCGACACGTCTCGCGACAGCGGGATGGACGCCGATGACGCGGACATCGACACCGGCGACACGGGAACCGACGCAGACACCGGACCCGACGCGGACACCGGCGGCCCCGACGCGGACACCGGCGGCCCTGACGCGGACACGGGAGTGGACGCCGACACGATGGACACGTCGTGTGTGGAAGGAACGCGCTGCCGCGATGGCGTGACGGTCGAAACCTGCGTCGGCGGAGCCCTTACCCTCGAGACCTGCGCCGGCTCGGCGGTCTGCCGTGAGGTCGGCGGTACCGCGGTCTGCGCGGAATGCGAAGAAGGCGAGACGGTCTGCGTGATGAACACCTTGCGCACCTGCACAGGTGGATCGTTTGTCGAGACGGCGTGCCCCGAGGTCTGCTCGAGCAGCTTGGAGCCTCCGGCGTGCGTCGATTGCGAACCCGGCACGGTCGAGTGCTTGGATGGTGACACGGTCCAGGAGTGCAGCGCGGTGGGTAGCTGGGAAGCGCGGGAGTGCGATGACATCTGCCTCGATACGCTCTCGCCGTCCGCTTGCGTCAGCTGCACGCCGGAAGAAACAGAGTGCGTGGACTCGGACACGCGTCGCGTCTGCGGAGGTGACGGCGAGTGGGTCGAGACTGAATGCGATGACGTCTGCGAAGTGCGCGACGGCGTCGCGGTGTGCGTCGAGCTCGAGTGCACCGAGGGCGAGACCGAGTGCGCCGGCACCACGCTCCGGCGCTGCGTCTCCGGGATGTGGACCGACGACCGCTTCTGTTCATTGGGCTGCTCCGAAGAGTTTGATCCTGCGGCGTGCGAAGAGCTGGTGCCGAGCAACTTGGGCCCGCTTCCAAGCGCGTCGACCCCGAGCGCGGGTCTCGACATGGAGGACCACTCGGACGCGGTAGGCGTACGTCGCTTCTTTTTGAGCGGCGACGACGGCGCGATCTTGGTGGTCGACGCCGGCGGACAGCGCCCGGTTCGCGGGGCGGGCGAAGGCACTATCGAGGGGATCAACTACGCGCGACGAGTACGCGGAGGAACGGAGTACGCGGTCTTTGTCGTCGAGAGCGTGTCTCTCGGCGCGCAGGACGAGCTTTGGTTGTTGGGCACGCGTCCGGTCTTGCTGATCTCTATCGGAGACGTCTCGGTAGAAGGTTTGGTGTACGCCGGCGCGATTCTGGATCTGTCGACCTCACGCTGGACGCCAGGAGCCGGCGGCGGCGGACCCGGGCAGGGTCAACGCGTGATCGGCCGCAGCGGGCGCGGCGGAGGTGCAGGTGGAGGGCAAGGTGGCGACAACTCGTTGGGCGACTTCGGAGCAGCCGATGGCGGTGGCGGCGGCGGGAGTTTCGGTGCGCTCGGCGCGACCGGTGGAAGGAGCGAAGGCGGAGCCGCCGGCGCGCTCTATGGAAACGAAAACCTCGTACCGCTCCTCGGCGGATCGGGCGGCGGCGCGGGTGGCGACGACCAAGGAGGCAATGGCGGCGGTGGTGGCGGCGCGATTCAGATCACGTCGTTCACTCGAATCACGATCAGCGGCAACGTCATGGCATCAGGTGGTCCCGGCCTCGGAGGGGCGCGCGGACTTGGCGACGGTGGCGCTGGTGGCGGCGGCGGATCGGGAGGCGCGATACTCCTTGAAGCCCCCATCGTCATCGCGACTGGAACAATCGGGGTCCCAGGCGGCGGCGGAGGCGCGGGCTGGCGGTGCCGGGGCTCTGGAGGTTCCTGCAACGCCGACCCGTCGACCGGTGCAGACGGAAACCGATTGCGCATCGTCGGGACCGACTCTGCAGACGGCGGCGCTGGCGCCGGTGATGATGGCGGCAGCGGCGGGGATGGGCACGTCACATCCGCATCGACGGCGGGCGCGAACGCCAACAACGGAGGCGGAGGCGGCGGCGGCGCCGGGCGGATCCGCATCAATGGTCGCACCCGAACACTCACCGACGTGACCTACTTGCCGAGCGAAGTCGCAACGCGCGGCGACATTCTCACCGCGCCACTGGAATAGCGCGACACCGCGAACGCGCCGTGACGTGCTCACCACTTCGGGATAGGTTGTCTCGATGCTTAGGTCAGCATATCTCTGCGCGCTCGCGCTTCTCTTTACGGGCTGTTTCGCTGATGTCTCGCCGCTCGCGAGCGGTGACGCGAGTGTCGATACAGATCTGCCAGACACCCGAATGGATGTGCTCGACGACGTCATGAACGACGCCGACACCGTGGACACCACTCCGGATCCCCCTGACACGACCCCGATGGACGCCGGTTGCATGCCGATCGGAACCACCCGATGTGGCGCCGGAGCGCTCGAAACCTGCAACGCAATGGGCGGCTGGGACAGCATGCCTTGCGACGACTGCATCATGCTCCCGGGCGGTGACGCGATTTGTGGTGCGTGCACACCGGGGACGACGATGTGCGCGGGTACAACGATTCTGGTGTGCACCGCGATGGGCGAGCTCGAGACCACGCCGTGCATGGACACCACACCGGTCTGTCTCGAGACCGCAGGCGTGCCGAGCTGCGTTGAGTGCGTCGAGGGTGAAGTCCGCTGCGACGGAATGGCGCCCGAGATCTGCAACGCGGCGGGAGCGTGGGAAGCCAACGGCGCGACCTGTCCGATCTTCTGCTTCGACGGAGCCTGCCAAGAGTGCGCCCCGGAAACCGTCGTTTGCGCGGACGGAGACACGTTGAGCACGTGCGACGCGACCGGCTCGTTTGTGGACAGTGACTGCTCAGGCGGGGCTCCGCTTTGCACCTCCGCGATCACCCCGCCGCGCTGCGTCGAGTGTGAACCCAACAACGTCCGTTGTGACGGCTCCGATCTGGTGACCTGTGACGCAGCGGGCGTCGAGACCACCGTGGCGTGTGGCGCGCTTGGGTGCGACTCGTCGACGACGCCTCCTTCATGCCGGACGTGTGAAGACGGGGAGACGCGTTGTGCAGGTGACGCGCTTGAGACGTGCTCCGGCGGTGAGTTCACCTCGACGCCCTGCGACACGCTCGGCTGCGACGAGTTTGGTGGAGTCGCCGCGTGCGCCCGGTTTGTGCCGAGTAACGTGGGCGATGACTTTGTGCCTGATCCGGGCGCGACGGGAACGCTGAGCTTGGGCGCCCTTTACGGAGTCGCGGATGGACGCGATCGACTGATCGTCAATGTCAACGACGGCACGATCACCGCTGACGAGATCGGGCCCTTCGACGAACGGATCGTGGTGCGCGACGACAGCGCGCTCGACCAAGGGATCCACTATCAAGTGATCGCGGGCATCGCGGTCTTCACCGCGGCGAACATCAACATCGGAGCAGGCGAAGGCCTTTGGTTCATCGGGTCACGTCCCGTGGCCTTCATCGCCACCGAGGAAATCGTGATCGACGGCGAGGTCTACGCAGGCGCGACCGGGATCTCGGGGGCCTATACGGGCGGACCCGGTGGTGGGAACACAGGCGGGTTCTGCGGAACGACGAGTGGGGTCTGCCCCGACGGTCGAGGAATGGGCCCCGGTGCAGGCGGAGCCAACCGCGGTGACAACGTCGACGGCGGCGGCGGTGGCGGCGGCTTCGGAAGCGCCGGCGGCGAAGGCGGCCGAGGCGCCGGCGGTAGTGGCGGCATGACCTACGGCAACATGGTCCTCATCCCTCTCCTTGGAGGCTCGGGCGGTGGAACCGGGGGAGACGACGATGGTGGACCGGGTGGGGCCGGCGGCGGCGCGATTCAGTTCAGCGCGTTTGGTGCGCTGCGGGTCTCGGGCAGCGGATCAGTGAACGCGCCTGGCGGTGGCGGCTTCGGTGGTGAAGAAGGCGGTGCCGATGGCGGCGCGGGCGGTGGCGGCGGATCGGGTGGCGGCATCATTTTGGAGTCGCCAAACGTGACGATCCGCGGGGCCGTGGGTGTCCCCGGAGGCGGCGGCGCGGCGGGCTGGCGGTGTTCGGGCGGATGCGGTGGCTCCGACGACCCAGGAGCCGGTGGCACCACATTGCGCGAGCTCTCCGGAATGGCGAGCGGCGGCGAGGGAGTCTCTCCCGAAGGCGCTTCCGGCGGCGACGGTCACTTCAGCGGAACAACCGTCGCGGAGTCCGGTAGCGGTGGTGGTCGTGAGAACGGCGGCGGCGGCGGCGGCGGAGCGGGGCGGATTCGTGTCAACGCGCGCACCCTCGTCTCGTCCGGCACCTTTGTCCCGAACGACGCCTCCATTCAGACATCAGGAGATGTCCTCTCCGCGCCTGCGCGCTGATTGATCAGCGCGCGCGAACGGCTTGCGCGATCACGCCCAACGTCGAGACCGCGAGGCCAACGACCGCGGGCGTGAGCGACGCGCCAAACATGTAAAGCAGCGTCAGGAACACAGCCGGGACCTGTGGCACCGCCGCGGCGAGCATGAAGGCCCCGAGGGCAGCGCGCTCTCTTTGCTCCGCAGTCGCGCTCGCGGGAAGCTTGGCGATCCGCTTTTTCGCGAGCCTTCGCTGCACAAAGAGACCGGCAACCGCGGCGAGCGTCGCGATCACGACGAACCCCCACGCGAGGATCGTGGCGTAGTCATGCGCGAGTTCGCGGAACTCCTCGAACTCGGCTGGGAAGAGCAGCTTTCGGACGACCGTCTCGATCACGAACGCCACCGGCGCCGCGATCGCCGTCAGCAGGATGAGCACCCACTTCCCGCGGACGTGACCTTCCTGCGCGCCGTCAGTCACTTCGGCTTCTTCTTCTTCGGGCGTCGCACCCGTGACCCCTTCCTCTCGGGCTCGGGAGCACGCTTCGTTCGCTCATCCGAACGTCCGCGTCGCTCTTCCGAACGTCCGCGCTCATCCGAACGCCCGCGTCGCTCATCCGAACCTCCGCGTCGCTCATCCGAACCGCGCTCATCCGAACGCCCGCGTCGCGCGCCTGGCCGTCCGCGCCCATCCGAACGCCCGCGCTCGCTTGGCCGTCCGCGCTCATCTGAACGCCCGCGTCGCTCGCCTGGTCGTCCGCGCTCATCCGTTCTGCTCCGCCGTCCCCGCCCGCGCTCTTCCGAACGCCCGCGCTCTTCCGAACGCCCACGCTCTTCCGAACGCCCACCTGTCCGCTCGCGTGACGGTCGTCCATCACGACGCGTTCCGCGGCCGCCTCGGTGCCCGCGCGGCGGCTCTCGTCGCGCCGGAGGGATCTCGTCACCGGTTCGGATCAACGCGATGAGATGCTCGCGACGTGGGTCCTTGCCGGTCCAATCTGCGCGACGCTGCGACGCTACGCCGACCACCTCGAGCCCGGCGCGTCCCGCCAAGCGAAGCACCTGTTCGTCGGCGTTCACGCGGCGCCCCTCGAGCTGCGCATCGCCAATGAGCCAGACCACGCGACCATCACTTTCGAGCCGCAGCGCGGACGAACGCAGCGCGCTCTCGACCTCAACGTCCCATCGCCGATGCGCGCTCGGTCCCTTCAGGTGTCGACGCGCACCGATCTCGTCTCGCGCGAGTCGCTCTGCGTCGATCCCGAGCCACGGGTAACGGAGCTCGTGGTGATGAAGGTAGTCGTAGGTCCCGCCGTAGGGAGGCGAAGTGAGAACGAGGCGAAAACGATCGCGCGGATGGAGCGCGTGATCAAGCTCGCGCGCGTCGCCCACCTTGAGCACGGGGTTGTGACTCTCGCGCGGCGCGTGCCGATGAAGCTCGCGCCACCGCTCAACCAGCTCGAGCCCTTTGCGCTCAAAGAACTCGGTCGCGAGCCCTTTTCGGATCCGCTTCTTCACTTCACGACGCGACGTATCCGCTTGTCGTCGCGAGAACTTCACCACGATCGCGCTGAGCACGACCTCGAGCGCGCGGCGATCGCCAGGGTGGCTGACCGCGTGGATCTCTTCGCGCAGGCCCGCGAGCTCTTTGAGCACATGGACGTCCCACCACTGCGCCTCATCACGCGTGACCGGGGCGCGGGAGGGCACACGTGCTTTAACGCGCTCGGTGGATCGGACCGCCAAGCTCTTCAACGTTCGCTCGAAGCGCTTACGCTCCTTGGGGCCACGGATGCTGGTCTTGACCTCGGCGATCCGCAACGCGAGCGGGTTAAGATCGACGCCCGCGCAGGCGCGACCCGAGGCTCGGGCCGCGACCAACACCGTTCCGCTTCCGCAAAACGGATCGAGCACCCAGTCACCGCGACGTGACCACGCGCTGATCACCGACTCCGCGATCGCCGGGTGCATCCGCGCGGGGTAACTGTGAAAGTCGTAGGTTAGCCCCTCGGGAGCGCGCTTGCCCGCCAGCGTGAGCGCGTGCGCCAGGAGGTCAGTAACCGCCCGATCACCCGAGACAGAGACCTGCCCGCCACGTTGAGAGAGGGCGCGCCGAGGTGGGCGCTCGCGATACGGGTCGTCGGTCACGGGTGGTTCGTCAGTGGTTCGAGGGAACGCGTCAGTGAGTACGCGGGAGGCCGAAGAAGGCCCGAACGCGATAGTAGTCATCGGTCCGCGTGCCGTCCGCTTTTCGCGCGACAAAGGCCTCGACGCGCTCCGCTGCCTGGTCCGGACGCGCGGTTTCTGCGCCCCGCTGGGCTTTGCGCGCGACCCACACCGAGAAGAGCGGATCGCGACCCGCGCGCGGGATCGCGTCGGTTCGCGAGACCAGGGTGAGCCCTTTCGCGTGCGCTTGGCTCCGGATCCGCTCTGGGGTCCGCGCGTCCCCACACAAAACGATGAACGCGTCCTCGGCCGCGCACGCGACCGCCGCGTCCACATACGCCTCGATGCCGCCACGCAGCTCAACGCGGGCATGGGCGCGCTGCGAGTCGGGCGAAGGCGTGCTCGTCCCGACCGGCATGTACGGCGGGGTGCCGGTGATTAGATCGAAACGACCGAGCCCTGCGCGCAGCGCTTCATCGCGGAGATCTCCCCGGACCACTTCAACTCGCGCGCTCAGCTCGTTCCGCGCGAGGTTTTTTTCCAGGAGCGCGAACGAGATCTCCTGCGCCTCGACCCCCACGGAGCGCGCGGGCGAGAGCACATCGTGAGCCATGAGGAGCACGGACCCGATGCCGCATCCAAGGTCGAGGTGCTGAGGTGTCTCCCGGCTCACCTGCGCCGCCACGTACGCCGTGAGCACATCGTCGAGCGAGTAACGGTGGCCGCGCTTTCGCTGAAACACGCGGTAGCGACCCGTCAGCGCGTCGTCCGTGAGCGGATCGTCTGGGTCGGTCACGCTCGTCGGTCTATCACGTGCGCCGCGCAGTGGAAGGGAGATCACGCCAGCGCTCGATCATCGCGGGGTCGACCGGATCTTCGCCATCCAAGAAGCGCCCGAGATGACCCAGGCTGTCGTGCCCAAAGAAGAGCTCACCGTCGACGATCATCGTCGGCGTCCCGAACGCGCCCGCTTGAATTGCACCTTCGGTCAACGCGCGAACAGCCGCCTTGCCTTCAGGCGCCGTCGCGCGCGCGATCGCGTCTTCGATCCCGAGCGTCTCGCATACCCTCTCCACGACCTTGGCATCTTCGATGCCCCCCTTCCCGCCCCAGGTGAGATCGAAGAGCGCGTCGACCAACCGATGGCGGATCTCCTCGCTCATCTCGAGCGCGGTCACTCGCAACGGGAGAAGTGGGTTGAACGGATGCGCGGGCGGCGGCGAGAGCGGGAGCTTCATTCGCGCCGCGGTCCGGCTCACGTCCTTGAAGACGTACTCGCGCTTCGCCGGGATCTCCGCCGGACCGAGGTGACCGTGGTGCTTCAGGAGCGCGGCCAAGAGCACGGGACGAGCCTCGACCGCGCGACCCCGGGACGCCGCGATCGGGCGAAGCGCGTGCCAGGCGACGTAGGCGTAGGGGGAGAGGTAGTCGAGGTAGAAGTGGATCGCGGACATCGGCTTCAACCTGACACGAGCCAACCGGCGTGGGAACCTGTGGAGGCTTGCGTTTCTCTTTCCTCAGCGCTCTGTCACTTTGTTTCGTCGTCGTTCTCATGGCGTGCGGAGGCGACAACGACGTCGACGCGGCGGTTGACGCGAGTCGGGACGCCGCCCACGACGTGAGCGACGCGAGCGATGCAAACGACGCGAGCGACGCAAACGACGCGAGCGATGCAAACGACGCGACACGTGACGCCGACGGTGATGTTGAAGACGGCGGCGAGGCAGACGCACCGGGCGATGCGGACGCGGAGCTCGACGCCGATGTCGAGGGTGACGCGGACGCGGGTCCGACCGAAGGACCCACCTTCACGGACGTCACCGCCGAAGCCGGTCTCAACGAGAGCCAATGGCCGCTCGGCTGTCCCGCGGTCTGCCCCGACGACGACAGCCGATATTGCGAGCCATTCGGGATGCATGGAGGCGTGGTCGCCGCGGACTATGACCAAGATGGCGACGTCGACCTCTTTGTCACGCGCTTCGAGGCGACTGACCGCCTGTTTCGCAACAACGGCGACGGCACCTTCACGGATGTCGCCGTCTCTGCGGGCATCACGATCAGCGCCAACACCAACGGCGCCGCGTTCGTGGACGTCGACAACGACGGACACTTGGACCTCTTGGTCGGAACCGTATGGGGAGACCGCACCTATCTCTACATCAACCAAGGCGACGGCACCTTCCGTGAAGAAGGCGTGACGCGCGGGGTCGCGTCGCTCGACGGGCAGAATCACTACGTCTTCAGCTTCACCGCGGGGGACTACGATCGCGATGGCTTCGTCGACCTGCACGTGACGGAGTGGAGACCCACCCCGCTCGAACCAGACGCTCCCCGTTCGCATACACGCCTCTATCGAAACCGCGGCGCGACCGCGCCTGGACGCTTCGAGGACGTCACGGTCGCGGCGGGCGTGGACGTGGATGACGTGCGGGCGAGCGGCTCCTGGGCCTTTACCTCAGCGCTCGTCGACATGGACGGAGACGGTTGGCTTGACCTCGCGGTCGCCGGTGACTTCCGCTCGAGCCGCCTCTTCTGGAACAAGCGCGACGGAACCTTCTCGGACGGAACACGCGCCGCGGGAGTGGGCACCGACGAGAACGGCATGGGCGCGACCATCGCGGACTTCGACGGCGACGGACGGCTCGACTGGTTCATCACCAGCATCTGGGATCTGGACCGCCCGATCGGTCGCAACTGGGGCACCAGCGGCAACCGCCTCTTCCGGAACCTCGGCAGCCGCCGCTTCGTCGACGTCACTGACCTCGCGGAGGTACGCCGCGGAGACTGGGGCTGGGGCGCGAGCGACTTTGACTACGATGGCGACGGAGACCGCGACCTCGTCATGACCAACGGGATGGACTTCTGCTGGGGCGCGCGACCCTTCCCTGACGATCGCGTTCGCCTCTACGACAACCGCGGCGACGGCACCTTTGCCGAGCGCGCCATCCCCGCGGGCGTGCTCGATACCGACTCAGGCAAAGGCCTCGTCACGTTCGACTACGACGGCGACGGCGACCAAGACATCTACATCGCGAACAACGGCGCGGAGCCTCACCTCTACCGCAACGACTCACCGCCCGCGCGTTACCTCCGCGTCCAAGCGAGAGGCACGACCAGCGATCACTTCAGCCTCGGCGCGCACGTTGACGTCGAGGTCGACGGTCGCCACATGATCGATGTTGTCTCGCTACACGGCTTCGTCGGACACGGACCGCTCGAGACGCACTTCGGGCTCGGTGACGCGACGACCGCGGACCGCGTCACGGTCACGTGGCCGACGACCGGGCGGCGCGTGACGATGATGGATGTTCCAGCGGGCCGCATCACCGTGACAGAACCCGCGCTCTAGCGCCCCATCTGCGATCCGCAGCACGCGCCGACTCAAGAACCAACCGCTCAGACTCGCTCCATCAAGAACGCCCTCGTCCAAGACCGAACACCAACGGCACGCGCTTCCCCAAGAAACAAAAGCGGCGCGTGAACCACTCAAGCGGCGAACGCGCTCCGAACGCGGAGGATCGGCGGGTGGGGTCAGAAGCTCCCTCGCGAAACCCACGTGACGCGCCGGGAGCTGGCGCGCCCCATCTGCGATCCGCAGCACGCGCCGACTCAAGAACCAACCGCTCAGACTCGCTCAGTCACGAACGAACACGAACGAACACGAACGAACAAACACACGCGCAAAGAAAAACGGCGAGAGCCGAAGCCCTCGCCGTCGTTCCTCGTGTGGGAGCTGGCTTACTCAGCCGGCGCCGCGCGAACCTCGCCGCGAACGGCTTCCACGCCGGTCAGGTTGAGACCCGCCGAGACCGCCTGGCAGACGCCGCCGGCGTCGGGCTGAAGGTCAGCGACCGACTCAAGCGTGCTGCGCACGATCATCGGGTCGAGGTCGCCACCGATGCCGTCGACGGCCATGATGAGCTCGTCGATGTTGAGCTCGCCACCAAGGGTGCCGTTCGAGATGGTGGTGTCGGTCACGTCGACGCGAAGCGTCGCGGCGCGAACCGTGAGGGTGAGGGCGGTGCCACCGATGTCGAGCATAAGCGGGAGGTTGACCGGGCCGGCCTGAAGGGTGCCCGCGTCGATGGTCACGTTCGGGATGCTGATGAGCGGGTTGCCGCCCATGAGCGAGACCTCGTTGATGTCGAAGGTCTGGCCAGCGGTAAGCGTGCCGCCGGAAACCATCGGGGCGCCGTCGCCGGGGACGAGGCCGAGGTAAAGGTTCATCGTGACGCAGTCGTCGTTCGCGATGTCGTCGACGCCGGTGACCTCCGCGAGGAGGACGATGGAGCCGCTGTTGATCGCCTCTTGAATCGTGGTCGAGAGGTCGGTCATAAGCGCGGTCGCGAGGATCGGCGCAAGCTCAGCGAGCTGGTTGTCGACGCCGGTGCGGCCGTCGGGAGCGGTGAAGTCTTCGATGAAGCAACCCTGCGGGTCGGACTCATCGCTGACGAGCTCGTCGAGGTTGAAGCCGTCAACGGTCGAGCCCATGATCTCGGGCACGGAGATGGTGTCGACCACGTAGAAGCGCGAGTCGCCGGTGGAGCAATCCGCCGAGCCACCGGTGTCTTCTCCGCCACCGCCAGTGTCAGTCGGGGTTCCCGTGTCTTCCGTGCCGGTGTCGTCGTCGCCACAGCCAGTGATCACGAGGGAGCACCCAAGAAGGGCGCTCAATGCAAACTTTTTCCAATTCATCCTAAACTCCTCAGTGGGGAGCGAGCGCGCCCCGGGACGTCGGCCGTCCTAACACGCGCTTTGTAAACCCCACAAGCTACTTGCCATTGAACCTATCACGCACTTTAGGATCACGCCCGAGCTGTGGTCGCGCCCACCAAGGCGGGATCTGGGCTTACCTGCAGCCTTCGAGCGGTAGACACCACTGACCGGTCGCGAGGGTCTGTCCAACGGGAAGAACCAGCAACGTGAGTCGGCTCACGAAAACGATCCGGCCGTCACTGCGTTTTACTGAGTAACGGAAGGGATACGCGCGGATGCAGGCACGGGGCGTGTCGGAGTACTCAAACCGCGCCTCCCACGACAAGAGCGTCCTGCCGTTGAGGCCGCGGAACGCTTCGCCGTCAATGATCGCGACGTTGGACATGGGCTCGGCGAACGAAGCGACCGCTCCCGTGAAGAAGGTCGCCGCGCTGATCCCGGCGTCATCTTCCGCGCCAGGCTCAAACACGCCCACATAATCTTCCCCACCCCCAGTGAACGCGCGCTCGATCGGGATCTGGACCGCGGAGCTCTCCGACTCTCGCAAGATGAAGACCCGCTCACGGTTGGGATCGCCGTTGTCGGTGACGTTGCTGCCCAACGTGAAGAGCTCAGCCAGATCCGAGAACCCATCGCCATCGGTATCCACCCGCGTGGGATCGCTCCCGCGCTCGACCTCCGTCGTGTCGCACACGCCGTCTTCATCGCTGTCACCCGCGCGAGGAGCGTCCACCCCGTCCACCGACGAGTCCATCAGCATGATGACGGTATCGTCGTCACCGCAACCCACTGTCGAGACCACAAACGTGAGCCCAAGCGCCAAGGCGAGCCAGTGGGTGCGTGGTTCTCTCCGCTCCCTCGTGGCTGCGATCGACATGCAGACAGCCTGCGGGTTGAGTTCCCAGGCGTCAACGGCGCATAGTCGCGCGCATGGCGCTCAACGCGGAAACCGTCGGTTACGAAACCGATGTCTTGACTCACACCACCACTCCGCGCGACGTCGCGCTCTACGCCCTTGGGATCGGCGCGACCCGCGACGAGCTCGACTACGTGTTCGAAGAGCGGGGCCCCAAGGTGTTCCCGACCTACGCGGTCATCCCCACCTTCGCGGCCTGCGAGAAGCTCTTCCATGTAGTCGAGGGCGACCTGCTCGGCGTCGTCCACGGCGCGCAGAAGATCACGGTGCACCGAGACATCCCCGCGAACGGTACGCTCTTGACCGTGGGCAAGATCGCGGGGGTCTACGACCTCAAGCGGCTCGCCCAAGCGATCTTCACGACCGAGACCCGCGACCACGATGGGCAGCTGCTCTTCGAGACCGAGTGGCAGATCATCTTCTTGAAGGACGGCGGGTTCGGTGGACCCCGGCCGCCGCGGAGCCTCCGCGTCAAAGCTCCGGATCGCGCGCCCGACTTTGAAGTGAAGGAGACCATTCCAGAGTCGCAAGCGTTGCTCTACCGCTTGAGCGGCGACCTGAACCCGCTTCACATCGATCCTGCGGTCGCGTCCCAGATCGGCTTCGACGTTCCGATCCTTCACGGCCTCTGCACCTACGGCTACGTCGGGCGCGCGGTCGTGAACGCGCTCGGCGGCGGCGACGGCGGGAAGCTCAAAGAGCTCCGCGGTCAGTTCCGTAAACCGGTGTGGCCCGGCGACACCTTGATCACGCGCGGATGGAGGGAGACGACCGACGACGGCGAGCGGATCGTCTTGCGCGCGACGACCGAGGCGCGACCCGAAGAACAGCCGTTCGCGAACGGTTATGCCTTGCTGAGGTAGTTGCTGAGGTCGTCGCTTTGTTGGCTTGAGAGCGGGTAACGCGAGACGCCGACGCGACGTCCATCGGGATCGCGTACGTAAACCGTGAAGTCGGTCGCGCCATCTTCCCGAACCTCGCGCGCGCGTAGGCGGTCACGAAATTCAGCCGGCTCTCCCGCGAAGATCACCACGTCTCTCGCGCGGCCCGTGACGACCTCCCCCTCGTCCGCGCGCTCGATCATCAGCACCGCGCCTCCCAGGTCACACCAGACCGCCCGCGGTCGCTCGTCTCGCGCGATCGGGAACCCGAAGAGCTCTGTGTAGAACGACACCAACGCCTCGAGCTGATGCGTCCGGAACGCGAGATGATGGAGCGCGCTCATGAGCCGACAAGCGCGAGGAGCTCGTCGTGGAGAACCCCGTTGCTCGCGCAGACCTCTCCGGCCGTGATGTCGACGTCGCCGCCCCTGAAGTCGGTGACCCGCCCGCCCGCTTCCCGAACCAGTGCGAGCCCGCCCGCGAGATCCCACACCCCGAGGCGCTTCTCCCAGTAGAAGTCGTAGACACCGTCCGCGACCAACGCGAGGTCGAGCGCGGCCGATCCGCACCGACGCATCCCGCGCACTTTCAACACGACGTTGGCGAACTCGCTGAGGTTGTTGTCCGGGTTGTCGCGTCGGTCGTAGGAGAACCCGGTCGCGGCGAGCGCGGACGAGAGCTCAGCGCGTGTCGAGACATGCATCGCGCGGCCATTGCGCGTCGCGCCCAGACCTTTCGCGGACGAATAGAGCGCGCCGAGGGCGGGCGCACAGAGAACCCCGACCAGCGGCTCGTTGCCGCGGTAGAGCCCCAGCGAGCTGCAAAAGAACGGGTGGCCATGGGCAAAGTTCGTGGTCCCGTCGATCGGGTCGACGTGCCAAATGAGCGCCGAGGGATCGCCATGCGCGGCGCTCTCTTCACCGATGACCTGGTGGTCGGGGAACGCTTCGCGAAGCGCCGCGACGATGAGCGCTTCCACCGCGAGGTCATGTTCGGTCACGAGATCGATCGCGCCCTTCTTGCTCACCGCGGACTCATCGAGCTGGCGGAAGCCGGCGAGCGCGCGCTCACCGGCGCGCTTGGCGATCTCTTCCGCCCGTGATCGGATGACGGCCAGGGCGTCCCGAGAAAGCGGAGGCGCTTCGCTCACCAGGCCAGCTCAGCGAGCACGTCGTCGTAGACGCCCGAGAAGCTCCCGTTGGACATCAAGACGATCGTGTCCCCCGCTTCTGCGGCGCTCGTGACAGACGAGATGACCTCGGCGATCTCACTCGTCGCGATCGCGGCTCCTCCGCTACGCGTGATCGCGGCCGCGATCTCTTGCGTTGAGAGCGACTCCTCACGCGGGAGATCTCGGCCCAGCGGCGCGAGGACCGCCAGGTCAGCGGACGCGAACGCGGACGCGTACTCGTCTTGGTGAAGCTTGCGACAGGCGGTCGCGCTCCGCGGCTCGAACGCCGCGATCAGCTTGCCCTCACGATGGCGAGAACGGATCGCGCGGAGCGTCTCGCGAACGGCGGTTGGGTGATGCGCGAAGTCTTCGTAGACACGCACGCCGCGAACGATCCCGAGCAGCTCTTGGCGACGGCGCACTCCGCGAAAGCGCGTCATCGCCGTGATCACGTCGCCCAGGGGCGCGCCGGCACCTTCGGTCGCGAGCGCGATCGCGGCGAGGGCGTTCCGCGCGTTGTGCGCGCCGGCCATGGGGGAGAGCACGCGGCCACACGACATCCCGCTGCCGAACACATCGATGGGTTGCACACCGGCCTGCGCGGGCGCGAGCATCCCCATCCACTTCGGCATCACGTCGCCGCAATCGTCGCTCTCGAGTCCATAGAAGCTGACGCGGCAGGCCGCCTCTTTCGCGATGGTGCGGACGTGAGGATCGCCCGCCCAAGCGACGAGGAGACCCTCGCGCGGGATCTTCGCGACGAAGCCGCGGAAGGCGTCGAGGTAGGACGCGAGGTCGGGGTAGATGTCGATGTGATCGTGCTCGATCGACGTGATGATCGCGGCGTGCGGTCGGTACCGCCAGAACTTGGGCTTCTTCTCAAAGAACGCGACGTCATACTCGTCGCCCTCGATCACAAAAGGGCCGTCTGCGCGGCCGAGCCGATAGCTCTGCTCGAAGTTCCCCGGCACCCCGCCGACCAAGAAGCTCGGGTCGAGACCCACGTCATGAAGCAGATGCGCGAGCAGCGTGGAGGTGGTCGTCTTCCCGTGCGTCCCGGCGACCACGAGCGAATCGTGTCCCGGCAGAAACATCTCCTCGATCGCCGCTGGGAACGAGGTGTAGCGGAGCCCCGAGTCGATCGCGGCGCGCGCCTCCACGTGATCGGGTCGGCAGACGTTGCCCACGACCACGAGGTCAGGTCGCTCCGCGAGGTTGTCTGGCGAGAACCCCTGCATGGTCTCCACGCCGCACGCCTTCAACATGGGCCCGATCGGTGGATAGAACGCGCGGTCGCTGCCGGTCACGCGATGCCCCTTGAGCTTGAGCATGCCAGCGAGCGCGCCCATCCCCGTTCCGGAGACGCCGATGAGGTGAACGTGCACGGGGCTACCCGATGATCTTTTCGATCGTGTCGCGTGCGCGATGCTCGACCAGCGCGAGCAGGAGCTTGTGCACCTTGGGGTACCGCGTGAGCAACGAGTCGATGTCCGACTTCGCGAAGCGGATCACCTTCACCTCGGTCCGCGCGGTCACCGTGGCCGTACGCGCGTTCCCGGTCAGCGCGCCGACCTCTCCAACACACGCCCCGCGGCCCAGCTCCGCGAGCATCACCTTCGCGCCTGGCGCGAGCGTCTCCACGCGAACGGTGCCGTCGAGGAGGATGTACATCGCGTCCGACGGATCGTCTTGCTTGAGGAGCACGTCCGCCTCGTGAAAGACCGCGACCCGAGCGCACTCGATCGCCGAGCGACGGCCCTCGTCATCCAGCGACTTGAAGAGGTGGCTGTTGCTGACGATGTCGGCCATGTCGCGCTCAAGCGCGGCGCGTTCTTCATCGGCGAGCGGGCGCCCAATCTCGGGTGTTGCTTCGGTCACGGCGCGCCAAGGTTAGCAGGAGGTGTTCCGCGTGCCGCATTCCGCGTGAAGAGGACGGAACGGATCATGTTTGCTCACGGCCACGCAGCCCCATGGATGTGTCTGGTTCACTTGGATTGCCTCGCGAATCCACCCCATCCGCGGCTTCCGCGGCGTAACCCTTGAGGTAGAGCGTGGGGCCTCGGGTCGGAGTCGGCTTAGGGATAAGAGAGATCGATATCCATCCCGAGACGCATGCGCGTGACCTCCATGCGGGGAGTCCGCGTCGTCGAGGTCATTGAGGTCATTGAGGTCATCGAGGTCATTGTCGTCATCGGCGTCCGCACACGCATGATCGTTGTCCGTGATCCGGTTCTCTTCGTGGTTCGCGGGCGGCGCTCCCGATCGCGACTCGGCATCTCGGTGGTGATGTCGATGTCCGCCGGGAAGGTCACCGTCGCGTTCTCCGCGAAGATCGCGTCGTAGCGCCAGACCTCGCGCTCGCCCGCCATCGCGACGATATGATGACGCGTCGTGCTCGGGACGAGCCGGAGGACGGAGCCCGCGAGCGGCGATCCATCCACGACCAAGCCGACGCCGGTCGGGACGTTCTCAAAGCGCACCTCGATCGGCCCGCTCCGGTCCACTGCCGGCGATGACGCCACCTCGACCGGTGCGCTCGCGACGGGAATGAGCTCCTCTTCTTCGTCGGCGATGGCCCAGACCGCGACCCCGATCAGGAGCGCCACGATCGACATGGCACCGACGATGAGCGGCGCCTTACTGCGCTTCTTCTTCTCGATGATGTGGTGGCTCGCCGAGTTCGGTCGCGGCGGAGGCGGCGGTACGACCAGCGGCGCCGGGGGCGAGCTGAACTGACGCGGGATGGGGGGCGGGGGCGGTGATGACGAGAGCACCGACAAGCTCTTGGTGCGGTTCTCTCCGGAGACCGGTTCGCCGAGGAGATCGGGGTCGCCCGCGTAGAAGGCTTCGTCTTCTACGAGCGGGACCGCGTCGTTCAAGATGTGCTGAACGAGCTGCGTCTCCGGCGGCGCGTTGACCGTGCGGAGCCATTTGCGCAGCTCCGTCGCGAGCTCGTCGCATCCCGAGAAGCGCCCCGTTGGGCTCCGCGAGAGCGTCGTCATGATGATGTCTTCGAGCGGCTTCGGAACCGGACGCACGGTCGATGGGCGCGGCGTCTCCTCGTTGAACATCGCGCTCATCGTTTGGAACGCGTCCTCGCGCGCGAAGAGGCGCTGACCTGTCACCATCTCCCAGAGCACGACCCCGAGCGCGAACTGATCGGCGCGGTGATCGACGTCTTTGCCGCGCGCTTGCTCGGGCGCCATGTAGGCGATCTTGCCCTTGATGATGCCGGACTCGGTGCGGTGCTCTTGGAACGCGCTCTTCGCGATCCCGAAGTCGACGACCTTGGTCAGCCCTTCGCGCGTGAGGAAGAGATTGTGCGGTGAGATGTCGCGATGAACGAGGTCGAGCGGTCGGCCGGCGCGATCACGACTGCGGTGCGCGTAGTCGAGGCCCGCGGCCGCCTGCGCGATGATCACGGCGGCGGTGCCTGCGGGGACCGCGCCCTTTTGCTCCGCGACGCGTTGCAGGACCGTCCAGAGATCGCGTCCACACAGAAACTCCATGACGATGCACGGCCGGTTCTCGATCACCGACACGTCGTGAATCGACACAATGTTCTGATGGTCGAGCATCGCCGCGACGCGCGCTTCGCGAAGGAACATGTCGACGAAGCGCTCGTCCTCCGCGAGGTGCGGGAGGATGGCCTTCACCACGATGGGCTTCTCTTCGCCGCGGACCGTTTGGCTCGCGAGGTACACCTCGGCCATCCCGCCGGTCCCCAGCTTGCGGATGAGCTGGTAGCCCCCAATCGAGCGGAGCTTGGCGGCGGCGGCCTTCATCGCGGGTTTCATGGTGCTCGCACGAGAGTTGCTCGTCAACGCTCACGCATTCGGGGAGTGTCGATCACGACTCATCAACTCCCGCTACCGGCCGACATCAGCGTCTCCATTTCCTCGATCAGCCGCGGGTCGGCACCTTCACGCGCCTCCGCGCAAGCGACCCGGTTCTCAAGCGCATAGGTCATCACCATGCACTCTTGTACTTGCGAAGGGAGGCGCCCGCAGAGGTCCACAAAGCGCTCGCGAGGAGGTGGTGTTCGGGTGGGCCCGCTCGGCATTTGCTCTCTCAACGTGGCGACCATCGCGACGATGCCGTTGTAAGCGGTGTCGCAAGTTGAGCCCCCGCGCTCGGCCGTTCGCGCGGCTTCCATCCCCGCGGCGACGGCTTGTTGGGGATCGATGGCCGGCTCCTCCGCAACGGCTTCGGCTGTCGCTTCCTCGGCAGCTTCCTCGGTGGGAGCGGCCGCCTCATCAGCAACCGCTTCAGCCGGCGCTTCTTCCTCGGCACGCTCACCTTCAGCTTCGGCGGGTGCAGCTTCGGCGGCTTCGGCGGGTGCAGCCTCGCTTGGCGCAGCCTCGCTTGGCGCAGCTTCGCTTGGCGCAGCTTCGCTTGGCTCGCTTGGCGCACTGCCCGGTGTCGCGGTCGCCTCCGAGTTGTCGTTACATCCCCAGACGGCGCATACGAGCACCGCGATCCACATCATCTGCCGCATTTCACCGCCTACCACGCCCTCAGCCGTACCCGCTACTTCGTATCCGACTCTGCAAAGTGGCGACAGCTTGGTGAATCGCGCGATTCATTTCTTCCATCTCGCGATCGCTGGGCTTTCGCTGCAGCTCGACCTTCACATTGCCGTCCATCGAGTAGGTCAGCTTCGCGAGCAGCCCGTCGGCCACGTGCGGCCGAACCAGCTCCATCAAGGCGTCGCTGAGCGCGCCCTCCATGTTGCCGCAACCGCAGCCTTCGCCGGACTCCATCGCCGCGAGATGACTCCGGGCCGGCAGCGCATCGGGGTGCTCGGTCGGGAGCGTCGCGATCGCTTCGTGGAGCAACGCCTTCGCTTCATCGGCTTCGTCGCCGTGCTGCTTGAAGATCCCGAACGCGACCAACGCCCTACCCAGCGCTTCCCGACGCGCCGGTTGCTCCGGCTCTTCCGCGTCATGCTCCCGCGCGATCGTAAGCGCGCGCTCCATCAAGACCGCGGCGCGTGGACGGGCGCTCTCCGCGAGGAAGAGCCCGTGGTTTCGCAAGAGCTGCGAGAACGCGAGGGGTCCGATCCGTTGCGCGATCGCGTGCGCATTGCTGTACGTCTTGTCGGCCGCGGCGTCGTCCCCCGCGTCGCTCTGCGCGAGCGCCAGACCCAGGGTCGCTTGCAAGCAGCGCTCGTCATTGTCGGCGGCGTTCGCGACCAACCAACGAAACGCGCGTTGCCGCGCGGCGTGATCCCCGGAGGCCCGCGCCGCGTTCGTGATCGCGGCGTTCAACTGGAAGAGCGCGTCGTTGTCGTCGGCAGCGCTGTCGTCTTTGCCCTCAGCAGCACGGTCGGCCTTCGCGGTGGCCGCTTGCACCTCGTCGCGGAGCGCGCTCAAGACCCGTAGCGAAACGCTCGGGTCGCCGACCGGCGCGCGACGCATCACCGCCGCCAACACACCCGCGCGCGCTTCGTCGCTGAGCGTCTCGAAGAGCTCGTCGCGCGACAACGCGGCGCGAACGTAGGCGCGCTGGACAAGCGCCTCGCCCAAGCTCGGGTGACCCGCCTCGAGGTAAATCGCGACCGCGCGATCGACCATCGGTTCCGCTTCCTCGGCCGCGCCTTTGACCAACAAGACGTCGATCAGCGGAGCGAGCCCAAACGCGTAGCCGGGGTGGTCTTCGCCATAGTGATCGACACGTCGCGACAGACCATCACGAAGCACAGCTTCGGCTTCGTCGACCTGTCCCATTCGCGTCAGGACCTCGCCGAGGTTCATGTTGTAGGTCAGCGACGCGCGCGCGCCGTCATCGCCGGGAAGCGAGAGCGCGCACACTTCGCGCAGCGTCTCCGCGCCACGTGTGAAATCGCCGACCGCGAGCATCACCGTAGCGAGCTCGAACATGGCCTGGGCGTGCGCGACGCTCTCGCGACCTTCGCGGTCCCTCTTCAAGGACACGTACTCTTGCATCGCGCGTTCGGCCTCAATGCGCTTTCCGGCGCGGACCATCGCGAGCGCGCGATCAATGGGGCGGGGCTCGTTCATGGCGCGGAGCATACTCCGCGAGACGAAAGCGCAACCTCACAAGCGACCCATGTTGCGATCACAGAGGGACACGCAACACTGATGGAATGCTTTGCCTTCGTCGTCTCCCCTTTCTCGCGCTGGCCCTCGCGGCGGTGTTCGTGACCGGCTGTAGCCTGCTCACCGACCCAGACGAGTCTCGTCTCGGCCCGGACGCTGGCGCCGACACCGGAGCGGTAGACAGCGGACGAGACTCCGACGTGGACGCGCGAGACACCTCGCCCCCCGACACGGGCGTGGGACCTGATTGCGAAGAACCAACGGACTGCCCGCCGCGGCTCAACACGAGCGCCCGGTGCGTCAGCGGGAGCTGCGAATACGCGTGCAACGCGGGCTTCGACGATTGTGATCGCGAACCCCTCAACGGCTGTGAAGCGCTGACCTCGACGGTCCACTGCGGAGCGTGCGGCGCGGCCTGCGACCCCGACAACGCCAGCGGCGAATGCACGACCGGGACCTGTGAGCTCACCTGCGACATCGGCTTCGCCGACTGTGATGGGCGACCCGAAAACGGATGTGAGATCAACCTGAGCGTACCCAGCGACTGCGGCGAATGCGGAAACACCTGCGCGCCGGGTGAGCTCTGCGCGGGTGGTCGATGCCTGCTCACGTGTCCTCCTGGACAGACCGTGTGCGACGGAAGCTGCGTTGACCTCAGCGGCGACATCTCGCACTGCGGCTCCTGCGGCCGCACGTGCGAAGCGCGGAACGGGACCCCGCGTTGCGACGACCGGACGTGCGGCATCGCGAGCTGCGACGACGGCTTTGACGACTGCGACCGAGACCCCAGCACCGGCTGCGAGACCCGGCTCGACTCTCCCGTGAACTGCGGCGCGTGCGGCGAGACCTGCGCCCTGCCGAACGCCACCTCTGGCTGCGCTGACGGCTCCTGCATCGTGACGGCGTGCGCCGCAGGCTTCGGCGACTGCGACGGTCTCGCTGCGAACGGATGCGAAGCGGACCTCACCACCAACGCGAACTGCGGCGGGTGCGGACGTGTCTGCGCGATCGCCGGAGGTCTGAACGCGAGCATCGCGTGTGTGAGCGGCATGTGCGACGTCACCTGCGATCCCGGCTTCGACGATTGCGACGGATCCTCCGCGAACGGTTGCGAAGCCGAGCTCGCGGTCGATCCCAACCACTGCGGGAGCTGCGGGATGGGTTGCCCGACACCGATCTGTGTCGATGGTTCGTGCGGCGGTCCGGTGATGTGCCCGCCCGCCCGTTGCGACGTGAACGGCGACCCAACGGACGGCTGCGAAGTGGACCTCACGGAGAGCGTGAGCTGCAGTGACCTTGAAGAGCTCGGGAACATCAACGGCGACGGAGTCGGACCCACGCTAACGGCCCGCGGTGTCGGCCAGCGCAAGTTCGTCGTCAACGTTCGAGAAACCGTCGCACCGGATCGCCCGCTCTCGCTCGCCGCGCGTCTCAACGTTCCCGCCGGTGTTGACTACGAACTGCGCGCCTGGTGCTCTGGTTGCGAGGTCGGGCGAACCGTCAGCTCAACGAACGGGACCGGGGTTGGAGAAGAAATCGTGGTCCGCTGGCGAGACGTATCCTTCGTCGACTCCAGTCGGCGCATCGTGATCGAGGTCGGCTTCTTCATGACGCCGACCACCAGCTGCGACCCGTGGACGTTGACCGTCGTCGGCAACGCGCCCGGCAGCGGCTTCAGCTGCGACTGACAAACGGAACGCGCTCCCTCTCCTCACAAAAGCAGCACGAGCTCCGACTCAAGCGGCGAACACGATCCAAACGCGGAGGACGCGGGGTGCTCGATCACCCACGAACGATCACGATCTGCGATCCGCAGCATGAGCAACTCAAGAACGGCCGATCACTCAAGAACAATCACGAACACGAACGAACGCTCAAGGAACGCGCTCACCCTCTCAACACAAGCAGCACGAGCCCCCACTCAAGCGGAGAACGCGCTCGGAACGCGGAGGATGCGCGGGTGGGGTCAGAAGCTTCCTCGAGAAACGCGCGCAGCGGCGGAAGCTGGCGCGCCCCATCTGCCCATCCGCAGCATGAGCAGAACCGAGAACGAACGAGCCAACTCGATCGCTCAAGAACACTCAAGACCGCACACGACGACCCAAGAAACGCGCTCCCCCCCAAGAAACAAAAGCAGCGCGTGAACCACTCGCGCGGAGAACGCGCTCGGAACGCGGAGGATGCGCGGGTGGGGTCAGAAGCTTCCTCGAGAAACGCACGCAGCGCGGCGGAAGCTGGCGCGCCCCATCTGCCATCCGCAGCATGCGCCGACTCTAGAACGAATGAGCCAACTCGATCGCTCAAGAACACTCAAGACCGCACACGACGACCCAAGGAACGCGCTCCCCCCAAGAAACAAAAGCAGCACGTGCCCCACTCAAGCGGCGAACGCGATCGTGAACGCGGAGGATGCGCGGGTGGGGTCAGAAGAACGCTGAAGCGCTACACGAGCAGCGCGCACGCGTTCTGGCGCGCCCCATCTGCGATCCGCAGCATGAGCCAACTCAAGAACGAACGAGCGACTCGATCACTCGATAGGATCGATCCCAACATCGACCGCTCAAGGAACGCGCTCACCCTCTCAACACAAGCAGAACGATCCCCACTCAAGCGGCGAACGCGATCGTGAACGCGGAGGATGGGCGGGTGGGGTCAGAAGCTTCCTCAAGAAACGCGCGCAGCGCGGCGGAAGCTGGCGCGCCCCATCTGCCATCCGCAGCATGCGCCGACTC
>CALJDU010000042.1 GCA_938024995.1 uncultured bacterium
TCGGTTGGACGTGGCTGTTCGTTCGCGATCGGGTTGGCTCGGGTGTTCGTTTGTGAGCGCATGCTGCGGATGGCAGATGGGGCGCGTCAGCTTCCGCCGCGCTGCGCGTTCATCACGAGGAAGCTTCTGACCCCACCCGCCATCCTCCGCGTTCAGCTCGGGTTCGCCGCTTGAGTGGGCACGTGCTGCTTTTGTTGGAGAGGGTCGCGCGTTCCGTTTGTGTTCTCGGTTGGACGTGGGCGGTCTTGATCGATCGGATTGCTCGTTCGTTCTTGGTTGTGCGCATGCTCCGGATGGCATCCATCCTCGCGTTCTGAGCGCGTTCGCCGCTTGAGTGGGACCGCGCAGCTTTATTGGAGAGGGTCGCGCGTGCCTTGAGTGTTCGATCGTCAACGTGATCGCTTGCAGAGAACGAAAGCGTCTACGTGATCACTTCATGTTCCGGCTGGCAGATGGCGCGCCAGCTTCCGCCGCGTCGCGCACGCTTCGCGAGGAAGCGTCTCAGCCCCGAGCAAGGAGTGGGAGCGGGCTCAGCGCGCTTGGCGGCCTGAGAAGCGCAAGCGGATCGCGGCTCCCCGGTAACGGTCTTCGACTTCAAGCGGGGGCTCGGGAAGGGGATCGCCTTGTGCGCGAATCGCTTCGATCCGCGAGAGGATCGATTGATCGAAGATCTGGTTCCCGCTCGAGTTCACGATTCGAGCGCGCAAGATCTGCATGGTCTCGCTCACGTCGACGGTCGCGACCGCGCGGAGCTCTTCGCGTTCTGCATCGGAGATGGTCGCGGGCAAGGTCCAGCCGCGCCGGAAGATCCGCATCAAGCGACCAAGGTACTCGTTGCCGGTCCGGCGCTTTGAGGTTCCGTCTTCTAGACCGTCGGCTTCACCCTCACGCGTCCGGCGCTCCTGCAGCTCCGCGAAGACCTGGGCGCGGTCACCGAGGCGACGGAGAAGGTCGTCGGTGGCGTTGGGCGGAGGAGGACCCGCATCCGGTCGCGGTCGACGCCTGCGCGGACGCTTGGAGACCACGGTGTCGTCGTTGGGCGCGGTCGAGAGAATCGGGACCTGCCGGTTCGGGAGCTGCCGCGGATCCAACGGCTCGCCGAGCTGAACGAACTCGGCCGCGACGATGTTGAGCTCTTCGAACTCACGCGTCGCCATCTCTTCGTCCGGCTCATCCACCCACACGCCGGCGAGCATCATGGTCGCGGGCACCGCGATGTGCGCGAGCAAGGTCACCACGACGCCTCCCACCACCGAGGGCGGGTTCTTTTCGCGCTCAAAGAGGAGCGAGGAGTTGACGTTGGAGGCCATGAAGCGGGTCGTTAGTGAAACTCAGGGAAGGCGTCGCGCCTTGGGTCGGGTTATTCGGTCGGCGGTGCGGGTGCGGGCGCAGGGGCGCCTTCGATCGCGGGGAGCTCGATCGCGCCGCCTGCAGGATCGGTCACGAGCCCCAACTTCTGAACGCCGGCGCCGCGGATGATCGCGAACACGCGCACCACCACACCGTAGGGGACGGTGGTGTCCGCCTGCACGTAGAGCTCTTTGTCGGCTTGAATCCGCGCGTTGGTCCGGAGCGCTTCGTCGAGCCGATCCACCGGGACCTCCGTCTCGCCCAGGTACACCTTCTCTTGGGCGTCGATCGACAAGAGGAGCTTCTCCTCATCCATCTCCATCCGCGGCGCGCGCGCTTGCGGAAGATCCACGGACACGCCGGTCGACATCATCGGGGCCGCGACCATAAAGATGATCAGCAAAACCAACATGACGTCGACCAAGGGCGTCACGTTGATCTCCGCCATCGGAGCGCGACCGCCACCGCCACCACTGCTCATACCCATAAGGTCAGAACCTCAGGAAGTGGCGGCGCACGATGTTGAGGAAGTCGCTCTTGAACGAGTCGAGCTCGTTCTCCATCACGCGGATCCGGCGGATGAAGTAGTTGTAGGCCATGACGGCCGGAATCGCGGCGGCCAGACCGATCGCGGTCGCGATGAGCGCCTCGGCGATACCCGGCGCGACCACATCAAGGCTCGCGCTCTTCATCGCGCCGATGCTGATGAAGGAGTTCATGATTCCCCAGACGGTGCCAAAGAGACCAATGAACGGGCCGGTCGATCCGGTGGTCGCGAGGAAGGGGAGCATCGTCTCCATCCGCGTCAGCTCTTCGCCCGCGGTTCGTCGCAGCGCGCGCTCCACGTTCTCGATGTCGCCTTCGCCGTGATGCTCCTGGGCGGTCCCCATCACGCGCGCCAGCTCGACGTAGCCAGAATGGAAAACGGTCGCGATCGGAGAGCGCTGATGCTGACTCACCTGCGCATAAACGCTCTCGAGACGCTCTGTGGTCCAGCTGTGCTGCTGGTCCGCCCAAAAGAGCGTGAGGAAATCTCGGCTGGAGTTCGCCGCCTGGAAAAAGCGCACAACCTTGAAGCCAATGATGAACCAACAGGCGACTGACATCAGCACCAAGGCGAGCATCACGAGCTGAACAACGAAGGAGGCTTCGGTGATCAGCTTCCAGACATCGAGGGTCGCTTCCGCGGGTTCAGCCGCGTCCTGGAGCGTGACCAGGTGAGCAAAAATCGTGTTCTTCACGACTCGCTTGAACCACGAGCCGCGATCCGGGTCAACGAACGGTGAGGAGGTGGACTAGCTCGCGTTGCTCTGCAGCTCTTCAAGGACTTCCTCTTCACTCAAAAGAGGCAGCTGAAACTCAAAACGCCAGAACGCGGCGAACTGGTCAGCGAAGGTCTGAACGCGGGCTTTGAAGGTGTTGATGTTCATGCGGTTAAGCATTGGCCTGATGACGCGACGCGTCAACAGGTACTGCGTCATAATCTTGATGCGATGCGTTATTGTTTTCCAAAATTCCGAAAAACCAATGGTTAAGCCACTTTATCCACAAATGAATCGAACTTGAGCACTTGCAGGAATCCGTTTGGGTCATAACTTGATGGTGTCACCGTAAGGGTGAAGGGAACTGGAGAGCGGAATGAACGGAACATCAAAGTGGAACTCATCGATTGCGATGGTCGCGGTGTGCGCGGCGACATTGTTGCCCAGCATGGCCACCGCGCAGCTCTCCCACCCCGTCTTACGACAGGCTCGCGCCTCACTTGAGAACTACCAACCGAGCCGGAGCCTCCGCGCCATTCGCCGTCTGCGGAGCACCTCCTACGAGACCACGGCGGTGCGTATGGAAGCTCGTTTCCTCGCGACCGTGGCCGCGGTCGATCTTCTCGTCATTGGGGAGCGGCGGCAGAACACCGAGCTCAAGCGTCAGGTCGCCGCGTCGTTCGAGGTCGCCGACGATGTCCTGATCGAGACCCTTCGCGCTGAACTCGAGAGCATTGAGGGTGAGGTCTTCCAGCCCTCGGTCGTCGACGCCATCGAGACCCTCGCGGTTCTTGCCGGCGAGCAGCCCCTTCGCGCGAAGCGACACATGGGACTGCGCCAAGGCGTCTTGCTCGCGCACCAGGCGCGCCGCGCGGTTCGCGGAAACTCAGCCAACACCTTGGGCCGCTTGGCCGAGCTCGCCGACGATCCCTGCGCCGAGACCTGCGAAGACATCTACCAACCCTTCGATGAGCGCGGCCGCCGCGCCCTCAACGCCCTCATCATTGCGCAGCACATCACCGAGCGCCTCGAAGAAGCCCGGACCGCCGGGGACCCGCTCTCGAGCGCGTTGATGGGACAGATCGTGAGCGACTCCCGCGCGATTCAGGGAGCGACCATTCGGCCGAGCCCCCGTCTTCCCGAAGGCGCGACCGTGGTCAGCGACGACGCGCCCACCGCGCAGGTCGACACGGTCATCATCGTGCGCGAGCGCTCCGTGGAATGGGGACGCACCCCGCAGGTCCGCTTCACCGAGCGAGGCGCCGAGCTCGTCGCGCAAGACGGTCCCATCCTTCCCGAGACCGAAAAAATCACGCTCCGCGGTGAGGTCACGCCGTTCCCCCGTCCCATCGATGACGTCGTCGAGATGCTCCGCTCCGCGCAGAACGTGGGCACCGTCGCGGTCGCCTCCGAGCCGAACGTCCAGACCTACGTCCTGACCCGCGTCATCCTCTCCGCGAACCAGGCCGGTGTCGCGCCTTCGATGTTGGTCGCGGCGAGCCCCGACGGCGGCATCCGCGCGATGCCCAGCAACTTCCGCAGCGAAGGCGCTCGCGCTCAGCGCGCTCGCGTTCAGGTCCACGTTCGCATGGGCGGCTTTGAGATCCGTACCCGTCGCGGCCGGAGCGACATCCGCGGCTTCGACCTGGACGAGGTTCGCGAGACCCTGGCGGGCGGCGACCGTGAGCACTCCTTGGTCCGCGCGATGTGGGCCGCCGACGCGGGTCCGATTTTCGCCGCGGCCTTCGCGCTCGACGCGGCGGGCATGCCGGTGGACTTCGTTACCCACTAGTTCTTTGGGAGGGTCTGTTCGGACCCTCCCTCCCAACGAGCAAGTAGTTGGGAGCCTCTTCGGACCCACCGTTCGCGTGGTCGAACATCAGACCTGAGAAAGCCCAGCCTTTGGCGGGGCTTTTCTCGTTTAAGTCCTCCCGAACCATTTATTGGTTGCACGACCAAGATTGTGTTGTAACTTGGTTGTGTACCCAAGAAACGTATGGCCCGACCCAAAAACACAGACGCGCGTCGCGACGAGATCATCGACGGACTCATGCAGGTCCTCGCGCAGTGTGGATACGCGAAGGCGAGCGTGAAGCGGATCGCGGAAGCGGCCGGCCTCGCTCCCGGTCTTGTGCACTACCACTTCAAGAACAAGCTCCAGATCTTGCTCGCACTGGTCGAGCGGCTCGCCGAGACCACCGCGCTTCGGGTGGAAACACGAGTCGAGCAGGACAGCGATCCCTTCGCGAAGCTCGAGGCGTTTCTCTCTGCCCATCTCGCGCGCGGCGATGACGAGGATCTCGCCGCGGTCGCTTGCTGGGTCGCGATCGGTGCCGAGGCCCAGTTCAACCCCGAGGTCGCGAAGGTCTACCGCGCGGCCCTCGAAGATCGCCACGCGCATCTCACCGCGCTCATCCAAGACGTGATCGGGCGACGCAAAGTCGCGACCGCGCGCGCTCACGCGACCACCTTGCTCGCCGCGATCGAGGGCCACTACCAGCTCGGCACCACCACCTCGCTCATCCCCGCCGGCCAAGCCGAGAAGAACATCCACGCGCTCATGCGCGCGCTGTTCACTGGAGGGGCTGTCCGCCCCTCCCTCCAAACGAGCAAGTAGTTTGGAGCCTCCCTCCCATGTTCGCTCCGCTCTGCGCTCCTTCGTCGCTTTGCTTACTGGACGGGCTGTCCGCCCCTCCCTCCAAACGAGCAAGTAGTTTGGAGCCTCCCTCCCATGTTCGCTCCGCTCTGCGCTCCTTCGTCGCTTTGCTTACTGGACGGGCTGTCCGCCCTCCCTCCAATGTTCGCTCCGCTCAGCGCTCCTTCGTCGCTTTGGGCTCGCTACTCGTGAAACGGATCGGAAGATGATGAACGAAACCAAGAACAAGACCTTGCACGTGATCGCGCCCGGAACCGGCGACGCCTTCAGCGCGCTCAAGTACTCGTCGTGTCTCGCGGTGGAAGCCGACGATCGCTGGCTCTTGATCGACGCGCCGCATCCCATCCGCAAGATGCTCCGCGAAGCGGGCGAGACCGCGGCCCTTTCCCATCCGCTCGATCTCGATCGCTTCGACGGCGTCGTGCTCACGCACCTGCACGCCGATCACGCCTCCGGCTTGGAAGGCTTTGGCTTCTTCAACCACTTTGCGCTGCAACGTAAAGCGCGCGTGCTGACCGATCCCGCCGTTCGCGAGGAGCTCTGGAACGGCCACCTGCGCGCCGGGATGCACCAGCTGATGCATGGTCCCGAAGCCGAGCCGGTCTCCTACACGCTCGGCGACTTCTTCGAGCTCGTCGATCTCTACGAGCGGGAGCCCCACGTCCTCGGTCCCTTTACGATTGAGACGCACCGCACGGTCCACCACATCCCGACCATCGCGGTGAAGGTGCGCGCGAACGGCGTGACGCTCGGCTACTCCGCCGACACCGCGTTTCGCGAGGACCTCATCGAGTGGCTCAGCGACGCCGACCTCATCATTCACGAGACCAACTTCGGCGGCGCGCACACGCCTTACGAAAAGCTCGCCGCGTTGCCGGAAGCGCTGCGCGCGAAGATGCGCCTCATCGCCTACCCAGATTCATTTGATGAAGCGGGCAGCGTGATCACGACGATGCGCCAAGGCGCGCGGATCGATGTACGTACGGGCGAGATTGTGAACGGCAAGCGCCTGAACGGGGAGACGTGACGTGGTCCGCGTGGATGTCCAAGGCCGGGTGACGCGCTTCCGAGGTCCCTCGGCCTTGTGGTTCATCGTGGTCGTGATCGTCATGGTCACGCAGGGCGCGTGCGCGCTCATCCCGCTCAAGGCGCTCGTTGTCTATCCACTCGAGACGCTCATCGCGTTCATGGCGTTCGCCGGTGTCTTTCGATCTCTGACCTACGAAGTGCACGTCTCGCCCGCGGGCATGTTCAACCACGTTTGCCTCTTCGGCTTCACCGTTGCGCGCTTCTCGCGAGAGCAGTCGCCGGACCCGCTGACGCTCTTGGAAGACGAGGACCCCTTCGAGCCGCTCCCGATGTCGCGCGACCCTCACGTCCTCGTCGCGCAAGCCGCTCGCCGAGCGCACGTTCCCTCGGCCGACCTGGGAGCCTACCGATGACCTTCTACGTCTTTCAGAACGCGATCTTCGTGCCGACGCCACGCTTCTTCCGCGGAGTCTGCGCCGTGCTCCTCGCGTTCGTCGTCCTCATCGTCGCGAACGCGGTCGGGTTCACGCTGGTGCACGGACTGATGATCGCGATCCTCGTCGCGTGGTTCTTCTCGATCACCTCGGGCTCGCTGCTCAGGCTCAAAAGCGGGCGCCTCATCTGCACCAAGCGCTTCTTCGGGCTTCCCGACCAACGCGTTGAACTCACGCGCCCCACGGTGTCCGCGGACTTTGGCTGGGACCTGGAAGAGCTCGTGGTCCTGGGAGGCGAAGACGACGCGGAGTTCGTGATTCAGGTGATGAGCGCCGACGAGGCGCACGCGCTCGGCAACGCGATCACGGCTTGGCTCGACGACCCCCGCTGATTACTTGGGGGGAGTTTTCGATCCCCCTCTCTCCCTGCCGTCGTGCGCGACACTCCTCGACCGGTCGCTTCGCTCCCCATCTCGTCGCGTCACCACGTCGCTTGCTCTTTACTTGGGGATTCTCTGATCGGAGCCTCAGTCGCGACGTCGAAAGACGAGCGCGACCGCGAGCGCGGAGAACGCGAGCGCAGCAGCGCCGCCGCCCGCTCCTGGCGCCATCACGGCGCAACCATCGTCGTCTGCCGCACCGCCGGTATCCGCGGTGCCGGTGTCCTCGGGCGGCAACACGTCCGCGTGCGCGGTCGAGGTGATGAGGAACGCGGAGCAAGCGAACGCGAGGAGCAAGTGTTTGTACGGCATCACGGAAGTGTACCTGAGGTCCCGCTCTGCGCGCCGCTGGAAATGCGCCTCAGTCAGCGCTTAGCGCCCGGCCGTGTGCACATCGCCCGAGACCCGGAACCCGATCCCGAAGTAGGGCACCGCCTGCGCGACCTCTTGGCCGGTGCGGTAGCGGTGATGCAGGTGCCACTGCGAGATCAAGATGAACGTCGGCTTGTTGAAGCGGGCCCCCGGTCGGTTCCATAAGGTGAACGCCGCGATAAGCCCGAGCCGATGGATGTCGTTGCGCGGACCGCTGTCCGGGTCTTCGCCGTCGGCGTAATGACGGTCCTGGAAGAGCGGCGCGGAGTACGTCCACCGCGCTCCGATCGCGAGCGAACGCTCCCCCAGACCGATCAGATAAAAGGCGTCCACGTCGTTGCTCAAGAACCACCCGCGGTTCGGCACGATGAGGTCGTTGATCGGTTCGTAGAAGCTCGTGTCGCCATCGCGCAGTTCGAAGTTCGATCGGATGATCCGGAAGAGGCTGCGGATCGCGATCGGCCCCACCTTGAGCTGAAGCGTCGCGCCCAACGTGATCCATGAACCGGCGGTGACGTAGGCCTCGGTCCCCGCGGTGGTCGCCCGGGCCGAAAGCGAGTCTGGTCCATACTCTTGGTTTGGGCTCGAGAACGACGCCATGTAGTCAAAGTTCCCAAAGAAGCCCATCAGCTCGTAGCTCGCGTGGAGCTTCAAGATCGTCAGCGGCTGCAGCTCCATGCCGACGCCGATGCGTCCCCACGCTGGCGTGATCGCGCCGACCGCGCCAAAGCCGATGAAGTTCTGCTTCGCGATGTCGGAGCCGCTCTCGTAGAGCCGCGCGCGACCCATCAAGCGTCCGACGTAGATCAGCCCGAGCGGATTCAGCCGCGCGGCGGCCAAGTGATACTGGTTCACCGAGAGCTCAGGCTGAGGTTCAACCTGCGCGTGAGCCGGAGCCACTTGGAGGGTCAAAAGGAGAGCAACCAGAAACCCAAACACCAACCGCATGCGTCAGGGTACCGAACGCGCCTCTTCTCCTGGTCTCTTTCTTGGTCTCGCGCTCAGTTTGACGCGTGGGAGATCTCGTAACCCACGACTCCGCCCCCGATTTGGAGGAAGGGCACGACAAAGAAGAGCGCGCGTCGGAACGCTTGTGAATCGCCAAGCGCCGCGACGATCGACAGACCCGCCCCAGCCAGCGTCCCGATCAACGTGCCGATAAACGCGGCGCCCGCGCTCCCTTTTCCGCGCCCGAGGCGCCCACCGAGCGTGACCCCAGCGACCACCAGCGGGAGCGAGACGATGAAGTAGCTCAGGGTGGAGACGATCTCGGAGCCGAGCTCGCCAACCACGCTGCAGTCGTCGTCGCAGAGCGCATTGCCCATGAAGCGCGAGATCGAAAACGAGAGCGCCGCGCCCACAACACCAAAGCCTAGCTCCGCGAGCACCCGAAGGCCGGGGCGCGAACGCGGCGACGTCGGCGCGAGCTGAACCGGAGGCGGCTCTTCAAGCTCAAGCTCCCGCGGGACCTCAAGCCGGTTCACGCGCGCTTCTGCAGAGGGTGGCTGACTGAGGCCCTGAGCGCTCTCTTGGGCATGCGCGCGCGGAGCCGTGAAGAACAACGTGAGCGTCATCAGGACCAAGAGCGCGCGGAGCATCACTGACCTTAGCAGCACCTTCGCAACGGAGCGCGTGGATCGCTTCAGGTGTACTGCCAGAGCGCGAAGGCCTTGTTGCCTTTCTTCGGCGCGAACACGTAGAGCATCCCGTGCAGACCGGCGTCCTCCCAGCCCTTGAGGACGATCGCGTCGAAGTCGAGCTGCGCGAGCAAGACCACGTCGTCGTTTTCGTACTCGGGGTGCTGAAGCCACTCCGCGTAGCCGCCTGTCTTGCTCCCCGAACCAGAGCTCACCTTCGCGCTGTCGGCGAGCGTGTCGAAGAGGTCCGCGAACGTGTTGTCGAGCGCCGCGAGCTTGGCGACCGCGTCCTCGTTGATCTCGAGCTTCGGCTTGAGCGACTTGATCGCGTGATGCCGCAGCAGCTCCACGCCTTCGGGCGCCTCGATCGGCGCGGCCTCGAGCATCTCTTCGGTGAGCAACACGACGCGCGTCTCTTCTTCTTCGGTCGCGGTTCCATCGGTCGGACAAAACACGGCGACGGCCGCGTACTTCGCGAAGTGGTCGGTCTTGATTTGACAGAGGAAGCCCAAGCGCGTCTTGCCGTCCTTCGGCCACTTCTTCAGCGAGACGCCAGAAGGAAGCCCACCGATCCGTGAGGTCGCGAAGTCCTTCGGCGCGCGACTGCTCGCCTTGCCGATGTTGAGCCAAGCGCTCTGGGTCGTCGCGAGCGGCGCGACCTGCATGGGCTTGAGCTTGTCGCCATCCACGTAGCCCTTGTCGCGCTTCTTCTGCGCGAGCTTGTTCGCGTGCGTGTTCGCGTTCGGCTTCGTCTCACGCTTTTCGGACACCTTGCCGCCGACCTTTCCCCAGCGCGTGACCACCTCGTCGCCCTCGACGTCGGCGTGCCAGAACTTCTGCGAGCTGTCGTCGATCACATAGAGACGTACCGGTTCAAAGTCCTCGACGGGCTCACTCGGCTCTGCCTTTGTTTTGCTCTTCGCGTCGCTCTTCGCTTTGCTCTTCGCGTCGCCCTTGGCTTTGCTCTTGGCGCCCGGCTTTGTTTTGCTCTTCGCGGCGGTCGCCTGGGTCCGCTCGGCGACCGCACATTCCGTTCGCGGTCCGAGCGCCTGGGCCGCCGCGAAACACGCCGAGAGATCCCACTCGTAGTTGGCCCACTTGTCTTCCACATAGAGCGCGCGGAGCGACGCGTTGCGCACGAAGACATCCTCGTGAACACGAGAGAACCACTCGTTCGCATCGGGCTCGAGATCGGAGGGCTGCTCGAACGCACCGACCTGGGTGCAACGCGCGAGGTCGAAGCGCGCGATGACGCCAGTGTCGATGTGGACCAAGAGCGTCTCGCCGGTCTTCGGATCGCTGACGGGCACGTGCTGCCACCCGCGCGAGCCCATCAGATCGCGATAGCCCTCGGGTACATGCGCTTCCCAGAGCTTGCCGTTCCACGTCGCGACCTCGTCGAAGCCGAGCCGAACCACCGTCTTCAGCCCCTCGTCGTAATAGAGCGTGAAGTCCACGTAGACATCGTCTTTGCGACCATGCGCGAAATCCGCGGGTCGCGGTGAGCTCTTCTTGATCTTGGACCACGCGCCATCGACGTACGTGAAGGTGTCGTTCGACTTGCGTCCTTTCACCTCTCCGCCCCAGACGACGAGATCATCGGTGCCACCGAGCTTCGCCGCCCGCGGGAACATCCGCTCCTTGAAGTCAGGGATCGTCTCTCCAGCGGTCCAGGCGGTTCCGTCAAAGCGGCACACCACGCCGTTGCGCAGGATCGCGAGCAAGCCGTCGCGCTGCTCGATCAACACCTCGACCCACGCGGAGTCAGACACCTCTTCGTCTTTGCTCACGAGCTCGGTCCAGGTGTCGTCGCGCCAGACGAAGGTGTGGAGGCAGCTCGAGGCGACCGCGTAGTCCTCCCCCCCAAAGGAGGCGAACAGGCGCCGGTTGTAGGCCTTCTCGAGCGGGGAGTCTTCGTGTGCCGCGCCGAGCTGCGTGAAGCTCGCGCCGCCATCATCGCTCGTGAAGTACACGCGCTGCGCGTCGCGCCCTCCCGCGTCGCCGTCGTGAAACCCGGGACCGATCCAGAGGCGGTTGTGCTCTTCATCGAACACCATGTGCCCACCATGCAGCCGCGGCGGGGGCGGGTTTGGAGACGTCATCTCGAGGAACGTCTCGCCGTCACACGCAAACCGATGCGGCCCGTCGACCAAGAGAACCCCGTAGTCCGGATGTGAGGCGAAGAGCGCGGAGCCCTTGAAGAGGCCGAAGTGAAACGAGCTGACGTCGCCGTCCTTGTCGAGCGGGAGGTCGCCTGTCGGAACCGCGCCGAACGTCTCGCCGTCCCACTCATAGAACTCGAAGCGGTACTCGTTCCCGCAGAAGACCGCGAAGAAGACCCGCTCCGAGACTGGGTTCCAGACCGCGCGACTGAACTCACGAAACTTCTCGGACACGAGCGCGCTTGGGCGATCGCTCTTCTTCGTGAACACGCTGTCCGAAGAGAGCTCCCAGACGCCATCGGACATCAAGACCACGAGCACGTCGCGCTTTCGGTCGTAGGCGATGAGCGGCGGCGCGGGGCGCTCCTCATAGCTCGGCACCTCGCCCGTGACCGAGAGCTCCGACGCGCCGTCGTGGGTGCTAATGCCGAGCGCGAGAGCGTGCTTCCCATCTTGGTAGGTGAACTTCGCGAACACCACACCATCGCGCGACGCGTCGAACGCACCCACGTATTGACCGCGACCGCTCACCGCGAACGTTGACTCGTGATCTTGCAAAGCGCGGTCGCCATCGAACGTCCAGCGCTCCCCCATGCCGCCATAGCCTGGCCCGCACACGTAGAGCGGTACTTTGGCGCGGGTGTCGTACGCGAAGACGTAACCGTGAAGCAGCATGGAGATGGGCGGCAGGGCGACGTGCGGAGGACGTGCTTCTCCGACCCGAGTTTCTGAAACCTGAATCATGAACCCTCGAAGCGTTGGTTGAGGTTGGACGCGGCGAGCTCGTCGTCAAGATTGTCGAGCGAGCCCAGGTTGGACTGCATCGCGTGCATGCGATGCGCAGCTTGCTGATCATCGATCTTCCCGTACTGGCGATCGAGGTGAACCATGAGCCCCGGGTCGAAGCCGAGCTCATTTCCGATCTCGACCGCGCGTTCGTAGCTGGCGTCGCGGACAAAGCCGCTCCCGAGCAAGAGGAACACCACGAGGCTCACGAGGAGCGTCCCCCCGATGAAGAGGCCGCCGAAGACCTGCATCAGGGTCGAGGCGCCGCCGATGAGGCCGAGCCCAAAGATCGAGACCAAGAGCGGGACGAAGATGCAGGCGGTTCGTCCCCACGCGATCGCGAGCGACTTCATGCTCATCGGGATCTTGGCCCCTGACCACCCTCCGTCATCGTTCTCCGACGTCACGAAGAAGCTCCCGGTCGGGATGAGCGGAATATAGTAGAGGTGCCCAAACTTCGTGGCGACGTGACCGACACCTTCGATCGCATCGGTCTTTCCGCACAGGCGTGAGCCCCAAACGACAATCATCTGTTCGCCTCCCTGGCTCGCGCTCCTCGCGGGCACATCCAGCCGCTTATGAAATACGCTTTTCGGGCGCGGGTCTTCCCCACCTCCAAAATCCGGCCTGATATGCTTGCGCGCCGCGGAAGTGAGGGTGCTTGAGAAGCGCGCCTTTTCCGCGGTACACGCGCGTGTGCTTTCTTTTTCGAGCTTTGAGTAAATGACCGACGACCACGACGAGACTGAGTCCGAAGAATCCGAGCCCCACGCGGAAGATCCCGCCGGCGAGGAACCCCCGACCGACGCAGACGGCGAGGAGCGCACGGCGGATGACGCGGATGACGCGGACGCCGAGGACGACGCATCCGTTGAGGGCGGCGCAGACGAAGACGAGGACGCGGACACCGAGGACGACGCAGACGCGGAGGCCGACGGAGCGAAAGCGGACGAAGACGAGGACGCCGACGCGCCCGTTGACGGCACAGAAGATCGCGCCACCCCGCGAGGACGCTTCCGTCTTCGCGGCGGAGTCATCGCGGGCATCGGCGCCGCGCTCACGTTCCTCTTGCAGAGCTATCACGGTCAGCTTCAGCACGGCTCGCTGATCGGGTTCGCGACGGTCGTCATGACCGCGCTCGGGATCTTGGACTTCTTGGGGCTCCTCAGCCTCGATGATCCGGACGCGATCGACTGGAAGGAAACCGTCTTCGGCCAACGCGACGACGAGCCGATCTTCGCCCAGCCCAAGGTCGCGGGTCCGCTTGCGGCCGCCATTTTGCTCATCGGCGGGATCGGCGGCGGCTATGAGGTTCTGCCGTACGCGATCCTCCTCTCGCTCGCGAGCCTCATCCCGTGCGCGATCCGCCGGCCCGGCTTGGTGGTCTTCATCGTGGTCGCGGGCATTTACTTCCCCGAGCTCGGCGTCACCGGCTTGTGGGACCCTTGGGAGACGCACTACGGCGAGGTCGCGCGCGAGATTGTTGGGCGCAACGACTGGATCAGCTTGTGGTGGGCCCAGGAGAACTGGTTCTGGTCCAAGCCGATCCTGATCTTCTGGAGCGAAGCGCTCACCATGAGCGCGCTCAACGTCGACGTCTCCCCGGACGCCAACCCGATGCATCCCGAGTGGGCGGTACGCTTGCCGATCTGCTTGCTCGCGACCGCCGCGGTCATGACCGCGTACGCGACCTTCCGCAAGATCTTCCGCCCGCGCACCGGCGTCCTCTGCGCGCTGGTCCTCGCGACCGCGCCACACTTCTACATGCTCGCGCACCAGGCGATCACCGACATGCCGCTGGTGTCGAACCTGGTCATGGCGTGCTGCTACCTGCTGATGGCGCTGAGCGAAGACGGCAAGACGCTCGTCCGGCGCTATCGGTTCGGCAAGATCACGTTGAGCGGTCAGCACCTCGTGATCTTCTTGATCACGATCTTGTCGCTGCCGCAGCTGATGTACCTCATCACGCGGAACATCACGATGTACGACGGGTTCCTCTTCGCCTGGCACGGCGACGAGTTCCTCTTCGGCTCCGCAGGCAACACCGGCGTCCCCGGAAACGCGCCGCCTCGCGACGTGCAGCCCTTCATGCACTTCTTCTGGGCGCAGCCGATCGCGCAGGGCCTGCTCTGGCTGAGCGGCCTGATCGGCGTGATCTTCATGCTCCGCAAGGAGCGCAATGCGCAGACGCTCTACATGTTCACGTTCTACGTGTTCTGCGCGCTCGCCTTCATGGGCAAAGGCATCCCGGGCTTCGCGCTGCCGGGCTTGATCGCGCTCATGTACTTGATCGCGTCGCGTCGCTGGGAGCTGCTGGTCGGCGGACGACTCAAGGTGGCGCCCGGTGCGCTCGTCATCGCGATCTGCGGCTTCCCCTGGTACGTCGCCATGTACATGCGGCACGGGCCGGGCTTCACCGACCGCCTGCTTGTCCACGATCACATCAACCGACTCGCCGCGGGTGTCCACGGGGACAAGGGCAGCATCGAGTACTTCATGGAGCAGCTCGGCTTCGCGATGTACCCGTGGGTCGCGCTCCTGCCCGCCGCGGTCCTCGGCTTCATGTGGTACCGCCGACAAGAGATCGATAAGACGCTGTCGGTTACGGAGCAGCGCGCGCAATACAATCAGCGCGAGACGCTGACCTTCGTCGCGCTCTGGTTCTTCGCCGCGTTCACGCTCTTCTCGGCGATGATCACGAAGTTCCACCACTACATCTTCCCGGCGACCCCGCCGGCCGCGCTCTTGGTCGGCGTTCTCCTCGACCGCTTGTTCGGCGCGCCGACCACGGACGCGACGAAGGTGAAACGCGAGCGCTTCTTGGGCTGGCTCTGCATGCTCGCGCCGCTCTTCGTCGTGCTCGGGATCGCGGGGCTGTGGGGCGACGTCCGCGGGATCGTTCCGGAAGGGATCGAGGTCGCCGATCGCGGGACCTGGGTGCTCGAGCATCCTTGGAACCCAGTCTTGTGCGTCGCGCTGATCGCGGCGGGTCTCGGCGGCTTCTTCTGGGGCGCGCACGAGCTCCACGTTCTGCACCGCGACATCGTTCTCACGCCGCACCAAAAGCGACGACGTGTGTCGCTCGGCATCTCGGTCGCCGCGGGGACCGCGATCGGCGCGTTCGTCGCGCGCGACATCAGCTGGATCACGGACCAACGACCGCAAGGCTACGAGCGCCTCATCCAGCTCTACATCTACAACTACGGCCGGCCGTGGCCCGACCACTTTGACTACCGACCGGTCTACACCGCGTTCGCGATCGTCATGATCAGCTTGCTCTGCCTGTGCGTGCTCTCCGCCGTCCAGCGGGCGGCCAGCCGCGGCATGTTGGCGACCACCATCGTCTTCTGCGCGTGGGTGCTCAACGTCTACTTCTACGACCTCTCCGACCACTGGGGCATGAGGCCGCTCTTCAAGACGTACTACGAGCAACGGACCGGTCCGGAAGAGCCGGTGATCGCGTGGCAGATGAACTGGAAGGGCGAGAACTTCTACACCGGCAACCGCGTGTATGCGTTCGTTGACCTCGACAACAAGAAGCTACGAGAGTGGCTGACAGAGCACGACGGCGAGTCGGCGTTCTTCATGTTCGACTATGCGCGGCTCAGCAGCTTCAAGAGCTTCATGCGAGGTCGCGAGGTCCGTGAAGTGACCAACAAGCGGCTCAGCAACAAGTTCCTCTTGGTCCACATCGACGACCTTTAGTTTGGGGTCTTTTTCGAGACCCCCTCGCCTTCGGCGATTCCCCCAAACGTTCGCTTCGCTCTGCTGCGCGCTAGACTTGCGCGACGCTCCTCGACCGGTCGCTTCTGCTGTGCAGACTTGCGCGGAACGAACTCCTTAGAAGTCATCGACGGAGAGCGAACCGGTTCGTCCTGGAGCGCGCCGCATCCGCGTGCGTCGCTTCGTTCGGACGGGCGCCGCCTCTTGCGCTTCCGCCGGCTCGGGTTCCTCGGGCTCCGTCGCTGCTTCAGCAGCCGCTTCGTTGGCCACGGGTTCGGGCGGTTCTGGAACCTCTTCGGCCACCGGTGCGGCCGCGGTCTCGCTGGGTTCTGCCGCCACGACGGGAGTCGGATCGGGTGGGCTCTGGGTTCTCGCGAGCATGATCGCGGCCGCGCCGACGACGAGCGCGAGCACCGCGGCGATCCATAGCTTCCGCGGACCGGCAGGCGCGGACATGGATGAAGCAGAACCGTCCTCCAGCTCGACCATGAGCGGAGTGCTGTCGGTCGAGATCGTGGTCGCGTTCATCGCGAGCCCGCCCTCGAGGGTCTCTGCGTACTCCCGAAGCGCTGTCGCGATCTCCGCGATGGTCGGACGCTTCGCGTCTTTGCGAAACATCGTCTGCAGAACTGCGCTGAGTTCTCGCGCGACCGGTAGCGCCTTGCAGTTCGGAGGCGGACCGTGCGCGATGGCCTCGATGGTCGCCTGGGCGGTCTCTTCCTCCACCGGCACCGTGCCGCCCAGGAGCTCGTAGAGACAAATGCCGAACGACCACACGTCCGTCGCGGGCGTCAGCGGGTTCCCGACGACCTGTTCCGGCGACATGTAGCAAGCGGTGCCCAGCACCTTGGACTGCCACATCGGGCTGTCGGAGTTCTCTGTTTGCGCGATGCCGAAATCGATCAGCTTTGGGACCCGGCGTCCGCGATCGCGCACCAGCATCACGTTATCCGGTTTGAGATCACGATGGATGACGCCCTCGGCGTGCGCCGCGGCGATCCCATCCGCGAGCGGGATCGCGATCGCCAAGGCCTCCTGTTCGGAAAGCGGGAGCTTCAGCTCGCCGAGCGAGAAGCCCGAGAGCAGATCCATCACGAGGAAGAGGGAGCCGTCTTCCTCCTGGCCCATGTCGAGCACCTCGACCACGTTCTCGTGACGAAGCCGGCCCATCGCTTTGGCTTCACGGAGGAAGCGCTCCACCGCGTCTCCGTCGGCAGCGACCTCGGGGTGGAGGAGCTTTACCGCGACCGCGCGATCAGTCCACGTGTGGCGCGCTTGGTACACAATGCCCGCGCCACCTTCTCCGAGCGCCGCCCCCAGCTCGTACTTCTCTCCAATGATCCGTGTCACGCTCGAAATTCGCCTCGGAGGCCCGTCCAGCGGTTCCGCCGACGACGTCTTCACACTGTAGCACTCCGTTGCTGGCGAATCGTCCTCATCGTGGTACTTGGGTGTCAGTGATCAGAACGGCGAAGGAGACAGCCGGGGGATTGTGGTCGCGGACGTGCTCACGACCGCTTTGCGCCACGCCTCGCGCGCGGTTCTCGAGGACCGCGATCTGTCTCGCACTTGCCGTGCTGTTCTGCGCCCCGCTCGCGGCTACGCAGGCGGATGCACAGGATGTGCACACCCAAGAGGAAGAGACCGAGCCGCCTCCGACCTATGAGGCGACGATCGAACGCGCGGTGAACGAGTTCCAAGCGGGACGTTTCGCAGAAGCGGGGTCTCTTTTCCGAACCGCCCACGCGCTCTACCCCAACGCGCGAACGCTGCGCGGCCTCGGCATGAGCGCGTTCGAGCTGCGCGACTACCGGACCGCGTACCTCTCGCTGAACGAGTCGCTCTATTCGCGCGTCCGCCCGCTGACCGAAGAGCAACACGAGGCGGCGCTCACGCTCCGTAACCAGGCGCGGCAGTTCGTCGGCGTCGTCACGGTGCGCACCGTTCCGACCTACGCGGAGGTGCGCGTCGACGGTGAAGAGATCGACTCGCATGACATCGTCCTCGCGATCGGCCGTCACGAGCTTCGCGTGACCGCGCAGGGTTACCAACCCGAGCGACCTGTCCTTGAGATCGCGGGCGGCGAGGAGCGCACCGTCACGTTTGAGCTGATCGCGAACCCGGTCGCTCCGCCGCCGCCCGCCGCGCCCGAGCCGGTCGCCCCGCCTCCTTCACACCTACCGCGCGCGCTTCAGATCTCCGGCGCGACCCTCTTCGTCGCGGGCAGCGCGTCCATGTTTTGGTGGCGCGATCGCGCGGACGCGGTCGAGGCATGCGACCGCTCTGAATGTGACGAACGCGGGACGCTCGCGACCCGTCGAAACGTCGCGCTTGGGGTCTCGCTGGCGGGGATCGCGATCGGCTCCGGCCTCGCGATCGTTGGCGCGCTCCTCGATCGCGGAGAGCCCGCGTCCTCATCCTCGTCCGAAGAAACCTCGGTGATGTGCGCGCCGTCAGGGCTGTCGGTTCAGTGCGCCGCGTCGTTCTGACCAGCGCGCTCTTCGCGAGCTTGCTCTGGATCGTCGCGGGGGTGACCGCGCAATCCGCGACCGTGTTCCCCGTTCACTTTCACGTCGGGCGCTCACCGGAAACGAGCGAGCCCGTCGTGGACGAGGCGTGGCTCGACGAACAGATCGCGCGCGCAAACGAGATCTTTACGCCGACCGCCGTTCGCTTCGTAAAGACCCAGACCGTTCCGCTTGAGGTCGACCCGAACATCCTCACGCGACGCCAGCGCCATCGACTCGGCCCGCATCTTCATGAGCGCGTGATCAACGTCTTCGTCGTCGAGGCGCTCAAAGATGTCGACGTCGAAGACCGCTTCATTCGGGGCGTTCACTGGCGAAGCTTCTTGGTCGAGGGTTCGCACTTCGTGATCCTCTCCAAGATCGCGGGCCGATCCGTCCTCGCGCATGAGCTCGGCCACTTCTTCGGAAACCCACACAGCGACGTCCCGGGAAACGTGATGAGCTATCAGCGCGGCGAAGGCGTCCCTTTCTTTGATGTGCCGCAGCGGCGACGGATCCGCCGCTTCGCGCGACGTTTCGGGCAGGGAGAGCTTGAGGTGCTGCCGAGCCCCTCGGCGTCGACCGACGCTCAGCCTTCCGCGCAACCGAACTGAAGCGGGCAGCTCTCGAGGTGGACCACCGAGCCATCGCACTCGCGCTCGACCTGCAGGCGATCCGCGTGGTTCTCCGCGTTCATGCATGGATCGGTCGCGGCCGGGCACTCGCTCACGCCTCCGTTCGTGGGGTCGATGGGTGACGCGCCACAACCCGCCATCACGAGGCTCAACACGACCAAGAGGCAACTTGAGAGGTTCATAAGCGCGAGGCTACAGGGTTCTCGTGCATAAGAGTTGAACCCCCTCTCGAGGATGTGCAACACATTCCGGGCTGTGTCTCCTGACCGACTCTTCCGCCATGGGGAGGAGGACGCGTCCCCTAGGGGGCTCGCGCTCTCCGGCCTCTTCTTGGTTGCCCTCGCGGCCATGGCGCTGTCGATGTTTGGGCTCAGTCACGCCTTGAGCGCGGTCGGACCAGGCTACATCGAGGACCTCAACGAAAAGTGGGACCACCTCGAGGCCCACCATGACGACTACGACGTTCTCTTCATCGGGAGCAGCCGCGTGCATCACCACGTCAACGTGATGCAGCTGGATCACGTGCTCGCGACCGCCGGTGTCAACGTCCAGAGCTACAACGCGGGGCTCCCGAGCCTGGACATTCTCGAAGCCGAGGAGCTGGTGTCGAACATCGAGCGCTGGCGACCGCGCAAGCTCAAGCTCGTCGTGCTGGAACCCGTGCTGCGGTCGGGCGAGTACCGGAACGCGACCAGCGAACGAGGCATGCGGAACCAGACGTGGGCGCGGACGCAGTTCGCGATGCGCTACGCCCTCCAGCGCTCCGCGCGCGGCACCAAGCAAGAGCTGCGTCGGGTCTTCGACGCGGCGACCCAGCTCCACGCGGCCACCGCGCGCCTCGCGAACCTCGGCCGGCTCGCGCGACGCATCATGCCGACGCTCCCGCGACGGCCGATCTCGCACGCACACGGGTACGTTGGGCTGCAGCGCCAAGAGCGCTTCCGCGCGAGACGAGAGGCCTTCCTTCGCAGCGATGCGGAGGGGCACCGACGCGTCATGGCCGACCCGCCCGCGAATCTCTTCCAGACGCCGCCCCTGAGCGTGAGCGAGCAAGCGTTCTTGGCAGACCTCGTCTCGCGGCTCCGCGCCGTGAACGTCGAGGTGGCGTTCGTGCTCGGCCCGGCGGTCTTCGCGCGTAAGACGATCGCGGCACCGGCCTACACGGACCTGAGCGCGCTCCACGTTCCGACGTTCAACTACTTGCTGACGTTCGGAGCGGAAGAGATCTACCAACCGGACTTCTGGTTTGACCGAGGTCATCTCAACAACATCGGCGCGACGGAATTCACCCGCCTGCTCGCGAACGACCTCACACCGTTGATGCGCGAGATGTTCGCTCCGTCGGAGCGCGAGCGGAGCGACCGGGGCGAAAACGAGCTCGTCCCGAACGCGCCCGACTTGAACCCGCCCGACTTGAACGCGCCCGTCCTGAACGAGAGCCCCGCGGCGGCAGAGGAGCGCGACTGATGCTCTTCGTTGAGCTCCGCTTCCTCGCGTTCTTCGCGACCATCTTCTTCGTCCACTGGGCGCTCAAGAAGAACACCTGGCGCAAAGCGTGGCTGCTCCTCGCGAGCTACGCCTTC
>CALJDU010000043.1 GCA_938024995.1 uncultured bacterium
ACCTCGCTTGACGAATCTTGCGGAGTTTAAACTTGCGGAGTTTAAATAGTTGACGGCCGCGACGTACCCCCCCCCACGTCCTTCCCTCCTACCTACTGCACAGTCGGTGCCAACCCGTTCTCAGCCCAAGGGAGCCATAAACCCCTACGAAATCACCCCTAAGAGTTGGTGATAGCGGAATCGTCGTTCGATTTTGCAATATCGGGGTTCATAAGCGAAAGCGTAAATGCTGCTTTCGCTAAGCTCGAACGACCCTGACTAGCGACAGCGCCCTGCCAGCCGTGCGGACACCTGGGAGAGAATTCCGCTGACAACGGCCTGGAAGTTGTCTTGGCAGAGCGACTGAAGACTAATCGCCGCGCCTCGCTCGCTGACCTCCTGGGCGGTCCGCACGAGTCGCGTTGGGGGAAACGCGATGTTGCCGTCACGGATGCACGACGGCACGAGGCTCCGGCCGTCGGGGTCCACTCGTTCCGCCATCCGTGAGTCGGAGAGGATCTCGTCGGGCGATGCACCAGCGAGGTCCGTCGGGATTCCGCCGATCAGACTGAAGACCAGCTTCCGGGGATCTTCACGGGTCGCGAGCAGACCATCCGCGTAGCGGTCAATGCCGTGGAGCGCGTCTGGGTTTGCGAAGCAGCGAAGGTTGAGCTCGCCGGGGTAGCGGACCGAAGCGCGGTTGAAGATGTCCGGGTCGCTCGCCGAACAGTCGTTTTCGTCCGTGATGGCGACCACCGCGAGCACCGAGTCGTCGCGCACTAGACCGCTGTTCGCTCCGTCCGCGTGACCGACCGTAGAGAACGAGAAGCGTGTGTCCGAGGAAGACGGCGTGACCGCTTTCAAGATCGCGTCGAGCTGTTGTTCGAAGCCGCACCCGTTGATGCCCATCGTCGCGACGCAGCTCACGTCTTGCGCGAAGCTCGCGGCGTCGTCTCCTTCGGTGAACGACTGGACGCCAGGGTAGGTCGCGTCGCAACCGGAGAGGGCCGGGTTGCCCATCGTGCGGACCACTCCGTCGTCACCGAACATCGCGTCGTCACAGGTCTCCAAGGAAAAGCCTCCGGAGCCCATGTCCGATGAAACGGAGCCGATCTGCAGGCTGCGGACGGCCGGGAAGTCCTGCACGCCGTCGCCGTCCACGTCACCGGTCGCGAGCGCCTCGACAAACCGAGGGAGCTCCGCGGCGAGCGCTTCTTGCTCTGCTTGCATCGAGTTGGAGTTGTCGACCATCAGCAAGACGTCGAGGTCGGCCGTCGCGCGCCCGCAACAGTTGTCCCCGCTACACGCGGTACCGACAAACGCGCGGCTGAAGTGATTGGTGCTCGCGAAGGCGATTCCGCGCTCGGTTCGCGTGGTCAGCGCGCCGTAGGCCTCTTGCCCTTCGAGCGTCAAGAAGACGGTCGCGACGTCCGGGTCACCCTCGAAAGGAATCTCGATCTGAACCGGTCGCTCAAAGACGAGCCCTTCGGGTTCATAGCGGATCACCGGCGAGTAGGCGGTGAAGCCGTTCGGGGTCTCTTCTTCCGAGACGGTCACGGTGACCTCGGTCCCGTCCGGAACAGCACCGCTCGGGATCACGACCGCGAGGTCACCAACCGCCAAGGTTCCCCCTTCGCTCCCGAAGACCGCGCTCTCGATGGTCCCGACGTCAGGAATGATCGGGTCCTCGTCGAGCGGATGTGTCGTGGTGCACGCGACGGTGCCGAGCAGCAAAACCGAGAAGAGAAGAGAATCACGAAAGAGCGGCATACGAACCTCCTAGCGTGAGTCGTCGTCCGCCGCTTCGTTTTCCAAGCCGCCCGTCGGATTTCTCCGAATGAGCAAAAAGATCCCGATAAACACCGCGATCGCGGACGTCACCAACCGGCCCGAGAGCGCTTCGCCGAGGACCCAGACCGCGAGGCAAGCGCCCACCAAGGGCTGCAGGTAGATGAAGCCGGCGACCGTCGAGGAGCGAGCGCGCCGCAGCGCCCAGGCGTTCGCGAGGTACGTGAACACGGTCGGCACGAGCACGACGTAGGCGACGCCCAAGACGATGTCTTGGCTGAAGCTCGCGCCGCGGAGCTCCGCGAAGCCAAAAGGCGCGGCCACGAGCGCCGCTGCGGGGAACCCGATGCCGACGATCGCCTTCGCGCTGTAGCGCTGGGCATAACGCCGCACCAGCACCAAGTAGATCGCGTACGAGAGCGCGTTGGCGACGATCATCATGTCGCCGAGCAAGGTCTCGCGTGACGCGTTGGCGCCCGCGCCGACCAAGTAGACGACCCCGCAGAACGCGATCAGGACCCCGGCGCCTCCGCGGAACGACACCTTCTCGCGGCGGGTGAGGATCGCGACGATGAACGTGAAGACGGGAATGGTGGTGACCAAGACGGTCGCGTTCACCGCGTTCGTTCGCGAGAGCCCGCCCAAGAACAGGAGCTGGTTCGCGGCCATCCCGAGCAAGCCGCACCCCGCGATCGCGAAGCGGTCTCTCCACGGGATCGCCGCGACTTCACGACGCGCGAGCCAAGCGAAGATCGCGCCGGCGCCGAGCAACCGGATCGCGGCCAACCCATAGGCGCCCACCGCAGGGATCACGAGCTTGGCCGAGACCGGAAGCGTCCCGAACGCGACCTGCACCGCGATCAACGTCGCGAACACCCGTGAGCTCTCGCGCGTCGTTGAGGAGTCCATGCTTGGCGTCGCGTCGCCGCGAGCGTCGCACTTGTAGCAGGACCCGCGCCCATGTGTTGCGCAAAGCCGGCTCACGCCGCGAAGCGGTCTCGTGAATGTGCGCGCGACGCCTTGGCAGGGCCGGCGGACGCGGTTTACATGAGCGCCGCATGCACCCGATCCTCTTTGAGATCCCAACGCCTTGGGGCGACCTCCCGATTTACTCCTACGGCGTGATGCTCGGTACCAGCCTCTTGGTCGCTTGGTATTTCCTCATGCACTACGGCGTGAAGATCGAGCGGATGAGCCGTGAGCTGATGGGCAACACGTTCATCATCACCGCGATCAGCGCGATCGTCGGCGCGCGCCTGCTCTATGTCTTCACGAACATCGGCGACTTCCAGAGCTTCGGGAAATGGTTTCAGATCCGCGAAGGCGGCCTCGTCGCGTACGGTGGCTTCTTGGGCGGGTTCCTCGGGAGCTACGTCTACCTCAAGCTGATCAAGAAGGTGCCGCTCTTACCGTGGACCGATCTCGCGGCGCCCACGCTCGGGAGCGGTCTCGCGATCACGCGCATCGGCTGTTGGCTCTATGGCTGCGATTACGGGCGTCCGCTCGAAGAGGGCGCGCCCGGTTTCCTCACGAACCTCGGCACGTTCCCGAAGTGGGATCTCGAGGACCTCAACGGCTCCCCGGCCTACGCCCACCACATGCGCGAGTACGCCGATCGGATGGGCGAAGACGCGACCGCCTCGCTCCCGGTGCACCCCACGCAGATCTACGAATCGGTCGCGGGTGTCGCGCTCTTCTTCTTCGCCTTCTACCTCCTCACGCACCGCAAGTTCCGCGGCCAGGTCGTCCTCGCGGTCACCATCGCGTATGGCGTGATCCGCTTTGGTTTGGAGTACGTCCGCGACGATCCCGAGCGAGGCGGCGCGTTCGGTTTCTCGACCTCGCAGCTCGTCTCGATGTTGCTTGTGCCCCTTTGCGTCTTCGCTTACGTCGAGCTCCGCAAGCGCGGCGAGGGGGCCCCGCTCCCGGCCCACGCACGCGAGCCAGAACCGGACTCGCCAAAGCGCGGCGCTGACCCCAAGCCCGAGCCGGGCGCGAAGACCGCGGGTTCCTCGTCAAAAAGGTCCTCGGGTGCTTCGTCTTCCAAGCCCCTCAAGAAGAAAAAGAAGAAGAAGCGTAAGTGAGCAGCGACGAACCAGACTCGCGTCCCCCCGAGCGGCACGACGGCCCGGCCCGGACCTCCCCGTACCCGATCAGTCGGCTCGCGCCGGCCTTTGATCTGGTCGACGTGGCGCAACAGATTCAAGAGGCGGATGAGAAGCTCGGGATCGCGACGAGCTCCAAGCTCAAAGAGATCGCGGCGCAGATCAAGGCGCTCCAAGAGCGCGCGCGCGAGGTGATGGAAGAGACGCAGCGTGATCTTCAGCTGCACCGCGCCCGCTGCGCGTTCAAGCGCAAGGTCGGCCACGTGTACTGTCTCTACGAGGACGAGCAGGGCACGTACTTCTCGATGCTCTCGCCCGCCGATTGGAACGACGCGCCGCCGCACACGTTCTTGGGGACGTACCGGCTCGAGATCGATCAGTCGTTCACGAAGCTCGACGGCGACGAGTGACGTGATCCGTTGAGCGCCACGGCGTCTTCGAAGAGAGAACGAGCAGCCGGCTAGCCCAGCAGCGCGCGGGCGATCTGGCTGACCTGAATCTCGTCCGTGCCGCCAAAGATCTGCAAGACCTTCGCGTCGCGCGCGAGCTGCTCGACTTGATACTCGGACATGTAGCCGTTGCCGCCGAAGAGCTGGACCGCTTCGAGCGCGACTTCGGTGGCCGCTTGCGCGCTGTAGAGCTTGCACGCGCTCGCTTCCGCCAGCGTCATCTCGCGTCCGTAACCGGCCAGCTCGATTTGCCGGTAGACCAGGTTCTGCAGGTTCATGCGCGCGACCTCCATCTTCGCGAGCTTGAGCTGCACGAGCTGAAACTCGCCGATCGCTTTTCCGAACTGGACGCGGGTCTTGGCGTAGTCGACGCAAAGCGTGAGGCACTGCTCCACGATCCCGAGCGCCATCGCGGCCACGCCCATGCGCTCGGACGAGAACGTGCCCTTTGCTGCAGAGCGCGCGCCGCCTGACTTGAGACTCTCAACGCCGCCGATCAGGCGATCGGCTTCGACGCGTACATCGCTCAAGAAGAGCTCTCCGGTCGGCGAGCTGTGTAAGCCCATCTTGCGAAGCGGCTTGCTCTGATCGAGACCCGCCATGCCCTTGTCCAAGATGAAGGAAACGATCTGGCGCTCCTCCGGCGCGTTCCCCTCGTCGAGCTTGCAGATGAAGATGATCGTGTCCGCGTACGGACCGTTCGTGATGAAGGTCTTGCTGCCGTTGAGCACAAATCCATCAAAGTCATCTTCGGTCACGCGCCGCGCGGTGCTCTTCATTGACCCAAAGGCGTCGCTGCCCGAGCTCGGCTCGGTGATCGCCCACGCGCCGATCTTCTCCAGCGTGAGCAGCGGCGGCACGAAGCGCTCCTTTTGAACGAGCGTCCCGCGCCGCATGATCGCGCTCACGGTCAGGCCCATGCTCACGCCGAGCGCGGTGATCAAGCCGGGCGAGTACTTGCAGATCTCGATCACGGGGAGCCAACGGATCGCGGCCTCGTCTGCTTTGTGCTCGCGAAACTTCCCGTCGGGTTTGCGCTTCTCACGCGTCTCGCCGGACTTCTCGCGCGCGATGTCTTTCTGAAACTTCGCGAGGCCCATGTCGCCGATCCCAAAGGTCGCGTTCATCTTGCGAAGGATCGCGTACGGCGCGAGGTCACCCAGCTCCAGCGCCTCGCGATGTGGCGCGATCTCGGTCTTCACGAACTGCCGCACCATCGCGCGGATCTGCTTGTGCTGCTCGCTCCACTCAATCATGCGGAAACTGTATCGCAGGAATCAGCGAGCCGGCGGTACCTGCCCACGCTGGATCGAGCTTGTGTGTCACGTTTTCGCGCGACGTGGCTACATGAAGGACATGCGGCTCTCTCTCGCCATTTTCGGTTCGTGCCTGCTGATATTCTTTGTTTCCGCACCTGCGGCGCCATCGCCGCGAGTTCTCCGCAGCGCTCCGGAACCCGCGGCTGAGCGTCTATGCGGAAACGATATTTTCGTGGGCTTGCGGGTCCACCCCCCGAACGGCCGAATCCGCGCCACGCGAGCGCACGACGCACACACCGAGGCAAGATCCTGAGGCGACACCGTCTCAGGAAACGCGAGATGTCGACGCGCCGCGAGCGGTCAGCGAGACGCCGGAGCCAGCTTGCCCAGAGTATGTCGCCGTGCGTGCGCTTCTTCCGTGTGGACCGCAGTGTGTCGCCGCCGACGGTCGCTGCCGGGTCCCGGAGACCGCGTGCGAACGCGTCGCCCCGCGTACCGCGACGCGCGGCCTACCCGTGATGGACTTTCGGCGAGGTGATCCCTGCGCGGCAGAAGATCCTCGCTGTGCGTTCGAGCCGGTCGAGCGCAAGTGCGTCGCGTTCGTGCCGGTCGAGGAGTGCGGGGCGTCGCCGAGCGAGATGAACGTCCAATGCATGCATCCCGACCAGCCCGCGCTGACGTGCGAAGACGTTGAGACCGATACGCACTGGGAATGCAAAGGACCCGCTCCGTACTGCGGTGGTCACCCGCAGATGAGAGAACCGTACGGCTCGTTCAGTGTGTGGTGGAGCGGGCAACCGAACGTCGACACAAACGGCTGCCCGCGCGAAATTCAGATCGGTGCGCGCTGCTCGGTTCGAGGTACCCAGTGCCCGCTCAGCTGCCTTGCCGGAGCCGAGTGCAAACGAGGGCGCTGGCGCTCGTACCCCATTCCGCCGCGACCCCAGCGACGTCGCAAAGCAGGCCAAGGCATCTATCGCGTTTTCAGAGTTCGACGGCGACGCGCGACAACGCGTTGCGAACGAGTCCGCCGACGTGCTCGAGCACAGCGTCGGACGCAAACCAGTATCTCGTCGGCGCGCGGTAGCACTGAGCGAAGCGAACGTTTTGGGGTGAATCCGCCAAAGGCGGAGAGGGGTCTTCGAAAGAAAGACCCCTATTAAGAAAAGTGCAGCGTGTAGTCGAGCGAGTGCCCAATGCGCTTCGAGAACTGGCGGACGCTCTTGGCCGCCATGCGCTCGCTCAGCGGAACCGGGATCAAGGTCGGCAAGTAGGCCGCGAGCGACGGGCGCTCTCCCTTGAGGACGCGACGCATGCGGCTGGGCGGATCGTAGTCGACGTTCGCGAGGAGCCGGCCGTTGTCCTTGAGAAATGCGTAGAGCGCGCGGAAGAGGATGAACGAAGTGTCGTTCGCGTGCGTCTCCCAGTTCGCGACAGGCAGGAAGTCGATCAAGTGGATGAGCTGGTAGTTGAGCTGGATGAAGAAGTCTTCGCCGCTCAGCTTCATCGGCTCGTTGTTGATGACCTGGTGGAAGTCGACCTCGCGCAGACACGCGAGCCGGCCGGCGTTCGCGTGCAGATCGCGGCGCAGCGGCAAATCGTAGAGCAAGCGGAGAACCGCGGGGAACGCCGCGATGTGACGGAACTCGAAGTCGGTGAGGTAGCCGCGGAGCGACGGAATCTTCTCCGCGCTCATCGCGAAGGTGTTGGTGCCGGTCCCGAGGATGGAGTGCAAGAGCGACACGATCGGGGACGCGGTCGGGAAGTGGTGCACGTTGTACTCAAAGCAGAAGTACAAGTGATCGAGGAATGAACCGTCGGCGTGCTCGACGTCGAAGTCGCACTCCTCGACGAGGAAGCGAAGCAGCGCGGGGTTGACCTCAGGGAGCGGGTGACCGTCGCGGGCGCCCGAGTACTCACGCTCAATCTTCGCGGCAGCGTCGCTGCGCCAGTGCGGCTCTTTGCCGATGCGTGTCTTCATCACGAAGCGCGGGATGCCGCCCTCGAGCGTGTTGAAGATGGTGCGATCCAAGTCGAAGTGCGGGATCGGTTTGACGTCGACTTTGCCTCGGTAGTCGATCGCGCGACCGCTCGCGATGGCGGCTTTGCGAAGAACGCTGGGATCGGGTCGCTCGGAGGCGACCTGCTTCGGGGTGGTCGTCGGGGTCATCGCTTGGGCGATAGCACGCAAGGTCCAAGTTGTCCGATCGACGCTGTGCGGTTTCTTTTAGGGGGCGATTCGCGCCCTTCTCCGCCTTTGGCGGATTCACCCATCGTTCGCTTCGCTCGGCTGCGCGCGGGTGGCGCCCCGTGTTACGTGAGCGTCATGTCTTCGCGCACCATCGGTCTTCCGGAACACGTTCACGACTACGTTCTCGCGATGTCGCCCACCGAGCATCCCGAGCTCGCAGCGCTTCGGGCGGAGACGCAGACGATGTCGAACCGCAACATGCAGATCAGCCGTGAGCAAGGCGTCTTCATGGCGTGGCTCTGTTCTCTCATCGGCGCCAAGCAGACCATCGAGGTGGGCGTCTTTACCGGCTACTCCTCGCTCGCGGTCGCGCTCGCCTTGCCCGACGACGGGCGCGTGGTCGCCTGCGACATCAGCGAGGAGTACACGAGCATCGGGAAACCGTTCTGGGAGCGCGCCGGTGTCAGCAGCAAGATCGACCTCCGCATCGCGCCGGCCGCGGACACCTTGGCGGCGCTTCGCGAAAGCGGCGAAGAGGGCTCCTTCGACTTCGCGTTCATCGACGCCGACAAAGCTGGCTACCCCGATTATCTGGAGCACTGTCTCGCCTTGGTAAGGGTCGGCGGCGTCGTCGCGGTCGACAACGTCTTGTGGAGCGGTTCGGTGGCGGACCCGACGGACCAAGAACCCTCAACCGTCGCGATTCGCGCGTTCAACGCGGACCTTTTGAAGCGCGAGGGCGTCGACTTCTGCATGGTCCCAATCAGCGACGGGCTCACCCTCGTCCGCCGCCTCCGCTAACGGTACGGGACGAACGACGACCCTCGTCCGCGCTGAGGTTTGTTTGGGGGGCGCTTTTGTTTACCGTAGCGAAATGAAGTCGATCGTCGTCGCGTTCGTGTTCGCGCTCTGTGCGCAGGTGCTGACCGGTTGTTGCTCGTGCCCCCAGGACACTGGCGTCAACTGGACCGTCGCGGATCAAGGTGGTGAGACACCGCAAGAGACCGCGCGTGAGACGACCCCGGTCGCACCGCCCGCGGCCACGTCGACGCGGCGCACAGGGACCGGTGCGGTGGATCAAGCCGAAGCCGCCGAACTCGCGACCAACCACGCCTTCGCCGAAGGGCTCGATGTCGAGACCTACTCGGACATTGTCGTGACCAGCGGCGCCAACAGCAACTGGGTCGTGACCTTCAGCAAGCCACGCTCGCGTCGCTACTTCATCGTCAACGTCAACCGCCAGACCCGCGAGACGCAGACCGGGGAGATCCGTTGAGCCGGGGCGCCTGGTGAACGCGGCTTGGACACGGCGAGGTTCCGGGTCATAGTCCGCGCGCGTGGAGGATTACTACGATCGACTCGGGGTCTCGCGAGACGCGACCCCAGATGAGCTGAAGAAGGCGTACCGCTCGCTCGCCCGCCAGCACCACCCTGATCGCAACCCCGACGATCCGGAAGCCGAGGAGCGCTTCAAGCTGATCAGCGAGGCCTACTCGGTCCTGAGCGACGATGACAAGCGCCGGCACTACGACCGCGTCGGGCATCAGGCCTACAGCGATCCGCGCGGCGGTCCGGGCGGATTCGATCCCAACGACTTCGGCAACGTCAGCGACATCCTCGAAGGCATCTTCGGCGGCGCGTTCGGGCGACGTCGACGGCGGCGCGGCCAAGACCTGACGTACGGTCTCGAGGTCGACTTCATCGACGCGGCCAAGGGCGTCGACAAGGCGATCGAGATCGAGCGACCGGTCGACTGCGAGACCTGCGTCGGCTCCGGCGCGAAGCCCGGCACCGAGCTCAAGGAGTGCAACACCTGTCGCGGACAAGGCTACATCCGTCCGCAGATGATCTTCATGGGCGCGCGGCCCTGTCCGGGTTGTGGCGGTCGCGGAAAGCGCATCCTGACGCCGTGCGAGAGCTGCGAAGGAACAGGCGCGACGACGCGGGTCGAGCAGCTCACCGTGAAGATCCCGCCCGGCGTGCGCCACGGCGCGGTCCGGAGCGTACGAGGCGCAGGTGCGCGCGGTCCGGACGGCAACGGCGACCTCCACATTCAGGTCCAGGTGCTCGAGCACCCGCTCTTCACCCGCGACGGTCCCGACATCTTGTGCGAGGTCCCCGTGAGCTTCCCGCAAGCGGCCCTCGGCGCGACGATCGAGGTCCCCACGCTCGACGGTCGCGTCAGCATGAAGGTCCCGGCCGGCACCCAGCCCGGCAAGGTCTTGCGTCTCCGCGGAAAAGGCATCGCGGCCTACGGTGGCGCGGGCAAGGGCGACCAGCTCGTGATGATCATGGTCGAGGTCCCCGACCGGCTCACCCGCAAGCAACGCAAGCTCGTCGAGGAGCTCGCGGTCGAGATGGGCGCGGACTCGCTCCCGCAGCAAGCCAACTTCCTCGATAAGCTGAAGAAGCTCTTCTAGAAGGCGTGGACGAGCCGCCTACCACCGAGGCACGCGTCGCCGCGCTGCTGCACGTCCTCCGCGGAACCGACAAGACGTTCGTGCTCTTCGCGGCCGGAACGGTCGTCGTCCTAACGGGTCCCGATCGGTCGGACGCGCGCGCGCGTCAGGTGCTCCAGAAAGAGCTCGGCCTCGCGACGCCTGGGGGACCGAAGGGCGACTTCAACGTAACGACGCTGCAGAGCGACCTGGGCTGGGTGGTCTCCTACGATCACGCCGACGTATTCACGCTCATCCTCGCCGACGAAATGGGCGCCGGATCGCCATCGCACCTCATCGGCCTGCTCGCGCGTGGTCGTCGAGATGAAGACGTCGAGGACGCGATCGTCGTGCACCGCGAAACGCTCTGATCGACCGCGGCCCGGTCCATGAAACCGAGTAGTCTCGGTTTCATGATCGACCACCTGAGTTTCTACACGACCGACTTCGACGCCGCCCAGCGGTTCTACGACGCGGTGCTCGGCTCGCTCGGGTATGAACGAAACAAGGAGATGGTGATGACGTGGGATGAGCACCTCCCCAACCGACGCTGCTGCGCGTATGGCGAAGGGAGCAAGCCGTGCTTCTGGGTGGTCGAGTCCAAGGAAGCCGCGTCCCCGCGGCACCTCGCGTTTGTCGCGAAGAGCCGCGCAGCGGTCGAGGCGTTTCACGCAGTCGGACTGAGCGCGGGCGGCAAAGACAACGGCGGACCGGGCCCGCGCGAGCACTACCACCCCGGCTACTACGGCAGCTTCCTGCTCGACCCCGACGGCAACAACGTCGAAGCCGTGATCCACAGCCACAGCTAAAACGATCCTTCTAAGAACGCTCTAGCCGATACGGTAGAGCCGCTCCGGCGCGCTCATCACCGCTTCCGTCGCCGGCGTAAAGTGCGGCTCGTCAAGCATCGCGAGCAGCTCCTGGATCGGTCCGCGCACCACCCGCGTCGCGTCGCCGGCGCGATAGAGAACCGCGTCGCCCAGCGCCTCCTGCGCGAGGACCACATGCGCGTCGCGCGAGGCATAGAACACCGTCGCGAACGGGAAGTGGTGGTTGGACGCGCGTAGCGAGCCGGTCACGTTCGCGGTTCGCATGTCCGCGCGCAGGGTCCGCGTGAGCTTGTCGCGCGAGACGTTCGGTCGCGCAGAGACCCGGCGGCAGAGCATCGCGAGCTGCAGCGGGATGTGCGAGGGCGAGGCCCCGCGATCAAAAAGCGACTCGACGTACGCCTCGATGTTCTCGCTGTCGCCCGAGCGAACCCCAAAGCCGACCGTCGGCTCACCAGCACGCCTCGGCCCACGGAGCGACGTGATGAACGAACGGACGCGCGGCGAAGACTCCGCGAGCTGCGCGAGCGTCTTCCCCTCGATCGCGAGCATCGTCGCGGCGATCGGCACGATCAGATCTCGCGGAGGGACACCACGGTCACGATCTTCCGGGAGCGCGTCCGCGCCCAGCCAGGCGAACACCGGATGCGGCGGCGAGGGAATGTCGTCATCGTCTGGAGGCCCGCCGCGGAGCGACCGGCTCCCGGCGTACCAGTAGTTCGCCGCGCGGGTGTGATCCGCGAGCTGAAAGTCGACCGCGCCGAACGCGGTGTCGAGGGCGACGTGAGAGACGGCGTCCCGCAAGGAGACCGGGAGCGCGTCGAGCTTGAGCGGAGCGCTCGGGGCGCTTAGGCAGCGATAGCCGCCCGGTGGCCCCGCGTGCTCGTACTCAAAGACGCCGAAGCGCGCGAAGTCGAACTCTTCCGGGTGCGGAACGCTCGCGAGCGCGGCCTCGTGGAACGCGTAGACCTTGCACTGCGCTTCGCTGCTGACCAGGACGACCGAGGGAGACCCCTCGACTAGGAGCGTGGCGCCCGCGGCGACAAAGTCGCTTGGGTCCGAGACGACCACGAACGCGTCGTAGAGGTCGTCGGGATCGGGGTGTCCGCTCAGCTCACCAGACAAGAAGCGCGCGCGAAGGTCGCGGGCGAAGAGCACGTCCGCCAAGTCGTACCCGACGTCGACGTTCCCGAGCCAGGCGTGAGGCACCGCGCCGTTTTCGCCGGTGTCAAAATGCGCGACCCGTCCGCTCGCGTCGACCGCGAACCACGTGGTGTCCATGCTGTGCGCCGCGGGATAGTCCGAACTCGCCGCGACGTCACTCATGGGTCACTCGATAGAGCGTCGTCTTCGCGCGCATCACCGCATCGGTCGCTCCCGAAAAGTGCGGCTCGTCGAGCATCGCGAGGAGCTCCTCGAGCGGTCCGCGAACAAGTGCTTGGCCTTCCCGATAGAGAAAACCGCCCCCGCGCGGTTCACGCCCCAGCACCACCTCGAGAAGCGGCGAGCTGTAGTAGACGGTGTCGAGCGCGATCGGGACGGCGTTAAGAAGCGCGAGGACGGCTCCGCTCTCAAGGTCGGCGCGCAACGTGAATGCGAGCTTTTCCGGTGAGACGTCAGGCAGGGACGCCGCGTAGCGACACGCCATCATGAACTGGAGGTCGGCGCTTCGGAAGGACGCGACCCGAACCGCGATGGCGTGAACATGCGCTCGAAGGCTCTGCGCTTGGCTCTCGGCCAAGGCAACGCCACGTCGCGGCGCGCGCGGCTCTCCTTTTTCGCCGCGGAGGCTCGCGATGATCTGATCGATCTCGCGGGCGGTCGCTTCAGCGAGGTCGTCGAGCGTGAGCCCCTCAAGCGCCAGCAGCGTTGTGATGACGGGCAGCGCGAGATGCGGCGCGTTCACCTGTCGCGTGTCTCCCGGAAGCGCGTCATCCCCGAGCCACTTGAGGACCGGGGAAAGGGGTTTCGCAACCGGATCGGCTTCGGGTTCTCCGCCCCGCAGCGACTGCCCGCCCATGTTCCAATAGGACGCCGCCTTCGTGTGATCTGCGAGCTGGAACGGCGCGCCGAAACGCGTCTCGAACGTGACGTGAGTGAGCGCGTCGCGCGTCCCAAAGGGCAACTCGTCCACCTCCAGCGGCGCGCTCGGCGTGCTGACGCAGACGTAGCTCCCAGGTGCGCCTTCATGCTCATACTGAAAGACGCCCAGCGATGCGAGATCCGGCGCGCGCGGGATCGCGACGCTGGCGAGGACGCCCTTTCGCTTTCGGTAGGTCTTGCGGAGAGGGTGGGTCTCCACGAGGACGACGGCCGGCGAGGCGTTGACGAGGAGAACACCACCGTCCTCGAGAAGCACGCTCGGGTCGGACGTCACCACGAACGCCGGGACCGCTCGCGTCGGGTGCGCCTTGAGCTCCCCGCGGAGGTAGCGGGCGCGAACGTCATGAGCGAAGAGCTCGTCGACCAGATCGTACGCGGTGTCCACGTCTCCGAGCCAAGCACGGGGCACCGCACCATTCTCGTAGGTTGAGAAGTGGGCGACCTGTCCCTGCGCGTCGACCGCGAACCAGGTCGTGTCCATGCTGTGGGCCGCGGGGTAGTCGAGCGAGGTCACTCTTGTGGAGTAATCACGAACCGGGCGCGAGCCAACTTCACTACACCGAGCGCTGTATCGACTCGAGCGTCAGATCACGCTCCGCGTAGAGCATCACGGCGCGCTCGATCACGCGGTCTAGCGCGCGGAAATTGCCGTCCCAGGGGAGCGACTTCAGGAACTCGGCGGCGTCCTGGGTGAGCAACGCGTCACCCGGGTCGCTGTCGCCTTCGAGCGCGAAACGCAACTCGCGTTTGTGCTGCTCTGCGATCCGATTGGCGGCCCACAACGCGGCCCGCGGAATGTCGTCCGGGCGCGCGCGAAGCGGCGGAATGCGGAGCTCGATCCGGGTGAGCCGAAAGTAGAGGTCGTTGCGCACTTCGCCGCGCACCACGCGCTCATGAAGGTTGTAGTCGGTCGCGCCCATCACGCAGACGTCGCACGCGGTCGGGCCCTCGCCATCGTTACGCCGAAAGCGACCACGCAACACGGGCGCGAGACGCGCTTGGGTCTCCTTGGGCAGGAGCGAGACCTCGTCCAAGAATAGCGTCCCCCCTTGTGCGCGATCGATCGCTCCGCGTTGGTCCTTGGTCCCGAAGAGGTGAAGCGCCAAGACGTCCGCGTCGCGACCGGCGGTCGGCATCTTGATGAAGGGAGCGTCCGCGGGACGCATCGCGTTGTGCAGCGCGCGCGCGAGCCCTTCCTTCCCGGTGCCCGGCTCGCCCGTGATCAAGACGTTGGTCAGGAACGGCCGATCGAGGAGGCGGTCCAGTGTGTCGAGGATCTTGATCGAGTCGGGGTGATCCGACCGGTACATCATGACGAGGCGAAGCCAATCTCGAAGCCCAGGGAGCGCGGTGGTCATCGCGCGCGAGAATAGATCGCGAGGCCCATCACGGGATCGAAAACTTCACGGCGCTACGTTGAACGCGAGCGAACGCGGCGATCGCGCTCAGAGCGTCTTGAGGTAAGCGAGCAAGGCCCGCGTCTGCGTATCGGTCAACGTGTCCGCGTAGCTCGGCATGTCGTCGCGGAACCCTTCCACGATCTCAGCGCCGGGTTGGAGCATCGCCCGCGTCAGGTACTCGTCATCGGCGAGCATGGTGCGTCCACCGATGAGCGTGCGCGTCGACCCCGCGATGCCCGCCATCGAGGGCGCCAAGAGCACCGCCGGCGCGATGGAGTGGCAGGCGTGACAGCCCATGTTGCGAAACAGCTGCTCGCCGTACTCCTCGGTCGTCAGCGACGCGGGCTGCTCACTGTGAAGCGCGGCGAGCGGCTCTGGGTCTCCCCCGCACGCCGCGCTGAGCCGCAGCGTCACAAGGAAAAGCATGATGATCGAAGCGCGGCGCATCATGACTCCGCGAAGGGATCCACCTTCGAAGCGCGCTCGAAGTCAACGAAGCGCTCGTCTTTGAGCTCGCGGAAGTACGCGGGGGAGCCGGTGATCGCGACCACGCCCTCGTGGACGAACGCGAGACGATCGCTCGTGTCGAACGCGCTCTTCATGTTGTGCGTGACGACCACGGTCGTGATCTCGAGCTCTTCACGCAACCCGAGCAAGAGCCGGTTGACGCGGGTCACGTTGATGGGGTCGAGGCCCTCGGTCGGCTCGTCGTAGAGCACGACCTCGGGGCGCATCGCGACCGCGCGGGCGAGCGCCACCCGCTTGCGCATTCCGCCCGAGAGATCACCGGGCCACATATCTTCAATGCCAGGGAGGCTGACCAGGTGGAGCGACTCCTTCACGCGTTCACGAATCGTCGCTTCATCGAGGACGCGTTGCTCACGGAGGCCGTAGGCGATGTTGTCGAGAACCGTTTGCGAGTCAAAGAGGGCGGACTCTTGGAAGAGCATCCCGATGCGCTGGCGAACCGTGACCCACTGCGCTTCGCTTGCGCGCGAGAGATCCTCGCCGTCGAACGTGATCGTCCCTTCGTCAGGCTGCATCAAACCGATGAGCGACTTGAGCACCAAGCTCTTGCCGCATCCGGACTCACCGCAGATCGTGAGGAACTCCCCGCGACGGATATCGAGATCGAGCCCGCGCAGGACCTCGTTGTCCCCGAACTGCTTCCTGATGCCGCGAAGTTCGAACAACGCCATCGCGCGACGTAGTTAGCACGTTCCCGAGAGCACCGCGCTGGGCAAACCGCTTTCCGACCCGCGCGGTTTCCGAAGCTCAGGCGATCATCGGGGTCGCGACCCGGACCAGCGCATCGACCAGCGCCGCGTGGAAGCGGTCGTCATCGACCATGGCGTGACCCAGAACGTGTGCGTGAACGGAGCCCTCGATCATCCCGACCACGACGACCGCGGTGGCTTCGTGGTCGCGCGCGTCGCTCCCGCTCCACAACCGAAGAAGGGTGGCGACCTGCGCGACCATCAACTTCTCCGAGTCGAGCTGAAGTGCGTCCAGCGCAGCATCGTGCGCGCGGCGCTCGGTGAGCACGGCGTGAAGGCCGGGGTCGTCGCGGTGAAGCTCGATGACCATGCTGACCACATCGTTGAGCTGGGCGGCGACATCGTGGGGCGCCTCGACCTTCGCGACCAATCCCATGATGCGATCGCGAACCTGTTGCAGACGCACATCGAGGAGCTCGGTGAGCGTGGCGTCCTTGTCCGCGAAGTATTGGTAGAACGTCCCGGTCGCGACTCCCGCTTGTTTCGCGATCGAGCGCGCGGTGGTCTTCGCATAGCCGTGCCGGGAGAACTCCGCTCGGGCCGCTTCCAAAAGCGACGCGCGAGTGCGACGAGCGCGGTCCTGTTGAGGGACTCGGACCTCATTCGTCGGCATAGTGGACGTTTCCATGAACTGAACATGACTTCAAGTTCATTTTTGTGGTGACCCGGATGAGGCGATGTGCCGTAACCTTTCGCTGTGAACGAGATGGACGACGAGGGCGCGGATATCGTCAGCGAAACGGACAACGAGCAGGTCGACATCAGTGATGTCGACATGGAGGAGATCGACCTTGATGCGGTGGTCCCTCCCCCGCCCCCCAGTTTCGCGGGTCCGCCAGAGCGAACGCCCAAGCCCACCGTCTCCTTGCGCGCCGCGGGAGCGGCCGCTCCTCAACCGCCACGTCGAAAGCGCGGTCCCGGAACGGCCTCGTCCCCTGGGTCGGCGCCCGCGCCTCGGTCATCATCTCCAGGGATCGTGGCGGCAGGACGAACCCGTCCCGCGCCCGCGCCGCCGCGTCGCACCGGCTCGTCGCCCGGATCGATCCCCGCGCCCAAGTCATCGAGCGGCGATCGCGCCGCGCTGACGATCCCTTCTCCGCGTCCGTCGATGCCGTCACCCACTCGGCCACCTCCACCTCCTCCGTCGCGCCCCGCGTCGCGCGCCGTCCCGACCCCGCCCTCGCGTCCCCCGCGTCCGCCGAGCGTAGCTCCCTCCGCGCCGCCGCCGCCTTCTCCTCGGGTCGCCGCGCTCAAGGGGGTCGGCGAGACCGACGCGCGAGTGCAGCTCACGTCGTTGTTGGAGACGTGCAAGTCCGCGCTGAAGAACGCGCGAGGCAAAGAGCGACAAGGTCAGCTGCACTTCGAACTCGGGACGATCCTCGCGCAGCTCGGAGACGAGCCCAAAGCCGCGACGCATTTCGCGCAAGCCGCGCAGCTCTTCCCTGAACATGTCCCGGCGCTTCGACAAGCGCGACGGCGCGTCACTGGAAACCACGCCATCTCCCTGCTCGACGCGGAGCTACGGGTCACCTCGGACAAGCACGCGCGCGCGCTGCTCTTGCTCGACAAAGGCGCGCTGCTCGAGAAGGCGCGCAACCCGAAGCTCGCGCTGGAGGTCTACCGAGAGGCCAACGCCTTGGTGCCCAACGACGCGACGGTCATCCGCGCGATCGAGCGTCTTGTTCGCGAAGGGGGTGACTTTCGCGCGCTGGCCGAGACCTACGAACAGCTCGCCTCCATCACCACCGAGCCAACGCTACGCGCGACCTTGATCGCGGAGCGTGCTCGCATCGTCGAGTTTCAGCAAGGCGACCCCGCGGCGGCCGCGGAGCTCTACGAAGCGGCGCTCCAGCTGCGACCTGACGCGGCCGGCTCGCTCGCCGCGATCAAGCGACTCGCGGTGGAACAAGGAAGAGACCGGGCGCTCATCTCGGCGCTCGAGATCGAGTCCCGCGCGCCGGATCTCCTCACGCAACTGGGCGCGTTTCAGCGCATCGCGGAGCTCCAGCAAAAGCTCGGGAACGAGACCGCGGCGATCGAGGCCCTGTCGCGCGCCCCGACCGCGAATCAGGCGCTGCTCCGGAGCCTCGCGAACCTCTATCACTCGACGAATCAGATCGATCGCGAAGCGGAGATCCTCGCGCGCATCGTCGACGCGAGCCCGAGTACGTCGGAGAAGATCGCGACCAGCCTCCGTCTCGCCCGGCTGCATGAGCACGATCGAGGGGACGCCGGTGCTGCGCGTGTTTGGTACGAAGGCGCCCTCAACCACGACCCGACCTCCGCCATCGCGCTCGCCGCGGTCGAGCCGCTCTATCGACGGGTGGGTGACTACGAGGCGTTGATTCAGCGCTTGCTCACCGCGGGCGACGCGCGCTCGACCGATCTCCGGACCCGCGCCTCGCTTTTGGGTCGAGTCGCGAACATCTACGAACACGACCTGCAAAACGTCGCGCAGGCGATCAAGCACCACGCGCTCGCGGTCGGGCTCCTCCCGACGCACGAGCCATCTCTGCGCTCGCTCGATCGCTTGTACGCGCGCACAGGAAACTGGCTCGCGTTGGTCGAGCTCTATGAACGCGCGATCGATCGCGCGGATGGTACGGCGCGGGCGATCGCGTTCCTCTATCGTGTGGCGTCTGTTCACGAAGATCAGCTCGACGATCCCGCCGGCGCGGTCCACGCGTTCCAGCGCGTGCTCGAGATCGATCGCGGGCACCTCGGCGCGATTCAAGGGCTCCAGCGGGCAGCGCTATCTGCCCAGCAGTACGAGGTCGTGGTGGCGATGATCGATCGCGAGCTGGAGCTGACGCGGTTGCCGAAAGTGCAGGTCAACCTCCTGCGCCGCGCGGGGGAGATCCATGAGCTGCACCTCGACGACAACGAGGGCGCCATCCGTCGCTTTGAAGGCGCGCTCGCGCTTGACCCGACGCACGTCGCGGTGCTCAAGAGCTTAGCGCGTCTGTATCGAGCGAGCGGGCGTCACGAAGACGAGCTCCGGATCTTGGTCGTGCTCGCGCAAGGGGAGCCGGTGCCCGCGAAGAAGGCCGCGCTCTTTTACGAGATTGGCCAGCTCTGCGAAGGCAAACTTGGGAAGCTCAGCAAAGCGCTCGGGCACTACCGGCTCGCGCTGGAGCTCGAGCCCTCTCACGGTCTCGCCTTCGCCGCGTTGATCGACGCGCTTCGAAAGACGCGCGAAAACGATGCCCTCGCCGAAGCCTACGCGACCCGACGAGACGCCACCGCCGATCCGTCCGAACGCGCCGCCCGGTCGATTGAGCTGGGTGTCCTCCACGAGAACGAGTTGAGGCGCCCCGCGAAAGCGATCGAGGCGTACCGCGAAGCCCTCGACGCGCAGGTCGGGAACACCACAGCGCTCGACGCCTTGACGCGTCTTTTCATGCGGCAGGGCGCGCACGCACAATTAGTCGCGCTGCTGGAGTCGGAAGCGAAACGGATCGGTGAGCACCCTGCGTCGGTCGACCTCTGGTTCCGGCGCGGCGTTCACCTCGCGCACCACCTCAAGGACGAAGAGAACGCCCGGAAGAGTTTTCACGCTGCGCTCGCGCTCGACCCGACGCACGCGGGCGCGCTACTGGGGCTCGAGTCCGTCCTCGCGGCGACCGCGCCGGCCGCCGATCGCGCCGCGCTCTTTCGCGCACAAGCGAACGCCTTCGCGGACCCTGCCCTGAAGTCTGCGGCGCTTCGTGATCTGGCCCGCGTCGCGCCAGGCGGCGCTGCGCAACGAGAGCTCCTCGCCCTCAACCCGCGAGATGTCACCGCCCTCCAAGCGCTCACGGAGACCACCTCCGGCGTCGAGTCGGTCGAGTTCGCGGCGCGGCTCGCGGAGGTCGTGAGCGAACCCCGACTCAAGGCGCAGTACCTCATCGAGGTCGCGCGTTCGCTCGAACAGGCTGGCGATGACGCGGCGTTAGGCGCCTGGCGTGAAGTGCTGGCGCTCGACCGCGAGAGCTGGGTCGCGACGCGAGGGTTTTCGCGGGTGGCGCGGAAGCTCGGTGATCTCAACGCGCTTCGGGTCGCGGCGAACCAAGAAGCGACCACCACGGGCGACGTCACGCTCGCGGTCGACCTCCTCCGAACCGCGGCCGCTGGGCGCAAAGAGTCGGGGGACACTCCAGGGGCGGTCGTCGACCTGGAGCGAGCGCTCGCCCTCGACCCCAATCACGCGGAGCTCAGCCGCGAGCTCGCGGGTGTCACGGGTCCCACGCCGCGCTTGATCGAGCTCCTCTCACGCGCCGCCTCCCGCGCCGATAAGCTCGAGCGCAAAGTGCAGCTCCATCTCGAGGTCGCGTATCTTCACAAGGGGCGCGACGATCTCTCCGCTGCGCTCGCCGCGACGGACCGGGCGCTCAAGCTCTCGCCCGGGCACCCGATCGCGCTTTCAGAACGCGCCGACTACCTCGAGGCGAGCGGACAATGGGTCGAAGCGCTCTCCGCGATTGAGGCGCGGCTCTCATCGAAGTCTGCCCCACTGAACGGCGCCGGAGAAGCCGCGCTTCGTTTGCGCGCGGCGAAGATCGCGAGCGATCGCGACGATACCCAGCGCGCGTTTGACCACCTGAAGGCGGCGCTGGTCGCGGATCGAAAGTCACGCCCCGCGCTCCTCATGATGGTCAACGTGCTCTTGAAGGGCGGACACGCGGCGGACGCCGTCGAGGTCGCGCAGCGCTTGCTCAAGGTCAGCGAAGCGCCGCGCGAACGCGCCGAAGCGCTCTCACGAGTGGCGAACGTCGCGATGGCGCGCGGTCGGAAAGACGAAGCCGCGGCTGCGCTCGCCGAGGCCGTGACGATTGAAGGACCCGCCGGCGACGCCGTCCTCGAGCATCGCGGGTTGGCGGAAGCGGGGATCATCTCCTGGGACGATCACGCGAACGCGCTCTCTGAACATCTCAAGCGCCAGAAGCTCGCGGGTGGAAACGTCGCGAGCACCTTTCGTGCGCTCGCCGATCTACAGGCCAACGAGCTCGGCCGGATCGACCGCGCGATCGCGACGCTCTTCGAAGCCACGCACCAGCACCCCGACGTCGAAGACCTCTGGCTCGCGCTCGGCGACTGCCTGCTCCGCGCTGGCGAAGTCGAAGAAGCGATCGATCAACTGCGCGGGATGCTCTCGCGTCACGTGACCAGCACCGAGGGCTGGCGCTTGCTCGCGAACGCGGTCGCAGAAGAAGGTGACGCCCATGAGTCTGGCGCGCTCCGGGCGGCGCTGCTGACGGTCGGGACGAGCGGACAAGAGCTCGTTGAACTCACCGCGCGGGAGCCTCAGTACGCGCGCGGCAAGCCCGGGCTCTTGGGCGACGCGGGGATCCGCCAGATCCAGATCGACCTCGCGTACGACAACCAGGTCGTCGGGCTCCTCGCGTCCGCGAACGCCGCTTTCACGAAGCTCTTCCCGACCGACATCAAAGCGTTCGGTCTGTCGAAGCGAGATCGTCTCCCGCCGGAGAACGCCGCGCGGCAACTCGCGGACCGGATCGGGATGTTGGTCGGCGCGCCAGACTTCGATCTCTACTTCAGCGACGAGGACCACCTCACGGTTGTGCTCGGGAGCACGCCGGCGATTTTGCTGCCGTCCTGGGCCCGCACCCTTCCGCCCGCCGCGTTGACCTTCTTGATCGCGGAGCCGGTGGTCAGCTTCGCGCGGGGCGCGCTGATCGTGCACCGCGCGAGCGGCGAAGAAATCGCGCTCGCGGTCGCGGGGCTCGGGCGAACGATCGATCCCTCCTTCGCGATGGGTGCCGGCGACGAGGCCGAAATGGATGCCCACACACGAGACGCGCAAAAGGCGATCCCGTTCATGCAGCGGAGCAAGATCGAGCAAGCGATTACGAGTTACCTCTCGGCTCCCTCCGATGTGGTTGCCTGGGCGGCCGCGGCGCGTGGATCCGCCGCGCGTGCCGCGCTCCTCCTCGCGGACGATGTCGCGGGCGTGATCTCGGTCGTGAAGCGTGAAGAAGGGGATGAGCCGGGTCGGGATGGCCGCGTAGACGACCTGCTCCGCTTTTGGGCGAGCGATACCGCGCGTCGCTTCCGTCGGGCCGTTCGAGACGGCGGATGACGCGGCGCGTCGTTCGGACGGTCACGACTTAATTTGAAGATCCATCAAGCTCGCGCGTCACGCCCAGGACGCGGGTAGATGCAGACGGCAAGATCTGCGACGCTCGCGCGGCATTCACGAAACGTTTTCGTTTTTCCATTTTGGGTCTCCCCAAGCAGAGGTTCTTCTCCATGCGCAACACGTTCTTTTCTCAGCTCATCGCGATCACATCCGCGTTCGCATTCCTTCTCATCGCGGCGCCCGTCGAGGCACGTGAATGTGAGGGCCAGCGGTTCCCGAACCGAACGACGGTGGGCGAGACCCAGCTCGTGCTCAACGGCATCGGGATCCGCGAAGCGACCGTCTTCAACGTCGATGTCTACTTCGCCGCTCTCTACCTCGAGAACCGAGGCCGCAACGGTGCGCAGATCGCGCGCTCCGAGCAGACCAAGCGTTTGGTCCTTCGGTTCGTTCGCGAGGTCGACCGCGAGAAGATGACCGAGGCGTTCCGCGAAGGCTTCGCGAACAGCGGTGGCACCGCGGCGATGGCGCCGAAGATCCGCCAGCTCAACCGCTGGATGCCGCGAACGGTGCGAGACGGTTCGCGCTTCACGTTCACCTACGTCCCGGGCACGGGGCTCGAGGTCAAGGTTGGGCGTACGGTCAAGGGCACCATCGAGGGCGCCGACTTCGCGCGCGCGTTCTTCAGCATCTGGCTGGGCAGCAACCCACCGAACCGCGGTCTTCGTCGTGGTCTCCTCGGCGGCGAGTGCGGCTGAGCTCGAGTCCACGCTCGAGAAGCAGGCGGCCTTCGGGTCGCCTGTTTTTCTTTAACCGCAGACCGTGAGCACGAGTTCTGTTCTAACCTCTCGTATGGCTCGCTTTCTTCCTTTGTCCCTCGTGCTCCTCCTCCTTGTCTCTGCCTGTGGAGATGACGACGGCGTGACCGATTCGGGGACAGATACCAACGCCGGCGACGCGGCGGACACCAGCGCGGACACCGGGACGCGCCCCGTTTTCTGTCTCGCGCCGGAGGTTCGCTTCAGCCGCGCGACCTTGTCGTCCACGCTCGCGATCCCGCGCACGGTCCGGGTAACGCTCGCGAACGACTTTTGCGAAGCCGCGACCATCACGATCGTGTCGAGCGATGAGAGCGTCGCGACCATCGACGCGACCGCGGTCATCCCCGCCGGGCAGAGCGTCGCCGAGCTGACGATCACGCCGCGAGCGCTCGGCACCACGACCTTCACCGCGACCTTCGCCGACCTCGTGGGGACCGAAGACGAAGTCATCACGACCGCGGACCTGGTCTTCGAGGTGCAGGACGACACGCTCCCATCCTGCAGCGTCTCGGCGAGCGGAAACCTCGCGCCTGGAGGCGAGGTCGCCGATGGTCCCGCGATCGCGATCCCCGCAGGCGCCGCTCGCGACGATCGTTTCCACGTGGACCCCTTTGACGTGACCATCACCTGCGCGCCCGACCAAGTTCCCGACGGCTACCGCGCGCTCGGACCCGCCATCACCTTCGCGCCCGAGGCCACCCAGCTCCGGCGCGAGATCGCCTTCACGGTCCCCGCAAAGCTCGCGCTGCTCCAAGAAGGCGCCCACCGCGGTCATGTCTTCCTCGCGTACCGCGGTCCGGGGCTCGACGCGCGCGTTGTCCCGGTTGCGTCGCCCGACTTTGAGTCACGCCCCGGCTTCGTCACCTTCTTCGCGCCGCGCCTCGGCACCTATCAAGCGGTGGTCTTGGCCGACGCGCCACGTGAGCGTCAGCGCGACTTTTCCTATGACGCGATCACGGGCGTCTCGATGGGCGGCGGGGGCTCCGCGCTGATCGGCCTTCGCGATCCCACCAGCTTCGACTTCGTCGCGCCCCTCGGCGGACCCGTCGACTGGATCAGCATGGTGGACCAGGTGCGGCGCTTTCATCTCGGCGGGTTCTGCACCGAAGCCGAGCGGGTAGCCGATCCCGCGGGGTGCGCTGCGGGCGCCTCGACCTCGCGCGTCCCGACCAGCCTCCAGCTCTTTGAGGAGGAGCAAGACTTCGAGCACTGGAACTACCGAGAAGGCTTCGCGGGTCACGGGGGGACCTTTGATCGCCGCGAGTACATCCGGATCTTCCACGACATGTCGCTCATGTTCGGAAACATCAACACCACGCGCGCGGTCGATCCCTTGATGCCGAACGTCACGCCTCCGGGCGTCCCCGACAGCGAGCGCGCCCGCGATCGCGCGACGCGTTGCGCCGAGCCCCTTCGCATCCCGCCCGACGACGGGTCCATGACGGTTGGCTACTTTGACGACGAGTACAACCCCGACGGCGCCTACCCGTTGATCACGTTTTGCGATGGCGGTGAGCTGCTCGTCGATGGCGAGCGCGACCGCGGCGTGTGGGATCCGGCGGGATCACACACCGCGCCCGTCCACGTCGCTTGGGCGGTCGACATCAACGACAACGGGGTCCGTGACCTGGGTGAACCAGTCGTCCGGGCAGTGCGCGAGCCTTACGAAGACTGCGGCCTGGACCAGCTCTGCAACGCCGACGAGCCCGGCTTTGACGCGGACACCAACCCCGATCCCGCGGGTGACGACTACGATTACCAGTACAACCCGAGCGGCACCGAAGGGAACACCTTGCGCGACGGCGAGCCGTGCGGCGCCGGCGAGACGTATGAAGATGCCGGGCTCGACGGAGTCATGGGGACCGCGCAACTGAGCGACGGCGGCTACGACTTCGGTGAAGCCGATGGGTGCCACACGCGGTCGCGCGGCTTTACCCAGATGCTCGAGAACAACCCGCGCTCCTTTGTGCTCAACGCGGAGGCCGACGCGCTCGGCGAGCTCGACCTCTTTAGCGACGGAGGCATCCGTGACCTGTTCCACTTCGCGATGGTCCACAACCACTTCGCGGGCGCGTTCACGGCGCGCGGGGTCCCGATGAACATGTACAACTCGCACGCGGCGCTGCGCTTCGACGGATCGAGCCTCGACAGCGACTTCAAGTTCGCGCGGACTGACTGGAGCGAGGTCGGGAAGTACATCCACATCCGCTATGGCGACGTCGACGCGAACGAAGGTCAGATCGCGCAGGGTGACGGCGGTCACGTCGGGACGCCTTCACAGATCGTCAACCGGCTCCTCAGCGTGATCGCGTGGATGAGCGCGCGCTGGCCAGACGGGGATCGCCGACGGGTCAACGATCGCATCTGCGTCGCGCCCTCCGAAGCGTGTCCTCAGCTCAACCAGTTCACGATCGACTTCACCGCGTCGACTGGGCGCGTCGGCCCCGTCACGATCGTCTTGCCGCCCGGCTACTACGACGAGGAGTTCGCGGACGTCAGCTTCCCGGTCGTCTACTTCCTTCACGGTTACGGACAGGACCCGACCGATCTCCTCCCGGTGGGCTTGATCCTCTGGAACTTCATGACCGCGCGGACCATCCCCGAAGCAGAACGGCTGCAGAAGATGATCTTCGTGTTCCCAGACGGTCGCTGCCGTGATGGTGAGTGCGTGAAGGGCACGTTCTTCGCGGACGCGCCGCCCAGCACCCCGAACGGCGCCCAGATGGAGACCTTCCTACAAGACCTGCGCGCCCACGTTCGCGACAATTACCGCGTGCGGGCGCCTGAGACGCGGACGGTGGTCGAGTAGCGAGCGCTGAGAAGCGCTCGGCGCACTCACGGGAGCGACGGCCCCACCAGGCCGCGAAACTACATCGCGAGGTGCGACTGCGAGGGCGCCCGGTCGACCTTCAGCTCTTCCACAAAGCGCCGGAGCACAGCGCGGTCTGCGCTGACGTACTTGCCCATCCAAAGGGTCGCTTCGTCGATCGTCCGGAACGTCTTGCCGGGGTACTTCGCCGGGAGCACGCGGAGCGCTTGGATCAACCCGCGCACGATCGCCGCCACGAACCCGCGCGACTCGATCACCGTCGCCACGCAGCACACGTTCGCGGTTTGCCGCAGGTGGCCGAGGCGCTGACGAAGACCCTCGTTGGGTCGCCCCGAGACGTGCGAGGTCACGACGAAGAGCACACCGATGTCCTGACCGAGCTGCGCGTGGAGCGCTTCACCTTGGGCGATGATGACGTCGAGGTCCTCCACGCTCGGCACCTTGTCCAAGACGACGATGAGGACGTCACGGGAGCTGGTGACCGAGCACGCTTCGGAGGCGTGCTGCACGACGACGGGAGAAACGGACACGTCGGCGCATTGTAGCAGCTCTGCAGGCCACCATCGTTGTTCGTGCTGAGGGAACGTGATGAGGTGCACAGCTCGCGAGAGGATCACGACGATGACGACGCCCCTACGAGACCTGGTTTCCCGCACGCTCGCGCCAACGCTGCCCGTCTTCGACGACGCGGTGAGCGCGGGCCGGGAGGGCGTGATCGGGGGCGGGGTCGGCCTCGATGTGATGACCGGGGAGCGGATCCTCGCGAGCGCCGAGGAGATCATTCGGCCCAAGAAGGGGATCGAGCACCGACTGGTGTTGGCGATCACCGATAGCCGCACCTGCCTCAGTGGCGTGAGCACGATCAAGGGCGGTTTCAACGGCAAGGGCGGATCCGCGCTGTTCAATGAGCTCACGGGGATGTCGAGCAAAGACGGGCTGATGAGCGCCTACGTGAAGCTGCAGCATCCTGCCGGAGAGCTGACCCTGACGTTCGCTGGGACCAAGAACCTCATCGCGTTCTACGAGGGGCTCAAGCAGATCCCAGCCGCGCAACGCGTCGCGCCTCCTGTGCCGCTCACCTCGCCAAGCGCAGACGACCCGACCGGAGCGCAGAGCGCGCGGATGGGTTTGCTTCGCCCCGACAGTACCGCGGAGATGTTGTTCGCGACCATCGAGCAAGCGGTCGCGGCGAACGCGTATGACGTGCAGAGCGGCGCCGAGCTCGTCCGACGGGTCGCGCTCTCGGCGCGGATCCGGCTCGCGGGCGCAGGCGGCGCGAAGGGTCGATGGCTCTGCGCGCTCCCCGCGATGGACCTCGGCCCGCTCCTCTTCCACCTCTTCGGCCAAGGTCAGCACACCACTCCGCAACCCGGCGTCCACAGCATCGACTTCGCGAACTTCCAACGCGCGAACCAAGGGCGGCCGGTGTGGCGCAAAGCGTTCGGCGCGGCGGTCGCGGTCGATAAGGCGTTCAGCGATCCCACCAAGATGGTCGGGCAGGCGATCGCCAGCGCCATGATGAAGAAGCAGCCCGTCAAAGTGCTCCGCTTTATGTTCGCCGACTTGGAGGGGTGCTCGGGGTTCCGCACGCTCTCTCCGAACCAGAGCCTGTCGAGCTATGACGCGATCCTCGCCTACCAAATCCACGTGGCGCTCGCTCGCGCGACGGATGCCGTCCTCGCGCGGCGGGTTCACGTAGGCTGGCAAGTTCCGTTCGAACAGTTGGGCATCTCGATCTAGCGCATCCTTTTCCAGCGCGTGCCTCTTTCAGATACCCTCAATGGATGAACAGGCTTGTTGGGGTTTGCTTGGTGTTGCTCGCGGGGTGTTCCCTGGTGGTCTCGCCGGATGAGGTGAGGCTCGGCCCTGACGCGGGAACGGACACCGGCCGCCCAGACACCATGACTGACAGTGGTCTGGACAGCGCGGTCGATAGCGCCGTCGACAGCGGGGTCGATAGCGCCGTCGACAGCGGAGGACCGGACACCGACATGCCGGACACCGACATGCCGGACACCGCGCGCCCCGACACCGGCCCGCCACCTGAGTGCGTGGGAGACGCGAGCTGTCCTCCGCGCACCGGTACCATCGCGCGTTGCATCGACAACGAGTGCGTCTACGCGTGCGTGGAAGGTCTCGCGGACTGCGACATGAGCAGCGATAACGGTTGCGAGACGGCCCTCGACACGGCGCTGAACTGCGGCGCGTGTGGAGCGACCTGCGAGCTCACGAACGCGATCGCGGGGTGCCGCGACGGAGGCTGCGTGGTCGCCGACTGTCTCGAGGGCTTCGAGGACTGCAACGGTGTGGCCGGGGATGGGTGCGAGGCCGATCTTCGTGACGCCGCCACCTGCGGCGCCTGCGGACGCACCTGTGCGGCGGACGAGATCTGCGCGGGCGATCGCTGCGTCTCCACCTGCGCTCCCCCAAACCTCATGTGTGGCGCGGCGTGTGTTGACCCCTCTTCTGACCCGCGCAACTGCGGTCGGTGCGGCGTCACCTGCGACTTCCCGAACGCGACCGCGGCGTGCAGTCGCCGGGGCTGTGAGATCACCGGCTGCCTCCCCGGCTTCGAAGACTGCGATCGGAACCCGGCGAACGGCTGCGAAGCGCGTCTCGACACGTTGACCCACTGCGGCGCCTGTGGCTCACGATGCCAACGCGCGAACGCGACGGCGAGCTGCGAAAGTGGCTCCTGCACGATCGCGATGTGCAACGCGAACTACGGTAACTGCGACGGTCGCGACAACAACGGCTGCGAGGCGGACCTTCGAACCGACATCGACCACTGCGCGAGCTGCGGGACCGAGTGCGTGGACGAAGCCCGCGCGAGCGGGATGTGCCGCGGCGGCTGTGAGTACACGTGCGACGCCGGCTACGGAGACTGTGACGGAAGCCTCGGCGACGGCACCAACGGATGCGAGTCCGACTTGGACTCGGACGCGAGCAACTGCGGAGGCTGCGGCGTGACGTGTGAGAGCGGCACGTGCATTGACGGCGCGTGCCTCTTCGTTTGTCCTGCTGGGACCTGCGAGGTCGACGGGTCATGCGCCCCGATCGACAGCGCCGACGACGTCTGCTCCCGCGCCGCGCGCCTCTCCTTTATTCCGGGAGACGACGATGGCGATGTACGCACCGTCACCAGCTTCGGACCGGGGTTGTTCCGCATCCGCGTGACCGAGAGCCGCAACTCAGGTCCGCGTCGCGACCTCTCAGTGACCGCCCGTCTCGAAGGTCCGCGCGACATGGACTACGACCTTGAGGGTTGGTGCGAGAACTGTGGCAACGAGGCAGACGCCGTTCGCTCACGCGGATCGGAGTCGAACGAGTCCGTCACGCTCTGGTGGGAGGACGCAGACGACTCGGACACGATGGATGTTTGGTTCCGCGTTGTCGTCTTCGATTCCTCGGCGAACAACTGCGACCCGTGGACGCTCTCGATCACCGGAAACACGAGCATCCTCGGCGACCCGACCTGCGACTCTCCGGGCGATTGAGGCGATCGAGGCGATTGAGGCGACCCGCGTAGGGTCTACTTCTCGAGGAGCACGAGCCAATACGAGGACTCGTCCTTTGATCCCGAGCCCGCGGTCATGCTCTTTGGCTGCCAGCCGTCCTTGAGGAGCGCAGGCATCGCGTGCTGATCGTCGCCGTCGGTGTACTTGCCGTCGTCGGGATCGCCGCCGAGAACCCAAGAGTCGCCGCTGTCAGAGACGATCACGAAGCGTTGTTTGCTCATGGCGCGGGAGGGTACATGTGTTCGGCAGAAGAGCCAGGCTTTCACGCGGCGGGAGAGAATGCCTCGACGCGCTCACGGACGCGATGGACCACCGCGTCCGCCGCCCCGCCCCGTAGGCCGCCGAGCGGGCGCGCGACGTAGATCGGGATCTCCTCCAGCGCGACTGCGCGGATCCGGCGGAGCTTTCGCGCGCGGACCGACGCGTCCGCGGTGACATCCGGCAGGACACACAAGAGCGCGCCGGAGAGGCAGACCTCGAGGTTCGAGCGAAGCGTGGTGATCCGCATCCCGATCTTGCGCGGAACGTCGGTCGGCCAGCCGTCGAGCGCGCGCCCAGAGTCGCCGATTTGAGGTACCGAGAAGGCGTGCGCCAGGACCCGATCAAGCGGGAGCTTGCGCGCGCGAAAGAGCGGGTGGTCCGCGCCGCAGTAGACGCTCATGGTGGTCGACGCGAGGTGCTCAACCTGAACGTCCTCGACCGTGAGGTCCTCATAGTAGAAGGCCACGTCGACAGACCCACGGGCGACCGCGGTGGCCGCGGCGGCGGTCGAGAGGTTCTGGTGCTCCGGGATGAGCTCCGGGTACTCGCGCTTGAGCTCGAGGAGCGTCGTCACGACGAAGTGATCCGTGAGCACGCCGAGGGACGCGACGCGAAGCGGACCCGCGAAGCCGCTGAAGAGAGAACCCGCGATGCCGCGATCGACGACGGTGGTCGCGTCGCGAAGCGCGGCCCGGAGGCGCACGCCGCGCTCGTTGAGGACGAGAGAGCGACCGACGCGATTGAAGAGCTTCTCCTCAAACTCCGCCTCAAGGAGCCGCAAGGTGCGCGAGACCGCGGCCGGGGTGACGTGCAGACGCGCGCTCGCGGCGCCGATGCTCCCCTCTTCGGCGACCACAAAGAACGTCGGGAGCCAATTCCACACCCGCTGCGTCAAGCGTTCCATGACCGAGGTCATAACCGGGTCAATCCCAAACGCAAGCAAACCTTGTCGTTCAACACAGTTTATATCGTTTGTCTTTGCGTTGGTCGCGGCGCACTTTGAACCTGCAGCCGGTCGATGGTTGCGCAGGAGCGATGAGATGAACGTATCGAAACTATTTAGAGTCTTAGTGATCGGCGGCGCGATGATGGGGTGCACCGAGCCGGAACCGAGCGCCCCGATCCCGGACGCGGACGTCTTCGCCGATGGAGGGGACGACGCGGGCGAGCCAGACACCGAGACGGACGCGATGGCGGACGCGAGCGACGACGCGGTCGAGTCAGACGCGATGCCAGACGCGATGCCCGGAGACGCGATGGTCGGCACCGACGCGACGTTGATGAACGCCGGTTTCTGTCCGAACGACATCGGCTGCGACGAGGACGGTGAGCTCCGCGATGGCTTTACCTGCTGTTGGGGAACGTCATGCTGAAGCGGGACGTCGCCAAGCTCTTCAAGGTCTTGGTCATCGGTGGCGCCATGCTCGCGTGTGACGAGCCGGTGGATCCGCTCGCGGATGCCCATGTGACGGACGGCGGCGTGATGAACGACGGCGGCGTCGCGGAAGACAGCGCCACGGAAGACGGTGCGGTTAACGACAGTGCGGTCAGCGACAGTGGGCTCATCGACGGCGGCTTTTGTCCGAACGAGACCGCGTGCGAGGGCGGCGTGCTGCGGGAGGGCTTCGAGTGTTGCTGGATGACGACGTGCTAACGCGCGGTAGCGCCGGTGACCCAGAAGCGGAGGTGCCCGGGGAGGCGCAGCGACGGAATCGCGCCGCCGACTTTTGGTTCGCGCGCGAAGAGGTCGAGGTTCTGGCGGCGTCGCTCTTCACTTCGCTCGCCGAGCTGTTCCGGGATGTCGGCGCGCCCAGCGCGTTTGTCTCCATGGCGGCGCAGAGCGCGCGCGACGAGCTTGAGCACGCCGACCGATGTCGGGCGATCGTGAACCGGCTCTCTTCGAAGCCCCGCGCGCCGATCGCCCGATCACGCGCGCGCGTCACCCTCGGTCCCGCATCGCTCACCCAAGCGCAGCGCGCGCTGTACACGGCGGTCGCGGTCGGGTGCGTCACAGAGTCGCTCAGCACGGCGCTCCTGCTGTCGATTTCACAACGCGCGACCGACGCTCTGGTCGCCGAAACCGCGCACGCGATTCTCAAAGACGAGGTGCGTCACAGTCGCCTTGGCTGGGGGTATCTCGCGAACCAGGCGCCTCGCGAAGACGTCTCGTTCCTCTTGCCATTCGTCCCAACGATGTTGGAGAGCGCGCGCGCGGGTGAGGTCCAAGAGAGCAGCGACATTTCGGCGCTCCGCTTCCCGACCGGTTCGCTCACGGCGTATGGCGTTCTCGCGCGGGACGAAGCCGCAACCGTCTGCCGCGAGACCATCACGACCGTGATCGAGCCCGGGTTGGCGGCGCTACTCGGCGCGAACGGGAACGATATCGCCGACGACCTCGGCCCCCGCTGAACGCTCACTGACGCGCTCGACGATCGGCGCGCCACACGAGAGCCAGTTGCGGAAGATCTCGATGCCTTCTTCGCTATCGATCCACGCGAGCCGGCGACCACGAACGTCGCGGTAGCGCGGGAGACCCTCGTGGACGACCAAGCCCGATGGGCCGTAGGGCGGCATACGTCCTTCGTCCACCTCGACGAAGAGCGAGTCGGCGTTCTCGCGAACCGTCTCGATGGACTGAAGAAGCCCGTCTGCGTTCCCCGCGCCGTCTCCGGTGGAGGCGAGGTGAAGGTCGAAGTCAAAGCCCAGGTCCGCGCCAAAACGATTCGCGCCGGACGCCGACGCGGAGTGGCAGAACGCGCCGTTGCCGCAGGTGATCGCGACCTGCGCTTGTCCGGCGTACAGCGGGAAGCCGTCTTCGTCGTACACGACGGTCATGGCCTCATCGGGATCACAGGGGCCGAGGTCGGTGCTGCAGCCAAACACGCCGAACGAGAGGCAGCCAAGCGAGAGGCAAACGAAAGAAGAGCGAAGGTAGCGGTTCATCAAGTCAGCCTCAGTTCAGGAAGAACCCGCGGACCCAGTCGTCCCCGATCGCGTGGCATCCAGTGCAGAGCTCGGGCTGACCCGAGTAGAGCGTCCTGCCGCTTGGCCGGTACTCGGTGAAGAACCACTCGCCGTCCTCGCGCTTCTCCATGCCGGCGATGAGGCAGATGTCGCCGCCCGTGTATCCGTCTTTCACGATGATCGAACCCACTGGGTACTCGGTCAGCGTGCCGTCCTCGAGCGCGTCGTCGACCACGTCGTTGACGTAGATCATGACCTTGTCGCCGTGGAGCGCGCGGCTCGGCTGAATGGCGCCAAAGCCCGGAGCGCGCGACCAGGTTCGGTACTCCGCCTCTTGGATCTTGTCCCAGAACGCCTCGGCCGCTTCAGGCTCTTGGTCTTCGCCGCACGCGAACAACAAGAGCGAACCGAACATGAGCAGCAGAACGGGGTAACGCCTCATCGCGACTACGATGCCAAACGAACGTCCGCGCGTCCAAACTTCATGGCGGCTTTGCAAGCGACTGCTTCGCGATACGCAGAATTGAAAAGAGCCAGGCTCGCGCCCAGCTCCTTTCAACTTCGTCGTAGCGTTAGCCGCAGGTGCGGCGCCGGATGTCGCAGGTGTAAGGCGCTTGGCAGGACGTCCCGCAACACGGCTCGCCGTCTCCGCCGCAACCGATGCAGACGCCCGCGTCGCGGTTGCAGACCGCGAAGGGTCCAGGGCAACCGATGTCGGCGCTGCAACACGGCTGACCAATGGAACCACACGCGCCATCGTCACAGCTGCCGCCGCGACAGGTGCCGTCTTCGTCGGTGCACTCGTCACCCGGCGCGACGCACTCGTCTTCCACGCAGCACGCTCCGCCGCCGCAGTCCTGACCACCACAACACGCTTCCCCCGCCGCGCCGCAAGGCTCACAGGAGGTGCGGAAGCCGTCGCGAATGCATCGGAGCCCGGACGCCGTACAGAAGGCAGGCGCGAGCGTACCGCTCGGACAACATGCCTCTCCTTCGCCGCCACACGTGAAACGGTCGCTGGTGCAGCTGCCTTCTTCACAGGTCGTCACGCGGCCGCAGAGCGTGCCTTCCGAAACGCACTCGCCGCTCACGCAGCAGCCATCCGCCGCGCAGGTGCTCCCGCCGCAGCAGGGCTCCTCAGAACCACCGCAGTCGACGATCTCTCCATCCAAGCACACTGAACCGCTCGTGCCGGGGCCCGTTCCGCTGGGGACACAGGAGCCGCCGTTGCAGCACGCGCCCGCTTCACAGTCGTCGCCTGGGCAACACGCCGTTCCCGCGAGTCCGCAAACGCTGCACTCGCCATCGCGACCGCAGACGCCAAGCCCGCACTCCGAGCCTGCCGCGACGCATCGATCACCGCCGGGGTCACAGCAGCCGCTGTCGCACTCACCGTCGCAACACGCTTCGCCGGGTCCGCCGCATCCCGCGCAGATTCCGTCCGAGCAGGAGAGGCCATCGCCTTCGCAGGTGTCGCCGTCACAGCAGCGCTCGCCCGGTCCGCCGCAGCTCGCGCACACGCCACGGGTGCAGCTCAGGCCGTCGCCACACTCATCATCGCAGCAAGCCTCGCCCGGACCACCACACGCCACGCACTCGCCGCCGTCGCAGGTCGCGCCCGCAGAGGTGCACAGGTCACCGTCGCAGCACTCCTCGCCGATGCGTCCGCAATCGCCGCAGCTTCCCTCTTCGCACGTGCCGCCGATGCCCGGACACGTCGAGCCCGCGCCGGTACAGATCGCGTCCACGCAGCAACCCCCGCCTTCGCACTCGCCGACGCCGCAACACGCTTCGCCGGGCCCGCCACACGAGGTACAGACCCCGTCTCCGCGGCCCACACACGCGCCGCCAGGATCGCAGGCGCGGCCATCACAGCACACCTCTCCCAGGTTGCCGCACCCCGGGCTCGGTTCGCTACAGACGCCATCGTCGCAGACGCCTTCGTCGCAAAACGCATCATCGCAACACGGCTCACCAAACGCGCCGCAACGCGGGGGCGGCGGCACATCGCCAGGAACACAGAGGCCTCGGTCGCACTCGAAGTCGTCATCGCAGAACTCACCGTCGCAGCACTCTTGACCCAGATCGCCACACTCCGGGGGTGGGGGCGGATCGGCGTCAGGTCGCGTGTCGGTGTCCGGCTCGCTCGTGTCGACACCGATGCTGGTGTCTTCACTGGGACTCGTGTCGTCGCTGGGACCGGTGTCGTCGCCGGAGTGAGACTCGCCGCACGCGACAAGCAGGAGAGTCATAAGGGCGGCGACCAGAGCCGGCCCGAGTGTCGAAGAAAATCGCATACGTACCTCGCGTCGAGGGTCTTCGATTCGGCGAATGAGTTCAAACAAAAGGCGGCCCGCATCGGGGCGAGTTGCAGATCTACGCCACCAACGGTAACTGCGTGCCATGACGCAGACCCTTCTTCGATTCGCGCTCGCGACCTCTCTTGTCGCGATGGGATGTGGCGATGACGATGACGCGCCCGTGGACACTGGCGCCGACACGAGCGCGACCGATTCGGGGGCGGACGCGATCGAAATGGATGGTGGCGCCGACACCGGAACCGACACCGGCGGGACCGACGGCGGGACCGACACTGGAACCGACACCGGCGGAGCCGACACCGACGGAACCGACACCGGAACCGACGCGGGTGTCGATTGCTTCAACCTCTCCGGCGCGACCGCCGATCTCCCCTTTGCGTTGATCGACACCTTCGACGACAGCACGCCGACCTGGTCACGTCCGGAAGGGGAGACGTGCCCGGCCGATGCGCTCGCCGCGGACCCCGTTCCGTTCGTCGCCTACACCTACTGCAACGACACCGGCGAGACGAAGGAGTTCCGCTTCGAGGCGCTCTCCGAAGACGACGACGTGGGGATGTACATCGCGGCGTACGCAGGCGGCGTGGTTCCTGAAGACACGCGGATGTGCGCCGCGGCCAACGAACCGCTCTTGGGCATCGCCGAGGTGCTCTTGATCCTGGAGCCGGACGACGTCGTGACGATTGTGTCGACGCTTGTCACCGCAGAGGACACCGAGGTCACCAGCGTGGCCGCGCCCAGCGAGTAACGCGGCTTCGCGCTACGCCGAGACGATGTCGGCATCGCAGAGAACGCCCGGCGGCACCCCGAGGTGCATCAGCGCTTCGGCCCAGCGCTCTCGCGTCGGGGTATCGAAGAGCACGTCGGCGTGCAGCTCCGCGAGCAACCAACCGCCGCTCGCGAGCTCTTGCTCCAGTTCGCCGGGACCCCACCCCACGTAGCCAGAGATCCCCAAACACGCCGCCCCGCCGTCGACGATGTCCATCGCGGCGTCCGGACACGCGGTGAGCGCGATGTTCTCATTGAGCGCGATGGAGTTCTCGGGGGCCGGTTGTTCGCGGGTGTCGAAGAGAAGCCAACCCGTCTCGCGCCGACTCGGACCTCCGACCAGCAGACGCTCCTCGCTCTCTGACGGCGTCAACGGAACGCCGAGCTCGCGCAAGCCTTCGCGCATGGCGACGTCCGACTCTCGGTTCACGACGAAGCCGAGCGACCCCGTCTTGTCGTGCACGGTCAACAAGACGAGCGCGCGCGCGAGTCGGGGTCGCGAGAGCGAAGGAGTCGCGATCAGCAGCGTCGGGATCTCGATCACGTCTTAAGGATGACGTCGGCGATCCAAGACGTCGATGGGCAATCGACGCGCCACCCGCAGACCGACGCCTGTCGTCCCCCCGCGTTCAGGCAAAGCGATCTCAAGCGCGAACGATTCACGCGAGAACGACCGCGTTTAGTGTAGCGCGCCTCGCCAAAATGACACGTCGAGCGGCCTCTCGATTGCCTCATGGAAATTGTCACAGGGCGCGAGTAAGTTCCCGCTCACGGGGTGGTCGAACCCAATCACGAGACCATCCAGAGGATGAAAAAGAGACATGGCAAGAGAAGGTCTTAACAGAGTCACGTTGATCGGAAACCTCGGCGTCGACCCCGAGCTCAAGTACACGCAGGGTGGCCAAGCGCTCCTGCGGATGAGGCTCGCGACGACGGAGTCGTGGGCGTCTCAGGGCGAGCGCAAAGAGCGAACCGAGTGGCACACGATCATCTTGTGGGGCAAGCGCGCTGAAGCCCTCAACAAGTTCTTGGGCAAGGGCGACACGATGTGCGTCGAGGGACGCATCCAATACCGTCAGTGGGAAGACAAGGACGGCAACAAGCGCACCTCAACCGAGATCATCGCGAACAACGTGGTCCTGCTCGGCGGACGTCGTCGAGACGGCGGCGGCGGCGGCGGCGGCTACGGCGGCGGCGGCGGCGGTGGTGACTTCGGCGGCGGTGGCTTCGGTGGCGGCGGCGGGAGCAGCAGCGGCGGCGGCGGCGGCGGTGGCGGCGGCGGCGGCGGCGGCTTCGGCGGCGCCGACGACTTCGGTGATGACGACATCCCGTTCTGAACCCGTTCTGAACCCGTTCTGAACCACGTGAACGGCGGTCGGTCTCTCTTTGGGCCGTCCGAGAGCTTTCAAAAAGGCGCTGGCTTCGGTCCGCGCCTTTTTCGTTGGCTGCGTTATCTTCTCTGCGTGCCGACCCATCCGAGCCACGCAAAGTTCTTCACGGTTCGCATCCTGTGGGGCGCCATGTTGATGTCGACCCTCATCTACGCCTACGTCGCGTTTAGCGTGCTCAAGGCCGAGCCGCGGGAGACCGACACGATGGTGATGGCGCTGACCGGGATCGCCGCCGTTATCTTGGTGCTCTCGTTCGTCATCCCGCGGATCCTGCTCAAGGCGGGTCTCCCGTCCATCGAGCCCGAGATCCTCGAGGAGGTCGACCCGACCCACGAGACCGTCTTTCGCGACGCGCCGAGAACGACGCGCCTCTTCAAGGACCCGCTTCAGGTCATGAACGACGCCTACCCCGTCGTCTTCACGCCGATGATCCTCCGCTTTGCGCTCTCGGAAGCGATCGCGGTCATCGGGATCGTGACCGCGTCGATGGGCTACCCCAAGTCGATCAGCGCGGCCTTCATCGCGGGCGGGTTCGTGCGGCTCGTCTTTGCCGTCCCGACCATCAGAGACGACATCATCAAGCCGGTCGAGACCCACTACGACGCGACGTTCAGCGCGGAGCAGGTCGGGCAGCCCAGCGCCGAAGCGACCGAAGCGTAGTCAGGAAAGAACGCGCGAGACGATATAGTCGCCGGTCGCGCGGGTGCCGAGTCGTCCGCCGACCTCGGTCGTGCAGTTGCCGGTCGCGACCGCTTCACGCACCAGGCCGATCAAGCGCTGCTCTTCTTCCGGGAAGCCGAGGTGCGCGAGGAGCTGTCCAACGGAGAGCACGGTCGCGAGCGGGTTCGCGACGTCTTTGCCGGTGAGCGGTGGCGCGCTCCCGTGGACCGGCTCGAACATGCTGACCTTGCCTGGGTTCACGTTGGCGCTGCTCGCCATGCCCATCCCGCCCTGAAGCGCCGCGCCAAGATCGGTGATGATGTCGCCGAAGAGATTGCAGCTCACGATGACCTCGAACTGCGTCGGGTCTTGGATCAAGTAAAGGCAGAGCGCGTCGACGAAGACGTGATGCGCCTCGATGTCCGGGTACTCCTCAGCGACCTCGCGGAAGGTGCGGATCCACAGCTCGTGCGCGTGCTTCATCGCGTTGTGCTTGTCGGCCATGTGGACCTTGGTCCGGCCGCTGCTCTTGGCGAACTCAAACGCGGCGCGGATGACGCGCTCGACGCCCTTGCGCGTGTTCACGTCTTCTTGGATCGCGACCTCATCCGGCGTGCCCTTTTTAAAGTGACCGCCCATGCCGACGTAGATGCCTTCGGTGTTCTCCCGGAAGACCACGATGTCGACGTCCTCGGCTTTGACGCCCTTGAGCGGCATCAAGCGCTCGTGCATGCACGTGATCGGTCGGATGTTGCAGTAGAGGTCCAGCCCGAAGCGCAGCCCAAAGAGGATGTCGCGCGCGTGCGTCATGTCCGGGACGCGTGGATCGCCGAGCGCGCCGAGCAACACCGCGTCGCACTCATCTTTGATGAACGCCCGGACATCGTCGGGGTACGTGACGCCGTCCTTGAGGTAGCGATCTGCGCAGAGGTCGTACTCGTGGAGCTTCAGCTCGATCCCGCGAAGCTCCGCGACGGCGCGCAGCACCTTCACGCCTTCAGCGACGACCTCTTTACCGATTCCGTCACCCCCGATGACCGCGACATTCTTCATGCCGGGACGCTAGCAGGGAACGCGGTGACTTTGTCGTCGATTCAAAAGCTACGGGGTGAGCGCGCAGAGCCGCTCGGCCAGCGCGCGATCGATGCCGAGCGGGATCTCCGCGGGCAGCGTGGGCGGTCCCCCGATCAAGGCGCGGGTGATCCCGCAGGCCGCCAGGAGCGTGCCTTCCGGCGCGGGGTGACTCCCGTCTGCGTCGAAGAGCTCCGCCTCGGGCTCCGTCTCCAGCGCTTCCGTCCAGACCGTCCCGATGTCGGCGAGAAGATCATCATGGAAGGCCGCGGCTTCACGATAGCCGGACAAGAGCCCTTCACTCATCGTCTCGGGGGTCAGCGAGGTCGCGGAGTAGATCTCATGGCCGGCTTGGCGCGCCCACGTCGCGAACCACACGCCTTCGCTCCCGGCCTCGTGAATCGCGTCTGCGAACAGCTCCGCGTGCATCAAGAAGCCCGCGCGGGCCAGCACCGGCTCGACGCTCTGACCCTGCATCACGACGAAGTCATAGCCGCCCGTCATCACGCGGTTCCGGGTGTCCCCGGTCCAGTGCGTCATGAGCTGCGCGCCACCGATGGTCGCGTCATCAATCTCGATCGCCAGACCGGAGGCGGCCGCGATCTGCTGAACCATGACGGGGAGGTCGTTGTAGAACGTGTAGCTGTTGCCGACGAAGAGCACGCTCTGGCCCTCTTCACCGGTGTCTACGCTTGTGTCCGGGAGCGCGGTGTCCGCGGCGTCTACGCTGGCGTCCGCTGCCGCGTCGTCGTTCGCGTCGGCGACCGTGTCAACGCTCGTGTCCGCGACCTCGGTGTCGACGCTCGCGTCCATGCTTGTGTCGGGGCGTCCGGTATCCACCCCGGTGTCGGCGGGCGGCGGCGGCGGCGGCGGCGGAAGATCGTCACCACACGCCGCGAAGGTCAGAGCGAACACCAACATCAAGAACAGGTGCAGGGAGACCTTCATCACATCACTCCTCGGGCGTCCGTTCTTCTCACTCGCGGACGACGCATCGGTTGGTGTCGTCCGTGCGGTCGCCTTCGAGCCCCGTGCAGAGCGCGACGAAGACTCGCTGCGCGCCAGGCGCACCGATCACGAGCTCGTCCCGCGGTGTGGTCTCGAGCTGCGTGCGAACGTGCGCGAGCGCGGCGCCGAAGCGATCGAACTCATCGCCGTAGGTCGTGAAGACGTGGTGAACGCGGCTCATGTCCGCGCCCGCACCGTGGAACACGAGCGCCGCGCCTTGTTCGCGGACCCCGTCGACGGTCGAGTTCGGCGCGCCGACGATCAAGTCGTCGTTGCCGTCCGCGTCGAGGTCTGCGGCGGTGATGTCTTCGCCGAACCCAGCGCAGTCCACGCGATCACTCCCGGCACAAGCGAGCGTCACCGCCACCGCCGCGTCGTCGCTGGAGTCGCTCGCGGCGCACCCGGACGCGCCAGACAGGTCACTGACCCGATAGATCACAACGTCGTTGGTCGCGCGGGTCATCGCGAGCTCGTGGCTCCCGTCCCCGTCGAGATCGCCCAGCGCGAGCACGCGACCAAAGAGGTCGGCGGTGCCATCGATGCAGCCCAACACGGTGGTGCTTCGGTCGAGCGCGACCTCGGCCACAACGACGCGGTTCTGCGCGGTCGCCGCGATCAGCATTCCGCTCGGCAGCTCTGCGCTAGCCAAGGCGCGACCCAGACCCGCGCCCGGCGGGAGCATCGCGGAGGAGAGGTCGAGCGGCTGCGGTCCGGCGCCTTCCGGGACCACGTGGATCAGACCGGAGTCGCCCATATCCGGCGCGCCTGCGAACGCGACCCCAAGGCCGACTTTTGAGAACGGGATCGGCGCGAGCGAGGTCCCGATCGACTCGCCGCCAGGAACATCAATCCGAACCGCGACCGCGGATTCGCTCTCACAGATCACGCGGAGCCGCGCTTCGTCGGGAGCCGCGCCCATGGCGCAGACCGTCTGGGCGTTCCACCGCGCGAACCCAACGAGCGACGTCCCTTGGCTCGCGCCGCAGTCCCCCGGATCGTCGCAGGTGTCCCAGAGCGCATCGAAGTCTGCGATCCCGCCGTCCTCCCAAACGTCATAGGCCGCGAGCGAAGAACCAGGTGAACCCGTCGCGACCACGCGTGAGACCAACGGCCCGCCGCTTGAGGCTCCGTCGTAGCCCGCGATGGTCAGACCGAAGTCGCTCCCGCGGTACTTCTGCGTCGCGTTGATCGCCGCGATGGGCGTCTCCATGAGGTCGAAGAAGACGCCTGGGTTGCACGCGGAGAGCGAGACCGCGACGAGCGCGGCGGAGATGTTGAAGGTCGCGCGCGAAGTGAAACCGTGAAGTGCGTGAAAGCGCATCAGAAGCTCCACCGAAGCGTCCCGCCGACGCTGCCACGCGCGAGATCCACCGAAGGCACGAACGCCAAGTCCCGCGCGTCGCCGATCTCCGCGCTGGAGTCGGGCGTAGGGTCTCTTAAGAAGTAGATGATCGACATGATCCCGAGCACCCCCGCGATCCCAAACGCGATGTCCGCGCCGATGTAGAGGACCTTCCCGCGGAGGATGCGCGGGTCTTCGTCGGTGAGCTGCCCAGCGGCGCGCTCCGCAGAAAGATCATCCGCGAGGCTTCTCCCCAACAACCCCGCGACCGTGCCGCCACCGGCAAACAACACCGCGGTGATCAAAGCACCCCACGCTGCGCCACGAGAAGGCGTCTCCCGAAGCGTGACGGCGATGGGCAACGCCTGACCGCGCGGGATCTCGATGGCTTCCTCGTAGACCTTCAAACCGTCGGCTTCGACCCGGAGCTGATGGACGCCCGCGGTGAGCGCGCCCTCATACGGAATGGTTCCAACGCGCTCCTCGTCAACGAAGACCTCCGCGCCGCGTGGTGTTCCGGTCACGCGAAGGACGCCTTCGCGGGTGCGCTCCAGCGCCACGCTCAACTCCACCTCGGCGCCCGCGGCGACCTCGACATCGCGCTCGATCGCTTGAAAGCCAGGTCGCTCGATCCACACATGGTGGGCGCCAGCCGAGACCGGGTTCTGAAACGGCGTCGACCCCAGTTCGCCTTGCGCGCGATCGTCGATGAACACACGCGCGCCAGGCGGGTCACTGACAACGCGAAGCAGACCGAGAAAGTCACCCTGCCCCATGCCGACGATCATCATGTAGATCTGGCCGGGAGAGACATTGAGCGGACGTGTCACCGCTTCGTAGTCTGCGTGTTGGATCTCGACCTGGTACTGGCCCGCGTTCAGCGCCATCGTAAACGGAGCCGGCCCGCTCCCGAGCTCGCGACCGGCGCGCCGGACCGTCACGATCGCGCCCACCGGGGTCGTCTCGACCGACACCAGCGATTTCATCGACTGCTCCTCAGCGGCCGCCATCGGCTCCTCGCGCACCTCTACCTCAACACCCGCGGGAGGCGGCGGCGGGGTGCCACCGAGATTGATAATCCGCTGACGAACATCTGCCGAGTCCGCCGCGCGAGGCTCCGCGTCGAGGTAGCGGATATACTCGCGGATCGCGGCCGGACCATCTCCTGCGCGCTCAAACGCGACCCCGGCGTTGAACAAGAACGCGCTAAAAGCGCGCACCGCGTAAGCCGAAAGAAACGCCTCCGCGGCCGCCGGATAGTCGCCGGCGATGTAGTACGCCTGCCCCTGCTCCATCGCGATGCGCGCGCGGTCGAGCAACGCGCGCTCGCTCGGCGCGGCGGTGTCCTCCCCAGTCGTAGGGAGGTCCTGTGCCGCCAGCGGCGTACAAAGCCAAAGCGTCGCCGCCAAGAGAATCCGAGAGACGAGCTGAACGCGTGCCATTCGGGGTGAGCGTATCGAAAACCACCCATGTGGTCACGATCATGCGGAGCACCGGCAATCAAATCGCGCCATGCCGCGCCTTTGGGCGTCGGAGTCCCCCAACACAAGCCGCCCGTTCCCACTCGCACGGCAGAACCAAGAACGACCAAGCCAACTCGATCGCAAACGAACACCCACGTCCAAAGGCGAACACAAACGGACCGCGCGACCCTCTCCCAACAAAGCAGCGCGTGAAGCACTCGAGCGGAGAACCCTCGTCGAACGCGGAGGATGGGCGGGTGGGGTCAGAAGCTTCCTCGCGAAGCGTGCGCAACGCGACGGAAGCTGGCGCGCCCCATCTGCCATCCGCAGCATGCGCTCACAAACGAACACCCGAGCCAACTCGATCGCAAACGAACACCCACGTCCAAAAGCGAACATAAACGGAACGCGCTCCCCAAGAAACAAAAGCAGCGCGTGAACCATTCAAGCGGCGAACTCTCCTTGAACGCGGAGGATGGGCGGGTGGGGTCAGAAGAACGCTGAAGAGAAACTCACGCGGCGCGCTCGCGTTCTGGCGCGCCCCATCTGCCATCCGCAGCATGAGCAGAACCAAGAACGAACACGGCTCCCGCTCACGAACGAACACCCTCGTCCAAAAGCAAACACGAACGAAGACGCGATCACGAACGAACGATCACGAAGAACGAGCGGCGACCCTCTATCGCATCCAGCGCGGGATGGAGGGGGCCATCCGCAGAAGCGGCTTCATGTCGGCAGAGCTGAGCGTTTGAAGAAACATCGCCGGCGCGCGACGCGCGAGCAGCGCCGCGAAGGCCTTGCTCGTATACGTCGGATCCAGCTGAAGCCCTTGCTCCGCCGCCGCGGCGAGCGCCGCCTCGCTTGCGCGCGTACGATGACCGTACCCGTTTCCATATTGCGAACCGTCGATCTCGATCAGGTTCAGCGCGTCACGCTCCACCCGCGGGAACGTCCGCGAACCGCGCTGCAGCACCTCGAGTGAACCGCGCACGAGCCGCTTCACGATCGCCATGTTGGCCGCGACGCGTGGGGTCGCGCGGATCCCGATCACCCGCGTCGTCAAGCCCGCCGCCGCCAGCCCCACCGCGAGCCCCGCGACCGTCGCGCCCGAACCGATCGCCAGATAGATCGCCGACGGCTCTTCGCATTCGCCCGCGTTGATCTGATCGGCAAGCTCGAGGCCCGCCGACACGTAGCCGAGCGTCCCGATCGACGTCGACCCACCGTGACCAAAGAAGTAGCCCGGGCGCCCTCTCAACCGGAGCCGCGCCTGCGTCGCCGCGACGACCGCCGGAACCAGCAACGGGGTGCGCGCGAAGTGCAGCACCGCGCCCACCGCGAGGTCCGCGCGCGCGTTTTCGATCACGTGGGCGTTGAGCGGCTGCGGGACCATCACGCCGTGGACTTCGAAACCCGCGCGCCCTCCGTGCACCGCGGTCGCCAAGACATGGTGCGACCCGTAGGCGCCGGTCGTGACCACGCTCCGCTTCCCAAAGTGCCGCGCTTGCCCGAGCAGGTACTCCAGTTTGCGGACCTTGTTGCCGCCGTAGATCGGCGACGTCAGATCGTCGCGCTTCACCGTGACCGTCACGCCGTCGAACGTAAAGTGCTCGACCGGCGTCACCCGGTCGACCAGCTGGATCCGCGGGAGCTCGAGACCGAAGCGCGCGAACGCGTCGACTCCGCTCACGCCTCTCCGTTCGCGACATCACGGGTCGCTGGCGGCTCAGCGACCGCGATCCGGGCGAGCGCGAGATCCCGCTTCGCGAGCTTGATCATCTCCATCGCTCGCTCGTGCAGCTCGCCCTCGAAGCGCGGACCAAAGCCCACGTCGAGCAGCTCCGCGCGAACGTTCCAGAAGACCGGATCGTCTGGGTCCTGGAGCACGTCCACCGACCCCGATGGAGCGACCCACGGAGACGCGAGCGTCGCGTCGCGAAGCATCTCGCGGATCCCCAGCCACGTCGCGCTCTCCCGAACCTCCTCCCGATCATCTTCTTCGATGCGCAGGCGGACCTCGATCTCGCGCTTACCTTTCCGGCCGGTCACGACCGGTGCCTGCAAAATCTCATGGTTCGGGACCGCGACGCGGTGACCGCGGCTATCACGGATCCAGGTCGCGCGAGGGCCTACGCGCTCTACCGTGCCGACGAAGTCCGCGCCCGAAACCCAGGTCCCTGGGAGCACGCGACGCTCCACGGTGATGACGAGCCACGCGAGGACGTCGCGGATGAGGTACCAAGAAGAGAACCCGATCGCGACGGCAGCGGCGACCAACATCCAGGTCAACGCCGGCGCCATCGACCGCGGCAAGACCCGAGCGACGAACGCGATCGCGAACATCACCGCGAGCACGCGCATCGCCACGTGAGCGTACGTCAGGAGCGACGGAATCACGCCGCGCTCAGGCAGCCGATCGCGCGCCATCCGCGTCACCGCGCTGAGCGCCATCACCAAGAAGAGCAAGAGCAGCGGGTTCCACGGCGAGCCGTGACCTGGGAGCCCGGGGAGGAACTCGCCCACCCCATCCACCGTGCTGTCGATCCGCTCGCCAAGATCCGGTACGGGGAGCTCGGCCGGGAGCTCGGTCGGGAGCCCCGACTGCGCGCGAAGGGTCGGCGAGACCTCCTGGGGCGCCGCTTCCTGCACCACGACGATCGCGTCCGCCGGCAGCGAATCGGGATCGATGATCAACGGCTCATCGGGGACCGCTTCTGCTTGTTGCGTCTCGACGACGATCGGCGCCGCGACCTCCGGCGTAGGCGGCGCGAGCAGCTCGTTCGGGAGCTCGGCGCTCACCTCGCCAAACTCCGGGTCGAGATCGTCGGCGTACTCGTTGACGGCGGTCTCGTCCGTGATCGCGACGTCGTCGAGGATCTCTTCAACCTCGTCGGGCGCGAGCAAATCCTCGACGACCTCGAAGGGCTCGGCGTCCTGCGCATTCGCAGCGACCGTAAAGAGCGTCACCACAAACAGCGCGCTCAGGAGAATCGTTGCGCGCGCGCTCATAGCCAACCTCGCTCGCGGATCATCCGCCCAATACCACCGCGGAGGTGCACCGGGATCGTGTAGACGCCCTCGTCGTGACGAAGGAGCCCGAGGTGCGCGAGACGCGCGAGGTCGGCCCGCGCGACGGTCTCGTTGACGCGGAAGAGGCTCGCGTAGGTCGGGTGATCGATCCAGCCCTGCCGCGCCACGACGAAGAGCTGAAGGGCGAACTCTTCAGGGAGACGCGCGAGCGCGCGATGCGACTTCCCATGGACGCTCCCGACGTGAACGAGCTCTTCTCGTTCGATCCGTCGAATCGACGCGAGCCACAACCGCAACGCGTCGCGCACCAAGCCACCTGTGGCCGCGTGAAGCTCGTCGAAGTACTGGTCGAGCGGGCGCCGGATCCGCTCCGCGCTCTTCACCAAGGCGCCCTCGATCCTTGACGCTGGCGCGTCCGCGCCGAAGACGAAGCCGTAACCGCTGAGGCGGTGCCGATCCATCACCGCTTCGCGCAGCTCGTCGACGTTGAGCGGGGCCAAGCGAACGTGCTCAGGGAACGCGGCCCGGAGCGGCGCGACGTTGGCCGCGTAAGCGAAGAAGACGTCGCTCGCGTGCATCAGCCAGGCGCGCTTGCCGTCGTCATCGAGGACCGCGCGAACGAAGCGACGAAGCGGCGCGAAGCCCCCCGGGCTCGCCGACGTGAGGAAGTGAAGCCCGCTGACAACGACGAGCTGCGCGTCCTTGATGTTCGCGACCTCCTCCTCGACCTCGGCGACGCTGAGCGGTCGGTCGAAGGTCATGCGCCGCACTTGCTTGAACCGCGCGCCGCGAACGACCGCGCTCGCCACCGCGGCTTTTCCGACGCCGTCGGTTCCGATAATCGCGACCGAGCGCAGGCGACCATCTGGGGTTCGCGCCAAGGTCTTCCGCGCACGCTCAATCACGGCCTCTCGACCGCGAAGCACATCACCCGCTTCCATGCTGTCCGCGGAGAAGAGCCGACGATAGACCACTGGGAGCTTCGCGGAAGGGACCGGAACATCGAAGTTCTCAGGGACGAGCTCGCCGCCTTGCTCGTTGACCTCGGGGAGGCCCAAGAAGCGCTGAAGGCGGTCGAGGCGCTCTTCTCCGACCACCGACGAGAGCACCGCGCCGAGCTCACCGGCGAGGTCACGAAGGACGCTCGGGATGGACTCAGCGCGCGCCAAGAGGCGACGACGAGAAGCGCTTCGGCGAAGCTCCTCGAGACGCGCGCGCGAGATGTCGCCGTCGACGAGCTGACCACGTAACTGCTCGAGGTCACCGACCACCGCGTCACGGATCGAGGTCCCGAGCTCCTGAGGCCACTCGGCCGACTCGCTGACGAGCGCGGTGACCATCGCACGGCTTCGCTCCAGCTGACCCGCGACCATCTCACGGAGCACCTCACGCGTCTCGTCCGGGATCACGTCGTCCTCCATGAGGTCGACCTCGCTCGTGACGAGCTCCACGTTGAACGCGATCAAGCGCTCGAGCTCCCGGAGCGTGTTCGCGAGCGGCAAGACCTTCTCGGACATCGCGCGGGTCTGCTCAAAGAGGCGCGGCGCCACCCGCGTCTCGATATGCTCAGTGACGATGGTCCGGAAGGGAACCTCGATCTGCTGGATGGCGTCGGGCAAGCGAAGCTCTCCGCGCGAGAGGCGACCCGCGAGAACATCGTACTGCGCCGTAAGCGAGCTGGACGCGCGGGAGAGCGCGTCAATCAACGGCGCGAGCTTGTCGTCCTCGACCAGCTCTTGATGCAGGTCGAGAACAACCCGGCCGGCGTCACCGGCGGTCTTCTCGGTGACCTCCGTGATCTGGCGAAGCGCGAGCGCGAGTTCATCGCCGCGATCGGCTTGGTCGACCTCTGACTCGATCTGCGCGAGCGCTTCACCGAGCGCTTCGTCCACCCGCTTCGCTTGATCGGCGGCGCGCCGCTGGACCTCGCGCTCGAGGCGCGTGACGTGCTCCTCCAGCGCGTCCTTGATGTGCGCCTCGAGCCCGACCAGCTCGAGCTCCATCGCGAGGAGGCTGTAGCCCGCGGCGCCGTTCTTGCGGAGCGACGCGAGGTTCTCCGTGAGGCGATCGATCGCGCGGATGCGCTCGTCGAAGACCTTGCTGCTGCGGCGAGAACGCGCGGGCAGATCCAGCGTGCTGATGATCGGAAGCTCCGCTTTCATGTCGCGGACACCCGAGCCGATGATGCGCGCCGTTCGCGCCAACCCGTCCCGCTCAATCTCGCGAACCTCAGACTCCGCGAAGCGCAGCTCGTGGTCGACGTCTTTCCGGATCTCGTCGAGGCGCGCGGAGAGCGGGAGCTCTACCTGCTCTTCCTCGGGCAGCGTCGCGTTGCTCGCGATGTTGCGCGCGATCTCGTGCGCGAGCTCGTCGTAGCCACGGACGATCCCGTCGAACATGCTCCGGGTGCGCGAGGCGAGGTGACCGTCCGCTTGGACGAAGAGCGCCGCGAGACCTTCCAGGCGAGCCGGCACCTGGCCGCTGATGTGGAAGCGGCCGAGCCCGCGAAAGTCGATCTCGCGGTCGGGCAGATCGCCGCCGAAGAGCCGTCGCGTGCTGCGGCGAACGCGGAGCCAATCCCGGCGAACGCTCAAACCGAAGCGCTCGTCCTCCGGATGAATGAAGGAGCGCGGATCGTACGGCGCGTTGAGCTGCTCGGGCATCGTAGCGACCACGTCATCGAGCGCCTCGACCACTTCGTCGGGCGACCACGCGCGCTGCGCGATCCGTGCAGAGCGCCCCAAGACCAAACCGCGCCAGTGCTCCGCGAGCTCGGCTTGCTCTGCGTGAAGCATGACCGCGAGGGCCTCCGCGTCGCCCGTCCGGGCTTGCACCGTGAGGCGGCGATGGTGACGCAAGAACTGACGACGGAGGTCGCGAACGTAGGACTGCGCGTCCTCTCGGAAGTCGGCGAGCGGTCCGGCGGCCACTTGGTTCACGATGCGCTGAAGGTCGCGTTCCAGATCGCGCACACGTCGCGCGACGGGAGCGGGCATCCCAGAGAGCGGAGGTCCAAAGGCTTGCACCGCGTCGACCGCGTCCGGCCATGGCGAGAGCTCCTCCTCGACGACCTCGCCGTCCTCTTCGTCGTGCTCGTGTTCCTGGTGCTCGTCGTCGTGGCCGATCTCGCCGGCCCAGCCGAGACCCACCTTGAGCATCACGGGGCCGAGGAGCTCGTTGAGCGCGACGCCACCGATGAGCAGCGTCTCGAGCTGTCGGCCCACGTCGCCAAACTTGGCGCCGACCACCGCGGCGAGCGTGATCGCGACGCCGGCCTGCGACACGAAACCCAACCACCCATGCTTCTTCGTGTTCGGATCGGCCGCGCCGATCGTGGCGCCGAAGTAGACGCCGACCCAGATCGCCACGATGCGCACGAGCACCAGCGCGACCGCGTACTGCCAAACCTGCGCCACCGTATCGAGGTGGAGCTTGGCACCCGCGAGCGTAAAGAAGACGACGTAGACCGGCAGGCTAAGACGCTCGACAGAGTGAATGAGCGTGTCGCCTTCCCGGCTGAAATTGCTGACCGTGAACCCCGCCGCGAGGAAGAGGAGCACCGGATCGAGGTGGAGCGCGGTCGCGGAGTAGCTCGCGGTGTAAACGACGCCGACGATGAAGAGGAGCAGCTCTTTGCCGACGAAGCGAAGGTAAAGCGCCATCGCCCCGCCGAGGGCCACGCCGGCCACGATCGATCCACCGATGTGGGTCGCGAGATACGAGCCCAGGCTGCCCTCGATCGCCGCGATCCCGAGCTTCTCGCCTGCGAGCACCGAGAAGATCGCGAAGCAGATCACGACCACGACGTCCTTCAGCACGACGGTCGAGAGCACCGTGCGTGACATCGGACCGCTCGCGCCGGTCCCGTTGATGACCGCGATGGTGGCCGCAGGAGAGGTCGCGAACGCGATCGACGCGATGCAGAGCCCAAGCGGGATCGCCGCGGCGCCTGCTTCTTCGAGCCCGGGCATCGTCAACGACGGGACCGCGCCACAGATCAGCCACACCAACCCGGTGATCGCCGCGAGGACCGTGACCAGCTGCACAAAGAGGATCCCGAGGATCGCGCGCAGACCACGGCGCAAGCTCTCGAGCTTCAGCTCGCCGCCGGCGGTGATCGCGATCAGCGCGACGGCCAAGGTGTCGAGCAAGCTTAGCTGCCCGATCACGCTCTCGTTGAGGATGCCTTCATCAAAGGGTGCGGGCGCGCCGCTGCCGACCATGTGCGCGACCGACGGTCCGAAAACCAGGCCCGCGATCAAGTAGCCGGTGATGTGCGGCAGCTTGATCACGTCGACGAGCGAGCCGATCGTGTAGCTCGCCAAGATCACGAACCCGAGCGCCAGCATCGCGGTCGGATCGACGATGTGATGAATCGCGTTCCCGTGGAAGAGAACGACGAGCCCCGTCAGCACCGCCACGATCGTGATCTGGCTGAGCGTTTGTCCGCCCGCCCGGGCGCCGTGTCCGTGACCGCTCATCTATCGTCGCCAAAAATCCGGCACCAAGAGCGCCAGCAAAGTGAAGAACTCAAGCCGCCCAAGCAACATCACGAGGACGAAGAAGAGCTTGCTCGCGGAAGAATACGCCGCGAAGTTGTCAGCGCCCTCATGGAAAGGGGCGGGACCCATATTCGAGAGGCACGTGAGGATCGCGCCGAACGAAGCTTGCACCGACTGACCCTCGATCGCGGAGATCAAGAGGACACCGATCGCGAAGGTGCCCATGTAGATGACGAAGAACGCGGTCACGTCGCGCAGGACGCTACCCGCGATGACGTGGCGACCGAGCCGCACGATCTGAACCACGTTGGGCTGAAAGGATCGCCGGATCTGCGCCCAGCTCTGCTGCGCCATCAAGACCACGCGTTCGATCTTGATGCCGCCCGCGGTCGAGCCGGAGCACCCGCCCACGAACATGAGGAAGAGCAACACCGAGAACGCGATCGATCCGAAGAGCGTGTAGTCATCGGTTCCGTAACCGGTCGAGCTGATGGTGGTCGCGGTGACGAAGAGCGCGTTGCGGAAGGAGACCTCGAGGTGGCCGTGGCGGGGCAGGTTGAGGAACGTGAGCGCGGCGACGCTGCCCGCGACCAGCACGACGAAGACGCGGAACTCCGTGGAGCGAAAAATGTGGGTCGGGTTCTGTGTTCGCAACGCCGCATAGTAGAGCCCGTAGTTCACGCTCCCGATGAGCATGAAGATGGCGATGACGTACTCGAAGGCGGGGTTTTGGAACGCCGCGACAGACGCGTCACGCGTCGAGAAGCCGCCCGTCGACATGGTCGTGAGCGCGTGACAGAGCGCTTCGAAGACCTCCATCCCGAGAACGCTGAGCAAAACGAACTCGACGATCGTGAACAGGAGGTAGGCCTTCCACAGCGTAAAGCCGGTCTCGGCGATGCGCGGCGTCAGCCCCTCTGCTTGAGCGCCAGGCACCTCGCCCTTGAACATCTTCTTCGCGCCGGAGCCGACGTTTGGAAAGACCGCGACGAAGAGGACCACGATCCCCATTCCACCAAGCCACTGCAGGACCGAGCGCCATAAAAGAAGCGGACGGCTCAGGCGCGCCTCGATGTCGGTGATGATGGTCGCGCCCGTCGTGGTCAGACCCGAGACCGACTCAAAGAAGGAGTCCGCGGGTTGAAGACCGGCGCCCAAGATAAAGGGCAAGCCACCGAAGATGCCCGCCGCGACCCAGATCGAGCTGACCGAGAGGAGCGCTTCACGTCGCGTGACCGTGCGACCCGTTGTGTAGCGCTTGCCGTAGCGGTAGGTGACGTAGCCAAAGAGGCCTGTGATCGTCCCGGAGAGGAGCAACGGGATCACCCCGCCTGGAGGGACCCGGGTCGAAGGCGCGAGGTAGTCCCACACGCCGCCGATCAACGCGCACAAGACGAGCGCCGCGGCGAAGCCGGTCATGACCGCGCCGGTTGGTTGGGCGACGCCCCGAAAGTCACGGAGCCGACGGGTCGGGGCGCGTCGCGCGCTCCTACCCTCGAGACGCGCTTGCCGAGCGCTCACCCGCGCCTCGATCGGAAGAGGCGCTCAATCGTCGGCCGCGCAGACCGCCGCACGATCAGGATGACGTCGTCGCCGGCGGCCACGATGTCGTCTCCCCCCGGAATGATCACTTCGTCGTCGCGGACCAGCCCCGCGATCAACGCGCCCTTCGGCAGGTTCAAGCGGCGCAGCGGCACGCCCACCGCGCGGCAATCCGCCATCGCGCTCAGCTCGACGACCTCGGCCGCGCCGTCGCGAAGCTCGTGGAGACTGTGCAGCTGGCCTTGGCGACAGAAGCGCAAGATCTGGTCGGACGCGACCGCGCGCGGCGAGAGCACGATGTCGATCCCGAGGTCGCGGTAGATGGAGATGTAGTCCGCGCGATGAACCGTGGTCGCGACGCGCCCCACGCCGGTCCGGCGAGCGAGCAGCGCGGCCATGAGGTTCACCTCGTCTTCTTCGCTGACGGCGCAAAAGAGATCGTAGGTCTCGACCTCGGCCTCTTCGAGGACGCGTTTGTCGGTGCCGTCGCCGTGCACAACCGTGACGCGATCGATCTCCGCGGCGATGTGACGCGCGCGCTCCAGATCGCTCTCGATCAACAGGACCTGGGCGCCTTGCTTGACGAGCTCAAGCGCGAGGACCTGGCCGACAACGCCGCCGCCCGCGATGCACACCCGGCTCGCTTCGCGACGCGAGCTGAAGAGATCCTCCGCGCTCAGGATCGAGTCGGGCTTGCCGATCAAGTAGACGACGTCGTGTGGCAAGAGCACGTCCGCGCCGCCCGGGATAATGAGCTCGTGGTCGCGAACCAGCGCCGCGACGAGCACGTCTCGCGGGAGGTCCAGCTGCGCGAGCGGCTTGTCGACCATACGCGTCGTGACCTCGATCTCGACCAGCTCGATGCGGTTCTGCGCGAAGTCGATGACGTCCGACGCGCCATGGCTGCGCGCGATCTTCGCGAGCTCTTGCCCCACCAAGACGTACGGGTTGATGACGACGTCGACGCCCAGCAAGCCATACTGGACACCCTCGGTCCAGCGCGCCCACTCGTTGCCTTGAGCCCGCGCGACCACTCGCTTGGCCCCGAGCTGCTTCGCGGCGAGCGCTGCGATCAGGTTCACCTCGTCATGGTTCGTCACGCCGACGACCAGGTCCGCGTCGCCGACATGCGCTTGCTTGAGGATCTCTTCGCGCGCGCCGTAGCCCTGGAGCGTCGCGACGTCGTAGTTCTCTTCGGCGAACGCGATCGCGCGCGGATCCTGATCCACCGCGACGACATCATGGCCCTCGAGGTTGAGGACCTGAACGAGGTGCCGACCGACCTCGCCGAGACCGATCACGACGATGTACACGCGCGCCTCATTCCGACTCGGCTCCGTCGCGCGAGTGCTCTGTTGTTCCGTCGTGTTCGCTCGGTCCGAGTGAGTCACCAGAGACCGCGTTGTCGCCGTCGTGTGTTCCATCCGGAGCCGGCCCGCTCGGTCGCGTGCTCATGCGTCCGCGACGCCGGCGGCCGTGAGGCTCATCCGGCAACACGCTGACCGCTTCGCCCTGACGCATCTGCGGCTCGACGTGATCCGGCTCGGGCGCCCACTCCGAGCCAACGACCAAGCCGGTCTGAATCACCTCGCGCTCACGTCGCAGCTCGCCGGCGTCGACCAGCAGCGACCGGAGAAGCCGTGGCCCGATCAAGTCGTGCAAGATGACGGAGGCGAGGACGACCGCGTACGCGATGTCGACCGCGATGCCGTCGTAAAAGAGACGGAAGGAGACGACCATCGCGACCGTGACATCGCCGTGTGCGACCAGGCCGCGGAACAAGTCGCGCCGCTTCATCTCGGTGCTGCTGGACGTCACCAAGCTGGCGATCGCCTTGAAGACGAAGCGCAGAACGATGAAGCCCGCGACGCCGATGATGGTCGGGATCAACTCTGGCGGACGGAAGAGCAGACCCGCGAGCACCAAGAGGACCAACGTCATTGGGTGATCGGTGGAGTCGAGCGTGTGGCGAACTTGGCGACCGGTGCGCGTGGTGTTCACGAGCACCACGCCGAGCACCACGTTAACCGCGAGCGGCGTGAAGCCGACGAAGTACGCGGCGCCCGATGCAAAGGTGATGATGCCGACGAGCGCGAGGAAGCGCGCGTTCTCGGACTCGTCACCGCCGAGGAAGAACGAGAACAGGAGCCCGAGACCCGCGCCCAACGCGAGGGAGAGGAGGACTGACTGCGCCCATGTGTCCGGTAACGCCGACACCAACGCGTCGACCCAGTAGGAGGGCGGCTCGAGCGGCTCGACCACGTCTCCGTCGTGAAGCGCGGCGAGCAAGACCCCGAACGCCATGATCACGAACACGTCGCCGTAGCGCGTCGCGCGTCGAATGAACGGCGCCAGCTTGCCCGCGATCACGTAGCGGCGGTCGAGCACGTCAAAGGGCGTGGTGGAGTCGGACGCGGCGCAGCACCCGAGCACGATCGCGGCGACCAAGCCTTGATGGGGAGGGACCGGCCCGCTCACTTCGGTCCAGCCGGCGCCGAAGCAGAAGAACCAAAACGCGGCCGCGGAGACAAAGACGCCCGGCAAGACGTGGTGCCAGACCACCACCGCGGCGGTGCCTCGCTTCGCGTTCCGGAGATCGGCGAACTCAAAGCCGGTGCCGCGGAGCAACCCGACCCAGCCCGCGGCGAGCGCGATGATCGGCATGACGCCGGTGAGGTTCTCGTGACCGATCAGGTTGAAACCCGTGGGCCCGAGCATGAACCCGAGGAGCAGAAACTCGACGCCCGCAACGATCAGGAGCTTGGTCTGGAGACGACCGACGACGAAGTGCGCGAACATGTACGCCGCGGCGACCCCGAGAACGGAGATCACGATGAACGCGATCGAGCTCGCGTCGGCCGGTTCTCCGCCCCCTGCGAAGGCCACGTTCGGGACACACAGCACCATCGCTGCGAGAGCCGCTGAGAGCAGCCCCGGCCTCTTTGCGGCGAACTTCACGGACCCACCTTTTCGGTCACGGACGAGATCATGTCGGATGCGGGCAAAGGCTTCACTTTTTTCGTTCTTCGAGCACCGAATTGTTGTGGCGCTCTCACCCCGAAGGACAGCGTAGGCAGAAGAGCAAGGACGCGGAAAAGACCCCAGCGCAAGAAGAGCAAGCGACTTGGTGACGGGACGAGATGGGGAGCGAAGCGACCGGTCGAGGAGCGTCGCGCAAGTCTAGCGCGCAGCCAGAGCGGAGCGAACGTTTGGGGGAATCGCCGAAGGCGAGGGGGTCTCGAAAAAGACCCCAGCACAAGATGAGCAAGATGGGGAGCGAAGCGACCGGTCGAGGACCGTCGAGGGCGCGATTTGCCCCCAGAGGAGCCTAGCGGAAGTTAAAAGAGAAAGCGGCGAAGGAAACCTCCGCCGCTTTCGCTCAACTGATCGCGCGTTACTGCTGGATCGGCTGAACCTGCTGCTGCTGCTGCTGCGGGTAGGGCTGCTGCTGCGGGTTCTGGGGCTGCGGCTGCGGCTGCGGCTGCGGCTGGTACTGCGGCTGTGGCTGCGGCTGGTACTGCGGCTGTGGCTGCGGCGGGTACTGTGGCTGCGGCGCGTAGCCCGGTTGCGGCTGCGCTTGCGGCGCGCCGATCCCGAGGAAGGCGCGAAGGCCGCCGTCGTAAAGCTGGAACGCGGCGGTGCGGTGACGCTTCGCGATGCGATTGAAGATGCGTCCAATGAACACGCCGATCGCGCCCGCGAGGAGCACGGTCAGACCCGTCCACAAGAGCGGCCGGTTGAACCCTTCGCCGTCTTCGCGACCCACACCGATCAAGCCGGCCAGCGCGAGCGTGACACCTGTGATCTCGGCGCCGATGCCGGTGCCGATCAGCCAGTGCGAGATCTTGCGGTTCCGTCCGTACCGCTCAGCGGAGAGCGCGGCCGGGTGACCGTCGGCGACGACGGGGAGAAGGTCATCAGCGTGGAAGACCTCGGCACCGTTCGCGAGAACGAGAGAACGCGTGACGATGCGCGCGCTGGAGACGTAGCCGCGGGACGCGTTGATCTCAACACCTTGAGTCACTCCCGCGGGACGAAGCTGCGCGTACGCGTTCTGCCGTTCCGCAGGTGGCGCGTTCGGCGGCGGACCTTGCAAGATCACATGAGGAGCACACCCACCCAACACCAACAGCGCCAGGACGGGACCAAGACGGGAAATCGTTCGCATAAGCGTCGGCTTAACACGACCGTTTCCCATCGTCATAATTTGAACAGGCGTCATCATTTCTTTCTTTCTGCGTTCTTCACGCGGGCGCAGGCCACAACATCAGCGCCGTGAACTGCTTCGAGCGGAGGTCATGACGCTCGTCGAACGAACCGAGCGCGTCGCATCGGGAACGCTCTCACGATTGGATCGTGATGCGCATCGGCAAGGCGGACGGGTGCAGTTGGACAGCGCGTTCATAAACGCTCCCACACCACACGAGCGCGAGTGTCGCCCCGATGGTGGGAAAAGTGAAGGTACGCCTTGCGGTGTAGTGACCGATGCGTCATCTTTTATGTGTGACGAATCAGTCACGTTACCTAGAAGAGCAGAAGGGCTTGAAAATGTTCGGGATTCCGTTGGGTCTGTTGTACGCGAACGCTGGTGAATGGGCGATTCACAAATACGTGCTTCATGGCTTGGGGAAAAAGAAGACCAGCTTCTGGGCCTTCCACTGGCACGAACATCATGGCGCCTCCCGTCGCGCGGACTTCGCCGACCCGAACTACCAGAAGTCGACGTTTGGCTGGCACGCCCAAGGCAAGGAAGCGTTTGGCTTGGTCGGTCTCGCCGCGCTTCATCTGCCGCTCTTGCCCATCGCGCCCTTCTTCACAGGCGCCGTTCTTTACTCGATCGCGCGCTACCACCGCGTCCACAAACGCAGCCACCTCGACCCCGCTTGGGCACGCGAGAACCTCACCTGGCACTACGACCACCACATGGGTCCGGACCAAGACGCGAACTGGTGCGTGAGCAAGCCGTGGTTCGACATCCTCATGAAGACGCGCAAGCCGTACGCGTTCACCGAACGTGAAGAGCGCGACCTCACGCGGAAGCACGCGCGGATCGAACGCAAGCGTTTGAAGGAAGCGAGAGCGAAGCTCCGCGCTGCAGAAGAAGCCGCAGAGAAGCTGGAGCAAGAGCTCGCTGCCAAGCGCGACCGTACGCGAGAGCAAGACGAGACGTTGACCTCGTCAGGCGTTCGGTCGATCGATGACCTCTCGGCTGCCGAGCAACCACACGTCGCGTAGCGCCGGACGTCATTGCACAGGGACGATCACGAAGCGCGATCAGTGATAAGAAGCGCTCGTGTTGTACCGCGGACAGTCCTACCGGTATCAGGTCAAAACCGCGCTGCTCGACGATCTCGTTCGCGCCGCCTTCCTGCCGCTCACGCTCGACGACTCCACAAAGCAATGGATCGACGACGCGCATGAGCACCCCAACAGCGCGATGTCACTGCTCGCGCGCAAGCTCGCGTTGAAGGTCATGAGTGACTACGACGCGAACGGGCTCTCCAACACCCACGACATGCGCGTGCTCGGGACCGCGCAATGGCGCGCGGTCCTGCGGCGGATTGATCAGGAAGCGCGCGGGCGTTGCCTCGACGTGGGCGCCGGCGATGGTCACGTCACCGATGAGCTGGCGCCCCTCTTCGCCGAGGTCGTCACCACCGAGCTCTCGCGCAACATGCAGAAGCGCCTCGAGGAGCGGAGCTACGTCTGTCATCGGGTCGACCTCGGCGAAGAGGACGTCCCGGGCGCGCCCTACGATGTGATCGCGATGCTCAACGTCATCGACCGGACGACCAAACCACTCACCTTGCTTGAGCGGGCGCGCGCCCACCTCGCTCCGCGTGGGCTCCTCGCGCTCGCGGTTCCCCTGCCGCTCAGTCCACACGTTCACGTCGGCCCCATGACCGTCTCTCCGGATGAACTGCTCCCGGTCGTGAAGAGCTCGGCCAAAGGCGCGTTCGAGAAGTCCGCGAACGCGTTGACGCGCGATGTCTTCACGCCGCTCGGGTTCACGCTCAAGAGCTTTAGCCGCGCGCCCTACTTGTGTCGCGGAGACGCGCGCCGACCCGTGCATCGTCTCGACGACGCGATCTTTGTGCTCGAGCGCGACTCCGCCGGAGGTCTTCTTGCCTAACGACGCCTCCGAAGAAGGTGCCTACATTCTCGGCACCCACCGCGACGAGCTCTTCCGATTGGGTGTGCAACACCAAGTGTGGGCCGAAGAAGCGCAGCGCGGTTTTCGAATCGCGAAGATCAACGCCGGCCACGTGGTCTTGGACCTCGGTTGCGGACCGGGCTTCGTTTCCAAAGAGCTCGCCTTCTGTGTTGGACAGCAAGGCCGCGTGATCGGCGTGGACCGCTCCGCGACCTACCTCGCTCACCTGCGGGCCACCGCCGCGCTTCATGCGCTGCCGATCGAGACGCGGGAGCGCGACTTCACGGATCTTCAGCTGATACCCAGCAGTCTCGACGCGATGTTCTGTCGTTGGGCGCTCGCGTGGATCGACTCCCCCGACACGGTCCTGGAACACGTCCGCGACGCGCTCAAGCCGGGCGGCGTGATGGTCATGCACGAGTACTTCGACTGGGGCACACATCAGGTGCTCCCGGGCGGCGACCGGTCCGCCGTCGCCATCCGTCACGCGATCGCGGCCTGCCTCAAGAGCTTCAAGGCGCCGCCTGGAGACATCGATGTCGGCCGCGCGCTCCCGCAGATGGTGAGCAAGCTCGGGATGGAGCTCGTCTCCGCTCGGTTGATGCCGAAGCTCGTGAGACCCCGTGACGCGGCGTGGCAATGGCCGGCTTCGTTTTACCGCGTCTACTTCCCGGCGCTGGTCGACCTCGGCTACCTCACGCGGGACCAGGTGGAGGCGTGCCTGCGCGAGCTGGATGAGGTCGAGAACCAACCCGACTCGCTGATCTGTTGCCCGCTCATGATCGAGGTCATCGCGCGCAAGCCCGCGTAGCGCTTCGGTCCTCGCTCGATCCGATCGGTGATAGCGTCGCGAAATGGATCTCGTAGAGATGTTTCGCTCGTCGGGCATGTTCGGTTTCGCCGAGCTCGCCATCTGTCTCTTGTGCAGCCCCGTCGGCGTCTTCGCGATCGCGCTCTCTGGGCTTCACCTCGCGAAGCGGCAAACCAAAACGCGCGGTCCCGCGCTCGGGGTCGCGTCGGCCGCGCTCTTGGGCGGCGTGCTGTGCACGTTGATCGCGATCGGCGGCTACTTCTACGGCAATCAACAGATCAATATGGCTCTCGCGAACGTCGATCCCGACATGCGCGCAGAGATGCAGGCGTATGGCGACCAAGAAGTGAAGCAAGCGCTGACGCTCGGGTGCGCCTTTGCCGGAGGACCGCTCTTCTTCGGCGCGTGTGCGTTCTTGATGGCGCTCGCCAAACCGCGGGACGCGTCCGAGAACGAAGCGCTCTAAAAGACTGTTAACGCGCTTCGTTGAACGCTTCGCGGGCCGCGGCGCCGGGGTTGGGACAGACGCGCTCCATCGCGATCAGCGACTCGTCGTACACCCGCGCGTGCTGAACCCGCAGGCCTTCCGCGTGCGCGCGCTGGGCCTCCGCTTCCTCGCGTCGCTGCTCGTACTGATCATGCTCCGCGCGGCTCGTGCGCGGGACGTTCGCGCGCGCGAGCTCCGCGAGCACCCGATCTGCGGCCGCCCGTTCACCTCGCGTCCTTCGCAGATCGAGGTAGGCGTTCCGAAACACGCCGACCGCTTCCTCGAACCGATCCGACCGGCAGGTCAGCGTCGCCATCTCGACCGCAGCCGCGTGAACCTGCGCGCGGGCCTCCGCCAGTTCGTCCGCGGTCGCTCCTCCTTCGGGTCGGCTCCGGAGGTCGCGTAGCGTGTCGAGCGCGCGCGCGAGCGTGGTCGGGAAGCTCTGCAGCAAGGTGAAGGGTCGACCCGCGACGAGGAACGTGGGGCGCGCATCGGGATCGGGTTCGAGCGTATGACCGAACACCCGAAGCTCCGAGATCGTCACCTCGTCCCAGCGCAAGATCCCGCGCTCGGTCTCGACGATCTCGATGCGCCACTTGCCGGCCGGTCCGCGCACCGGGATCCGCTGCAGCGCGCGATCGTCCACGTCGAGCTCAAACTCGCCGAGGTCGCGACCGTCCCGCGACACGCGCACCCGCTTCACGCGATGGTTCTGAAGAAAGAGATCTCGCACGCCCTCGCGACTGGTGTTGCCCACGGTCATCGCGAGACCGGTCACCCGCGCGCCCGACGGAAGCTGCACCTCGATGCTGGCCCCGACGCGGTCTCCCGGGAACGAGTTCCAGGAGGTGGTCGCGTCGCCATCGGTGAGCTTGTCGGGTCCGCGCTGAAGGTTGGCGAGCGTGGACGAGACGCTCACCGTGGTCGGCGTGTGATGGAGAAGATCGATCTCGACCGGCGCGGCCGGGCGCGTGTCGACCGCGACATCGAGCGTCGCGTCCTTGGACGGAGCAGAACCATCCGCGCGCACGCTCGCGTCAGGGATCGGCGGGAGCGCTTGGGGCGCAACGACCACTTCGGGTTCCCGCGGGTCACACCCACAGCCATCACATGACGCGCAACCCACGATGAACGCCAAGAGGAAGCCGAGCCGCCGAATCACACGCACGGGCGTGAGGTATCAACCCGCACACGAGTTGGGCACTTTTTTGGTCGGGCGATCCGCTTTGCGTACACCCGCACTATGGTTCGTCGAACACTCGTCGCGATGGTGCTCTGTGCGCTGGTGCCGTTGGGGATCCCTCAACACGCGCATGCGGAGCGACAGATCTGGGTCGTCCGTCCAGGAGACGCGCTCAGCCTGATCGCCGAGCGGTTCGATTGCACGGTCGAAGAGATCCAAGAGTGGAACGAGCTCGACAACGACGTGATCCAAGTGGGACAGCGTTTGTTCGTCGCGAAGGAAGACGATCCCGGACCGACCCATCGCGTCGCCGAAGGCGAGACGCTCTCGCACATCGCGCAACGTCAGGGCATGGACCTCGCGCGCCTTCTTGAGCTCAACCCAGACCTCAACCCCGATCGCATTCGCGTGGGACAAGAGATCCGCTTGGGCACCAACGGTCGGCATCGCGTTGACCACGAGATCCGTCCGGGCGACACCTTGAGCCGACTGGCCGCGCGCTACCGCGTGAGCATCCGCGACATCCACCGATGGAACCCGCGTCTCCGCGCGAACCGACTGCGTGTCGGTCGCAAGGTCCGCATGTGGTCAGAGGTTCCGGAGAGCCGGAGCGTCTCGATCGGGCTCGCGTATCGCGGCAGCCTGCAGAACGCGGAGCGATTGCGACGTCACCCCGGCTACATCATCCGCGATCGCAACCGCGCGTGGGGCACGCTCGAGACGGTGATGTGGTTGGTGGACGGCTTCGACGCTGTTCGGGATCAGTTCCCTGGAGCGCCGCGTGTTCGCGTGCATGACATCAGCCGACGCAACGGCGGATCGATGCACGGGCATCGCAGCCACCAGAGCGGCCGTGATGTCGACATCAGCTACTACCAACGTCGCTGTGGCGGTCAGCCGTGCGCGATGCGTCGTTTGCACCCAAGCGAGCTCGACGTGGCGCGGCAGTGGGCGCTCTTCGAGAGCTGGTTGAAGGCGGGACGTTTGGAAGCGATCTTCATGGACTACAACCTCCAGGAACCGCTCTACAACTACGCGCGGAGCCACGGCGCGACCCGTCAGCAGCTCCATCGCTGGTTCCAGTACCCGCGCGGCCGCGACTACGCGCTCGGGACGATTCGCCACTACCCGCGGCACGCTGACCACGCGCACGTACGCTTCGTCTGCCCGGACACCGACCCCGACTGTCGGTGAGCTTGCGAGTCTGCGACTCAGACTCCTCGAACGCCCACAGCGGAGGGAGCGAAGCGACTGGAGCGAGGACGTTCGTTAAGCGAGCGCGCAGCAGAGCGAAGCGAACGTTGAGGTGAATGCCGAAGGCAGAGGAGTCTGCGACTCAGACTCCTAAGAAGAACAGAAGGACAAGAGCGACTGCGCGACACAGGTGAGGGCGACCGCGACGAGAAGAAGTGCCTGCTTCATGTCTCTCACTACGCGCGACATTCGTCACGTCTTCCCCCGGCGGGTAGATCGCGCCGCGTGCCTGCGAGCGCGCTTGGGCTAGAGCGCTTTGGGGTCGAGCGTGAAGGCGTGCCGGCCGTTGTCCGCGCAGACCACGGTGCATGGTGAAAACCCACCGACCGATCGACCGCAAGCGTGCGCCGCGAGGGAACTGATAGTCGGTGCGTGACCGACGAAGAGCACGCTCGCGTCGTCAGGCAATACATCGAGCGGCGCGAAGACTTGTGCGGTGGTTCCGCGTTCGGGCGCGAGCGCCGTGTGAACCACGAGCTCCAGATCGAGACCCGTGGTGAGCAGCTCCGCGGTCTGCACCGCGCGGACCAACGGGCTCATGAAGACATGCGTCAGTGTGACGCGCTTCTGCAACGCCACCGCGACCTGCCGCGCTCGCTCGCGTCCCGCAGCGGTGAGCCATCGACTGCTATCGCTCGGAGCGGAGTAGGGATCGATCGCCAGGCTGTGTCGCGCGAGGATGACGTTCACGCGCGCACCATAGCGGTGATCTCGCTCGCCTTCGACCTCGCGGGGTGAATGATCCGTGCGTTCGCGCAACCTATGAACGTGGGCAGGACGAGAAAGGAACCGTGTTTTCAGATCTTGCAACGTTATCGGAACTCGCGACGCGCATCTCCGTGCGCGCCATCACCAGTACCCTCTTCGCGCTCTTCGTCGCCGCGTCTCTCACTGCCTGTGCGGGTACCCAAACGAACCGCGCGAACCGGGTCAGCAGCGCTCCGGTCGACCTGACCTTCGAAGAAGAAGAACAGTTCGCCCGCGAGTTCGGCATCGAAGAAGAGGACGCTCGCTAAACGGAACGCGCTAGCCTGTTAGGGCGCGAACGACTCGACCACATCGACCGCGGAGAAGACCGGTTCGTCGGCGCCACCGATGACGAACACCCGTCCGGCGGCCGCGGCCATCGCGTGTCCATGGCGACGTGTTGGAACCGGGTCGACGGTGGTCCAGGTGCCGGCCTCCAGATCAAGCGCTTCGACGACATCCAGCGCGCGCGCGCGCTCCTCGCCGCCACACACGTAGGCGACGCCGTCGAGCTCGGCGGCCGCGAACCCGCCGTGCGCGCTCGGCATGACCGGACCCGCGCGCCAAGTGTCATCGCGTGGGTTGTAGATCTCGACCACGTCCATCGTCGGCTCCAGCGAAACCGGTCGTCCGCCGAAGACCCAGATCTCGCCGCCGAAAGCGACGCCCGCGACGTGCTCGCGAACGGTTGGGATCGACGCGCCGGTTTCGTAGCTATCGGTTTCCGGATCGTAGATAAACACCTCGGCCGCGTCCTCAAGCTTCTCTCGGTTCGCGCGCCCCTCGCCTTGGCCCGCGACGATATAGACGCGTCCCTCGATGCCCGCCGCGAAGCCCGCCGCGCGTCCTCGCGGCAAGCTCGCGATCTCTTCCCAGGCGTCGGCGCCCGCGCGCAGAACAAACGATCGCGTCAGCGCTTCGAAGGCGAGCGTCTGCATACCGCCGAGCGCGTAGAGGTCTCCGCCGAGGTTCGCGAGCTGAACGTGGTGACGCGCGACGGGGAGCGATGGCCCGCGGCTCCAGCGATCGCTCCTCGGGTCGTAGATCCGCAACGTGCCGACCACCCGACCGCTCCCTTCAAAGCCGCCCACGATGTAGACCCGATCGTCGATCGTGATGGCGCTGATCTCTTGGAGATCTTCATCAAGGCATTGGTCACAACGCCAAGGCGCGCTCGCCTCGCAAGCCCCGCACGCGGGAGGTTCCTCTCCGGTATCGCTTGCATCACTGGCGTCGTCTTCACCGGCGTCTTCGGTCGCGGCGTCGTCGCCGGTGTCCACGCCGGCATCTTCACTGGCGTCCTCACTCGCGTCCTCACTGGCGTCTTCGCTGGTCGTGTCACGCGTGACATCTGCAGAGGTATCGAGCGCAGCGCCATCGTCATCACCGCACGCGATGAGCAGGAGAGCAAAGAGGAACACGCTCTCCATCATTTTCGTTCGCGCCATTCCATTCCCTACCGCCGCACGTGTGACACGTCGAGCGCTCCTCCCGCGCGGCTACCTCTCTAGGGGTCGCAAGAGGTCAGAGAAGTTGCGCCGATCATGCGATCGGAGACAATCGAAGAAGGTGGAGGCAAGGGGCAGCGAGCGGGGTGACTCGCGATGACCGGGTGGTCGATCCGGGTTCGGTTGGATGGCTTCGAGCGCCAGACCTTCGCGATTGATGACCCGCTGACGGAGTGGTCCATTGGGCGCCGCAGCACGTGCTCCTACATCGTCAACGACGCGACGATCGCGGGACAGCACGCCACCTTCACGTTCGCCAATGGGCGCGCGACCTACCACGACATGCGCGGCAACGGAGGTTCGCGACTGCTGCTCGCGGACGGCGCTTCGCGACGGGTCCAGCGCCGGGTTCTGCAGAGCGGTGACCGCATCATGATCGGCGAGCTTGATGGCTTTCTCGAGTTCGTACGAGAGGCCCCGTGCTTTTGGTTGGTCGATGGCTATGACGTGTTCCCCGGGACAACGCGCGGCATCACGTTGCGCTTGGACGGACACGTTCATGAGCTTCGCTATGACGATGGTCAGATCTACGATGGTCGGATCCGCGTCGAAGACGGTGACGAGATCGCGATCGGTTCGCGGCGGTTCACGCTTCGCGTTCCGGACCGCGTGCTCTCGCGAGCGACCCCCGACGCGCAGGAGGTCGTGAAGAAGATCTGCAGCGCGACCGATGCCGCGTCCCTTCGCGCCGCGATCGAGTTGGCGTACGCGCGGGAGGTTCACGACGAGCTCAACCACGGAAGCACGATCCGCGAGGGCGCGTTTCCGAGCGTGATCCCCGCACCGCTTCTACGACGCTTCGAAGAGGAGCGAGATCGCGCCGCTTGGGCAGCCGCGGTCCTACACACGTTCGCGTACGGAGAGAACGCGCTCAGCTTCGCGATGTCCGGGTCCAGTGAACTCGAGGTCGACGTCTCCCTCCTTCCCGCGACGCTTCATCGGCTTGACCTCGACGTCACCGGGATCGTCGGCAGCGCGCTCTCCGTGCGGAAGCTGCGGATCGCGACGGCTACCTTCGCGCACGAGAACTTCCCGTGGGCGTCGGAGATCGAGTGTGACCGTGGACCCGTTCGCTTTGACGCGTTCCTCGCGCTCACCAAGCTGCGCCTCGGGGGCCGCGACCATGACCTCTCGAGCTGCCGCGCGCGGCTCTTGGAGCTCGACTCTCCTCCGAGTGAATCCATGCTCGCGTCCATCGCGAACATGCCGCGACTCGAGCGCTTGGTTCTGTGGCCGCGCGCCGCCCACTTTGGGGTTGATGTCTCTGCGCTGACCAACCCGACGCTCAAGGAGGTCGAGATCCACGGGTCGCTGGTTGGCGCGCTGCGCCCGAACGTATCGGTCAAACGCGGTGAGCACATCGGCGCGCCGCCACCCTTTTTCTAGGGGTCGTCTTCCCCTCTCATCCAACGTTCGCTTCGCTCATTTGCTTCGCGCCCTTGCTCCCTTGGGTCGCGCGCACTCAGAAGGGGCTGTTGCGGCTTCGCCATTCACGCGCGGCGCACGCTTCGTTCCTCGCGAACATGCGTACTTTCGCGTCCTCGCGGCGATTTAGGGGTGTGTCCGATCAGACTTTGACGATGAAGGAAGGTCTTCGTCCGTCCTGCGTATTTGAGCGCCGGAGGATATGAAGATGAAGAAGTTCCCATGCTCGGTCGCGTTGATGACCATGATGATCGCGGTCGCTCTCAACGGTTGTGCGGCCCAGCCCTACGCGACCGACGATGAGTTCGCGTCGTTCATTGAAGAGCTCACCGGTGGCGTCGAAGAGAGCACGCCTGAGGCTCGCGGTGTCCTTGAGGTCGCCAACGACCTGACGTTCGTGCAGCTCGTCGACGATGTGGAGCTCGCTGAGATCGCGGCGCAGAACATCGTCGAGGCGCGTGAAGACGACGGTGAGTTTGAGACCCTGGCGGCGCTCGACCGCGTTCGCTGGGTCGGCCCGGTCGCGTTTCAGACGATGCTCGACTACGCCCGCGCCGAAGGCTACGTGCCGGCCGATCCCTCGACCGCCTGCTCGTACGAGTCCATGTTCCGGCAGGCCTACGGCCACGACTGGAACCCGATCAATGTCGACTTCACGGTCGCCGGGGAGGAGTACCGCGGCGCGCAGCGTCTCCTCGATGGAGAGTTCGGTTGGAACCAGGTGCAGTCCGTTCGCCTCCTCGCTGGTGACGGCGCGTGGGAGGTCCTGAAGAACGAGTCGCTCGCGAACATCGTCGGGGCGCTTCACGCCGCGCAGTCGAGCGAGGACGCGACGCCACTGCTTCGCTACTTCGCGACGGTGGGCGGTGAGCGCTACGCGCATCTCGACGGCGGTCGTCAGCGGGACGCGCTCGAGCTCTTGCTCGCGGACATCTCCTACGACTCTTCGCTGGCGTCGCAGCTTCGGTCGAGCGTTCGTAGCCCGAAGACGGTCCACATCGCGCGTCGTTCTCAGTACGTCGGTGGCGCCACGGCAACGCGGTACCTCAACCACCACGGCGTCCTCACCTTTGAAGCCGGCGCACCGGCGCGGCTCTTCTACTACACCAGCCGCAGCTCCAGCGGTGTGTCGACGAACGTTGTCGCCGCCGAGTCACAGACCCCTGTCGCGACGCTCGACGTCGAGTTCCCGGTTTGCGATGGCTGCGGTCGTTACCAAAACAGCCACGGCACCTACTTGGTCTGCGCGGGCGATCGGACGAACTGGTTCGACGCTGCCGACAAGTGCCACGCTCGCGGCATGGAGCTCACCTCGATTCACGAAAAGGGCGAAGACCAGCTCATCAACGCGGTCGCCGGGCAGCACTGGATCGGTCTGTCCGATTGGCAGCGTGAAGGGAGCTTCTCCTGGGCCGACGAAGAGCCCGTCACGTACACCCGCTGGGCACCCGGCGAGCCGAACAACGGCGGCGGCGGCGAAGATTGCATCGCGGCCGGCAACGCGAGCGGTGACTGGATGGACCTGCCGTGCTCACAGTCGCTGACCTACGTCTGCGAGACCCCGCGCGACGCACCCGAGCCCGAGCCTGAGCCCGAGCCCGAGCCCGAGCCCGAGCCTGAGCCCGAGGTCAACGAAGACCACGTGAAGATGCTCAGCGTTGCGAATGGCGAGACCTTCGAGGTGCTGGACGACGCGGTTGGCCTCGACATGCGAGCGGCGCGCGGCATCGTCGACCGACGCCCCTTCGCCACCCTCGAAGAGCTCGACGCTGTCCCGTACGTCGGACCCAGCGCGCTCGGCAAGCTCCTCGCCTACGCGAACCGCTAACCCGCTCCCAAGAGAATCGAGCCAGTCTGCAAAGCAGGCTGGCTCGATTCGTTTAACGCGGGGGCTTGTTCCTCCTACCGACAGCGACCCGTCAGCAGTCGAACATCCCTTGCGTCCACCCCCCGTGGGGCGGCGGACAGGTAACGCTCGGTGATCGCGCAGACGTCGCTCGCGCGTGGGTTGTTGAGCACGTACTGGCTCAACGTCTCTGGCATCGGCATACGTCCGTGAATCGCGTTGCGGAGATGGTTCTCCGCCGCGTCATTTTGTTCGAGCGCGACCAACGCGAGCACATAGTGGGCGTCTGAATTGCGAGTGTCCTTGCGAAGCGCCTCGCGCGCCAGGTTCGCCGCTTCATCCATCCGCCCACGTTCAAAACGATGACGGGCGCGCAACGCGAGCAGCCGCGCGTCAAAGACGTCGCCCATCGAACGCGAACGAACGATCGCGTCAGCGCGCCCGATCAGCGTCTCCGCGGGGCCGAGACGACCTCCGCGAATGTGGTTCGTCGCGAGCGCCAGCAGCGCTTCGAGGTTTTGCTTCCCCCGCGCGGTCGCGGATCGAAGGAGGCGCGGCACGCTGCGGGTCTCTTCTGCCTCCAGCCGCGCCCAGGCGAGCGCCGCGACGTACACCGGGTCCCCGCGCATCCCGCGGATCGCTTCCAGCACCCGAACCGCGCGCACGCCCTTCCCCTCGAGAACAAGCATCCGCGCCTTCGCGAACTCCAGCAACGGGCCGCGCGCGTTCCCGGTCTCGGCCGCCGCGATGGCAGAGCGCGCGCGTTCATCATCCAGCTGGTCGAGCCGGAGGTGCGCGACGCTGACGAGCGCCGCGGCGTTGCCCGGGGTGAGCTCGAGCGCGCGGGTGAGCGAAGTCTCGGCTTGCGCGAGGTCCCCGGTGACCCGCGCCGCTTCGCCCAAGGTCGCGTGAAGCTCCGCGTCGTCGGGTCGAGTCGCGACCACGCGCATCAACACTTCCATCGCTTCTCGTGTCGCGCCGCGACGCAGCGCCACCTTCGCCTTCGCGATTTCAAAGACCGCGAGCCCCGGCTTCACCGCGAGCGCCGCCTGGATCACTTCGTTCGCGCGATCGAGTCGACCGGCGCTCAAGAGCGCGTTGACGTACACGGGGATCAAGGCCTCATCGGCGGGAGCGCGCGCCGCGGCGGGATCCATCAAGCCGATCGCTTCAGTTGTCTCCCCCGCCGCCAACGTGAGCGCGCCGAGACGCGTGCGGGCGCGAATGAATTGCACAGGGTCGGCGGCCGCCGCTTCGTAGTGACGCCGCGCCTCGGTCGACTGCCCGCGCGCCTCCGCCAAGCGGCCCTGCAGATAAGAAGCCTGCGGACCTGCAGGAGCGTTGGTGAGCGCGCGTTCGACCGCTGGGAGATCGCCCGCCGCGAGGTAGACCTCGGACGCGACGCTCGCGCGACGTCCTGCTTGCGCGACCGCCGCGGGGAGCCCTTCGAGCGTCGTCTTGGCTTCATCGAGCATGCCGCGGTGAAGCAACGTCTCCGCGAGCGCCAAGCCATACGCTTCGTCACCCGCGGGCCGCAGCTCCAGCGCCGCCCGCAGATCGTTTTCCGCGGCTCCCGCGACGTGGCCGCGAATGATGTGCGCCCAGCCGCGCTCCACTGGGCTCGCGATGGTGCCCAGCTCGTCGATGACCGCGCTCGCTTCCCGGGTCGCGCCTTCGGTCTCGCTCCCGAGCAAGTGGATCCGCGCTTGGACCAACCGGATGCTCGGTGACGCGGTCGCGGACGGGATCGCCGCCAAGGCCGTCTTCGCCGCCGGCGCGTCGCCCTTCAGCGCGATCAGCCAGCCATAGAGCGAAGCGCGGCGCGGAGAGCTCGGATCGGACGCCAGAGCGTTCCCGGCTTCGGCGGCCCCGCGCTCGAGCTCGCCCTTCACCAACGCGACTCGTGCTCGCGCGAACGCGGCTTCCCCGCCAGGCGTCGCCGCGAGCCGCTGGAGCGAGAAGTCGGTCGCGGGAACGTCACCGGCCGCGAGCGAGAGGTAGACCTTCGCGATCTCGGCGTCGACCACGACGTCATCACTGTCGATGTTCGACAGGAGAGAGCTGGCGCGCTCTGCGGCGCCATCGGTCGAGTGCTCAAGCGCGGCCATCGCGTACATCAAGGCGCGACGCGCGACGCTCTCGTCGTCTCCAGAGTCCACGTCGGCGTCGAGCGTGAGCGCCGCGTTCAGACTGCTCGCGAGTCCGTCCGACTGCGCGGTCGCGAACGCCTGGGCGAGCTCCTCTTCGCTCTGCGCGGACGTGTACATCGAGATCGCGAGGGCGATGAGGAGAACGGGAACGCCGGCCGCGAGCACCCAAACCCCCACCGGCGCGCGCTTGTACCAAGGCCCGGAGGAAGCGCTCGGCGCGGCGCTCCGCCTCAGAGCGTCAAAGGCGACCCGCGCGCGATCCTTGAGCGACGGCTTGCTCGTGATCCGCGGCAGCGGCGCGGTGGCCCCTCCGCCCGACGGACGCGGCGCGGTGCTCGGCTGGAAGTTGCCTCGCGGCGGCGCCTGACGACGCGGCAGCGGGACGTTCATCGGCGGGAGCGTCTCGGCGAGACCCCCTGTAGGGCCCGGGATCGCGGCGTCCGGGAACCGCGGTGACGTCAGGTTCGTCTTGGGGATCGGGAGCGGCGCGAGCCCGCGATCATGAACACTGGTCGGCTCGTCTTCGCGAAACGATCGATGCGTCGTCGTCGGCTCATCATCCCGTGTCGAGATGTGCATGCTCGTCTTCGCGTCTTCTTGAAACGAGATGTGCATGCTTGTGGGCGCGTCCTCGCTAAAGGACGAGGGGCCCGGGGCGCGATCACGGGTCGGATCGCTCGGCAGTGGACCGAGCTCCGGCATGTCCTTCGCGCGGGTCGCTTCACCCGCCAGCGGCGGTAGCTCCGGCATGTCCTTGGCGTGCGTGCGCTCTCCGTCGAGCGGCGCGAGCTCCGGCATGTCCTTCGCGCGCGTCGCCTCGCCAGCGAGCGGAGGAAGAGGCGGGAGCGAAGAGCTCAAGGGATCGTGGGGAGGAGACTCGACGATGTCGTCGGTCGAGAGCTTCAGCTCGTCCGTGTGAATCGGCGCGAGCAGATCGCCAAGATCCTTCGTGCTCAGCTTCACTTCGTCGCTGCCGATCGGACCACGCAAGAGCTCCCCGAGATCGCTCGTGTCGAGCTTCACCTCGTCGCTCGCGATTGGACCGGGTGACTTCCTCGTCGAAGAAGGCCCGAGCTCGTCCAAGAAGTCATCGAGCTGGAGCTCGGCGGTCTCTTCTCGTGCAGACGCGCGGGTAGGCTCGATCTCGAGCGGAGGCAGCCCCCCGCCCGCGCTCGCCGGGCCTCCAAACACATCGTCGCCACCGAAGAGCTCGGGGCGCGGAGGATCGCCGGCGCGTGTGGGTTCAATCCCGAGCGGCGGGAGCGGTTCGAGCGACGGAATCGCAGGAACGGGCGGCTTGCTCATCGCGGGCGGCTTGCTCATCGCGGGCAGTTTGCTCGCGCCAGGCGGCGGCGGCGGCGGACCGCTCACGCGCATCGTCGGAATGCGTGGCTTGAGGGGCCCCGGAGCGGACATGTGCGGAGGCGGCAACGAGGGAGCGGGCGGGCGGAGCGAAGGGAGCTTCGCGGGCGCTTCGGGTGACGCATCCACCGCGAGCGCGCTCAGGTCGTCGGCGTTGAGCTCTGCGGTCCCCGCGCGGAGCGGCGCGTCATCCACCTCCGCGCCATCCGACAAGGGAGTGGTGCCGGGGATGTCCTTGAGCAGGTCCGCGTTCGGGAGATCGCCTTGTGGCAGCTCGGCTTGGTTCGTTTTGTCTTCGAAGTCCGACGCGTACCCAGGGTCCACCTGGACGGACGCGGCGGACGCTTCGGGGCTCGGTGGCGTCGCGCCGAAGTCCTCTTCTTCGTCGTCCGGCCCATCATACGAGCTCATCTCGACCGTCGCGTCGGCGTCCGTCGCGAACCACCGCTCGACCGTCGCGGTCTCGACGCGCTTCTCCTCCACGTCCTCGAGCTCTTCAAGCAGCTCGAGCGCTTCCTCATCGTCGGGCGCGATCTCGAGCGCTCGCTCAAGCGCGATTGTCGCGCGGCTCGGCTGACCCACGCGAAGGTAGGCTTCGCCCAGCATCCTCAAGATGTTCGGATCAGGATCATCGAGTCGATCCGCGAGGATCTGCATCTCGACCCGCACCTCGTCGTACCGATCGAGCGCAAGGAGCGCCTCACCCAACAGGACGCGAATGTCGACCTGATCCGGCTGAGTCAGCAAAGCCCGGCGACAGACCCGAACCGCTTGCTGGTAATTTCGTTCTGAAATGAGCTTCTTCGCTTTGGAAGACAGCTCCACGACGTTCGCGCTCATTCGTCGTCAGCGTACCAGCCCACAGAAAAACGCGCTGGATCCGAATCGATACGGTGTGGTCGGCCACTGAACGGGCGAGTGGGTGGCCGCCGCTATCCCCTCTTCTGAATCGTCCCGATCGCTTTTCGCAGCTCCTTCATACGTTCGGGAGACAGCTCCGCGTTCCCAAAGCGGGCGTCGAGATAGGCCTCTGTCACCTCCGTCACGATCGGGGCGTCAGGGTGGTCCTCCCGCGAGAGCGAACGGGCTCGGGCGAGCGGGGTGGTCGTCTCAGGCCGCGGTCGCCCGACCCGTGCGAGCGCACCGTCGAGCCGCTCCATCAAGTCCACCAGCGGATCGTGCGGCCGTCGCCGGGAGTAGAGGACGTAGCCGAAGGCAATGAGAGCGAGCGCGCCAAAGCCGAAGGGGATCCGTCGATCGACCGAACCGAGCGCGGGGAGCGACCACTTCTCGTCGTCATCGTCTTCGCGGTCGCCGGGTGTGCTTTCCGCTTCGCTTCGGAACTGTTTGAAGAAGCCCATCACGCGACGAAGCAGGCCCACTTGCTTGCGCAGATCAAAGCCAACGATCTCGCGGCTCCATCGCGTTCGCATCGCGTCAATGAACGCGCGCACGCGTGACATCACGCCGCCGTCTTCCACCAGCAGTTCTCCGCGGGCGGGCGGAGTGGGATCGAACATCACCCACTCGCCGTCGATGTACGCCTCGATCCAGCTGTGCGCGTCACCTTGGCGAATCGCGTAGTACTCGCCGTAGGGGTTGTAGATCCCGCCGACGAAGCCCGTCACGTTCCGCGCCGGCACGCCCGCGGTACGCAAGAGCAACGCCATCGCCGTCGAGAAGAACTCACAGTGCCCTTGTTTGGTCTCGAAGAGGAACGAGGCCAGTGGATCGTCCGCCTGACCGTTGACCTGCTCGAGCGAGTAGCCGTACTCGCCGGAGTCGCGCAACGTCCTCAAGATCTTCGTCGCTAGCTCCGCATGGGACAGCGGCTCGTCCTCCGCGCCTGCCGCGATGGTGTCCACGAGCGCCTGCAAACGCTCGCGTGCCTCTTCTGGAACGCGCGTGTACTCCGCGCGCGCTTCGTCCTCGAGCGGCTCCAAAAAGCGAGCGCCCGGCGCCACCACCGCGGTGTAGCGATAGGCCGAGGCGTCCCCGTCGGTGTAGCGAACGTCGAGCCCGGGCGACATCGCGATCATTCGCTCACGCGGCAGCCCGTGCACGATCTTCGGCGCGACCTTGAGGCCCACCGTGTCCGTCGGCAGGAAGATCACTTGCTCGTCGATCGGGTCGAGGATCAACTGAAGCTCTTCCGTCTGCTGCGTTGAGTAAGGCCGGAGCGGGTAGTAGTCCGCGGTCCCCGGGACGCGCCGCGGCATCGACGTGCTCCGCGTCCAGCGACCGTCCTCGAAGTGGTCGAACGACGTCCCGCGCATCCGAAGCGCCAGGCGCTGCGCCGGGTTGTCCTGCGGCGGGAGCTTCACGCGGAGCACGACGGTCGGATCGGCGCGGATGGTCCCGAACCCGCCGAGATCGACGTCCTGACCAAAGCCCGAGACCTGCCGACCGTGCGCGCCGCGGATGTTCATGAAGCCCACGCCGACCCGTGGGAAGATGAGGAAGAACGCGGCGGTCGCGATGAAGAGCGGAATCGCGAGCGAGGCGCTCGCCGCGAGGAACTTTGGACCCGCGACCTCTTTCGAGAGCAGGATGCGGCGCGCCTTGGGGTCGAGCTCGTGCTCGTAATGCGACTCGATCTCCGCGCGGAGATGGGTGAGCGCGAGCATCCACGGGGTCACGATCACGAAGCCGACGAACGAGAAGGCATAGTCGAGCCCGCCCGACATAATCGTCGCCGCGATCAAATGGAGGAAGGCGAGAACCGCGATCTGCAAATGCTCTCGCGCGGTCCGCCGGGACGCTAAGCGCGCGACTTGAAGCAGCGCGGCGTAACGGATGATGAGGTCGAGGGTGCTCCCGCCGGTCAGCGCTGAAGCGATCGACGCGATCAACCCGAGCACGACCACCGCCGTCCACCCGCGCTCGTACCGCGGGTTAGAGATGAGGGGCTCCTCGGCGAACCAAGAGAGCGCGACCCCGCCGAAGACCACGATCATGAACGGCACGGAGACCGCCGCGCCGATCGTGAGCGCGAGCAAGCCCAAGGTCGCGATCAGATAGCTGACCCACTTGTGAAGATCGAGGAAGCTCATTCGGCCGCCTCGCCTGAGGGTGAAGCGTCCTCGCGGGGAGCCGCTCCCGCCGCCAGGTCTGCGCTCACCAAGACCTGGGCGCCGCGCGACGCCGCGAAGGCGAGCTCCTGGTCGTCGTACTCCAGCAAGGCCAGAAAGCGCAGCGCTGGATCACGCGGGGCGCCCGGCGGCAACAAGGGCGAGCGGGAGCCACGCGTCACGACCTCGACGCTGATGTCGCGGTCTGACGCGAGGTGCACGAGCGACGTCGCGAGCGAGATGTCGCGCTCGATTTGCTCGATCCGGGCGGCGCGACCGTTGGGCAGATCCGGCAGGTGGTTGTCGAGGAGCAAGCTCAGCTTCTTGCCAGCGTCGCGCTCGTGTTCGCGCACGACCAGGCGACCCAGCGCAGCGGAGCGACGCCAATGCACGCGGCGCTCTTCGTCGGCGGGACGGTGCTCGCGGAGACCGGCGATCTCCTCGCCCGCACCGATCCGTTGCGCGCGACGCTCCTGTCCTTGCGGCGCCCCGAAAACGTCCGGGAGGTGCGCGTCGAGGGCCTGCGGAAACACGACGACTTCTTCTTCCAGATCGAGGTGACGGCTCTTCTCGATCAAGCCGAAGGGATAGCGGGTCAGCGCGCGCGCACCGCGAAAGCGAAGACGGCCGCGACGAGTCGGCGTAAAGCGGTAGGAGGTGTCGCGGGTCGCGCTCGCGTTGATCTTCAGAAAGAACGCGCGCTCGTCGGCAGTGATCACACCGTCGGCGCGATCGCTCCGCTCTTGACGCGTCGGTTTCTCCTTCTTCTCCTTCGCGAGCTTCTCTTCGGCCTCGTCCGCCTCGGGATCGCGCTCGAGGAGATCGACGAACTCCAGCGCGTAGCTCGCGAGCCAGCGCTTGTGGTTGTAGGCGTGTACCTCCACCACCGCGGAGCGTCCGACGAACATGCGCTTGGGCGCGGAGCGGCGGAGACGAATCCAGAAGAGCGTTAAGTCGCTCAGCATTCCGCTCACCAAGAGCATGCTGAGGAGCAGACCGAGCACGAGGTACATGAGGTTGTTGCCGGTGTTGACCGCCGCGAACCCGACCCCGATCGTCAACGCGACGAACGACTTTCCTTCACGCGTCAGCCGAAAGCGACGACGGCGACGACGCGCCCGCCAACCGGTCGACTTCGCGCTGGCGCCTGGCTCGCTCTCTCGGTCCGCGCGCTCAGCCGGCACCTCTTCGTGTTCAAGGCTCGTCGCGTCGCTCATCGATCAGAGCGGAACCGAGAGCCCCGCGACCAGTTCGCGCACGACGCGCTCCGTGTCGGCCGCGCGATCGCCTCCCGCGCTTCGAACGCGGTGCGCGAGAACAGGTACCGCGAGCGCCTTCACGTCATCCGGCAAAGCGTAGGCCCGACCCTCGATCACCGCGTGCGCTCGAACCGCGCGGGTCAGCGCCAAGGCCGCGCGGGTGGACGCGCCCAGCTCGAGCATCGGCGACCGACGCGTCGCGAGCACCAGCTCGTGAAGGAACGCGACCACGTCATCGTTCATCTTCACTTCGTCGACCGCGCGCCGGGCCGCGAGCAACGCCTCTTCGGTGACGACCTCTTGCAGCCCGTCGACGGGGCCGCCGCCGCGCCGCTGTTTCAAGACCTCGCGCTCGACCTCTTCCGGTGGGTAGCCGATGTGGATGCGACACAAGAAGCGATCGAGCTGCGACTCGGGCAGCGGGAAGGTCCCGTAGAAGTCGCTTGGGTTTTGGGTCGCGACGACGAAGAAGAGCTCCTCGAGCGCATGCGTCTGACCATCGAGCGACACCTGTCGCTCATCCATCGCCTCTAGCAACGCGCTCTGGGTCTTGGGCGTCGTGCGGTTGATCTCGTCGGCCAACAGGACCTGCGTGAAGACCGGACCGCGTCGAAAAGAGAACGAGCCCGTCTTCGGGTCAAAGATGTTCCCGCCGAGCACGTCGACCGGCATGAGGTCGGACGTGAACTGGATGCGGTGAAAGCTGACGCCGATGGACCTCGCGAGCGCCCGCGCGAGCGTCGTTTTGCCGACCCCCGGAACGTCCTCGATCAACAGGTGCCCACGCCCCAGCAGCGCGACCAGCGCGAGCTTGATCGCTCCGGGCTTTCCTCGGAGAACCGTTTCGATCTGGGTCGCGAGGCGGGCCGCGAGTTGGCTCGCCGCGGCGACATCTGGGGGGAGCGATGTTTGCGAGTCGGGCACGAGCCTTACGCTAGCAGGCTGTCGCCGAACGTGTTGAGGGATGTCATCTTCGGTTGGGTAACGCGCGCCTACCCAGACGGGTGTTGTCCGGAGGCGGATGAGGCACGTTCAGCCCAGGAGATCGGCTGGTCGCTAGGAGCGGTTTCGAAGGAAGTCGAGGAACTCGTGCATACGCAGGCGGTCCTTGACCCGGAAGCCGTCGTCGGTGGACTCGATCAAACCGAGACGCTGCATCCGCTTGAGCACGTTTTCGATTTCGCCCGGAGGGAGGCCCACCTGCTCCGCGAGCTGGGCGTGATCGAGCGGCACGAGGACCGAGCCGTCTTCCTGAATCTCACCGTGGAACTCCGCTTCGCGAGACAAGCCGAGGATCACGCGGGACTTCGGGTCCTGCTGAATCATCATGTCGATGAGCGCGTTCGCGTTGTCGAGGCGGTGCGCGAGCTTCTTGATCAGGCGGAGCGAGATCTCGCTGTTGCCGCGAACCATCTGCTCAAGCATCTCGCCGTCGATCTCGAGCATGGTCGCGTTCTCGACGACCTCCGCGCTCGCGGTTCGCGGCTTGTTGTTAAGTATCGCCATCTCCCCAAAGAAGTCGCCCGCCTCAAGGAACGCGAGCGTCTTGGTCTCGCCCGCCGCTTCGGTGAAGATACGAACGCGGCCGCTCTGAAGAACGTACATCGTCGCGCCGAGGTCACCATCGCGGAACAAGATGGTGCCCTTGTCGGCACCGCGGGTCGCCTTTTGGAACAAGCTCTGCTTCGTCATGGCGAGCATGCTACCCGACGCCGCGACCACTGCGTTTTTGGCTTGCGTTTTCTCTACTCCCAAAGGAGCTGGGGCCCTCGGCCGGCCCTGCGAACGATTGTCTTGTCGTCGTAGGATTCGTGTATCGAGATGTATCGAACGGCGTTTTATCCGACGAATACGCTATGACCTGGAGGTCCATGCTGCTCTTTCCGTCCCGCCGATCCGCTGTACGACCATGACCCAGCGCATCATGATCATCGAAGACGATGTGGCGCTCGCGCAGCTCGTCGGCGCTACGCTGGAGCGTGAAGGCTTCCACGTCTCGTGCGTCCACGATGGCACCGGCGCGGCGGATCGGATCTGTGCCGAAGCGCCGGACTTGGTCATCTTGGACATCATGCTTCCGGGCGAAGATGGCTTCTCGATCTTGCGCGCGCTCCGGCCACGTTCGGAAGCGCTCGTCTTGATGCTCACCGCGCGCGGCGACGACTTCGATCAGGTCACGGGTCTCGAGCTCGGCGCCGATGACTACATGGTCAAGCCGGTCCTTCCGCGTCTGTTGGTCGCCAAGGTGCGCGCGATGCTCCGTCGCGCCAAGCGTCACGCCTCCGCGCTCGTTTTCGGTGCGCTGGTGGTGCATCCCAGCGCGCGCGAGGTCGAGGGGCGCCGCGGCGTGATCCCGCTCTCGGCCGCCGAATACGACTTGCTCGAACTGCTCGCGCGCAACGCCGGGCGGGTGGTCGAGCGTGAAGAGCTCTTTCGTGTGCTCCGCGGCATTGAGTACGACGGACTCGACCGATCGATGGACCTTCGCGTCTCCAAGCTCCGAACCAAGCTACGCGATCATCTCGACGGCTCGTCTCCCATTCGAACGGTTCACGGGCGGGGATACATGCTCGCGGTACGGTGAACGAGTGGGGGGCAACGCAGCCCTGTCGCCCGCGGGACCCTGCGCGAGGGGTCGTGACACGCGGCGCGACGCGTGATGGGGTGACGCGGTGAGGAGACCGACGCTCCGGCTCTACCTGTCCATCCTCGTGATGGCCCTGGCGGTGATGGTGTCGATCGGTCTCCTGGAGCGACGCGTCGACGACAGCACGGTGCGGCTCACGCAAGGGGTCGCGCTCCCCTTCCTTCACTTGGCGCACCGGCTCGAGCAGGAGCCCGATCCTCATGGGTTCATCGAGTCCACGCAGGAGCGCGTTGGCGAGACGCTCGCGATCGTCCCGAAAGGCCTCGTGCTCGAGCGACTGAGCACAGACGAACAACAGGCGTTGCTCGCGGGAGAGGTCGTCATCTCGGGGCCACCGGAAGAGCGCTACGCCTACGCGCAGATCGACGGCCGCGACGAGGCGCTTGAGTTCGTCATCCTCGGGGCGACCACGGCTCCGGTCTTCTGGCACCTGCTCCCGCGCGGACCTCCTCCGAGCGCGGGCGGGCTGGGCAAGCAACCACATCGGATGGGCCGGATCGAGGCACCGGACCCCCGCGTGACGGACGGATGCGGCGACGACTGCGATGAAGGCGGGGACGAAGGGCCTGGGGTCGACGAAGGGCCGGGGCGTATGACGAAGCGCGGCCGTCGCGGCACCAAACGAGGTCGCGGCCGAGGTCGCTACGGTGACGGTCCGTGGATCCGCGTCGAAGATGTCCCCGGTGCGGACGCCATCTCCGACTTGGATCGGGCGCGCGCAGCTTGGCGAACGGTCCGCGTGGGGCAGCTGCTCATTCGCGAACGAGGTGGCGAGCTCGTCGCGCGCGTCGCCCCGATGCCCCGCGCGTTTTCCGACGATCACTACTGGCTCATGCGCGCCGCCCTCTTTTTGCTCTTCGCGCTCGTCCTCTTCCTCATCTTGCGACCGCTTCATCGCGAGCTTCGGACGCTGACGGTGGTCGCGAAACAATTCGAAGACGGCGCGCTCGATTCGCGCGTCCCGGTCGACACAAGAGATGTGTTCCAGGAGCTCGCCCGGAGTTTCAACACGATGGCGACGCGCGTGGAGCACCTCATCTCCGAGAACACCGAGCTCATGCAAGCGGTCTCTCACGAGCTCCGGACGCCGATCGCGCGGTTGCTCTTCTCGCTCGATTTGCTCGACGGGATGGAGGACGACAACAAGCGCGCGGAGCTCATCGAGACGATGCGCGCGGGCACCTTGGAGATCGCCGACCTCACGAAGGAGCTGATGGACTTTCACCGCATCGGCGAGACCATGTCCGCGGAGGGCTGGGTCGAGGTGGACCTGACGGAGATCGTCGACGATGTGGCCGCGGAGGTGGAAGGCACCCGGGTCGTTCGTGCGGACGCCGCCGCGACGGTGTGGGGCGATCCGCGGTTGCTCTTTCGGGCCATCCAAAACCTCGCGAGCAACGCGGTCCGCTACGCGACCCCGCCGACGCTCAAGGTCGAAGCGCGCGGGGACATGTGGGCGATCGTGGTCGACGATGAAGGGCGCGGGATCGCGGTCGCCGACGAAGAGCGCGTGTTCGTTCCCTTTGTTCGACTGGAGCGGAGCCGGTCACGCGCGACGGGCGGCACAGGGCTCGGGCTCGCGATCGTTCAGCGCATCGCGCGCCGGCACCAAGGGCGGTGCTCTCTTGAGCGCAAAGCGACCCGCGGCGCTCGTTTCGTGTTCGAAATCCCGCGGTTCAATCCAGACAAAGCACACGAAGCAGAAGCAGACAACGCTGCGCCTTCGTGAGCCGAACGAGGGTGGGCGACGCGCTAGAGCGTGAACGTCGCGCCGAAGCGAAGGCCCCAAACGCCGAAGCCGTCATCGCTCGACTCGAACGCGAAGCCGAGCGGATCGTCGAGGTTCATCCAGAGCTCCGTGTGAAGCATCAGCCGATCCATCACGGGGAAGCGCATGAAGATGCTCAGCGCCGCCTGGAAGCCGTCTTGGCCGTCTTCTGAAGTGAGGTTCGCGACGGCCGAGAGACCGCCGCCGATGATGAGCGGGTTGGCGACGCGGTAGCCGACCTCGGCGTACAGCTGCGTCACGAACTCGGTGTCGAGCCCGTCGTCGGTGGCGAGCAACAGGCCCAGCGCGAACTGCGCGCGCACGGTGAGCTTGTCGCGGGTCAGCGTGAGGTCCGCTGGGATGACGATCGACACGTAGTCCGGCGTCCAGAGCCACTGATCACGAAGGCCGCGCATCCCTGACGCGAGCGCGTACGCCGCGCCGCCTAGCGCCGGGTCATCGTCGCTCACGGACGCCGTGGGCAAGGCGAGCTGACCGCCGACCGCGAGCTGAATGTCTCCGCTTTCGTGCACGTAGCGCGCGCCGAGCACGATGTTGGAGAAGCGTACGGTGCCCTCCGACTCCGAGACCGCGTCGTTGCTGATTGAGAAGCGCGTCCCGGCGAGACCGAACGCGGCGTCGAGACGCAGCTTGGGCATCACGCGGTAGTGGCCGGAGAAGAGCGGTGAGATCCCGGTGGTGCGCTGCGTGGTGGTTCCCACGAATCCGTCCTCGTCCACCCCTCGCGTGAAGAACGCGAAGTCGACGCCGATGGCGCCGCGGGCCGCACGAGCAGGCTGTCCCGGAGCCCGGGGCGCGGCGGTGTTGCTCACGACCTGCGCGGGCGGCGGCTCGGTCCACTCCGAACGCGTGATCGGCTGGGTTGGCTGCTGCTCCGGCGGAGGCGCGACCCACTCGCTTTGATCGGAGGGGTACGGGTCTTGTTGCGGCGCGGGCTCTGGCTCCGCTTCCATCCCGGGCTGGACCCACTGAGCCGAAGCCGCGCTGGTGAGCAATAGCATCGCGAAGGCGAGCGTCCCCACACGAGCACCTGTGCGAACAACGAGCGAATCAAGATCGAACGAACCCATCTCTACTCCTGAGGTCTTCAAGCTTTACGGGCGCGGACGTACTGGACTCGGGGAGCGAGGTCGAGCACCCAACCGCTTCTACCGTGAGCAAAGTCGAATCCTCCCTTCAAAAATTCGACCCGGGTCGCGGACCTTAAACGAAAGACGCCCAGCAGAGCCGGGCGTCTTCGAGGGGCGCAATCGCCCCCTCAACAACAGCTAGCGGCAGATACCGTCGAGGCAGGCATCTCCGCCGTCGCACTCGGCGCTCGTGGCGCAGTCACTGGTCGCTTCGTTCGTCGTCGCGCAGAACCCTTCGAGGCAGTAGTTGAACTGCACGTCGAAGCGAAGGCACTCCTCATGGGTGTCGCACGGCGTCCGGCAAGAACCGGCGATGCACTGGTGGCCCGGCTCGCACTCACGGTCACTGGTGCAGAAGGGACGCGGCCGGGTGTCGGTTTCGCAGACGCCGTCCGCGCACACGCGGCCTTCGCCGCAGTCGACGTCGGCGCTGCATCCATCGACGCAGCTGGAGTCCAAGCAGATCTCTCCAGAGCCACAGTCGCTGTTGCTCTCGCACTCGCCGGTCACGACCGGACGGTCTTCGCAGATGCCGCCCGAACAGCGCTGACCCGTCGGACAGTCGCGGCTGCTGCTGCACTCGGCCTGACACGCGCCGTCGAGACACACGCGGCCTTCGCCACACTCGGTGTTGAAGCGGCACACGTCCTCGTCAGGGCGACACTCCCCGGCGACGCACGCGAAGCCGTCAGAGCACGCGCCGGTCTCTTCGCAGCTGCACCCGAGATCACCACACGACATGGTGTCTTCCGTGCACATGCCGTCGCGGCAGACCAGGCCATCGCCGCAGTCCGCGTTGCGGGTGCAGGTGCCCGGCGTCGCCATCGGACGCTCCTCAGTCGGCTCAAGACACATGCGTGATCGACAGACCGTTCCTTCGGGACAGTCGGCGTCCTCGGTGCACTCGGCGACACAACCGGCATCGGTGCACATCTCACCCGCGGCGCACTCAAAGTCACCGCGGCATGGTTCGCGATCCGGCGGCTCGACATCACGACAACCGATGCCGTCGCAGTAGTAGCAACCGTCGTCGTCGCAGAAATAGGTCTCGGGACAACAGCCCGAGATCGCGAGCTGGATCAGAGCAATGGCCACAAGTAGGAAGCGCATCGCGTAGGTCTGGGAAGTCTGGCTCTTCAACATGAATCCTCTTGCCCGCGCACACCTCGGGCACTGGAGTTTGATCCACATTCCGTGCCAGCCGAAGAAAGCGCGACGACCCCGAAAACCGGGAGTTTTGTTCGCATTTCTTGCGATGAAGCCAAAAGGACACGGCGGTTTCGGCACATTGTGAGGGCTGTCGTGAACCTCGGTTCACGTTGCCTGAACACGTCGAAGGCGGTCTTCCACCACAGAAGAAGGTGTCGCGGTGCCGGTTGTGGGTATCCTCCGCGACCATGCGGAGCTTGCCGCCCACTGTTCGCGCCTTCGCTACGACCATGACGATGGCTGCGCTGATGACCGCTTGCGCGCCTGCCGCGACCACACCCATCGCGGGTCCCGAGCGTACGCTGACGAACTACGTCGCGGCGCTGCGCGCAGGTGATGCAGAAGCGGCGTACCAACTGCTCGACGAAGAGACGCGCGCGACGCTGACGCTCGATCGCTTTCGCGAGCTGCTCGCAGAAAACGAAGCCGAGGTCGCAGATCAAGCCAGCGGTATTGAACAAGCGCTCACCGAACACGTGGTCGCGCGTGCTTCCGCGGCGCTCCCCGATGGTGAGCGCGCCGTCGCGGTCTTGGAAGCCGGCCGTTGGTGGTTGCTCGGAGGGGTGCTCAACGCGCCCGTGCTTCAGACCCCTCGTGACGCCGTGCTCGCGCTCCGTCGCGCGCTTCTCCGCCGCAGTCTTCCCGGAACGTTTCGCGTGCTCGCCCGTGATGCTCGCGCTGAGCTCGAAGCGGAGATTGAGCGCTTCTTGGAAGGCACGGCTGACGAGCTCGACCTCGACTACGAGATCCGCGGCAACCAAGCCACTGTTCGCACGACCGACGGCCGCTTGATCCGCCTGCTCCGCGAAGCCGGCGAGTGGCGCGTCCTCAACATCGAGTAAGCGAATGAGCGAAGAGATCGACGAGCTGCTCCGCGCCGCCGCGGACGAGGACTACAACGACGCGCGCGTCGAGCTTGTCGAGCGCGCCATTCGGATCGCCGACGCCACCCGCAATGAGGTCGATGGATGGCGCGCGCGCCTTGAGCTCATCTCTTCGGCGACCTTCGCGGGGTATCCCGAGAAAGCCATGGTCGCGTTCACGGCGTGCGTCACAAAGTGCGACGCGGAGCCCGAGCAGTACAGCGAGCGCGCGCTCTTGTGGCCGTTCAAGTGGATCAACCTCCAAGCGCCGGAGTACCCGCAGTTCAGTCGCGCGCAGATCGATGGGCTCCTCGACGACATGGAGCGCCGCTACACCAAACACGGCGTCTCGCTCCGGCCGGTCTACATGCAACGCATGCGGACCGCGCGCGATCTCGGTGACCCCGAAGAGGTGGCGCGCCAGTGGTACCAAAAGTGGCAGTGGGCCCCGCGCGACTACTACGCCGATTGCCACGCCTGCGAAGTGAACTTCCAAGCGAGCTACCACCTCAGCCGCGGCGAACTGCAAGAAGCGAAGCGCGTCGCGGCGCGTTTGCTCTCCAAAGAGCTCAGCTGCGCCGAGGTCCCCGACTCGACCTACGCGGAGTTTCTGCTTCCGCTTCACGACGCTGGGGAAGAAGAGCTCGCCGCGCGTTACCACGCGCTGGGCTACGAGCTTTGCAAAGGCGAACGGGACTACATCGTCGAGCTCGCGCAGCACCTTGAGTACGAAGCGCTGTTTGGCGATCTGGAGCGCGCGAAAGAGATGTTTGAGCGACACATTCGGTGGGCGCACGAGAACCGGATCCTTTTCCGTCGTTTTCGTTTCGTCGCGGCGTCCGCGTTCCTCTTTCGGCAGATGGCGAGCGCGGGTCATGAAGACGTCGAGGTCCGGCTCCCCCGCACCATCGCGCGCGGGCCCGGCACGTATCGCGCGGACGAGCTGAGCGCGCTTTTCACACGCGACGCGGAGAGCATCGCGACGCGTTTCGATGCCCGAAATGGAAACGACTACGTCTCGCGCTGTCTCGTCGCGTTCCCACGTCGTCCCTGAGGAAAGCGAAGCGGTCGCCCAGCAGACTGGCGTGAACACGTAAGCCAGCAGATGACGACGCCCAGCGAACGCCAGTGACGCAAAGCCATTGGGGACCGCCAGCGAGCATGAAGCAAGAACGGCCGCAGGGCCGTTGCGCTAGCGGTCGCCCAGCAGAGCGAAGCGAACGGTCCGTAGCGAAGCGGCAGACTGGCGTGAACACGTAAGCCAGCAGATGACGACGCCCAGAAAACGCCAATGACGCAAAGCCATTGGGGACCGCCAGCGAGCATGAAGCAAGAACGGCCGCAGGGCCGTAGCGCTAGCGGTCGCGCAGCAGAGCGAAGCGAACGGTTGGGTGAATCGGCGAAGCCGAGAGGGTCTGCCGAAAAAGACCCTTAAAGCTAGTGCAGTTGTCTTTCGGGCGCGCGAAGCCCCCGCGAGATCAGGTCCATCATGCCCACGTTGAGCAACGAGAGCTCCTCGGCGCGGAGCGGGTGATGTCCGAGAAGAAGCGCCTGCACGTAGAGCATCGAGATGCTCAGCGCGAGCGTCTCCCGATCGGTCGTTTGCGTCAGTCGCCGCACCAGAGGGTTGCTGTAGTTGAAGAAGAGCCGCGCGTGCGACTCGTCCACGGTCGTGGCGATCTGGTCCAGGACGCCGCCCCAAATGGACCCGGCGTCGCCCGACTTCTTGGACGCCGTCTCCTGCGAAGCGCGCGCGTGCTCGACTTGGCGCGCGAACGTCGCGTCCGCGCTCCGCGTGTAGAGCACCGGGAGCTCGGCTGGAGCGAACGCCCGTAGATCGGCGCGACACTCATACGGCGCGAGCGTCTCGTTCGCGACCGCCAAGAGCTCTCGTGCCGCTAGCTCTTCTTCTCTTTCGGCGTGCGCCAACGTCGCGACCAGGTCAGTCGCCTCGACACGTTCGACGGTGAGGTCTTTGAACACGTCGGGGACCCGTTCCAGGAGATCGATGTCGTAGCTGTAGCCGCCGTTGATGACGCCCATGCCCTGTGCCGCGGCGACCTGGGCGATCTGGCGAAAGGCGTCCACCGAGGGCGCGTAACGAATCGTGCTCTGCTCCGCGCGGATCTCCCGAAACGAGAGCGTGCCCATCGAGGTCTCAAAGGGGAGCTCGTCGATGAAGAGCGACATGAACTCCGCGTCGTGCGCCGCGAGCGCCTTGATCGCGCGGAAGTGCAGCTGGACCAAGAGCTGAAGACGCTGCGGATCCTCTTCGCGCAGCTCGAGCAAGTACCGCCGGAGCGCGTCTCCGAGCGCGCTTCGAGCGCCCGTGAGGTTGTCGTCCTCGTAGAACGACTCGCGCGAGGCGGTCGGGCGGAGGTCGTTGGTGTTCAGGACGCAGACCACAAAGAAGGCCCAGCGCGGGAGCAGGTTCTCCGCTTTCTCACTGAGCAACATTTGCTTGAGGTACACGCGATGCGCTGGAAGCGCGGTCGGGCTCGGTGAGTACGGCAGCACGTACGCGACGCCCTGGATGTCGCCCACGTCGGAGCGGAGCGGGATCGCGTCGACGAAGCTCGCCTTCAACACCCGCTCCCCGAACGCCAGGTAGGCCGCGCGCGCATCCGCCGCGGAGGCGTGCGTTCGTTCCCACGGCGGGCGCTCCGCGTTGACGTGTTCCGATCCGCGCTCCGTCGTCAGCGAGATCCGGAAAGGGAGCAAGCGCCCGAAGTGGAGCAGGAGCGAGCGCACCATGTCGGGCTCGGCCCATTCGTCCATCGACGCTTTGCAGACCAGGTGCACGGTCGTCCCGATGGGCACGCCTTCGCTGTCGCGCGTGCTGACGTCGTACTCGCCATCCGCGCGCCCTCGGAAGGTCACCGCGGGACCTCCTCGCGCGGAACGGGTGAGCACGGCGATCTCGTCGCTCACCACGAAGCACGAGAGCAGGCCGATCCCGAACTGCCCAATGAAGTCGTCACGCTCGCTTTGCGAAAGGGTCTTGTCCCGCTTGCTCGACTCACCGATCGTCGCGAGGAAACGGTGCGTCTCTTCTTCGGTGAGCCCGATGCCGTTGTCGGTCACGACGATCGTCGCGCGCCCGCGGTCATCACGGCCAACGCGCACCTCGACCTCGCCGGCAGGGGCTGTTTCCCCTTCGAAGAGCGCGCGCGCGCGAATCGCGTCGGTCGCGTTCTGCAACAGCTCACGGACATAGACGTTCGGGCTGCTGTAGAGGTGGTTCGACAGCAGGTCGATGATGCCGCGGAGGTTGATTTGAAAACGGTGCTCACCCATCACGAGGGAGAGTGCCACGGAGCGTGACGGTCACGTGGAGCGACGACATGACCGCGCAACGGGATCCGAGAGCGTGATGGAACGCAGTGGACCCACGCCCCCAACCGTCAGCGCGCGGTCACTCAGGAGCCGGAATTTAACCCTGTGGGTGGGGTGGGAACAGAGCAGTGAATTGGGTTGGGGATTGGATCGGGATCTTTTCCCCACCAGTCCATACGGATGTTTTCCTCTTCTCGAAAACAGCCAATTCGTGAGTGATTCCATTTACTTGGTGGTTTTTGTCCCCAATCCACACCCCTTAAGACGAAGAAGATCAATTTAATTATCTATAGATCTAACTCACTTCTGCTTGCCGGTTTCACGCGCTCCGCACCCTTCGCGTCGTACGCTCGCGCGCTCCAGCCATCGCTTCGCCGCCACGCTCGCCGTGGAGGCTCGCATTGCGGGAAGAACGAGCATACACAGGAACAAGCATGGAACTCACGATCCAGAAACGGGACTTTCTTCGAGGGCTCGCGCGCACCCATGCGGTCGCGGACCGCAAGAGCTCGATGCCGATCCTCTCGAACATCCTGGTTTCCGCTGAAGGAAGCGAAGCGCTGCGTTTGTCCGCAACGGATCTCTATCTCGGTGTGACCGCGATGAGCCCTGCGTCGATCAAAAAGGGTGGCTCGATCGCGGTCGCTGCGCGGACGCTTTTCGACATCGTGAAGGCGCTCCCCGACGGCGAGATCAGCTGGAAGGTGACCGACAAACACTCCGTCGCGATTCAGTGTGGCCGAGTCAAATACCGGATCCCCGGGATGCCGGGAGACGACTTCCCGCCCCTCCCCGCGCCTGGTGACGCGACCTTCGTTTCGATCGACGCGAGCATGCTCGGCGAGCTCATCTCGCTCACCCAATACTCGATGTCGAGCGACGACACACGTCCGCACTTGGCGGGAACGCTCTTCGAGTGGGACGGCAAGCTAGTGCGGATGGTGACCACCGACGGTCACCGCCTGAGCAAGGCGGAGCGAAAGCTCCCAGAGGGCGCACACAACCTTCAGATGCTCGTGCCCTACAAGGGCGTCACGGAGCTCAAGCGCGTGATCGAGGACGCCAAGGCGAGCCGCAAAAAGAGCGACGAAGGCCCGCTCACGGTGGAGATCACGACCGCTGGCGGCAACGCGTTCTTCCGTCGCGACGACATCATGCTCAGCGTGAAGCTCGCCGAGGAACAGTTCCCGCCATACGACCGGGTCATCCCGAAGAAGCAGACGAAAAAGATCGTGGCCGCGCGCAGCGGTTTGATCGAAGCGCTTCGCCGCATTGGGATCGTCGCCAACGACAAGAGCGGCGGCGTGCAGGTGCACGTGGAAGCGGGCCAGATCCGTATCCAGAGCCAAAACCCAGACGTCGGCGAAGGCGTGGAAGAGCTCGACGTCGACTACGCTGGAGATTCGATCTCGATCGGCTTCAACGCGCGTTACTTGCTGGACGCCTTGACCGCGCTCACCCACGACGAGGTTTGTTTGGAGCTCGGCGGCGAGTTTGAGCCAGGCGTCATTCGACCGGTCGGCGATGGCGCGGACTTCGTCGGCGTGATCATGCCGATGCGCATCTGAGGTGGGTTTGAGGGTCGGGTAAGGCCTTTGCGGCTCGCCGCGAGAGGCCTCTTCGGTCGACCAATCGGCGAGCGGGCGCCCTGGACTCCGCGTCACCGCGCTCTACACTCAAGGCGTGCGTCCCAACTCGATCTTCGGCCTCGTCGTTCAACTCGGAAAGCTCTACGGAGAGAAGCTCTCCCGCCGGCTCCGCGAAGGCGAGGTCAGTCCGTCGGTTGGCGCATGCGGCATCGTCGCGTTGGTGCTCGCGATGTCATCGATGTGCCCCCAAGGCGGGTGTCCGTTCTCGCGTGAAGGCGCGGAGGTCGGAAGCGCGACGCCGCATTGCGCGCTGACCCCCGCGACTGAAGAAGCGGGCGTCAGCGATGCCGAACGCGCAGACGCCGAGGTGCAGCTCCTCAGCAAGCTCGGCAGCGCGATCGTCGACACCGGCGATCACTACTTGGTGGCTCGTCGCGCGGACAACGGTGAGATCAGCATCGCGAGCGTAAACCGGCGCGGACGCGTGAACGGGAGCGCGCGAACGATCGGCACGGATGCGGAGGTCGGCCCGGTGATGGTGCGGATGACGCGCTCCCGTTACGTGATCGCGTGGTCGAGTGAAAAGCGCGTTCACGCCGCGGTCATCAACCAGCATGGTCGCGCGTTGACCCGGACCTCTCTTCGTCAAACCGCGCGCGTGCTTCGTCTCGTCGCGGACGCGTCCGGCTTCGCGGTTTTCGGCACGCAGCGTCGCCGCTTGCTCAACGAGGTCATCTGGTTCGCGCGTTTTGACGCACGCGCGCGGAAGCAGGCGGTCTCCCGGAACCTCTTCAGCAGCCAAGGGGCGACCACCTTCGACGTCGCGGCGCATCCGCGCGGCTATGAGCTCGTCGCGCAGCACGTCACGCTCCGTCATCGTCGCGATCCGCCGGAGCTTCAGCGGCTCGTGGTCGATCCCGAAGGCAAGCAGCTTGAGCTTGAGCGGCTCGCGGATGGGGTCGCGTGGGACATTCGCGTCGCCCGTGGTCACGACGAGCTCGGCGTCTTTTGGCAGCGACCGATTCACCAGCGCGGGCTCTGTTTCGGCACGCACCCGAGCACCCATCAAGCGACCTGTGAGACGCGCCTCGCCATGCACCCGTCGCTCGCGCACTCGACCCACGGTTTCGGTGCCGCGTGGAGCGAACGCGCGGCGGTTCGCTTCCGCGTGGGCACCAACGAGACGCGTCTCAGCCCCATCGCGGGCGTGCACATCTCACCGAACGTCGCCCGCGACGGCGACGGCTTCGTGGTCACCTGGGAAGAGCGCATTCGCGGCGAGGTCTGGATGCGTCGCGTCCGCGCGAACGGCGAGCCCTACGGCGCCGCGCGCAAGATCGCGTTCTAGCGGCTCGCGGTCGCACGGTCAGTCGGCAGAGATCGCGGCGCACGCACCGCGAGGACCACAGCGGCCAGCGTCACCGCGCACCCAAGCCCGATCAACGGATCGAGGTGCTCATCAAGCAACCACCACGCGAGGAGGGTAGAACCCACCGGTTCACCTACCGTCGCCATACCGACCACGGTCGGCTTGAGGTGACGCAAGGACCAGGTCAGCGCACCGTGACCGACGATCTGCGGAACGAGCGCGCACAGGAACATGTAGAAGAGGCCGTGATCCGGAAGCGCGAACGGGATCCCGGACGCGAACGCCACGATCGTGATCACCAGCGCGCCGCTGCCGCACGCGATGCACGCGAACGAGAACACGTTGATGTGGCCGAGCCGCCTCACCAAGACCAAGTTCACCGCCATGGCGAACGCGCCGAGCAACGCGAGAAGGTCTCCGGTCAACGCGTGGTCGCTATTCATCAAGTCGCGCCAACCGATCAGGGAAAGACCCGCGAGCGCGACCCCGATCGCGATCCAGTGCCGCCGACTCGCGCGATCGGTTTTCGTGATGAGGGCCCAACCCGCGAGCATCAACGGAGTCGCGGTCACGAGCGTGACGGACGAAGCGACACTCGTGAGCGTGAGCGACCAAACCCACGCGCCGAAGTGAAGCGCGTAGAAGACCCCCGCGAGGATCGCGGTGCGCGTGACCTCGGCAGTGAGACGGGTCTTTCGCCTCAGCAAAAACGGCAGCAAGAGCACAGAGGCCATCGCGAGACGCGTCGCGCTCGCGACGAGGGGATGAGTCGGCGCCGCCTTGCGAAAGAAGATGGCCGCGAACGAAATCGCGACCACGCCAAGCACCAACGCGACCCTCGCCTGCGTTTTCGTTTCGGCGGGTCTCACAGCGCTTAGGAGCTAAACATAAGTATAGTGTTTTGAATTATGACCGTGTAGCCAGTTTCGCACAGGGAGCGTGAACTGCGCATGCCACATCGCGCTGAATTGCAGAGAAGAGACGGGATTTCAACGAAACGGACGCTGGCACGAACTTCGCGATGTGTCTGAGCATGACCGTGCTCTACCTCGCGCTCGTTTTCCTCTCGACCATGTTTGTGGTGTTCGGTGCTCTCGCTGCTTGGCGGAGCCACACACGTCCGCGAACACCGGTCGCTTCGTTCCCACCCGTCTCGGTGCTCAAGCCCTTGTGTGGTGTCGATACGGCGCTTCGCGACAACCTCCAGACGTTCTTCGAGCAGGACTATCCCGTGTTCGAACTCGTGTTCGGCGTGCAAGGGGAAGACGATCCGGCCGCCATCGTGGTGCGTGAACTTCGCGCCGCGTACCCAGACGTGATCTGTCGCTTGGTCGTGCATGACGGAGGCCGCGGCGTGAACCCCAAGGTGAGCAACTTGCGCTCGATGATGGGCGCCGTGATGCACGATGTGGTCGTGGTCAGCGACAGCAACGTGGCGGTCCACCCCGCGTATCTCCGCGAGATGGCGACCGAGCTCGCACAGAAAGACGCTCCTGGCGATCGGGTCGGGCTCGTCACCAGTCTCTTCACAGGTGTGGAAGAGGAGACGCTCGGCGCGACCCTCGAGAACCTTCACCTCAACGGAACGGTCGCGGGCGGCGTCGCGATCAGCAACGAGCTTTTGAGCAAAGCGGCGGTCGTCGGGAAGTCGATGATGTTCCGTCGCACCGTGTTTGAACGTCTCGGCGGTTTCTCCAGCGTCGCGCACGTCCTCGCCGAGGACTACGTCATGGGGCGTATGTTCGAGGCCGCGGGGTATCAGGTCCGCCTCGCGCGTACGCCAATCCGCAACGTGGTGAAGCGCGCGAGCGTCCGCGCGTTCTACACGCGTCACCTTCGCTGGAGCATGATGCGCTTTCGCCTGATGCCGCACATCTACTTGCTCGAGCCGCTCTCGACCCCGCTCGTGCTCGCGGTGACCGCGCCGGCGTTTGGGATTGACGGTCGCTGGCCGCTCGTCTGGGCGGTCGGCATTACACTGATTCGAGACGCGCTTCAGTGGACGCTCTTCCGCGGACCCAAGGGTGTGCTCCGCGCGCTGCCGCTCTTCCCGCTTCGCGACGCGCTCATCTTGACGGCGTGGTTCGTCGCGCCGCTTCGGAAGCACGTCACGTGGCGCGGCAACCGGGTCCGCGTGAGCTCGGGAACGCGGCTCTACGCCGAGAATGAACCGGAAGGCCCGGGGCTCGTGATCGTGGAAGAGAGCGCGTCTCCATCGGAGATAAACATCGACGTCTGACGTTCATTCCCTCATTTCGGACTCACCCATTTCGCGCCCGCTCGACCCTGTTGAGCAGGCGCGTTGTAGATCGATTGGGAACTTCCTGCGTCATTCTCTTGTCTGCCTTCTGTCCGCGAATCTTCCGCGGAAAGATTTGGAGGCGCTGGAGCGTATGCTTAGCGCACCCAAGAGCGGCGCAGGTCGGTTGGTCAGTCACACGCGGTTCTCCGCGGGCACAAAGTCAGACGCGGTTCACGTCGCGGAAATGGGTGAGAGATGAGCTTGGAAACACGCGTGGCAGCACGCGAAGAGATGTCACGGCGCGCGCGCGTGCTCGTCACGGGTCTCTTGATGGGTTCGCTCGTCGCCTGCGGCGGAGAGAGCGTCGCGGTCGACGAGACCCGCGCGACCGTCACAACAGTTCGTGGAGCCTTGAGCGCTGCGGCAGAGGCGACCGAAGACGCTTCTTCGCGCCGGCTCACGGTCGGTGACGAGGTCACGGTCGCTGGCTTGGCCTGGTTCACGCTCGACAGCGGACCCGCGGTCTTGATCAAAGATGGCGGCCTCACGCTGAGCGAAGAAGACGCGCGTGACGTGGTCACGGTCACGGGGCGCGCCTTCGCCGATGTTCCGCTTGGTGACACGCTCATCCTCATCGCCGGAGAGCACCGCTTTCGGGTCGCGGATGCAGCCGTCTCGATCGACCTTGAGAGCGGTTCGGCCTATGTGGTCCGCGGCGAGGTTCCGTTCTCCACGACGGGCGCAGAGGCGCGCCAAGGTCGCGTTCGCGCAGGGGAACAGCTCCCGTTTGGGGAAGCCGAAGCGAGCGCCGCGACCTTGTGGCGTGACTGGACCGGCGGGCTCGCGCGGCCCGGACCTGTCGCGAGCGTTTCTCGTGGTGTGGGCGCGCTCGAGGGCCGCGTTCCCGATGCGCGCGGACAAGCGCGCTGGCCGCTCGTGATCCGCCGCTTGGACGTGAACGTTCGCTTCGATGGCGAGCTCGCGATCACCGAGGTCGAGCAAGAGTTCTTCAACCCCGCGAGCGAGGTCGTCGAGGGCCTCTACCGACTCGCGGTTCCTGAGCGCGCGATGCTTCAGCGCTTCGCCGTCGATCGGGACGGTCGACTGGTCGATGGCTACATCCGCGAGAAGGCCCAAGCGCGTCAGGCCTATCAACGTCAGGTCTACCGCGGCTCGACGCTCGATCCCGCGCTCTTGGAGTGGGACGCGCCGGGACGCTTCCGCGCGCGCATCTATCCGATTCAGCCGGGCGCCACGCGAACGATCGCGATCCGCTACACCGAGTGGGTCGGGAGCAGCGCCGAGGCTCGCCGACGCTACCGCTTCCCCATGGGCTCGGGCGCCGCCGCGCCTCACGTTCAAGAGTTCGCCTTCACCGCGGACCTGTCTGGCGCCAGTTTCTCGAGCGTTCGTGCGGGACACGGCGCGGAGGTCGACGGAGATCGCGTGGTCGTTCGCCGCAGCGATTTTCGTCCGCGCCAAGATCTCTTCCTTGAGCTCTTCGCCAGCGACGAGGAAACGGCGGGCCAGTACGCGTTCCAAGCCGATCATGTGGCGCCCGCCCGTGATCCCCGGCGCGGGGCGATGGTCGCCGAAGATGACGACGACTACTTCTACGTTCCGCTCATGTTGCCCGACGCGATCTTCGACGAGGTCGCGCGCGACCAGGGACTGGACGTCGTGCTTGTCGTCGACGTCTCCGCGGGGACGGATCGCAGTCACCTCGAGCTTGGACGCGCGGTGTCCGAATCGATCGCGGCGCATCTTCGCGAAGGGGATCGCGTCGCGATCGTAGCGAGCGATGTCGCGCTGCGGGATCTCGGGGACCAAGCGCTTGGTGACGTCTCGCCAGAGCGTGTCGCGTCGTTGCTCGACGGGCTCGCCCGGGCTCCCGCTGGCGGCGCGACGGACCTCGGCGCGTCGCTCGTTGCGGCCGCGTCGCTTCTTGAGGTCGGGCGACCGAGCGCGGTGGTCTACATCGGAGATGGTGCGCCGACCGTGGGTGAGCTCGGGGCGGAAGGTCTGCTCACGCGGCTCAGTCGTCTCCCGCACCCCACGCGCTTCTACGGTGTCGCGGTCGGTACGCACGCCGAGCTCGGTCTCCTGGAGTCGATCTCGCGCGGGGGTGGACTTGCGATGCGCGTGGAGACGCGAAGCGAAGCGGCGCACGTCGCGCTTCGTTTGCTCAGTCACGCGCAGCGCGGTGTCGCGCAACAGATCACGGTCGACCTCGGGACCGGCATCGAGCGCGTCTTCCCGCGGGAAGCGATCGACGTGGTGCGCGGTCAAGTGCTCGACGTGATCGGTCGCGTCCACGACGACGTGCCGAGCGAGATCACGGTGCGCGGATCGATCGGCGGCGAAGAGTTTGAGCGCAAGATCGCGCTCCGGGTGAAGAACGTGAACGACGATGGCGACCTTCGTCTGCGCTGGGCGGGAGAGCGTCTCCGCGCCTTGTTGCTCTCGTCCGCGGGTCGCGCCGAAATCGCTGATCTCGGCGTCCGCTCTGGTTTGATCACGCCCTACACGAGCTTCTATGTTCCGAGCGCCGCGGAGCTGACCGATCTCGGCCCGCGCGGACGTGAGCTTTACCGCGACCTACGCGGCTTTACGCGTGAAGACGACGCGCTCGCGCTGCTCAACGTGCTCACGCCGAGCGCGTTGGCGACGGCGTTGCCGGGCTGCTTCTCGATGGACAAGTCCGCACCAAGCGGGTCGGCGGAACCCTCGTTTGAGGAGGAGCTCGAAGAAGCGCCGGTCACGGTCGCCGAGATGGACGAAGGTGGTGAGGGCCTTCCTTCGAGCGCGTCGACCACCGCGCCGGTTGCGCCTGTGGCCGCCGATCCATCGCCGTCTCCGTCCGAGCGGTCACGAGACGAATCGGGCGTGGTGACCGGAGCGCTGCCACCCAACGAGCAGACGGTCGCGCAAGGGAATCGTTATGCGCTCAACGGACCCTCCGACGGCTTTGACGATATGGACGCCGAGGACAGGGCGTTGATGCGCGGTGACGGCGACATGGCCGAAGCGGCTGAAGAAGTCGCCGCCGAGCCAGAACCGGAGGTCATGGATCAGCTCGCGCAGCTTGGCTACATGGACATCCCGAACCAGCAGCCCGCGGCCGATCGCGCCGCGGCGGCTGGCGTCATGGGACTCGATGGTCATGGTCGCGGGGGCGGCGGGAGCGCGAATGGCTACGGCGGGCTCGGCATGCGCGGGTCGTCGATGGAGAGCGCACAGCGAACCCGTCGACGGCGACAACGCAGAAGGCCGTCGCCGATGATCCAGAGAATCGAGAACATGGGTGGTGAGAGCCGCCGCGAGGGTCGATTGAGCGGCGGCAGCGTCTCGGGCGTGGTCAGCACCATCACGACGACCACGACGACGCGCGTCTCCGTGCGGACACAGCCGTCGCAGCTTCACTACGCCCGCCGCTGCAGCGACGCGGCGGATCGTTTGCTCGACACACGGCGCGCGCTCTGGCGAGAGCGACTCGCCAACGCTTCAGGCGTTCACGCCTGGGTCGCGCAGTACAGCACCGCGGCGCGAAACTGCGAGCTCCCGACCTGGCGCGCGCGTCGCGCCTTCTTGAACCTCTTGCTCGCCAAAGCCGGAAACGTGCGCGGCATGGTCAACGTCTACAACGCCTTCCGCTCCCCGAGCCTCCGTCGCTATTTGCGGCGCGCGACCATTCGCCGCGTTCGCACGCCCGACGATCTCCGGATCGCCCGCCAAGCGTTTGGTTCGGCGCACATCAGTCAGGAGAGCCTCATCGCGCAGGTGCTCGAGCGCGCGCAGACGCCCGCGCAGAAGATCCGCGCCCTTCGTCGGCTCTCGCAGGAGTACCCGAGCGCGCGCACGCTCAAGCTTCGCTTGCTCGAGCTTCTAGAGCGCGAAGGCAAGATCCCCGAAGCGCGTCGCCTGGCGCAGCGGCTCCGCAAAGACGCGATGACGGACGCGGAGGCGCGTACCGCGATCGGCGAGATGTATCTCCGGCTGGAAGACGAAGCGGAGGCGCGCCGCGTGTTCTCGGAGATCGTCGAGTTCGCGCCGCGTGATGAGCTCGCCCGCCGACGCCTCGGCGACCTCTACCGCGCGCACGCGTGGTTCGACGACGCTTATCGCCAGTACCAAACGCTCGCGGAGATCCGGCCTGACGATCCCTCGGTCTTCTTGCTCCTGGCGCAAGCCGCCGCGGGCGCGGGCCGGGTGGACGAAGCGCTTCGGCTCGAGCGCCGGCTCTCGGAAACGGCGCAGCCGGGAGACGCGGTCGGCGTGGCGCGCACCGCGCTGCTCTGGTCCTCGGTGCGTTTCGCGACCTTGCGCAAAGCCGCGCGTGACGCGAACGACGATGAGAAGTTGAACGCGGTGCTCTCGGAGATGCGCCGAAGCGGGGTGCTTCGCGCGTCGGCGGGTCTGCGGGTCGCGCTGGTCTGGGCCCACCCGGACGCGGGCGTCTCGCTCTGGACGGGGACCCCGCGCACGTCTTCGGTCATGCGGCCGACCGACATCGCGCCCGAGTACAACATCGAGGTCTTCGACGTCGACGAACAAGAGTCCGGTCGCTACCCGATCGAAGTGCGGCGACCTGGGGACCACTTGACGGAGGTGAACGCGAAGCTCGTCGTGATCTTCGGCGAAGGACGCGCGGACGAACACATCGAGGTTCGCGAGCTCACCTTCGGCCGCGGCGATCAGAAGTTCGCGTTCGAGATCAACGGCCGCGACATGAACGAGGTGCGGCGATGAATGCAGTGACCACACGGATGAACACGGTCTGCCTCTCGCTCGCTTTGATGGCGGGCATGGGATGCGGAGGCGATGACGCCACGCCGCCGGCGCCGACGGTCGCGTCAGCCAACGTCGTTCGCGGCGCGGTGACGATCGCGGGCGACGGTTCAGATGGCGCGCAGGTGCTGCGGCCGACTCGACTGGTCGACGGCGCGACCCTGGCCACGGGCGACGATGGCCGCGCGACGATCGATCACGACGGCGGCGCGTGGATCTTGCTGGATCGCGGCACCACGATCGCCGCGACGTTGAGCGCGCTCGAGGTCACGCAGGGACGGGTCTTCGTGGACGCCAAGCGCGCCGGAGACACGGAGCTCAAGACGACCCACGGCGCGGTTCGCGGGAGCGGCGCGACCTTTGCGGTCGAGCTGGCTGATGGCGCGACCAAGATGATCGTCGCGTCCGGCGAGATCACCTACGTGACGCCGCAGGGCGAAGGAACCGTCGCGCAAGGAGAGACGCTCACCATGACCGGAGGCGCGCCCGTCGTGTCCCCGACAGAGATGTGGGAAGACTGGACCGGTGGCCTCGCGGATCCCGCGCCTGCTCGCTCCGAGCGCGTGAGCTACATCGGCGCGCTCCGCGGGCGACCGATTGGGCGGCTCGGCGTCGCGCGAAAAGAGATCTCGATTCGCGCCCACGAGGTGGACGTACGGATCTTGGGAGACCTCGCGGTGACCACGGTGAGCCAGACGTTCTTCAACGGAGAGCCGGAGCCGCTCGAGGCCGAGTACCGCGCGCGCGTTCCCGATGGCGCGGTCGTCTCGTCTTTCTCGATCGATCGCGGCGCAGGATATGAACCGGCGATGATCAACCGGATGTCTTCGTCCGGGTACGAGGTGCAGTGGGCCGCGGCGAACGTGCCGAGCGCACGTCTTGGGTATGACGGTCCCGGAAAGCTGCGCGCGCGCGTGAGCCCGGTGCCGACTGGCTCCACGGTCGCGATCCGTTTTGTCTACACCGAGTGGCTGGATCGCGACGCCGATCGCCGCACCTACGTCTACCCGATGCGCAGCGCGGGCGAGGCGCCCTTGATCGGCGAGCTCCGCATCACGACCTCGGTCGACGCCGCGTCTGGTTTTCGCGCCGGGATGGGCGCGGTCACCGAAGACGGCCAGGTGGTCCTTCGCTTGAGCGACCATCGTCCGCGTTCCGACTTCTTCTTGGACGTCATCGACAAGAAAGACGCCGAGCCGCGAGGCGAAGGGGTGACGGCCTATGTGCTCGACGCCAGCGAAGAGCACGAGATCGTCGAAGGCAGCGAGGAGTACGTGCTCTTCGACATCCCGACCGACGCGCTCGTCGAGAGCGATCTCGCGCCGACCCAAGGACCTCTCTCGCTGGTGCTCTTGCTCGACGTTTCGGGCGGCACGGACCCCGAAGATCTGGAGCTCGCGCGCGGCGTCGTCGACAGTGTCCTGCGTCAGCTCGCGCCCACCGATCGCGTCGCGATCCGTCTTGGATCCGTCAGCGCGGTCACGCCCGACGGCGCTCCGGAAGGCCTCGCTCCAGCGACCGCCGAGACACGTGAAACGATCCTCGCCTCGATCGCACGTTCCGGTCTTAGCGGGGCGACCGATCTCGGCGAGAGCCTTCGCGGCGCGGCCGAACTGGTCGCGGGTCAGCCGCGCGCCGCGGTGCTCTACTTGGGCGACGGCATCCCGACGACGGGTTCGCTCGACGCCACTCGGATCCGGGCGCAGCTCGCGGGCATCGAGGACGCGCCGCGCTTCTTCGCGTTTGGGATCGGCGAGGGCGCCAACATGGGCCTGCTCCGGAACCTCTTCGGAGAGCACGCGAGCGCGGTGTTTGAGCGCACCGAGGCGAGCCGGCGCGCGATCGAGCTGCTCTCGTCCGCCGGTCGCGATGTCCTGCGCAACGTGACGCTCGATCTCGATGACGTGGTCGAGCGCGTGTACCCGCGGCACCCCGTGACCGTGACCCGCGGTGACCGCATCCGCTTCGTCGGTCGCCTCCGTGATCGCCTCCCGAGCAAGGTGACCGTGCGCGGTCGGCATCAAGAGCCCTTCGCGATTGAGCTCGACGTGACCAAGCGACTCGCGCCCGATCCCTCCGAGGTGCGTCGACGCTGGGGCGCCGCCCGACTGGCCGAGCTTCTCGATGAAGACGCCGGACAAGAAGCGCTCGTCGAGCTGGGGACGCGCTTTGGTTTGCTCACGCCTTGGACCTCGTTTGTCGCGGGTGGTTCTCCTGGCGGCGCCTACAACCCGATCACGAACTTTGACGTCGACCCGATCGAGATCTCGTTCAGCCGAGGCGGCGTGCGACAGGAAGAGTCGCGCGGGTGGCGTCGCCGAACGCGTCGCCCAGCGGTCGTCCCCAACGCGCTCCCCGAGCAGACCTACCTCACCCGCGTCTACGACGTGAGCACCCAAGGCCCGATCCAAGGCGACGGTGGGCTCGCGATGGCGTCGGTCACCAACACGCTTCGAAGCGCGACCCGCGGACCCAACGGCTGCTACGAGCGCAAGCTCATCGTGCGGCCCGATCTGCGCGGACGCGTCACGGTCCAGGTCGGCGCGAAGAACGGCGCGGTCACCAACGCGACGATCATCCAGTCGACCATGGGCGCGGGCGACGTGGACACGTGTGTGCTTTCCGAGGTCTCCGGCTTGCGCTTCGCGGGCGTCGGTTCGTCGGAGGTGACCGTCACGCATACCTACAACTTCGCGGTTCCGAACCGCGCGATCGGCGTGCGGCGTCAGTGCAGCGACGCTTCCCGTCAATCGATCGATACGCGACGTGAGCTGTGGCGCGAGCGTCTCCAGGCCAACGCAGGCGCGCGTGGTGCGCTCTCCGTGTGGCGCGAAGCGCAGCGTCAGTGCGAGCTCTCGGGATGGCGCGCGCGACGCATCTTGCTTCAACAAATCCTGAGGCGCGCGGGCTTCATGGAGAAGCTCGTGCTCTTCGAAGCGTTCACCGATCCCAGCGTCCGCGGTTACCTGCGCCGCGCGATCTTGCGGAGCCTGCGCACACCCGAGCAGATCCAGCTCGCGCGACAGCGGCTGGGCATGGAGCTCCCGCTCGACTGGAGCATCTTCTCGCGCTTGTGGAAGCAGAACGATGATCCGGAAGCGCGGATCCGCTTGGTCCGGACCTGGCTCGAGGTCACGCCGGACGAGCTCGACCTTCGGCTCCGTCTCCTCTCGCTCTACGAACAAGCCGACAAGATCCCGGAGGCCAAGCGGCTCGCCCGGGAGCTCCGCGAAGATCCACTCGCGGACGTCTCGGTGCGCACCGCGGTGGGCGAGTTCTGGTTGCGTCAAGAAGACGAAGGCGAAGCGCGCCGGGTCTTCTCCGAGATCGTGGAGCACGCGCCCTTTGACCCGTGGGCGCGTCAGCGGCTCGGTGATCTGTACCGCGCGCACGGCTGGAGCGATGACGCCTACCGCGAGTACACCTCGCTGGCGCGGCTGCGTCCGGACGATGGCGGGACGCTCTTGCTCCTCGCGCGCGCCGCGGCAGACGCCGGCCGGATCGATGAAGCGCTTCGTCTCGAGCAGCGCTTGAGCGAGTCGGTCGCGCCGGACGTGTACGAAGGCGCCGCGGGTTTCGCGCGGCTGTGGACGAGCGTGCGCTTGACGGAGCTTAAGGCGACCGGTGACGCCGATGTGCGCGCCGCGATCGCGGAACGGGAGCGGACCTCGGGCGCCCTGCGTTCTCCCCCGGGTGTCTTCGCGGTGCTGACGTTCCCGCACCCGAACGACGTGCTGGAGCTTCACGTCAACGCGCCGAGCACGCCGGAGGATCAAGAGTGGGAGCGCGCCGAGCATCGCGGGCAGCCCTACGGCTTGGAAGCGATGACGCTGCGCGAGCGCGAAGAAGGGGCGTACCGCTTCCGCATTTTTCGCAAGGACGAGGAAGACCTGCGCGACATGACGGCGGTCTTCTACGTCGTGACGAACATGGGTCAGCCAACAGAGACGCGGGCGCGCCACGAGGTGACGCTCTCGCGAACCGATCGCGAGCAATGGCTTGAGCTCAGCGACAGTGGCGAGCTGCGGGAGATCCCGCAGACCCGTGCTCGCGCGCGGTGACGTCGACTTCTTTTGTGTTTTTCGAGACGTGTGGAGAACGCCCGCGCGACTACGCGAGTTCGTTCTCGTCGACCCAGTGGGTGTCACCATTTTCGTCGCGGACGCCGTAGCGCGCGCCGTCGCCGAACTTGCTGTCACCCACCCAGAAGACCTCGCCGCTCACTGAACCGGCGGCGACGGTGACCGTGTCGCCCTTCTTGTATTTCGCGGGAGCGCGGGGCGCCTTCGGCTCTTTGGGTTGTTCTGCTGGCGCGACCGACGCGCCGCCGGATTTCACAACGTGCGCGGCGTCGACCCAGTGGGCTTCGCCGTCTTCGTCGCGGACGCCGTAACGCACGCCGGGTCCGTACTTGTTGGGACCGGACCAGAAGATCTCGCCGCTCTTGCCGCTGCTCTTGCCAGCGACCACGTCGACCTTGGTTCCCTTGGGAAGCTCGCTTTCTTCTTCTTCGCTCACGATTCCGATCCTGCGATCGTCGAGCGCAAAGCGCAATTTCCCGTCGCGCTGGCGGGCACCGCCGGCCGCCTGGCGAGCGCCACCCCGGAGCGTCCGCGGCCCGCGAGATCACTGAGAGATCTGTTGGGTACGCGCCTTGCTCTGTGTGAAGCGACCGATGGTCAGCCGACAAGCGCAGTCGGACCTGGGTGGACGAGCGTACGCAGTGCAATCGCACCAACGCACCGCTCCGTCCAAGGCATTGGCGGGGGACCTTTCTGGGGGTCCGGGGGCTGGGCCAAGACAGGTGCGTCTCGCGTCGCGTGGAAATCCGAGCCGTCGTTGGAAATCGAGCCGTCTCCCGACGACTCCCCATAGGAGGCGAAACATGGGACTCGTTCATTGGGCGCGCATCGCGCTCTCCGTCTTGCTCTTCGGGGCAACAGGCTGCGCTGATCACCACCTTCGGATCCCGGAGGACGGCATCACGGATCTCGACGTGCTCCTCGTGGTCGACGACTCCGGCGGGATGCGCGACGAGCAGGCCCTCTTCGTCGACGCGCTCCCCGGTCTGTTGCGCGGTCTCTCTCGAGGCGGCATTGGACCCGAGCTTCGCTTCGCGCCGATCTCTTCGATCCGCGTCGGCGTGGTGAGCTCGGACATGGGCAGCGGTGGCAATCCGGTCGTGGCGTGTTCGGAGCCGACCCGCGGCGAAGACGGCGTGCTCCGGACCGAAGGAGACACCACCCGCCGCGGATGCGAAGAGAGCTACCCGTCGTGGGCGCAGTACCAGGCGGGCGACAGTCTCGACGGCTTCATCGATCACGTGTCGTGCGTGGCGTCGATCGAGGAGTACGGTTGTGGCTACGAGCAGCCGCTTGAGGCGACGTTGAAGGCGCTGACCACGCGGGACTCGACGTTCGAGTTTTTCCCGAGCGACACCGGTCACGCCGATGGCGCGAACGCGGGCTTCCTTCGGCGCGACGCGGCCAAGCTGATCATCATCTTGAGCGACGAGGACGACTGCAGCTCCGATGAGCCCGAGCGCTTCTTCTTTACGTCGTCGAGCGATGCTGCCGCGCTCAACGCACGGTGCGCGCAGAACCCTGAGCGGATGCGCGACGTGACCCGTTATGTGGAAGGTCTGCGCGACGTCGCGCCGGCCGATCAGCTCTTCTTCGCGGTGATCGCGGGCATCCCGACCGAGCACACCGGCGAGCCGAACGCGGCCGACCTTGAGCGCCTGCTTCGCGATCCGCGGATGGAGATCCGGGTCGGAATGGACGACCTGCTCGTCCCGTCGTGTCAGCACGGCGCGAGCGGAAAGGCGTCACCGCCGGTCCGCTTGGTGAAGACCGCGGAGCAGATTCAACAGATCGGCGCGCGCGTTCACCTCGGCTCCGTTTGCCAAGGCAGCTACGACAGCGTGGTCGACGGAATCCTCGCGCTCTTCGAGTACCGCTAAGCGCTCACCACTCGGCGCGTGCGCTGACCAGATCGAAGGGGGCCTGCACGAGCTCGATGAGGACGCCCTCGCCGCCGAACGGGAACTCGTCGTTCCCCTTGGGGTGAACAAAGCAGACGTCGTGACCGGCCGCGCCTTTGCGGATCCCACCGGGGGCGAAGCGGAGCCCTTGCTCTGTCAGCCACGCGACCGCTGCGACCAGATCGTCGACCCACAGCCCGATATGGTTCAGCGGCGGGACATGAACGCGCGGACGCTTTTCTTCGTCGAGCGGCTGCATCAGATCGATCTCGACCGCGTCGTGACCATGGCCGATCGTCAGGATGTCCTCGTCGACATTCTCGCGTTCGCTCTTGAAGCTCCCGGTCTTCTGAACCCCGAGGAGTTCGGTCCATAAGTGGGCGAGCTTCGCCTTGTCGGTTCCGCCGATCGCGATTTGCTGCACCCCGAGGATCTTGAACGGTCGCTTCATTTTCACGGTATGCCGTCGAGGCGCGTCGTTGTCGACACCGCGGCGCGAACTTCGCCGTGGCGTAGGGGGGTGCCGGAGCGGACTTCTTAGATGCGTCATCAACGCAGAGAAGCTAGCGTGCGCGCGTGTCGGAGAGAGTGAGGCGCGGACCGAGCCGCGTACCGGTGGTGCGCGTCGGGAGGGTCAACGACGCGGTCAACGCGTCGCTGGACCAGACCGCGAAGTATCGCGACCTCTGGATCGTTGGCGAGGTGAGCGACGTCCACTGGAAGGCCGGCAACGTCTACTTCTCCCTCAACGACTGGACCGAGGTCGCGCGGATCCGGGTGGTCATGTTGGGCGTCGACCGCGCTCGCTTGGCTCCGTCGCTGCGAAACGGCGAACGCGTGAAGGTTCGCGGGAACCTCAACGTGCATCGCCAGTCCGGTGCTTATGGGTTGCGCGGGAAGTTCGTGCAGCTGGTCGGCGAGGGCGATCTCGCGCGCCGGTTCGCCGAGACGAAAGCGAAGCTCGACGCGGAAGGCTTGCTCGCTCAAGAGCGCAAGCGACCGCTCCCGAGAGTTCCTCGGGTTGTTGGAGTCGTGACGAGCAGATCCGGCGCCGCCCTTCGTGATGTCCTGCGCGTGGCGGATGGTCGCGCGCCGGTGCGGATCGTCGTGGCCGACTGTCGCGTGCAAGGGGACCGGGCGCCGCGCGAGATCGAGGTCGCGATTCGATCCATTCAGCGCGTGCCTGATCTCGATGTCGTGATCGTGACGCGCGGCGGCGGGTCGGCCGAGGACCTATGGGCGTTCAACGAAGAGCGGGTCGCGCGCGCGATCGCGGCCTGCCGGGTGCCGGTCGTGAGCGGGGTTGGGCACGAGCGCGACATCTGCTTGAGCGATCTGGTCGCCGATGTTCGCGCGGCGACGCCCTCGAACGCCGCCGAGCTCGTGGTGCCCGAGATGGAGACGCTCCGGCGGCAGGTCCGCGAACTGGATCGCCGGCTCCATCAGAGCGTGCTCAAGGAGATCCGCGCGCGGCGTCTCTCGCTCAGCGTCAGCCAAGGGGCGCTTCGCGATCCGCGGGCGGCCCTCAAGAACTCGCGCGTTCGTTTGGAGCGTGTGAACGGAAAACTGGTGGGCGCTCAGCGCGGGCTGATGCGCGCGCGTCGTCGTGGACTGGGTAAGCATCGCGAACGCCTGACCGCGCGGGATCCGCGCGCGGTGCTTCGGCGTGACGCGGAGCGCTTGGGCGGGTTACGGGCGCGGCTGGAGCAGGCGGCGCGAAAGATGGTCGGGACGCGACGGGCGTCGCATGGCGCGGCGCTCCTCACATTGGTCGATCGGGATCCACGCCGGCAGGTGCAGGCGCAACGCGCAGAGGTCGCGGCGCTTCACGCGCGCTTGGTGCAGCAAGCGACGCGTGACGCGGAGGCGCGGCGCGGCGCCTTGATGACGGGGAGGGCGCGGGTCCTCGCAGGAGGTCGCCCGCTCTTGCGTCGCGCGCGAGGTCGCCTCGGCGGGCTCGCGGGGAAGCTCTCCACCCTCTCGCCCCTCTCGGTGCTCGAGCGGGGCTACGCGATCGTGCTCGCGGACGGACGTGAGGTGCGCTCGGTCACGCAGGTTGAGCCAGGTGATGAGGTCGTCGTGCGCGTGATGGACGGTGAGCTTCAGGCGACCGTGACCGACAAGAAGACGATCGCGCAGGACGAGCTCTCCCCCGACGTTCTCTCGCGGAGGGAGAAGGGATGAGGGTCTTCGGCATCTTGGGGTATCCGCTCACGCACACGCGCTCGCCCGCGATGCATCAGGCGGCGCTTCGGGCGCGCGGGATCGATGGCGCCTACATGAAGTTTGAGGTCCGCGAGGCGAACCTGGTCCAGGGGGTTCAGGAGCTTCGTGAGCTCGGCGTCGAGGGCTACAACGTGACGCTTCCTTACAAGGAGGCGATCATCCCGTTGCTCGACGGCGTCGATGACACGGCGCGCGCGATCGGTGCGGTGAACACGGTGGTGCGGGTTGGTGGAGAGTACGTCGGGACCAACACCGACGCCGCAGGGCTGACCATGAGCTTGGTCGAAGAGAACGTCCGCCTCTCGGGAACGACCGCGATCGTGATCGGCGCGGGTGGCGCGGCGAGAGCGGCGACCGTGGGCTTGTCGTTCGGCGGCGCGTTCGAGGTCAAGGTCGCCGCGCGTCGCTTTACGCAAGCGCGCAGCCTCACGCGAGACACCCAGATCGGACTGCCGCTCGATCTCGCCTACGTTGGCGAGCACTTCCAAGACTGCAAGCTCTTGGTTCAGGCGACGAGCGCGACGCTCCACGGTCGCGCGGACGCACAAGCGTTCGCCGACAGCCTTCCGCTCGACGAGCTCCCCGATGACTGCGTGGTGGTCGACCTGGTCTACGAACCGGAGTGGACGACGGTTCGGCTCGCGGCGGCCGCGATGGGGCTGAAGACGGTCGGAGGCCTAGGCATGTTGCTGCATCAAGGCGCGGCCGCGTTTGAGCGGTGGACCGGCGAGAGCGCGCCGCTCGACGCGATGCGCGCTGCGATCACAAAGTAGAGCGGGACCGCGAGGGCGCTCGGTCTAATGTGCACGCGGTCTAAAGGTCGAGTCGGTCGGTTCGCTTGAGGACACCGATATTGGAAAGCGACGAAGGAGCGCGGAGCGGAGCGAACATGGGAGGGAGGCTCCAAATCATTTACTTATTTGGAGGGAGGGGCGGACAGTCCCTCCAAGAATATCGGACCACGCGATTTCGAGGCAACAGAGCGGAAACCGCCTCCGCTACGGACGGTCGAGAACG
>CALJDU010000044.1 GCA_938024995.1 uncultured bacterium
GGTCGCGATGATCGCGGTATGCCGCAAGCTGCTGACCATGCTCAACGCGATGGCGCGCGACAACGTCAATTGGCAGGGAAATCCAGCCAGTTAAAGACAGTTGCTTGCCTTCGGCATTCACCCCATCGTTCGCTTCGCTCAGTGCTACCGCGCGCCGACGAGATGCGAATCCGTTCGGTTCGCGCTTCGCGCGTCCCTCGGCGCATCTCCACGGCGCTCGCTCTCTTCATTCTCGACACCCGGGCGCGCTCGTCCTCGCTTTACTCTCCTCTTAGTTGAGCGTGACGTCTCCGAGGTAGTTGGGGCAGCAGCCGCCGTCTTCTGTGCTCAGCGCGACCGCTCCCGCGAAGCTCTCCGTCCCGTCGGTCAGGTCGACGAGGACATCGCCATCCGCGGTGAACGCACCATCGCGGGTGAAGGCCCGGCTACAGTCACCATCGCAGTCAAAGTCCACACCGCCGATGGTCCCCGTCAACGTCGACGGAGCGGAGCCGTCCGCCTTCCGCACCTGGAGGTCGAACGCAGGGCTCGCGCAATCGCACGCGCACCCGAAGAGGGTCGCCGCGCCAAACACAAGAAGAAGCAGTAGGAGAATCGCGAAGTGTCGCATGGCCGCAGGTTAGCCAAGCGAGCGCTCGCTGTCCCATGACGTTGGACAGCTCACTGCGTGAGTCGCCCACGTGATCGGTTCGTAATCAGAGAAATACGGCGTCGACGATAATCTACGCGACGTGAGCGATGTACCAGCGGCAAGGCATCTCGCGCGGCTCTGGATGTCGCTCGCGTTGGTCTCGTCTCTCGCGTGCGATGGCTGGATCGCCGATCCCCCGCTCGCCGACGATGGCGGAACCACCGATACGCGACGCGACGAGGATGACACCGAACCTCCTCCCCCGATCGATGTCGGAGGTCCAGACGATTGCTCCACACCGGAGGCATACTTCACCTCTCGGCTCTGGCCCCAAGTTCTCGAAGCGCGCTGCATCCGCTGTCATCGAAGCGGAGGCGAGGCAGAAGAGGACGCCTTCGCGCTCCGGACCGAACTGGAAGACGACGACTTTCTCGCGACGAACTTCGCGACCGTTCAACGGCTGGCACAAGAGAAGTTGCCGAGTCATGACGACCGCGCGCTGCTGGAGCTCAAGCCCACGGGCACCGTGATGCACGGCGGCGGTACCGCGATCTCCAGCGGCGGTCTCCTCCACCGACTCATCCTCGGGTTCATCCAGCGCGTCGACGGAGAGCCGTGCGATCCAGATGTCGAGCCGCCGGTCGACGTCCCTTTCTTTGACGGCGTGACCTACGCGTCTCCTGCTCGCGTCCTTCGCAAAGCCAGCCTCGCCCTCGCGGGACGACTCCCGACCACCGCGGAACAAGACGCGGTCTCGGCGGGCGGCTTCGAGGCCGTGGGAACGCAGCTCGACGCGATGATGAGCGAGGAGGGTTTCGTCGAGCGGGTGCAAGAAGGCTTCTCCGATGTCTTGCTCACCGAAGGCTACACCGCGTCGACCGGAGAGCTCCTCGCGTACGAGAATTTCCCAGACCGCAACTGGCTCTACGACGAGGCCTACCCCTATCCCGTCGTCTCCCGAGATCCGTCGAACATCTACCGCGTTGGGCACGACTACAATAACGCGCTCCGTCGCGAACCCCGCGAGCTCGTCGCCTACATCGTCCGCGGAGACCGCCCGATCACAGAGCTGCTCACGGCCAACTACGCCATGGTCTCGCCGTACACCGCGCGCGGGTACGGGGTGTTTGCGGAGCTCCAGGACTCCTTCACGGACACCAACGATCCCTACGAGTACATCCCGACCCGTCTCCCGCCGCGGCGCAACCGCCACGGCGACGTTCAGGAGAGCGCCGACGGTCGGTACCCACATGCTGGCGTCCTCACGACGCCGCAGTGGCTAAGTCGGTTTCAGACGACGACCACGAATCGGAACCGAGCGCGCACGCGTACGTTCTACCGTCAGTTCTTCGGCGTCGATCTGCTCGCCCTCTCTCAAGCGGTCACGGACGCCGCGGACGTGACCGCGCGCTTCGCCAACCCGACGATGGAGGCACCGGATTGCGTTGGGTGCCATCGCATCATGGACCCGATCGCGGGCTTGTTTCAGCGCTACGCCGCGGCCGGCGAGTTCATCGTCACACCAGAGGAACCCTGGCACACAGATATGTTCCCGCCCGGATTCGAGAGTGACGAAGAGCTTCCAGCGGAAGAGAGCTGGCGATCACTTCAGTGGCTGGCGGAACGCGCGAGCGGCGATCCCCGCTTCGCGAGCACGATGGCCGAGCACGCGTTCTACATCCTAACGCAGTCACCTCGCATCGAGCCCCCCATCGACGAAGACGATCCGCTCTACGCGCGACGCCTGCGCGCGAGCGCGGCGCGGCGCGACGTCATCAATGACGCGGCCCGCGAGCTCATCGCGAACGACTTCAACATCAAGGCCGCCTTTCGCTCGCTCGTCCTGAGCCAGCTCTATCGCGCGGAGGCCTATGTCGGCCCTGAGCCAGACGCCGGACGTTCGGTCGAGCTTGAGGCGATCGGTCTGTGGACGCTGCTCACCCCCGAACAGCTGATGCGAAAGTTCAACGCGATCTTTGGGTTCACCATGGGTTCGCTCGATCCCTTCCCGTACCTGACGAGCAGCCTCGCGAGCCCCACGCCCGAGAATCACTACCGCCTCTACGGCGGGATCGATCGCCTCGAGGTCACGCTCCGCGCCGCGACCCCGAACGCCGCAATGGGCGCGGTCATGCGAGACGTCGCCAATCAGCTCAGCTGCGAGCTGGTCCCGGTCGCGCTCCGCGAAGGTCCTGGCGCTCGGGTCCATGAGCTCTTCCCCTTCGTCGACGAGAACACGACGGACGAGTTCGCGATCCGGCAGAACATCGCGTCCCTTCACGCGCTCATCTTGGGTCGGAGCGCGAGCGAGCTTGAGGTCTCGCGGCTCTGGCGACTCTTTCAAGAAGTGCGCGCCGATGGTGTCGCGCAGATCGCCGCCGGGTCGCAGCGTGATCGGTTGAACTACGCCTGCGGCTCACACCCCGACCCCGAATATGTCGGCCGCGCGTGGCAAGCGCTCTTCGTCTACTTCGTGCGCCATCCGGAGTTCTTGTTGCAATGAGGTGGCGACGATGAGGTGGCGACAATGACGAGACGCCTAAAGAGACGCCAGTTCCTCAAGCTCGCCGCGACCGCGGGCGTGGCGGTCTCTGCTCCGCTGGTGTTCCCGTCGCGGGTCGGAGCCGAGCCATATGAGGGCCCGTGCTTCGCGATTTTCAACGCGCAAGGTGGATGGGACACGACGATGTTGTGTGATCCGCGCGGCGCGACGGATCTGAACGATCACTACGACCCGAGCCAGATCATCACGCGTGGCGCGCACCGCTTCGCGCCGACCGCGGGTCACGTGATTGAGCCCAGCGCGGACACGATGACGAACGAGGACTTCTTCGCGAAGTACGGCAGTGAGCTCTTGGTCATCAACGGCATCGACACTTCAGTAAACAACCACACACCGTGCGAGCGCTACACCGCGACCGGCAAGCTCAACAGCACCGAGTTCCCTACGTTCGCCGCGCTCGTGGGCGCCGCCAAGGCGCCTGACGCCGCGCTCTCTTTCATGACGTTCGGCGGCTACTCCGGCACCGGCAACATCATCGCGGCGACCCGCGTCCCGTACGCGAACAGCCTCCGCCGCTTAGGCGACGTGGACGTTCGAGACAACGCCCCCAGCGCGGAAGCCGAGGCGATGATCAGCGAGGCGCTCGGCGAGGTCGCGCGGGCGGGACACTCGCTCCCCAAGCTCGCGCGCGCCAGGAGCTTTCTTTACGCCGCGCAGACCGGCGCACAAGACCTCTCCCGCGCGGTTCCGTTCATTCCGGATCGCGCGCCGGAAGACAACATGAAGAAGCAAGCCGACATCGCGCTCGCGGGCTTCGCATCGGGCCTCGCCGTATCCGCCAACTTGGAGATGGGTCGCTTCGATAGTCATGACAGCAACGACAGCGATCAGCTCCGCTTCCTCCCGCGGCTCCTCTCCGCGGTGGACTACTTCCTTGAGCGGGCCGAAGAGCTGGGCATCCGGGACCGCGTCGTCGTCGTCGTGCAGTCCGAGATGGGCAGGACGCCTTGGTACAACGACACCCGTGGCAAAGATCACTGGTCCGTGAACTCGCAGCTCATCCTCGGGCCGGGCATCACGGGCAACCGCGTCGTGGGCGCGACTCGTTACGACGAAGAAGCCGGCAACGATTTAGCGCCCGAGACGATCAACCCGATCACGCTCGCCCTCGACCCCCGCGGCATTCGGATCCGCCCCGAGCACATTCACGACGCGCTGCGACGTTACGCCGGGATCGCCTCCCATCCGCTCTCTGAGCGATTCGACCTTGAGGTCAGCGAAGAAGAGCAGCTCGCGGGCCTGATTTAGTCGCCAACTACACCGGATGCGACGGCGACCCTCTCGAGACACTCGCGACGGAAGCTGGCGCGCCCCATCTGCCATCCGCAGCATGCGCCGACTCAAGAACGACCTCGACACACATCTACGCCGTACCCAGCGAGATCAGCTCGAGCGACACCTTGCCCGACTCCCGCGCCGCGGCGAGCGACACCTTCACCGTGAACGACCACTCGCGATGGTCTTCGGGGTCGATCAAGATCTGCCGCGCGGTCCAGTGCTCGCTTTCCTTCGTGACCTCGAGGTAGCGCGGATTGCGCGCGACCGGATCGGTCCGGAGCTCGTCGTAGGTCGCCCAATACGGCTGCATCGCTTCCATGATCTGCTGCATGTTCCAGTCGCCGCTGACCATCGCTTCCGCGCGGTCGGATTCTCGCCTCGCGATCGCTTTCACCAAGCGCCACACCTCGTTGCGCACGAGCACCGTGAACGACTTTTCGTCGCGCGTGATGTCCGTCTCGTCGACCTCTTCTTCGCGCGCGGCGAGCTCCTTTTCGTCAACGCCATCGCGCAGCATCGCCCACTCATCGAGCAAGCTGGAGTCGACCGCGCGGACCTCACCTTCGAGCCACTCCGTGAGATCATAGACCTCGTCGGTCTTGGCGTTCTCCGGGACGTTCTGCACGAGCGCCTTGTACGCCTCGGTCAGGTAGCGCAAGAGCACCCCTTCGCTCCGCGGCAGGCCGTGCTCTTTGACGTACTCGCGGAAGGTCATCCCGAGCTCGTACATCTCACGAACGATCGACTTGGGCCGGATGTTCTCGTAGGCCCACGGGTTGTTCTCGCGGAAGACGTCGAAGGTCGCGTAGAGGAGGTCCTTCTTGGGTTTGGGGTTCTCGATCTTCTCGAGCTTCTCCATCCGCTCGTCGTACTCGATCCCCTCCATCTTCATCTCGGCGACCGCGCGCCCCTTAAGCGTGTTGAGCTGACCCATCAAGACCGCGCGCGGGTCTTCGAGGATCGCTTCCACCAAGGTCACGATGTCGAGGGCGTAGTCCGGCGCGTCGCGATCAAAGACGCTGACCGCTTCCACGACGTAGAGCGAGAGCGCTTGGTTGAGCGAGAAGTCGCTCTGCAGATCGGCGTTGACCGTGACCTCGCCCTTCCCGTCCCGCGTACCGAGCGTGACGATCCCGGCGTCGCGGAGCGAGCGGACCATCGCGATCGCTTTACGTCCATGTTCGCGCTTTCGTCGCGGAGACTCGTGAGACGATCGGATGAGCGTCTTCATCGCCGCGCACCCACCTTCTTCACGCGCGAGCACGTTGAGCAGCATTCCGTGCGTCACTTTGAAGCGTGACGTCAGCTTCTCGGGCTCTCCTTCGCGCAGCTTCACAAAGGTCTTCTCGTCCCAGTGCGCGTAACCGCGATCCGGCGGCTTCTTCAGGCGCAGCTTGCGCATCTTTTTCGCGTCGCCCGCGGCCTTGTTCCGCATCGACTCGTTCTCGACCACGTGCTCCGGCGCCTGCGCGACCACGCTGCCTTGGTCATCGAAACCTTTACGTCCTGCGCGCCCCGCGATCTGCTGAAAGTCGCGCACCTTGAGGACGCCGGTCTTCTCCCCGTCGTACTTGCACAGCTTCGTGAAGAGCACGCTCCGGATCGGGATGTTCACGCCCACGCCGAGCGTGTCCGTTCCGCAGATGATCTTGAGGTGCCCATCTTGCGCGAGACGCTCGATGAGCCGGCGATACTTCGGGAGCATGCCCGCGTGATGCACGCCAACGCCGTGAAAGGTGAAGCGCTTGAGCTCTTTACCGAAGGGGCTGTCGAAGCGGAAGTGACCGACCGTTTCCTTGATCGCCTTCTTCTGCTCCTTCGTGAGGAAGTCGATGCTCATCAAGTTCTGCGCTTGCTCGGCAGCCGAGCGTTGCGTGAAGTGGACGATGTAGATCGGCACCTTCTTCGCTTCGAGCAGGTCGTTGATGGTCTCGTGAAGCGGCGTCAGGCGGTACTCGTAGTCGAGCGGGACCGGGCGCTCGACGGTCTTCACGAGCGCGCACTCTTCGCCGGTCAGCTCTTCGATCGCCTTCTCGAACGGCGTGGTGTCACCGAGCGTCGCCGACATCAGCAAGAAACGAACGTCAGGCAAGGTGAGGAGCGGGATCTGCCAGGCCACCCCGCGCTCGCGGTCGGAGTAGAAGTGGAACTCGTCCATGATGACGTAGTCGACGACCGAGTCTTTGCCTTCGCGCAGCGCGACGTTGCTTAGGATCTCGGCGGTGCAACAGATCACCGTGGCGCCCGCGTTGACGCTCGCGTCACCGGTCATCATCCCGACGTTCTCCGCGCCGAGCACCTTGCACATGTCAAAGAACTTCTCGCTTACGAGCGCCTTGATCGGGGCGGTGTAGAACGCGCGGCGCCCCTCTGCGAGCGCCTTGAAGCACATCGCGAGCGCGACCATCGACTTGCCGGATCCGGTTGGCGTGTTGAGCACGACGCTCTTGTCCGCGAACACCTCGAGGATGGCCTCCTCTTGCGCAGGATAGAGCGAGATCCCGAGGTCCTCCGCGTACGAGAGGTAGCCCTCGAGCAACGCGTCTTCGGTCACGCCACCCTCAGGCGGCAGGTACTGTTCAAGCAACGCCGGCATGCGGCGCAAGGTCGCACGGACGCCGGCGTCTGTCTGCGCGCGTCTCGGGTCGAGCGTGGAACCCGCGCCGACTACCCGAAGCTCTGCCCCTCTCCGCGATACGTCGACGCGGCGCAGAGCGCGCCTTCGCTCCAGACGAGCACCTCTCCGAAGCGCTCAAGCGGCTCGCCCGCTTTCGCGGGGCGCATGAAGGCGACGTCGCCGATCCCGAGCGCGCTGGCCTTGAGCGGCGTCTGCACTTCACCGAAACCTTCCATTCCGAGCGAGCGCGCGCCGCCAAGCGGGAGCGGTGAACGGTCCACGCCGGTCGGCCCCGACGCGATGTAGCCCCCGCCAAAGCAGGTCACGATCTCAGGATCTGGGCGACGCGTGATCGGGAGCGCCAGGAAGAGCGCCGGTCGAAGAACCAGGTCATCGTAGCCATCGAAGAGGTGCGGGCAGTAGAGACCCGACCCGATCGTCGTCTCCGTCACGGCCGGGTCTTCGCTGGTGGACGCGATGCTTCCTGTGCCGCCCCCGTTGACGAGCGTAATCTCGTGACCGTCTCGACGGAGCGCCGCGACGACCTCGGTTCGTAGCCGCGCGACGTGTGAACGAGAGCGCCTCTTGATCGCGCGCAGCGCCAGCTCCTTAAGCGGATCTCGGACGCGCCCGCGGTCGGACACGCCCGCGACCTGCGCCTCGTAGCACATCACGCTGTCGAGCCGGACATGCGGTCTCGTCTTGATGAAGCGGCCGAGCGCGCTCGCGTCCCGAGCGCTTCGAATCGGGCTCCGGCGTACGCCGACGTGCGCGCCCATCGTTCGCAACGACCCGTCCAGATCGATGCAGAGACGAAACGCTACGCCCGCTTCCTGTGCGACGCGTGAGAGCACCGCGACCTGGTCTTCGTGGTCGACCATCACGCGCGTGACCTCCGCTGCGCTGACGAGCGCGCGGGCTTCTTGTTCCCGCGCGACGGGGTATGCCAAGAGGAGATCGCTGGCGCCACGCTTCGCCAGCCAGGCGGTCTCATAGGGCGAGAAGGTCATGACGCCGACCACTTGCTCATCGCGGACGACACGCTCGATCAACGAACGGACCCGGACTGACTTTGACGCGATCCGTAGCGGTCGGCCCCTCGCCGCGCGTTTGAGAAAGGCGAAGTTACGGTCGAAGGCGTCGAGATCGACGATCGCGGCGGGCAGCACGTGATCATCGAGAAGCGCGGGATCGATCGGCGAGGCGTCGAGCGGCGAAGAAGCGTTCACGGCGCGAGGGTAGCCTGGTGTCCGTTCGCGTAGACGCTCGCTTTGGCGGTGTAGTAGCCTCCTGGGAGATGGCGGAACTTCTCGAGGTCCCTACTCACTTCGCCGACGTCAACGGGCTCGTCCAGTACCTCGCGCTGCGAGTGAAGAACGAGGCCCTCTGGCTGGCTGCGTCCCGTAACCTCGGCTCCGGGGATTGGGTTCGCTTCATCATTCGCCTGAGCGATGGTCAGTCCGTTCTTGAAGGCGTCGGGCGATGCACCACCTCAACGCCGAACCTCGCGACCGATGGGGTGTTCGACGTGGTCCTCGACGCGCTCCAGTTCGATCCGCGAAACGAGATCATGTTCGAGCGGATCCTGATCGCCTCCGAGACCCTTAGCAGCGGCAAAGAGGGTACCCGTCCGATCTCGCTCTCAGAGGTCGACATCGCGGTCGCAGGGGTCCCGGTCGACGGTTCATCCTATCACTATGACGTCGACCTCGACGACGAAGCGCCCATGCCGCTGTCGCCACTGTCGATTAAGAACAAGTCGAGTAAGAACACCTCGAGTAAGAACACATCGGTCAAGAAGGCGACCCCAGACACCGCTTCAAGCGCTCCGCCGCCGCTTCCTGGGAGCCGCGCGCCCGGACGAATGCGTCCCGCGGTGAAAGGGAGGGCAGCGATCAAAGGGAAGCCGATCGGCGAGCGGCCGCGGCGGCGAAGCTCCCAAGAGCTCCCCAAAGCGCCGGTGCGTCCATCGCGTCGCACGGAAGCGCTCGGGAGCGCCGAAGATCCGGTCGCGAAGAAGAAGCGACTCGCCGATGAGCACCGTAAACGGTCGGAGCGCTTCGAGCGGATGCAACGAGAGAAGCGGGAAGCCGAGAAGCGGGAACGCGAAGAGCAACGTCGGCAGCTTCAGGAAGCCAAGCGCGAGCGGGAGCGAGAGCTCGCCGAGCTCAAGCGTGAACGGGAGCGAAAAAAGGCAGAGCGGGACGCGCGCAGGCGCTCGCGTCCAAGTCAGGCGAAGCGCGCGAGCGAGCGGAACATCGCGGCGGCGGCACCGATCAAGCCGGAGATCACGCGGTCCGGGAAGAAGACGCGGCCCAGCAAGGAGCGCGCGCGTGAAGAGGCACCGCCGACCTACGAGACTCCGTCGCACGCACCAGGGCGTTTTGCGCCGGATGAATTCGACCTGGAGGCGACGCAGGTCGGAACCGCGCTGGAAGACATCGAGGCGATGCGGCAGAGCCCGTTCCCGCAAACCGAACCGCCGGCGCCGAAGCCGACCAAACCCGCTCCGGAGCCGACCTCTGCGCCTCGAGCGGAGGCCGAGCCCGCGCCCGAGCCCGCTCCAACCCCACGACGCAAAGGTGGAACGGACACCTCGGTCGCCCTCCCGACCCAGCCCGAAGAAGAGGTCATGCTCAGTCTGGAGCTCGACCAAAAGCTCGACCATATTTTCCATGTTCTGCAGGAGCGCGGAGTGGTCGCGACGCGGGAAGACGCCTTGATCCTCGCGCTCAAGATCGGTCTGGGCGCGCTCAGCGCTGAGTACGAGTAGATCGCAGAGCGCATGACACACCTCGCGTGGCACACCGTGACGATCTTGCCTCGGCCTGAGAACAGAGCGACGCACTGAGACCCTCCTGGGCCGACCCGAACGGCCAATCAACGCGCGCGCTTCGCTTGGCATGGAGCCTGCTTTGTATCGGGACATGAAAGTCATGACGAAGCTGGTGCTCGAAGCGATCCCACTCATGACGATCGCCTTGATGGCGCTCCTTCCGAACCAAGCCAAGGCACAGGTTCGAGTCACCATCACGGTGGAGAGCGCCGATGAGCTCTCGAACCCGAACGGTGTGGACGTCGTGATCGGTGAGCCTGACGCTCGGACGGAAGACGCGCAGCCTCCTTCGGCTCCAACGTCAGCTCCACCCACATCCGTTCCACCCACATCAGCTCCAACGACCGGGTATCGCGCTGCTCCTCGGTGGGCGGAGCAGCCCGCGCTCCCGCCAGGCTACGCGCCGCAGGGCTACGCGCCCCGCTACCCGCCGCTCGCGAACGCGCCGATCAACCCGGAAGCGGAGCGCCTTCGGCTGGAGATCCGCTCCATTCGACTCGGAGGATCGATCGCGATGATCCCGATCGGGTTTGGCCTCGCGGGGATGCTCTCGTATGCCACCGCGTTGAGCGCCGTGCTTTGCTACGGCGACTGCACAGCGCCGCTCGTGCTGGGGATCATGAGCGCAGGCGCGCTCGCGCTGGGGATCGCGGGGATCGTTCGGCTCGCCTCACGTAAGAGGCGCCGGAACCGATTGCGATCTCAGCTTCGCGCGATGGACGCCGCGGTCATTCGTTGGTGAGCCTTCGAGGCGCGTTCAAGAGCACGCGGCGCGGTGACCCAGCGCGCAAGCGACGCGCTTAGCCGCCTCGCCTAGACGACCCGCCGCGGTGAACGCCGCTTCGCGCCAAGGGTTGCGCCAGAGGGTGCGGTCCACGCGAAGACCGCCGCTCATCAAGCGCTGCTCGAGGTCGCGGTCCGCTTGGTGTTGCTGGCTGGTCAACTCGTTGAAACGACGAGTGGCCTCCCGAAGCAAAATCGTCCGTCGCGCCGGGGGCAGCTCGGCGAGCGCGCGATCATTGACGACGAGGAACGAAGCGTCCCAACCCGCTGCCTTCGCGTAGCGAAACTCCTTCTGCTCCATCCAGGCGAAATCGAGGTGGTGAATCGCCATTTCCCCGCGCGTCGTACCCGCGGTGCGGATGTCGACCAGAGGCCGCGCCCCGATGCTCCGCAGGAACGCGACCGTGAAGGGATCGTCATCGGTGCCGACCGAGATGCCGTTGAGCTGAGGAACGGACCGCACGCGTTCGCGAGAAAAGAGGAAGCGCGCACGAGTCGCTCGCGCGCCCAGCACACGAATGCCTTCTGCGTCCTCTTCGATGAGCTGACGCACGGCTGGGAAGCGAGTCTGGAACTCGCGCACGCCGCTCAGGATCCCCGGCGCGGCGACGGCGCGACCGAGCGGGCTGACCCAGCGCATCAACCGAGCCGGCAAAATCGCGATCGCGACATCGCCGCTCTGGATCGACGCGGCCGCGTTGCTGTCGGTTCCGCGATGCTCGACCCGGACCATGCCTTGCGTCTCGCTCGCCACCGTCGAGCTGAGCTCGCGCAGCGCGCGGTTCTCGATGGCGTTCGTGCTCCCGCCGTGGCCATGGATGTAGACGCGCACCGTGCGCGGCCCGTTCGCCGCGGGCGTCGTGCTCTCCGCGCGCCCTCGGAGCGGCTCGAGCGAGGGGTGCATCCGCAGACGCTGGCCGCTCGTCACGGTGAACGAGTGCGTGAAGTCGCGGTGCTGGGGACGCGAAATCGCGAGCGTGTGTTGTCCGGGACGAACGGGGACCCGAATCACTCCAGTCGCTGGCGGAACGAAGCGCGCGCCATCGATGAGCACCTCCGCGCTCGCCCAGTCGTCTCCCTCACCGCGCATGATCTCGACCAAGCCGAACGGCTGACCGCTCGCGGGAGGCTGATAGGTGCGGACCGGGTCCGGGCGAACGTTCGCGGTGACCGGGCGACCCACGCGGACCTGTGTGTTGACCGGCGTGCGTTGGACCGCGACCCGTGCTCGCTGACTCGCGACGGGAAGCTGAGACATCACCGTAGTCGTCGCGGTCGTCGTGCGCGCTTGTCGCGCGGCGGTGTCCGTCCCGCGTGACGGGACCGTCGGCGCAGCTGCGACGCCGAGCTCTCTCAGGCGGTTCACGATGAACCCGCGCCGGCGCCCGTTGGGAAAGCGGCGAAGGTAGTCTTGATAGGCCGAGACCGCCCGCTGGCGACGGTTGGCCTGGTCCGCGGACACCCCGATGCTGTAGAGCGTGCCCGGCAGGGGGGAGATCTCGAACGAAGCCTCGAAACGCGAGAGCGCATCGGGATAGCGCCCTGACTCGAACGCGAGGCGACCCGCGTCGTAGAGCGCGCGCGCTTCTTGTTGCTGCGCGGTCTGCGCGGAGACATCCGAGGGCGCCGCCGAGAAGCAAAGCGCCGCCAACGCGAACGTCATGAACGCGGCGAGCGTGGGCCCGCCGAAACGCTTCGTGTGGGTCAGTATCGGCAGCACCTGAAACCGGTGTTCGGGAACCGGAACGAGCCATCGCCTAGCGTAAAGTCGAACTCGCAAGTTCGTCCTCCTTCGACATTGTTGTACGCCCCCCCGCGGATCTCATGCACGCCCGCACCACCGCGAGACGTATTGGTCCATTCCTTCACGTTGCCGCTCAGGTCAAAGATTCGGCGCCCACCTCCCCAGTTCGCGTAACACGCGGGGAAGGCCGGAGAGCCGGTGACGTCGACGCAGTCTTGATCGCCGGACGCGGCGCCACAGTCGTACTCGTCGCCATTGCACCGGACCGGTTGGCTGCTCGAGCAAGAGGACGCATACGACCAGTCGCACGTTCCACCGCTCGCCTCACAGCCGCGCTGCCAGTCCGACGAGTCACACAAGCGCCAGCCTGCGCCGATCGCGCGACACGCGGTGTTCGCCTCGCCCCACCTCACGATGGTCCACGGGAGAACGCCCGGCTTTGAACAAGCCACGTTCTCACGTGACCCCGCGTCGTCGGAGGTCGCGTCCGGTCGCGACGCTTCGTAGACCATCATCGACACCGTTCCGCCGCCCACCGGGCGCGGGAAGGTCACGACGGGGATTGTCGCGCCGAGGTCTTCGTCGGTGGATCCATCGCAGTCATCATCAATGCTGTTGCACTGCTCCGCGGTCGGAGCGCCCGCCGCGCCCGCGTTGCAGACGACCCCGTCACCCGGCGCGTTGCAGACAAACACACCGTTTCGCGCGCACGCGCCGAGCCCGTTCGCGCAAGGGTCTCCCTTGGTCGGGAACGTCTCATCGACGCCGCCGTCACAATCGTTGTCGCGCGCGTCGCAGGTCGCCTCAACGTCCTCAAAGGTCGACGGGTAGTCGCACTCCCACCCCGCCGCGCCGCCGCAGGTCGCAGCCGTTCCAGCGCAAACGCCGTTCGGGTTACAGAAGTTGCTCGGCGGCGTGAGCGACTCGTCGGTGGTTCCGTCACAGTCGTCGTCTTCCCCGTTGCAGATCTCTGCGCCGTTGAACGAACACTCATACTCACAACCGTTGGCCTCGTTGCCGTCGAGGTCCACGTAGCCGGAGTCACACGCGAGAATGTCGCAGTCGCCGCCGACGCATCCCGCGATCGCGTTGGTGAACATGCAGCGAACGCCGCAACCGCCGCAGTTGTTTAGATCGGTGTTGAACGAGAACGACTCATCCGTTCGACCATCACAGTCGTCGTCGGCGCTGTTGCACGACTCGACCACCGGACCGGTCGCTCCGGTGCACACGAGCGTCCCACCAACGCATCGCTCCGCGCCAGGCGCGCAGGAGCCGGTCGCGTCGCCACAGCTCCCGCCGCCGCCAGGGTCACCTTCGTCGACGCTGCCGTCACAGTCATCATCGATCGTGTTGCACAGCTCCGCGCCGCCGAGCGTCGCGCCCACGCAAACGATCGCGCCGCCAGTGCAGGTTCGCGTGCCGGGGAGACACGCGCCGACATCCGTCCCGCAGTCACCGCCGCCGCCGGGGTTCCCCTCATCGGTGCGCCCGTCGCAATCGTTGTCGAGTCCGTCGCACGCTTCGTCGGTCGAACCCGTCGCACCTTCGCAGACCAACACGCCGCCGCGGCATCGCAACGCACCCGCGTCGCACTCACCGGTGGTCGCGCCGCACGCCGCGCCGCCGCCAGGGTCGCCTTCATCGATGCGACTGTCGCAATCGTTATCGAGGCCATCGCACAGCTCGTCGCTCGGCCCGGTGTCACCCATGCAGACCAGCGCACCCGCGGTGCACACCTCTCGGCCAAGCTCACAGGTCCCAACGGACATACCGCACAGACGCCCGCCGTCCGGGTTTGATTCATCGATGGACCCGTCGCAGTCGTCGTCGTCGCCGTTGCAAGCCTCGGTCGCCGGGGCCACCTCACCGTTGCAGATGAGCGCGCCGTCCTCGCAGAGCAAAACACCGCGGCTGCAGGCGCCCTCGTCCGAACCGCACGCGGGTCCGCCTCCGGGATCGCCCTCATCGACCGTTCCGTCGCAGTCGTCATCGCGGTTGTTGCACACCTCAATCGCGGGGTCCGCCGGCGTGCACGAGTACTCGCACCCTGTCGTGGGGATGTCGTCGATATCGTAGAAATCTTCTTCGCAGTCTTCGTCCGTGAAGGTGCACGCGCCGTCGCTGCAGCGCGGGCTGATGACGTGCGCGAACCGGCAGACGCGACCGCACGAACCACAGTTGACCGGGTCGGTCTCGAACGTGACGTCCTCGTCGACCTCGCCATCGCAGTCGTTGTCTCGGAGGTCGCACAAGGTGTCGTCCTCGGCGGTGACCACGCAGCGATACTCGCAACCGTTGGAGGGATCGCCGTCCAGGTCGTAGCGGCCAACGTCACACATGGTGAACGCGCACAACCCATCCGCGCAGACCGGGAACGCGCCGTCGAAGCGACACTCGGTCCCGCACGATCCGCAGTTGTTGGGATCCGACGAGGTGTCGACCTCTTCGTCAATGCGCCCGTCGCAATCGTCATCAAACTCGTTGCAGAGCTCAGGCGCGCCCGCGGTGCAGCCGTCGGGGTTCGTGTCTGGCAACTCGGTGTCCGGCAACTCGGTGTCCGGTCGCGTCACGTCCGGCCGCGTGTCCGGGACGCCCGTGTCGGGCATGTTCGTGTCAGGCGTGACCTCTCCGTCCGTACACGTGATGCAGTAGGGGTCGACCTTGCAGCCGCTGAGCATGACGAGCGCGGCGAGCGCGGAGAGCCCGACCCACAATGAGCGGACCGTCAGCTTACGCGCGCCCTCTCGAGCGCTTCGTCCAAAAGGGCGCCGACGTCGCCTCCGCACAAACGCTGCGAGGGTGACGAAGACGAAGGCCAGGCCGAGCGGAGGCACGCGTCGTTGGCTCCCCGGCACCGAGCAGGAGCAACCGCCGCTCCCGGTCGCGAGGACGCGACGCTCTTCATCCGGGCGCCCCGTGTCCGCGTCCATGCCGGCGTCACGTGGACCCGCGTCCATCGGCATCGACTCACGGATGCACTCGCCCGCGACGCACATCTGGCCGTCGGGACACGTGAGGTCGGCGCACGGATCCGCGCCGCACTCGCCGGTCAACGGATCGCAGAGCGCTCCGTCGGGACAGCGGACATCGGTGCAGGCGTCCTCGACGCAGGTTCCGTCCGCGGGGTTGCAGACCTCACCATCGGCGCACGTCACGTCGGAGCAGGGGTCCTCCAGGCAGATGCCGGCGACGCAGGTCTCGTCGTCTTCACACATGACCTCTGCGCAGCTGGCCTCACAGACACCGTCGCGACACGCTTCGCCAGCGCCGCACACAACGTCCGCGCACGGGTCCTCTTCGCAGAGCCCGGTGACCGCGTCGCAGAGGAAGCCGTCGTCACAGCCCAGTCCGCGGCAGCTGTCTTCCGCGCATCGACCATCTCGTGGATCGCAGACCGTTCCGTCGCTGCAGACCACCCCGTCACAGTTAAACGTGCACTCATTGCTCTTACACGCGCACGCCTCCGTCTCTGGAGAGCAAACGACCTCGCCGTCGCGCTCAATCGTCTCGGTCTCGCAGACCTCGTCCCGACAGCGCTCCGCGACGCACCAACACTCCCCGTCTACCTCGCTCGCCACCTTTCCGGGCGGGCACGAGAAACCGAACTCGGTCATCACGCAGCTGGCCGAACATGAGCAGTCAACACAAGCCGACTCCCCAGGACAGAGTCCCACGCCCGACTCTTCGTCGATGAGACCGTCGCAGTCGTTGTCTTCGCAGTCGCAGACCTCGATGCCCGGCGGGACCTCGCCCACGCAGATCTCGCGGCCGTCGATGCAGCTCAAGGCGCCGAGCTCGCACAGACCTTCGTCCGAGCCGCACGGTCCGCCCAGCGGAAGCGCCTCATCGATGATCGCGTCGCAGTCGTTGTCGAGGCCGTCGCAGACCTCGTCGCGCGACATCGCGCCGCCCTCGCACACAAGCATTCCGTCGCGGCAGATGTTCACGCCGGGAGCGCACTCGCCTTCGTCGGTTCCGCAGGGCGCGCCGACCCCCAGGCCCTCGTCGGAGACGCCGTTGCAATTGTTGTCGAGACCGTCGCAGATCTCGTCCGTCGGTCCCGTCCCGCCAGCACAGGTCAGCATTCCGGCGACGCAACGGGTCACGCCCGCGGTGCACTCGCCGGTGTCGTCGCCGCACGGCGTTCCGCCTTCCGGATCGCCCTCGTCGGTGCTGCCATCACAGTCGTTGTCGAGGCCGTCACAAATCTCGTCGGTCGGGCCGGTCTCGCCGACGCAGATGAGCATCCCGTCCATGCACGCTTGCGCGCCGAACTCACACTCGCCGACGTCCGTGTCGCCGCACGCTCCACCGCCGCCCGGGTTTCCTTCGTCGATGAGTCCGTCGCAGTCGTTGTCGAGCGAATCACAGAGCTCCGCCATCGGCCCGGTGCCGCCCTCACAGGCCAGCGCGCCCGCGACGCAGCGCGTCCGCCCGCGGGAGCAGATGCCCGCGGACGTCCCGCACGCGGATCCGCCACCCGGGTTGCCCTCATCGGTGCTCGCGTCGCAGTCATTGTCCATCGCGTCGCAGACCTCGTCGGTCGGACCTCGCCCGCCCACGCAGGTGAACCGTCCCGCGACACAGGTCGAGACGCCCTGGCGACACGAGCCCGTTCCGCTTCCGCACGCTCCGCGCGTCGGAACCGCTTCATCCGTCCCGCCGTCACAATCGTTGTCGCGGTTGTCGCAGACCTCGTCGGTCGGTCCGGTTCCGCCTTCACAGACGAGCGCGCCAGCGCGACAACGGAGCGCACCTCGCGTGCACTCTCCAAGCGAGGTGCCGCAGCGCGCGCCGCCTCCGGGGTTCCCCTCGTCGACGCGACCGTCGCAGTCGTTGTCGATCTCGTCGCAGAGCTCGGCGCTCGGTCCGACCTCGCCGGTACATGAGCCATAGCGGCCCGCGGAGCAGATCTGGACACCAGGGACGCACGCGCCCACGCTGCTCCCGCAAGCCCGCGCGTTACCATCGATCACTCCGTCGCAATCGTTGTCGCGTGCGTCGCACACCTCAGCAGACGGTCCGCGGCCAGAGCAAGTGCCCCAGACGCCGCGCGTGCAAACCTGGGTGCCCGCCGTGCACACCCCCGCGTCGGTTCCGCACGCGCGCTCGAGATCCTCATCGATGCGCGAGTCGCAGTCGTTGTCGCGGTTGTCGCAGATCTCAGAGCTCGGGACGCACCCCGCGCACACACCACCTTCGTCGATCACGCCGTTGCAGTTGTTGTCGATGCCGTCGCAAACCTCAGCTGGCACCGCTCCGCACGCGCCACACGCGTTTCGGACGCCTTCATCGGTGAGGCCGTCGCAGTCGTTGTCGATCTCGTCACAGCTCTCACCCGGGCTCTCGCAGAAGATGCGGTCCGTGGTCGTGGGCGCGTCGCAAAACTTCGTGAAGCCCTCGTCGGTCATCCCGTCGCAGTCATCATCGAGGTTGTTGCAAACCTCGAACAAGAGCGACTCAGCGACGACGACCGAGAGCGCCGCGGAGAGCGTGTCGGGATCATCTGCGAAGAACGCGCGGTCTCCCCCAGCAGCGCCTGCATCCGTTCCGCCTGCGGCCGCGATGCTGTTCAAGAGCGCGCGCCCGCCGGGATTGATGGAGAGCCCGATGACGTAGGTCTTGATGTTGTTCGCGAGCAAGGTCGCCGCGGCCGCGGCTGGGTTTCCGGAGCACGTCTCCTGACCATCAGTGATCAGCATGACGGAGTACGGACGGCAGGTGCCGGCTGGGTCCGCCGAGCGGATCGGCGTCATGTAGCTCTGTGCCGCGAGCAGGGTCCCCGCGAGGGGCGTTCGACCGACCGGGCGAAGCTCACAGTTTCCGCTCCCGGCGTGGTTGCAGACGTTGCCGACGATGCTCGAGGTGTTGAAGTTGGTCTGCTGGTTGTCGACCCACTTGAGCAACGCGTTCGTGTTGTTGCCGCCGGTGAACGGCGCGAGTCCTGGGAAGCCGACCAAGACCTGACCGCTGTTCGCGCTGCCATCGCAGTTGCCCGCGCCGTAGTCGATGCAGACGTAGGGATTGGTCAGCACGTTGCCGTCACCGCTCAGCGGAGGGATCCCGAGGGGCGCGAAGCCAATGTCGCGAAGCGACTCCTGCCAATCGAAGAGTTGGATCGCGGGGCGCCCACCGGACCCCGGTCGACACGCCGCGGGCCAGTCGGTGAGGTCCACGCCGGGACAGTTCGCGCCGCTGACCGCGCCGCCGCGATTGCAGGTGGGATCGCCATAGCTCGAGACGGAGCCGTTGCACTCGACGATGTCGATACCGCCAACCGCGAAGGTTCCGGTCGGAGGCGGGGCGTGCACCCAGTTGCAGACCGCGTCGTCTTGGTGGAGCTGGTCGAAGCGCGCGAGGCCCCAGTCCACATCGCCTTGGCTCAGGAACGTGTCCGCGAGAACCGACTTCGCGATGTACATCCGGCTGTCGTTGGGGAGGCCGTCACAGTTGGTGTCAATCCCCGCCGCGCTACCGCAACCCGTTCCGTAAGTCGGCTCACTCATGCCATCCCCAAAGGTTGGCGTTCCCCCAAGGTCGAAGGCCATCGACCCAGAAGTGTCGAGCGCGACAAGAATTCTTGGCTTGAGCGTGTCCTGGGCGTTCGCAGGGTTAGCAAAGACGGACAGAACGACCAACGACCAGAGTGAGAGCCTACGTACCATCAACTTGTCTCCTCACGGACCCCTACCCCAAAAGGGAGTGTCCGCCACCTCAGGAGCTAGCCTTCCATGTGACAGCCATTTGGATCAATGGATGACGTGAGTTTCTCCGCGGAAATTGCTCGGCTTTCCGGTTCACCGAGATCTGGCGAATCCACACAAGATGAGTGAAGCTTCACAGGTGAGCCGTCCCAGAGACGCCCGCCCCGTTCTCCTCTTGGTCGGGACTGGGGAACCAATGGAGGTGGCGCTGCGTATCTCGCTCGATCGGCGAGGCGTGGCGGTCCACAACGCGTCCGTTGAGTCGATGCAAGAATCCGCTGCGAGTCTCACTCCTGCGTTGATCCTCATGATTGGTGACGCCGCGATGGATCCGGCGCTTGTGGAAGATTTAACGCACGACGAGCAGAGCGCTGGGATCCCGGTCGCGCTTCTTCTCGACGGCGCGTCGCTCGGCGACCGGATCGCGGCCTTCAAGAGCGGCGCCATCGCGGTCATCCAGAAAGACGCCAGCGTCGACTCCGTCGCGGGTCGAATCGCGGACTTGATCGGTGAGCTCCCGCGGCAGCGACGCGAGTCCACGCGCGTCCTCGGCGAAGCGACTTTGGAAGAGCTCGTCGGGCTCGTCACCAGCGAACTGAAGAGCGGCATTCTCTCCGTCGACACCGGTGACGATCCGATCAAGGTCGTGCTCGGGTCCGGCGGCAAGATCCAAGACGCGGTCCGCCAGTTCGTCGCGGACGTCACTCCACTGATCGAAGACGCCCAGCCGGTGCGCTATGAGTTCGAGGAGTCGACGGGTCGTGAGCTGACCCTCGAGACCGCGCTCCCCAACACGATCCTGGACGGGCTGCGGATCCTGTTGATGGACGACGACTCGCTCCGTGGCGATCTGCTCGCGCGGGCCCTCCGCGCACGCGGCTCTCAGGTCGCCGTCACCCCGACCAAGTCACGCTCCCTCGATCACGCGCGCGCGCTCGACCCCGACATCGTGGTCGTGAGCAGCGGCGCCATGGAAGCGGACGGCTTTGAAGCGATCCGCGCCTTTCGTCGAGATCCGCAGCTGCGCTGGGCCTCAACGCTGATCGTTCGCGAGAAAGAGCTCTGGCCGACGGATCCCACCGTTCCCGACATCGACATGTTGGGCGCGCGTATCGCTCCGCTCATGCAAGCGGACAAAGAGCTCGCGCAGAAGATCGCGGAGAACGAGAGCTTCGACACGCGGCTCGAGCTGACCGGCCCGGCCCGGATGCTCCGCGCGATCGCGAGGACCCCAGGCACGCGTCACGTGGTCGTTCGCAGCCCCGAAGCGACGGTCGAGATCGACATCGCGGATGGACTGATCGTCGGCGTCCGTGGCTCTCGCTTCGGCGATGCCCAAGACGTCAGTGACGGCACCCGTGGGCTCGCGATCTTGATCGGGCTCGCGACGGGACGCGTCCACGTGGAAGGCCGCGCGCACCCGAACGTCGCGAACGTGATGGCGCCGGTCGACGAAGCCCTCGCGGCCGCCGCCCGCGACTTCGAGTCCGCGAAGGTCCCCGCGACCGCCAAGTACTCCGTCCCTGGGCCGAAGCGCGTCCCGCCCCCCGCGATCGGCGCGCTCCCCAAGGTCGCGACGAAGAAGCTCGGCGGAGGTGTCCTCTCCCTCGACCCGGTCCCGACCCGAGCGGAAGACGAAGGTCCGCCCGCCGCCGACGAGTCTCCATCGACCGCCTATCACGTCGACCAGGTTGCGCCGACCAAGGTTCGCCTGGCGGTTCCGCGAAAGAAGCTCCCGATCCGGGTCCGGCCGACGCCGAAGCGCGCCGAGACCAAGCTGCGTGGCGGCGAAGTGAAGGTTCGCGACGCGAAGCTTCGAGGAGACGCGACCCTCCGCGGCAACGCGAAGCAACGTGCAGAGGCACAGGACCGCGCTGACGCGCTGCTCCGGGCGGACGAAGAGCGACGCGCCGAAGCGAAGAAGCAAGCTGAAGAAGCGCTGCGCGCGAAGCGGTCGGCGGAGCGCCGGAAAGAGCCCGTGCTCAAGCCCGCACCGCTCTCTGGTGAGCAGCTCTTGATCGACGATCCGGATCCCACCGGCCCGATCCCGATCGCCGAGTTCACCGCGATTCGTCAACACGCGACGCGCTCCGAAGCCCCCGCGCGGACGGCGGATCTTTCTTGGGACCTCCCGAAGTCCCGGCGGACGTCCGACCCTGACGAGATCAAGGCCAAGGTCCCACTGGTCCGTCAGCAGCGCCGAAGCTCTCCCGGAGAGATCGCGAGCGAGGACGGGCACAGCATCACGACGGCGAAGAGCTTCGTTCCCGCGCTCGGCTCGCCCGGCACGGACGACCACTTGCTCCCCGTCGCGGCGAAAACGGATGGCGTGTCCGCCGGTCTCCGGCGACCTGCGCGTCCGCGCCGCACGAGCCCTCCGTTCTTGCCGGCAGTGTCTGGCAAAGCGGACCCCGAGCTTCACGATCCGTTCAGCGCGGACGACAGCGAAGAGACGGACGTAAAGCTCTCGCTCGATCTCGCCTCGCTCGAAAAAAGGGATGGTCCGCGGGACAGCGCGCGTCCTTCAGAGACCACCACGGTCGGCAACGCACCGTTCAATCCACGCGCCGCCCTTGAGCCGCCTCCTGTTCCGCGCGGGCTCTACGAGCTTGAGCCGACGCGTCGTGAGTCGACCGAGACGTTCCCGCGTGCCGAGGTTCCCGACACGGAGCACCACGCGAAAGAGACCATCGACCTGAAGGAGGCGCGGGCAAAGGCGCTCGCCGCGCGCGAACCGTTCAGCGTAGATGAGGACACCAACGAGCTCACTCTGGGCGAGCTTGAGGAAACCGACGACGGCGGTGACTTCGCCGACGAGATTGATTCCGCGTTCCGCGAGTTTGCCGAGCCCGACGTGAGCAGCGGTCTGGACGCATCGACGCTCGCGGAAGAGGAGAGCGTCTCGCTCGCGACAGAGAGCATCCTCGCGACTGTCGAATCCGTCCCCTCAACCGACCTCTTGGACGGCCTCTTGAACCCGAACGCCGAGGAGCGCCTCCAAGGTGACTCGCTCCTCGGGGTCGGCGAACTGTCTTCCATCCTCGACAGCGAGACGCCCCCGCGCCCCGAACCCGCGGACGGACGACCGCTCGCGAAGTTCGATCCCTTCTCGGATCTCGCGAGCGAGCTCTCCCTGGAGCCTGCGAGTAAGCCTCTCCCGAACCCGCACGTCTTTGAGAAAGCGCGCCCGAGCGAAATCGCTGGGATCGCGGACAAGCTGACGAGCACCGACAGCTTCGCGACCATTGCGCGCCGCGCCCCGAACTCACAGTCGATGAACGCCGCGGTCCCGCCCGTCGTCGCTGGTTCGTTCCACCCTGCCCCGACTCCGCTCGCGGAGGAGACCCGCGTTCCGTGGGGTGTACTGGCGTTCGTCTCGCTCGCGTTGCTGACCCTCGTCGGTCTCGGCGCTTGGTACGTCTTCTCGGATGGATCGAGCGCGCCCGCTCCTCAGAGCACGCAGTCACCGGTTCCGATCCCCGCCGCGCCGGTTCCAGGCGAGACAGCGACACCAACAACGCCGGCGAGCGCGCAACCAACACCGGCGAACGCGCCGGAGCCCGCTGCGCCCGCTGCGCCCGCCGAGGCCGCGCCTGCCGGGGCCGCCGCTGCGCCAGCCGAGGCCCCGCCAGCCGATGCTCCGCCAGCCGAGCCCGCTGCGCCAGCCGAGCCCGCTGCGCCAGCCGCTGAGCCGGAGACGCAAGCGGCCGCTGCACCAGAGCCCGCTGAGCCCGCTGCACCACAAGCCGCCGCGCCTGAACCTGCCGGGGAGACCGATCCGCCCGACCTCAACCCGCGAACCGCCGATGGCGAGTGGATCTTGACTCGCGAAGAGCGCCGCGATCCCGACACCGCGTCCGACGAACTGGTCGCGGAAGCCAAGCGCATGATTCGCCGCAACGAGCTCGACCAAGCCGAACAACTGCTCCGTCGCGCGATGCATCTCGACCGCCGCAACGCGCGCGGAATGGCGGCTCACGCTCGCCTCGCGCTCACCCGTGGCGACGCAGAGACCGCGCAGAGCTGGATCACACGCGCCCTCCGGTTCCGACCTCGGCGCGCGGCCTACCACACCCTGCGCGGAGACATCCTCGACGCGACCGGTGATCGAGAGGGCGCACGCGCTTCCTGGCGACGCGCGCTTTCGTTTAACTCCCGTGATCGCACGGCGCGCCGACGCCTCGCCGCGACCGACCGCGACTAGACCGCGTGCACCTCATAGACCCGCAAAACGACGTCTGATCCGCGGCGCTTTGATGAAACGGAGAGCGCGGATAAGGTAGCGTCATGAGGTTGCTCTGCCGGCTCGCCCTGATCTCCTTTCTCGTCGCGTGCGAAGCCACCGTCGGCACTCCAGCCCGTGACACCGGTACCGGTGGCACCGACACCAATCCGATCGGAGACACCGGCTCGGGCGTGGAGAACACCCCCGCCGCCTGCGCGGATCGCATCGACAACGATGGAGACGGCGCGATCGACTGCGCGGATCCGGAGTGCTTGATCTACGCGTTCTGCAGCGGCGTCGACACGGGCCCGCCCGACACCAGCACCGATTGCCGCTCCGTCTCCCGTGGGGCGGAGAGCGCGATCGCCCCGGTCGACATCGTCTGGGTGATCGACAACTCGGGGAGCATGCGCGGCGAGGCCGACATCGTGCAGTCCAACATGAACAGCTTCGTGACGTCCATCGCCGCCGCTGGACTCGACACCCGCGTCGTCGTCATCACGAGCGCCAGCTTCGTGACCATCCCGCCTCCGCTCGGAACGGATACCGAGTCGTTCCTGCGTATCGAGCGCGACGTCCAGTCCTCCAACTCCCTCGAGATCCTGATCGAGCAGGCGCCCACCTTCTTGCCCTTCCTGCGCCGCAACTCGCAGCTGCACATGATCGGTGTCACCGACGACGAGAGCCGCCTCGGCGCGGAAGAGTTCCGCACGCAGATGCTCGGGTTGATCGGCCGCAGCTTTAACTTCCACGCGATCGCTTCTCCGCCCGGCTCCACCCACAGCACCATCGGCTTCACCATGGACGGCTGCTCCGGTCCGAACGGCGACGCAGCCGACAACGGCGACATCTACTGGCAGCTGTCGATGACCACCGGCGGACGTCAGCTCTCGATCTGCACCGCGGACTGGTCGACGCTCTTCTCCGACCTCACCCGCGCCATCGCGGTCCCCCGCGCCCTCCCCTGCGTCTACGACATTCCGGACCCGCCCATGGGCATGGAGTTCGACCCGGCGCGCGTGAACGTGGAGTACACCCGCGGGAGCGATGGCGGGACCGAGACCATTCCGAACGTCGGCACCTTTGACCGCTGCAGCGGCGAGGGTTGGTACTACGACGAGGAGGTCCCCGGCATGCGCCGCGTGGTCGTCTGCCCAAACACCTGCAGCCGGCTCGAGTCGGACGCGGCCGGCATCGTCAACATCGCGTTCGGCTGCGAGACGCTGCTTATTTAGGAGTCTGATCGCAGACTCCTCTGCCTTCGGCATTCACCTCAACGTTCGCTTCGCTCTATTTAGGAGTCTGATCGCAGACTCCTCTGCCTTCGGCATTCACCTCAACGTTCGCTTCGCTCTGCTGCGCGACCGCTTCGCTACGGCCCTGCGGCCGTTCTTGCTTCATGCTCGCGGGCGGTCCCCAACAGCTTCACGTCACCGGTCCTTGCTGGCTGCCTATTTGGGAGTCTGATCGCAGACTCCTCTGCCTTCGGCATTCACCTCAACGTTCGCTTCGCTCTGCTGCGCGACCGCTTCGCTACGGCCCTGCGGCCGTTCTTGCTTCATGCTCGCTGGCGGTCCCCAACAGCTTCACGTCACCGGTCCTTGCTGGGCACCGTCCGTACTGGCTGACGCGGTGGGCTCGCTTCGCTCTGCTGCGCGACCGCTTCGCTACGGCCCTGCGGCCGTTCTTGCTTCATGCTCGCTGGCGGTCACCGCGTCTATTCGTGTCACGCGCGCTGGACGTCGTGATGAACGCGGCGACGAACGATCTGCTCGTCTTCTTCGACGAAGCTCCGGCCCCAGTCGCCGAGGGTGAGATCATCGGAGACGAGCGCCAGCACCATCGACTCCATGAAGTTCAGGACCGACAGGCAGAAGTGTGAGTTGGTGTTGAACGTGTCGGTGATCTCCGGCAGCGCGTTCATGAGTTGGTCCACGCCGGCCACCGCCCGCGCGGGAGTCGTCCGCCCGATCGCGAGCGCGATCTCTCGCGTGAGGTCGAGCCGCTGCGGCATCCGGAGACCGGGGAGCGCCTCGTGAGCCGCGACGAGCGCTTGCTCGAGACGCTCTTCGCTCCCGCCTCCACCAAGCGCGGTCGCGACGGTCGCGAGCTTCAGGGCCGACCGGACGTCCTCGAACGATGTCCCGCTCGGGATCACCTGCTCCGTCAGGTCGAGCCCGAACTGAGCGAGCCCCGCCCGCCGAACAAGCGTCGCGGTTTCAGCGAGGACCGTCGACACGGACTCGGTCGTCGGAGGCGTTAGCTCAAGCGCGAGCTTCACGAGCTCGGGGTTCTCGAGATGACCCGCGAGCGTAATCGCCAAGAGCGCGCAGGCTTCCCGCTTCTCATCGGAGAGCGACGCGGCGCGACCGATCGCGTCACGCAGCCGCGGCAGCGCGAGCGAAGGTGGGAGCAGGCCGATCAAGGTCAGCAGGTCACGAACGGACTCAGTCCCCGAGCTGTCCAGCGCCTCCACCAGTTCGAGCGGCGGGAGCTTCACGAGACCGACCAGCGCGCCGTCATCGCGCTCCGTCCCGCGGTAGAACGAGCCGAAAGGGTCGACCTGCGCGGGCTCGAGGATCCGCGACGCTTGGCGCAGGCGATCCACCTTGTACGCGCTGAAGCGCTTCATCCGCTCGCGCCAATCCATCAGCGACGCCGGCAGCGGCGCGCCCACCACAAAGCCAGCGCGAGCCTGCGCGATGCGGGCGTGGAATGCGTCGTGAAGCCAGCGGTGCGGCGTCCACTGATCCATCCGGGCGTCGTAGTCGTCGCCGGGTGACGGTTCGACAAGGTCGATCGTCGCCTCGGTCAGCGCCAGTTGATCACGAACGAGGTCGTCAAGACCGAGCCGCGCGAAGCCCCACGCGAAGAGCAGCGACACGTAGGCTCGCGTGAGCTCGGGAGGAGCCTCATTGCTTGAGGGTTTTCGCTTCGTCGACGAGAAGCGCGAGAAGAGCCCCGTCAGCGTTTCGCCGAGGTGGCTCGCTTCGGACCCGTCGACGCGACGAACGAACGCCGGGACGTCGCGCGCGAGCGAGAGCCCCGAAGCGATCGACGCGAGCGCGGCGTCACGCGCTCGGACCATCCCGAGGCGATCACCTTCGTGAAGACGCGCTCGGATCAACCAGACCAACCGAACGTCGAGCGCGTTCTCGTGCTCCGACAGCCAAATCACGAGGTCTGGAACGTCCGCCGGGAGCTTCGGGAGCAGACACGCCACGGCGGCCGCGCGCACCGCGTCGACATCGCTCGCGTCGCGGTGACGAACGTAAAGCGAGCCCGCGTCGCATTCCTGGTCTTCACAGATCAGCTCAACGAGGCGATCTCGAATCTTGCCGTAGGTCGCGGGGTCGGCGGACGAGAAGAGGGCTCGGGAGAACGAGAGCAGGAACTCCGCGTTCATCCCTGCGGCGCGTTGGTGCTCCCCGAGGTCCACCCACGAGAGCAATCGGTCCGGGTGATCCAAGGGCCGCGTGTCCGCGCGTACGGCTTCTTGGAGGGCCGCGACCGCCGCGGCCGCTTCGGAGACCTTGAGCGGCGCGGCGCGGGGGAGCTCCACGCGCACGTGCGTCGCGGTCTCCTCTTCGTCGGCCGAGAGCAGGAGCGGATCGAGCTCGTCTGGCTCTTCCTCACGCGGCGCCTCACGCGGACGACGCCGCTTCTTTACCGGGTCCTTCTCCGTCGCGAGGTCCGCCCACTCGCGCCCAGACGACGAGAACTTGTCGAACGCGAAGGACGCGCCCTTCACCCAGTGGGAGATCCGATCGCTCGCGTCGTCGATGATGTACTCGACGACATCACTGAGCGGGAAGAAGGCGTTCGCGGCCACCCGGATCTGCGTCAGCTTCTCGTCGCCCTCCGTGAGCCAGACCAGCTCATCCGGATCGCGCGCGAGTCGGCTGGTGAGCCGCGCTGGTCGCAGCGGAGGATCGATCGCGCGCCCCACCGGAAGGTAGAGCTGGCGCACATCACGGTGACGGGCGTAGGCCTCGCCCGCGATCTCGATCGAAGGCGGCCCGTCCGGGTGCTCGTTCGCGAGCAACGCGACGAGCTCCCTCCCTTCATGTTCAAAACGCGCGAAGGAAAAGCGACGCACCAAGACCTCGGGGAGCGAGACCAAGAGCTCCTCGAGCGCCCGCATCCCCTTCGGCAAGATGAAGAGCGAGGGTCGACGAGGCTCCGCGCGAACAAAGCGCAGGGTCACCGGCACCCGATCGGTCGCGGGAGACGCTTCCAGTTTGTCCGCGCCCAAGAGCGCGACGTCGACGACGTCGTAGAGATCCGTGTAGGGCCCGTTCGGGAGCCGGAGCCAACGCTCACCGCCGGCGGGGATCAAGACAAGCTCGCCCTCCGCCGCGCCGACCATTGCGCTCAGCGGATGCGTGTTCGACGCCTCCACGTACACGCGCGACCCAGGAGCGGTCGGGAGATACGCGCGGGTCGTCCCGTCGCGCTCCAGCGATCGCAGGAGCGAGTAGTACGGAGGATCCGCGGTGATGATCATCGCGGAGACCCCGCCGCCGCTCAGGAGCGCGAGTTGCTGTGCGTCGCACCCGAGGCGCAAGAGCTCACCTGCGAGCGAGGCGTAGCTCCCGTTCGTCGTGAAGAGCACCTCACCAACCGGCGCGCGCGGCTCCTCAGCGCGCTCGGTCGGCAGCGCCTCCGCCCAGCACGAGAGCTCGCGCGGCGCGTTCATTTTCTTACGCGTGCGACGGATCCCGGCGCGCGACATCTTCTTCGCGTCGCCGCGGGACACCGCGACGCTCGGCTCGATCATCAAGCCGGTGGGCGACGTCGCGAACATCGCCTCCGCCATGGAGACGGTCTCGGGAACCGCGCCGCTGAGCAACGCCGCGCGCAAGGTCGACTCGTCTTCAATCAGAAACGCGGACATGCGCGGGCAGCCTACCGGAGCTTCAAGAGCAGCTCAAAATGGAACTCTGACGACGCGTCGAAAGCACGAACCGTCGAAAGCGAGCGCTCAGCTGCGCTGGTCGATCGACTCGCGCTTGCCGTCCTCTGCGTTCGGCTCGAGCTCGACCTCTTCGACGTTGTCTCCACGCTTGACGACGATCTTGCCGACCTCTTCGGCGCTGACCATCCCTTTGTGGATGAGTTGGTTCACCAAACGGCGGTGCTCGTCTTCGTGCTCCATCGGGAGAGCGTCATCTTCGCTCTCGTACTTGATGGTCACGTTCTTCTTACCGGTCTTGGAGTCGACCTCGAGGCGAATCGTCAGCTCAGCCATCTCCCGCCCTTTCACTCTTTAGCGCAAACGCCAGAGACTCATTGTCCAACACCTTGCGCTCGATGAGAAGATCTCGGAGCGAGGTAAGCACATCTCGTTCGTCTGAGAGGATCTTCGCCGCACGCGCGCGTTGCTCCTTTAGGATGAGCTGAACGCCGCGATCGATCTCGGCGCGCACGTCGTCGGAGAGGTGTCGGTCTCCGTCCGCGCCGTAATAGTCCGCCACGGACAAGTCGTGAGGACCCATTCCGTACTGCTCCACAAGCGCGCGCGCGATTTGAGTCGCTCGGCTGAGATCATGCGCGGAACCGATCGACAGATCGTCGCACATCAACGCTTCCGCTTCGCGTCCCCCAAATAGCATACAGATCGAGTCGAGCAGCTGACCGCGCGTCGTGACGTGACGGTGCGCGGGATCGGCGTAGCTCACGAAGCCCAGCGCGCCCGCGAGGTCACCACGAATCGAGATGCGGTCGATGGGTGGCGCGTGCGGGCAGTTCATCGCGACGACCGCGTGACCTGCTTCGTGCGTCGCGACGACTCGCTCTTCGTGCGGCGTGAGCTTGGTCCGCTCGTCGTCATCGCAAAGCGCTTGTTCCAGCAGCGCGGCGTCGGTCTCGCCGGTGATGTTCCCGCGGAGCCTCAGGCGCGCGACTCGCCGACAGAGCGCCTGAAGATGGTCGCCCGACCAACGCGTCCCTTCACTGGTGGGATAGGCCGACTGCTTGACCGCGAGCGCGAGCGCCTTCTCCGATAGCTGGAGACCCAGCTTGCGATCGTAGATATCGAGCACCGCGCGACGGTCGAGCGCATCGGGATAAGGGATGTGAAGCTTCAGCTCGAGCCGGCCTGGGCGCAGCAGCGCCGGATCGATCGACTCGACGAAGTTGGTCGTGCCGATCACGAACACCATCTCGTTACTCCGGAACCCATCCAGCTCCGTGAGCAACTGGTTCACCATCGAGTGCTCTACGCCCGATCCTGTGAACGTGCCGCGCGCCGCCGCGAACGAATCCAGCTCATCAAAGACGATGAGCGAGGGAGCGCTCTGGCGCGCTTGGATGAAGATCCGGCGCAGGTTCTCTTCGCTCTCGCCGACCCAGCGGCTCTTTAGCTCCGGACCATTGACGACCTGCACCGCGGCGCCCAGCGCGGTCGCGATCGCTTTCGCGAAGAGCGTCTTGCCGGTGCCCGGCGGTCCCCAGAAAAGCATCCCGCGCGGGATGAGAGATTCGATGCGCTCGATCTCGCGGATGTCCTCAAGCGACTCCTTATGGAGAATGACGTCCAAGATGTCGCGCGTGATCTTCTCCTTCACGCGCTTGTAACCGCCGATATCGTTGTTGAGATCGATCTCGGGAATCGTGAGCCCGCCCGAGAGCGTCGCGTCACGGATCTGTGACCACGCAGAGCTCGCGTCTTCCGGATAGTCCTCGCCATCGATCGACTCGAGCACGTGTCGCAGCCGGACGGCGTGAACCCCCGAGACCGACTTGTAGAGCTTGTAGTTGTCGAGGCCGCCCCTGCCGAGCTTGCGCGACTCCCGCTGGGTCACGAGCTGACCGAGCCGATCGCGCGGCACGCCAAGGATGGAGATCCGATGCGGGAAGAGCCCGTTGAGCACTTTCGGGACCGGGAAGGAAGGGTCGCGGAAGCCGAGCCAGAGAATGTTCGGGTTCTCGTACATGAGCCCGATCACTTCGCGCGCCTCGGAGGTCAGCCCACCGGAGGAAGTCGTGAGGAGATCGAGATGCGGCAGGACGATGACGCGACGATCCACCGCGCCGCGGACCGCTTGTCGCAGCTGACCGATCATCACGCCGTTGAGCGACTGCGGAGGTCCACCGTCGTCGGGCGCGCGACCGTCCAAGTAGTTCGCTTTGAGCCCGCTCGTCCGCAAGCGATCGCGGACCGCTTTATAGAAGTACGGCGTCAGGCCCTTGTCGCACTCGACCATCACCGCCAGCCCGCGGAGCAAGGCGTCGTGGCACCGAACGATCTCGTCCGGGTACGCAACCTCGACGGCTTGGAAAGCGGACAGCTCGGAAGGGAGCTCAGTCTCTTCGATCATACCTTCACGCGGATCGTCATCGAGCCGTTCTCTTCTTCCGAGATCTCTTGGATCTCACCGAGCTGCCCAGCGCGTTGCTTGAGCGCGTCGCCGAGCACTTTGTTCGTGAGCTGGTCGAGCTCGGGCCGGATATCGGCGAGCGCCGCCTCCAAGCGATCGGTGAGCTTCCCGCGCGCGGTCTCCGCCTCCTTCTTGGCGGCCTCTTCGAGTCGCGCTTTGGTCTGCTTGCGGAGCTGATCTTCCAGCTTCTCGTCCGTCTTCTGGACGGAGCGCCCCACGCCCTCGAGCGTGAGGTCCAGGTTAACCTCACCTTCGACCCGAACCGCGACCGTTTGCTCAAGGAGATCGATCTCGACGACCACGCCGTCCGTCTCGCGCGTCATCTTTCCGTCTTCGCCTTTTTCGAACCCGGCCTCGAGAAGCCGACGCTCGAGGAGCTCGGCCATCTCTTCTGGAGGCAAGACGTCGAGCAGCCCGAGCTTGGACTTAACGTGGTCGCCCACGACGACGTGGCGTCGGAGGGTCTCGGTAACAGCGATGCGATACGCGCGGCTCATGCCGCTATGGTAGCTGATGTTTCGATCGCGGCATCCACTTCAGGAGCCGATGACGATGAGAGGGAGGTCGCCTCACGCGCTGTGAACGTCTTCAAGCGCGGAGACGCGCTCACGACAGACCGCGAGGCCCTCTTCGCCCACCTCTTCCCAGATCGAGAGAAAGAGCTGCGCTTGGTCATAGTCATCATCAATGAAGTGGACCGCGCCCGCTTCGGTCGCCCAGCGCGCGACGCGTTCGATCATGAAGTAGCTGGTCGCCGCCGCGTGGTAGGCCTCCGCTCGTCGCGAGAGCGGCTCCTTCGAGAGCTTCAGCGAGCCGGCCCACGCGAGCGGGTCTTCGTCTTCTTTGATCAAGCGCGCGACAGCCTGAACGAAGAAGCGGGCCAAGTCGCGTCGTCCCGCCGCGTCGATCGCGTCGAAGTAGGACTCGAGCAAGAGCTGTTGGGTGTGCCCGAGCGCGATCATGTCGTCGCAGGTGATGACGCTCGCCTTGCCCCGATCGCACGCGACCCATCGCGTCGCCCAGTCGGGGCTGAGCGACTCGATGACCGCGGGACACTCCACCAGAGGCATGAGCGGCGGGGCGCTCTTGGGCGCGGTCCGAGCGACGCTCCGGAGGTGTCCAAACCAGCAGAGCGCCGAGCGCGTGAGACGCGCGCCCCGCGGCGCGGCGACCGCCCTGGTGACGTCGGCGGCGAGATAGGTCACGAGCTGGTCACCGAGCGTCGGGACCAACTTGCTGCCGCCGAGCCCTGCCTGGCTGACGTCGGAGGCGACGAGATGCGCGAGCAGGCGAAAGGTCTCTTCACCGAAGTGAAGCGAGAGCTCGTTCCGCTCGAAGGCGCGTTGCTCCGTGACGACGCCAGAGTCGCCAACGTGCCGGGTGCGCCGAAACCCACCGCGCCGAACCAACGTGAGGGGAACGCCAATCGCGAGCGTCTGCTTGAGGAGGTCGAGCGAGCGCGCGTCCATCTGCTGGATCGCCTTCCGTTTCCGAAGCAGAACGGAGCTCACCGCGCGTGGCGGCAGCTCACCGACCACCGCTCGCGCGATCGAGAGAAGCGCGTGCTCGCTCTCCGCGACCTCGACGACTTCGCCACCGCTCATGGAAGGCCTCTTCCCCACGGTCGGCCGTTGATCGTGACGACTCCGTTGTCGAGGCGAAGCTCGACCCCGTCAGGCTCCGAGAACTGAGGATCCGAAGGAGAGTAGCGGTCGCTCAGAAAATGTAGCTCCTGGTTCGTAGACCCGATCCAGCGTCGCGTCGTGTCTGGCTTGTCGCGATCGTAGCGACCATCGATCAAGAGATCACAAGCCGCCAAGAGCGGCCCCGCGTCTCCCCGCTCCCGAAGCTCGGCCAGGGTGTAGCCGCTGAAGATGGTGACCGAATAGCCCCGTGCGCGAACCGCCTCGGCGAAACGCGCGAGCGGCCCGGCCTGCTCAAAGGGCTCTCCTCCGAGCAGCGAGATTCCTTCGCTCGCCGACGCTTCGACCCGCTCCACGAGCTCCGCGATCGAGGTCACGGTGCCGCCTTTGGGCGTGAGGTACTCCGGGTTGCAGCAGCTTGGGCAGTGAAGCGTGCAGCCCTGCACCCAGATCGCGTAGCGCCGCCCCGGACCTTCGGTGTCCGTGTCTTTCACCTCGACCGCGACGCGGATCTCATCATCGACCAGCGGGAGCTTCACGCGGTCTCCAGGACGCGGAGCGAGCGTGAGGTGCGCGGGACCCGCTCCATCAAGCGATCCCCGTAGAGCTCGTATTGCGCGAGTTCTTCCAAGTGGACGTAGCCAATGTAGCAACCGCAGGTCTCGTTGGGACAAGGCGCGGGTTCGGTGTTGAGGAGCGACGCGAGGGGATCGGTGAAGAAGTTGCCGACGACCTGATCCACAAAGTGACAGCGCCGCGTTTCGCCGAGCCCGTTCACGCTGATCGCGTGGGTCCCCGCGCGGCACGGCTTTCCGCGAGACGGGTGACGCACGTTGTTGAGCGCGAACTCGCGATCGAGCATCGCGTATCGTTCCGCTTCGTCGTCACGGTAGTAGCCTGGACCATCGCTCTTGTAGGCGTTGACCCAGAGGTGCGCGTGGGAAGGGAGGCGCGCCTTGAGCTCTTCGGCGTACCCCATGTTCTCACGGAGCCCGACGATGCCCACGCTGACCGAGAACCCGTCCAAGGCGCGCACCTTCTCGATGAAGCGATCCACCGTCGTCTCGGTCGGGTGAAACGTGGTCCAGAGCCCAAAGCGCGCGCGGGCAGCGTCGCTCTCGACAGCGCGCTTCGCGAGCTCGGGGCGCCACGAGAGGTTCGTCTGCGCGGCGACTTTCCGAACATGCGTCATCGCGGTCAGCCGCGTGATCGCGCGCCAGTACCAACGATGCGTCAGCGCTTCGCCCCAAGGCGTGAACAAGATCTGAAAGGTCTGGTCCGTGTTCCGCTCCACCGCGTCGACGAAGCGCTCCAGCGACGCTTGATCACGGCGCAGCTCTTCCCGATCGGATACGTGCTTCGCGAACGGACAGTACGCGCAGTCGTAGTTGCAGCTCGAGAGCGGCCCGCGATAGAGAACGCGCAGATCGGTCATCGAACGGTGTAGGCCTCGCTGCGGCCGCGCGTGGTCTTCGAGTAGAGGTAGGGACCGATCGCGTCGGAACGCTCGAGGCCCGCTTCGGTGAGCGAGAGCGTGTCTCCGGTTCGTGTCACCGCGGGGCTGCTGAGCAGCTCGCCGAGCTCCGCGACATCTTCTTGGGCCTGGGTCCCAAAGCGCGCGGTGTAAGCCGCGAGCGAGAGCCCTTCCCGATGCAGCAGCGACTGAATCACGAAGCGCCGCTGTTGTTCCGCGACGGGCACCTCGGCGCCGTGCCACGCGAATTCGAAGTCCGTTCCGTCGCGCGCTATCCACTGCTCGATGATGCCGCGCACGTCGTTCTTACCGACCGCCCACTCTTCCGAGTAATGGAGCGAGCGCGTGTAGGAACGCGCGCCGCATCCGAGCCCGATCATCCCGTCCGCCTGACAGGAGTAGTCTCCCGGCGGGGTCTCCGCGTCGCGTCGCCGAAAGAAGCGCATCGAAATTTGCTCGTAGCCCGCATCAAGGAGCCGCGCCCGCGCCGCGCGGTACTGCTCAAGACGCCCGTCGGTCCACGCGCGCGCGCGACGGCCGAGACCGGTCCGCTCGCGAACGTAGAGCGGGTACAAGAACAGCTCTTGGGGCTCGTACTGAAGCGCCTCCTCGATGGAGTGGAGAAAGCTCGCGACCGTCTGCCCGTCGATCCCGTAGATGAGATCCAGATTGAGCGTCGGGAAACCGACCGCGCGGATCCGTTCAATCGCCGCTCGCCCAGACTCCACCGAGGTCGGCCGACCGGCCGCCGCGAGCTCCGCCTGGTCGAAGCTCTGGACGCCCATGCTGACGCGGTTCACGCCATGACCGCGGAGGATCTCGAGCTTGTCGGTAGTCGCGGTATCGGGCGAGGTCTCGATGATCGTGTAGGTCGAAGCGTCAACACCAAAGCGGGACGCGATGCCATAGAGCCGCTCAAGCTGCTTGGCTGAGAGCTGCGTTGGCGTCCCTCCACCGACCGCGAAACGGGCCGCGCGCTGAGGTTCGACCGCGTCGAGCACTCGCGCGGCCTGTTCACTCAGGGCGTCGAGGTAGCGATCCTGGAGCGAATCAAAGTCGCGCGGGCGGACCTGCGTGAAGAGGTTACAGAAGCCGCAGCGCATCTCACAGAACGGGATGTGCGCGTACAAGAAGATCGCGTCGGTTGGCTCTTTCGCCCACACCTCGCGGAGCGGACGCGGAGGCGCGAGCGGCGCGTACGCGGTCTTGTGCGGGTAGCTGTAGGCGTACCCGACGTAAGGGGATCCAGTGAGCGCTTCGTCCAAGGAACTGGGAGCGCGATATGGCTCGACCTGAACCTCATCGCGTTCGCTGAGAACGGTCAACGTCACGTCAGCACGAACTCCGCGTAAGGCACGTCCCACACCACGGCGTGGCCCAATCGATGCCCCACGAACCCGTCCTCGCCATACGCCGTCCCATGGTCAGAGCATACGACACAGAGCGTGGCGCGCTTCCTCTTCTCGAACGCTTCAAAGAGAGGCCCGAGCGCGCCGTCCACATAGCGAAGCGCGGCCGCGTGGGTCTCGCGGGTGTCTTTTCTCGCCGTTCCCGGGAGATAAAAGTGATTGGGCTGATGGAGCGCCGAGACGTTGAGGAAGAGCAAGGTCGGTCCCACGCTCTCGTCCAGTCGTGCGAGCGCGCGCGCGACCTGGTGCTCTGTGGACCGCGCGTCCGTGACCCCGAATGCGCGCTCCCAGTGGGACTCATCAAAGAGGTTCGGGAGGACTCGGCCGAGGGGCGTGAGCTTGTTGAAGAACCCCACGCCACCGATGCAGATCGTGTGGTAACCGCGCTCGCGAAAGCCTGTGATGATATCGGGCGCGTCGAAGGTGCAGGTGTGGGACGTCGTGGTCTCGCTGCCCGGAAACGCGAGGGCGAAGAGCCGGGGGTGAGGGCCCGGGCGCGCAGGGGTCGGGAGGAAACCTGCGAACATGGCTTGGTGCGAGGCGTAGGTGAACGAGCCGGGTGCGTGACGCTGTTCAAAGTGATCGAAGCGACGCGAGAGGACCGGTAAGCGGCCCGCAGAGAACTCCTCCTCCGCGACGTCGAAGCGCAGCGTGTCGAGCGTCACGAAGAAGACATCGACGTTCCCGATCAGCTCCCGCGCGTTCAACACTTCGCGATTGTGGGAGCACAACGCGCTCCGCGGCAATCAGTTTTCAATCGATCGGAACGGATGAACTCGATGCCCAGCCCGCCCCGGTCCGTCGCGAACGCCTCAAGCACCGACGGACGCGCGACGACCGCACAGGACTGGGCGTAGACGCGACGCGAGGGTTGCCTGCGACAACGTGACGTCCACTTGTGTGTGGATACGGTCTTCGCCGCGATGAGCTTCCTCGTGAAGCGCGGCGGGCAGGGGTCAGTCTTCGATGGTGAACTCAACCCGTCGGTTGTTCGCCCGGCCGTCGCGTGAATCGTTGGAGTCCACCGGTCGATCCGGACCGAAGCCTTGAGACCGGAGTCGCTCGCCGGTGACGCCCTTGTCCACGAGGTACCTCACGACCGCCTCGGCGCGACGACGCGACAGGTCCATGTTGTGGTCATGGTCGCCACGGTCGTCCGTGTGTCCCTCGACGCGCACGTGATGCATCTCGGCGTGGTTGTTGAGGACCGACGCGACGTTGTCGAGGAGCGGGTACGAGCGCGACTGAATGTGGTCGCTGTTCGTGTCGAAGTAGACCTTGTCCAGGATCTCGAGGCGACCCGCGGTGATGCGCACGAGCTGACGCTCGGTGCACCCTTGGAACTCGACCGTGCCGGCAACCGTTGGGCAGTTGTCGAGCCGATCCACGACCGTATCGCCGTCGCCATCCGTGTCCGCGCAGCCGGCGTTCTCCGCGATACCCGCTTCGAGAGGGCAGCGATCGGAAACATCCGCGATCCCGTCGTGATCGTTGTCGAGGTCCGGGCAGCCGTCGGCGTCTTCAAAGCCGTCGGCGTCCTCGGGTTCACTGGGACACGCGTCGGAGTCATCGAGGACGCCGTCCCCATCAGCGTCTCCGCCCGGGCAGCCCCGCGCATCGCCAGCCTCGTCAGGACAGTTGTCCTGGGCGTCGAGGAATCCATCGCCGTCACGATCACCGTCCTCGGCGCGCGGCATCCCAAAGCCGACCATGCCGATCACGCGAAGGTCGGGCGACCCATAGCCGTTTGAGAAGCCGGTCCCGAACGCGAGGCCCGCGACGACCCCTGACGTGTGATGAAACTTCGCGCCCAGCGTTCCCTCTACCGGGCTCTCCTCGCGACCGAAGAAGTCCGTGAAGCTGAAGGCGCCGTAGACCTGTGCATGGAGGTCGAGTCGGTTCTCACGTCGAAGATGCGATCCGACAAGCGGAAAGCTCGCGCCGATGCCCCAGGTGAGCTCGTCACCTGCTTCGAAGCCCGCGAAGCTGGCGTTGTTCCGGATCCGCACGCCAAGGTTGATGGTCAATCGAAGCGCGCGCTCGGCGATGCGCGGGCGAAGTTCGGCGATGAGCTCAGGGTGAACGCTGACCGAGTTGTCGCCCACGAAGCGTTGATCTCCGGTCGCGGTCGGGAGCGTCATAGACAGCTGCGCCCCGAGCCCGAAGAAGTCAGAGCGGTCGCCTAAGATCCGGACTCGCGCGCCGAGGTACACGTCCGCGAGAGCGAACCCAGCCGCCTTCGGAATGACGACGCCGCTGACGGTGTTCACATCATCGCCGCTGCTCACGAGCGCGAGCGGCAATCCTGCGAAAATGACCAAGCGATCGAAGAGGCCAAACGACAGCCCCAGGTTGCCGATCAACTGGTGTTGCACGGACGCGCCGCGCTGATCACCAGCGCCTTCATAGACCAGCGGGTCGTTCGCGTAGTCGAGGTGGAGCTGCGCATGAAATTTCAGGTGCCCAATGTCATCCGGCCGACTGATGTGAAAACCATCATCAGTCGTCTCTGCCGCACGGAAGCTATCCAGCGCGACCGTGTCTTGAGCGGAGACCGCCACCGGGAGAGAGGCCAGAAGAAAGACGAGGAGGAACGTCGAGGACTTCATCGCCCGTGGGTGGCCTCTCGAGGTCACTCCTGAGTCTCCCATCCTTAAACGAAAAACGCCCAGCCGAAGCCGGGCGTCTTTCAGAAACGGACCGCGACTAGATGTCGATGGTGTCCGCGGACGGGCCCGAGTTCTGCTGCGAGATGCCAGAGGCAGCCGCGTTCGGGATGTTGAACTCAACGCGACGGTTCGCAGCGCGGCCGTTGCGGGTGTCGTTCGAGTCGATGGGGTTGTCCGGACCGAAGCCCTGAGCCGAGAGACGGCTGGCGTCGACGCCGCCGCGCCCCGTGAGGTAGCGAACGACCGCTTCCGCGCGGCGCTGGCTGAGGTCCATGTTGTAGTCGTGGTCGCCACGGCTATCGGTGTGGCCCTCGACGCGAATGGAGGTCAGCTCCGGGTGGGAGTTGATGACCTGCGCGACGTTGTTGAGGAGCGGGAACGAGCGGCTGCGGATGCGGTCGCTGTTCGTCCGGAAGTAGACCTTGTCGAGAATCTCGAGCCGGCCTGCTTCGATACGGACGAGCTGGCGCTGGCGACAGCCCTGGTTGTCCGGGGAACCGGCCTCGTCGGGACAGTTGTCGAGACGGTCAACAACGGTGTCGCCATCGCGGTCCGCATCGGGACAGCCACGGTTCTCCATCGGGCCGGCCTCGTTCGGGCAGTTGTCGTTGGCGTCGAGGATGCCGTCGCCATCGTTGTCCGGGTCGGGCACACCGTCCGGGTCTTCCCAGCCGTCCGGATCTTCCGGATCCATCGGCGCGCCGTCGTCGACGTCGAGCACGCCGTCACCGTCGTTGTCCGGGTCGGGGCAGCCGTTGGTGTCCTCGAACGTGTCGACGTCCTCGGGCTCGTCGGGGCACTGGTCGTCGGCGTCCATGATGCCGTCGCCGTCGCGGTCACCCTCGACGTCGGGGCAGCCGTCTTCGTCGTTGTCGCCATCGAAGTCTTCCGGCTGGTCGGGGCAGGCGTCGACATCGTCGAGGATGCCGTCACCGTCGCGGTCGCCAGGACCTTCGACGACGGGCTCGCCTTCGAGGTCACGCGGCATACCGAAGCCGAGCATTCCGATGACGCGGAAGTCAGGCGAGCCGTAGCCACGCTGAAGACCGGGACCACCCGCAACACCGACCGTGAAGCCGCTGGTGTGGTGGAACTTAAGACCGGCGGTCGCCTCGATCGGGCTCTCTTCGCGACCGAAGAAGTCCGCGGTGCCGAGCGCGCCGTAGGCCTGGACGTGAAGGTCGAGGCGGTTCTCGCGGCGGAAGCGCGACCCGAGAAGGGGCGCGGTGAGGCCGATGCCCCAGGTGAGCTCATCACCCGCCTCAAGGCCCGTGTAGACCGCGTTGTCGCGGATACGGAAACCGAGGTTCATCGTGATGCGGACCTTCTCGCCCGCGCGAATCTCCGCGAGGAGCTCCGGGTGGAAGGAGAGCGTGTTGTCGCCGCGGAAGAACTGGTCGTCGCCCGCGAGAGGCGCGGTTCCGCTGAGCTGAAGGCCCAACGCGAAGGTGTCTTCCATCTCGCCGATGATGCGCACGCGGGCGCCGAAGTAGAGGTCACCAAGACCAAAACCCTCGTCCGCGGTCTGCGGGATGCCGAACATGGCGAGGTCCGCCGCGTCGTCACCGTTCATCATGATGCTGAGCGGCAGACCGGCGTAGATCACAACGCGGTCAAAAAGACCAAACGCGAGACCGACCGTGCCGACCAACTGCTGGCTCACGACGCGAGCACGCTCGGTGTCTGCGGTGCCCTGCATGGTCTCGTACACGAGCGGGTCATCGGCGTAGTCGATGTGCACCTGGCCATGGAACTTGATGTGGCCAATGTCGTCGGGTCGGCTGATGTGGAACCCATCATCAACGGTCTCGCCAGCGCGGAACTGGTCAAGAGTTACCGAGTCATCAGGCGCCTGCGCTGACACTGGAGTCACCAGCAGTGGAGTTGTGAGTGCCACCACTGCGGCGACCCATCCTGTAAGCCAACGACGGGTTCTTCCCGCTCTGTTTGCGTTTCGCATTCCGTCTCTCCTCGAAGATTTTGCCTAGCGGTCGAGCAATATATGCACGTAAGCGATTGCCAAGAATTTATCGCCGCCAATAGCTGGCCGCGAGTATAGGCATTTTTCCTGTATGGTCATCCTTGGAATCGAACTCACCGCAGGGAGTTCTGTATCATTACGACTCCAACGGACGCAACAAGTCAACCGCCTTTTGGTTGAAACCAATTTGGGATAGTCCAAACAGCTGCCCCCAAAGACGTAAGCACCCGCAATCAAACATCTTTTGCGATTTCAAAGAAAATCGCCAGATGAGGGCACTTTCGCCCAATTGGGGTGGGAGTCACAAAAAAGCAACGTGGTTCTCTACGTGAGTGATGACACACGAAATCGAAAAAAAGGAGATCCCGGGTGCCGATTTCACCCGGATGGGAACCCTTCATCTACTCCACTTGGCGTAGTTCGTATCCACGTTCCCGGAGCATCGAGAGCAATCCGCGCCCTCCAAGCAGGTGCCCGGCGCCCACCGCGATGAACGCGTCGCCTAGCTGAAGCTCTTCTTCGAGCGCATCGATCCAGTTGTCGTTCCGGAGCGTAAACATGGTCTCGAAGTAGTCGCGGTGGTTCTGCACGTCTTCCGGATCGAACACCGCGTTCGTGAGTTCATCCACATCTCCCACGCGGTAGAGCCGCATGAGCTCTTGAAGGTCGCGGTTCTCCGCTTCGCGATCCGCCAACATCTTCTGGACCATGCTCACCATGGTCTCGTCCGACACCGACGCGATGAGCTCGAGCTGCTGCCGTGGCGTCTCGAGATAGCGAATCGGCTTTCCGTGTGTGCCCGCCATCTCAATCAGAGAGGTGTCCATCGCACCGTGGCCAAGCTCTTCCGCGCGAGCCGCGCTTAGCAACACCATCGACAACCAAGGGCGCGTCGCGTTGAGCGAGTCGGCCGTGGTCTTGCTGCGAAGCTCGAACACCAGCTCGCTCCAGTCGGCCTGCGAGAACATCGACGATTGCGTCGTGTTCCGCGGGAGCCGGGCGTGCTCAATCAGGAGATCCTCGTCCACGCCTGCGGGATCGGTCTCCAAGACGATCGTGCGGGCGTATGAGATCTGCTGGTCGTAAGGCGGGGGCAGCGCTTCATCAAGCGTGATCCCAAGGTGAACCGTTCCAAAGAGCCACGAGGACTTGTCGTCCATAATGACCTCCCACATGACCGGTCGCTGCGGGATCGCGGTTTCGGCGACCTCCGGCTCGTTCCGCCCAATGACTTCAGGCTCAACACCTTCATAGCTGGGCGCGCGCAGAGGCGCGGGGCCACAGCCGATGAGAGAGAGGACGTGGGTCGCGATGGCGAGGACGAGCAGGAGTCGGAAGTTCATTGCCGCGCATCGTACCGTGAAACGGCAGAAGAACTCCGCTTGAACTGACGTCCCAGTGCGCAAAAGTGGAGACATGCCCAAGACCTCCACGCGGCCTCGTTTGGCCTACCGCATCGACGGCACCAGCGGCTCCCCCGTCTTGATGATCATGGGGTTCGGAATGCGCGGAAGCGTGTGGAGCCCACAGATCGGCGCGCTCTCCGAGCGGCACCAAGTGATCACCTTCGACAACCGCGGCATTGGAGACAGTGAGTCACCGCCCCAGCTGTGGAGCATGCAGGACTTCGCCCAAGACGCGCGCCGTGTGCTCGACGCCGCGGGCTTCGAGCGAGCCCACCTTGTCGGTGTGTCGATGGGCGGCATGATCGCGCAGCACACCGCGATCGCGTTTCCCGATCGCTTCACGAGTCTCAGCCTGATCGCGACGCAACCGGGAGGAATCCGGAACGCCATCCCGACCCCACGAGGGCTCCGGACCTTCGTGAAGCTCCAGCGCGTTCCAGAGTCCGAACGGCTCACGGTCGCGGCGAAGCTCCTCTACCCGCGCGAGTTTCTTGAGACCGTGGATCGCGAGCGCTTCGACAAGCGGATGCGCGAGTCCGTTGGGCTCCGCGCGCACCCGGCGACGTTGGTCAGGCAGCTCGGCGCGGTCCTTCGGCATGACGCGCGCCCGCGGCTGCGCGAGATCGGGCTCCCGACCCTGATCGTTCAGCCCGCCAAAGACATCCTCGTGCGACCCGAGAACAGCGACCGCTTGCGCAAAGAGATCCCCCACGCCGAGGTGCTCACCTTGCGCGATGCAGGACACGGGGCCGTGTTTCAGTCCGCGGACGAGATCAACGCGCGCTTGCTCTCGCACTTCGCGAACGCGGAGCAGACGCCACAGGTCACGCGGTCCGCGCCGCTCTAGCCTGCTAGCGAGGTTCGGTATCGGTGGGGATCAACTTACGTGCGCGTTCCAGTCCGAGCTCGATCGCGCTCCAGCCTTCCGCGCTCACCGCGCCGCCCTCACGCGCGGGTGTGAGCGCAGCCTCGACCTCCCCACAGGCCGCGGTCAGCTCCGGAAAACCGTAGCTCGTCCCGGTCCCCTTCATGCGATGCGCGAGGTGCCAGGCGTGCTCGACCGCGTCCGCAGTGGGTTCCACTCGAATCGCCGCGAGGGCTTCCTCAAGGGCCGCGATCTTGTCGCCGAGTCGACTCGCATAAGAACGTCTCAGCGCGGCGAGCTTGTCCTCAAGCGACACTCACGAACCTTCTGCCACGTGGGTGTCGCTGGAGCCCGCGCGTGGGACGGGAGGGAGTGAAGCGCGGGTGACGATCCGCTTGACCTCATCGGCGAGACCGATCGGGTTGAACGGTTTCGCGATCACGCCCGCGGCGCCTAACGCGAGATACTCGGTGTCGCCGGCGTAGACCTTGGCGGTCAAAAAGATCACGGGCGACATCACGCCCATCGCGCGCATCCGGCGCAACAGCTCCGGTCCATCCATCAGCGGCATCATCACGTCCATAAGGACGATGTCCGGAGGTGGGTCGAGCATGGTCAACGCTTCCGCGCCGCTGCCCGCGAGATCACAGGTCCAACCCGCGACGGTCGAGATGCTCATCTGACCGATCGCGCGAATGTCGGCGTCGTCATCGACCAGCAAGACACGCTGGATGTCGAGCGCGTTCATTTATCGGCGGCTATCTTGAGCACGGGTATGAAGTGTAGCCCTCCAAAGACCGGTGCGACCAATCGATTCGCGGAGCCCGCGAAGAAGAACCGCTGTGCTTCCTGAACACCCTAAGCGGATCCGTGCGTACGTCATTGACGGATTGATCGGGCGCGGCGTCACCGGAGAGGTGTTCCTCGGTCGGGATCCGAACCTTCAACGTCAGGTCGCGATCAAGTGGCTGCGCAAGGATCGAGATGACGGAGCCTCCGACTTCACGATCGAGGCGCGAGCGCTCGCCGCGGTCGATCACCCCAACATCGTACGGATCTATGAGTACGCGATTCACGAGGGCCGTCCCTTCTTCGCGATGGAGTATGTCGCGGGCGATGACCTCAGCTACTGGCTGGAGCGCGGCCCGATGCATCTCTCCGATGCGATTCAAACCCTGGACCAGGTCGCTTCAGGGCTCGCCGCGCTCCACCGCGCCTCCATCACCCACGGGGACATCAAGCCGAGCAACATCTTGGTCGGGCCCGCCTTCCGCGTCGTCGTCACGGACCTCGGTTTCGCGATCGCCGCGGGCCAAGCCCCTCGCCGACGCGGCACCCCGCCTTACATGGCGCCGGAGGTCGCGCAGATCGGGAGCTCGCCGGAGGCCGACGTCTACGCGCTCGGAATCGTCGGGGTGGAGCTGCTCACCGGGAGCACCGAACGCTCGGCGCTGGCGAGTGAAGGTCCCCTCGCGCGGCTCCTCGACGAGATGCTCGCCGACGACCCCAGAGACCGACCGACCGCAGAGGTGATCCGCGAACGACTCGCCCAGCTCGGAGACGTCGCGAAGGGAAGCGCGCCGACGTTCCTCTTGGTCGATGACGACGCCGACTTTCGAAACTTCGCGCGCGAGGTGCTGCGCGACGCCTTCGTAGGCGCGACGTTCGACGAGTGCGAAACGGGAGGCGAAGCGCTCGCCGCGATCGATCGGCGCGAGCACGCCATCGCGATCGTGGACCTGGAGATGCCCAGCATGAGCGGTATCGAGTTCACCGCCGCGGCCAAGCGACGCGCCGCTGGGAAATCACTCCCCATTCTCGTGGTGACCGGGAGCGGCGGGGCGCGAGAGTGGCGAACGCTCTCCGAGCTGGGCGCGGCGGCCTTTCTCGTGAAGCCAGTCGACCCGCCGTCTCTCATTTCGACCGCGCGGCGGCTTGTGGACGATGTGCGGCGGCAGACGCTCCCTCCCACCGACTGACTCAATTACTTTGGGGGGATTTTTCGATCCCCCTCTCTCCCGTTGGTCGATTCACCCCAAACGTTCGCTAGGCGTGAGTCGTCAAGTTCCCGAGCTCCTCGAGTCCCGTGGCGTTCTGGGCAAGGCGCAAGAAAGAAGGACACTGTGGTGTCCGACTGACGCAGCAACGCAGCACAGGGCGTCACGGGGCCGAGGAGCGACGGGAGCTTGGCGACTCACGCCGCTAGCTCTGGCTGCGCGCGAAGTGCGCGACGCTCCTCGACCGGTCGCTTCGCTCCCCATCTCGTCGCGTCACCACGTCGCTTGCTCCCACCGACTGACTCAATCGGGTTGGAAGTCGCGGTACGGGTGCGTGGTACGCTGGCCTCGCTTTGATCGACGCCGGATCCAAGATCGGTTCGTATGACGTCGTCGCGCGCCTCGGCGAGGGAGGAATGGCGCAGCTCTATTTGGGCATGCGCCGTGGCCCCGCGGGCTTCGAGCGACCGGTCGCGATCAAGGTCGTGCATCAGGAGCTCACGCAGAACCAAGAGCTGATCAACATGTTCCTGGACGAGGCGCGTCTCGTCGCGCGTATCCGACACGACAACGTGGTCCACATCGAAGAGCTCGGCGAGGTCAACGACAGCTACTTCATGGTCATGGAGTACGTCCACGGGCTCTCGCTCGGAGACCTGCTCGGCAAGCTCTCGGGAATGCGTCGTCGTCTCAAGCCGGCCGCGGCCGTTGCGATCGTGATGGGCGCCGCCGCAGGTCTTCACGCCGCCCACGAAGCACGAGGCGTCGACGGGACCCGCCTCAACGTGATCCACCGCGACGTGAGCCCGCAGAACGTGCTCGTGGGATCGCGCGGACAGGTCAAGCTCATCGACTTCGGCGTCGCGCAATACAAGCAGCGTCTCCACAAGACACAGGAGAACCTGGTCAAGGGGAAGCGCCCGTACATGCCGCCCGAGCAGCTGCTCGGAAAAAAAATTGATCGCCGCGTCGACGTCTACGCGCTCGGCGTCGTCTTGTGGGAGCTGCTGACCACCCGTCGTCTCTTTCACAAGAAGAACCACGCGGAGCTCGCGGACGCGATCCTCGCGGGTGCGGACAAAGCGCCGAGCAGCTTCGCGCCCGAGGTTCCGCCCGCCCTCGACCGGGTCGTCATGAGCGCGCTCTCAACGGACCCCGACACGCGCCCGGAGTCCGCGCGCGCGTTTCGAAAAGCGCTTCGCGCGGCCCTCCCTCAAGCCGGCGCGATCGAAGAGACCGAGCTCGCGGCGCTCGTCGCCGGGATCGCAGGCGGCGAGCTTCAGGCGCGTGAAGCGCGCTTCCCTGGATTCGCGAGCGCGTCGACGCTGAACACCCAAGAGCTCTCCACCATGCCGAGCCGCGCGCTTGAGATGCACACGACTCCGCTGGGGTCGGGGTCCGATCGCGACCGTCGTTCCCAAGACGACCTCCGGGTTCCCCCGAAGATGAGCAAGTCACGCGCGGCAACGGAAAAGGCGTCGCCGGTCTCCAAGTCGCCGGTGAAGAAGACCGCCAAACCGAAGTCGAAGATCCCGATGCCGATGATGTTGATCGGCGGCGGTCTCGTCTTGGTTCTCGGGCTCGCGATCGGCGGCTTCGTCGCCTGGCAGTTGCTCGTCGAGCCTTAGTGGCCGCTTGCCCTTAGTGGCCGCTTACGTAGTCGACTACGCGGAAACGGCGGCGACGTAACGCATCCGGAGATCGTAGAGGACCTGCGCGATCAGGCGCTCCTCTTCTCCGGTCAGGTTCCCGCTCGTCTTTGACTCGAGGATCCCGATGATGTCGATCGTCTGCTTGGCGAGCGGGAGGTTCTTCGCCTCACCCGCGTCTCCCGGCGCGACGCCGAGATGAACGAGCGCTGACGTGCTCAGTGAGAGAATGAAGGTGTTGAAGTCGATGTCGGGAGGCTGACCGAAGGGGCCCGCGTCCTGCGACGTCTCGTTCTCATCCGACACCGGGGTCTCCGGGCTCGCTGCTCGGGGTCGAACCACCAAACGGGTTCGACGTGGTGGGCGCCGGGTCGGCGACGGGAGTCGGGGCGGCTGCAGCGGGCGTCGGCGCAGCGGGCGTCGGCGCAGCGGCGAAAGGAACCGCGGCGGGGGGAGCAGCCGGGGTCGGCGCGACGTAGGCGGGCGGCGAAGGCTCGGCCGGCGCGGGAGCCGACTGCGTGAACGACGAGTCGGAGAACGATGACGCCGCCGGGTCCGCGTAGGACGACTCGCTGGAGTACGATTCACCGCCGAACGCGGGCTCCACCACCACGGCTTCGACCGGCATGTCCTCTTCTAGAACAACGGTCTCCGCGTTGTGCTCCACATCGGAAAGCGCACCAAGGTGCTTGTCGAGCTGCCCCGGAGTCAGCTCTCCGTTCTGCAGGTTGCGCTCGATCATGCGCTTGTCGTAACGGAGGTGCTCGGGGATCTTGAACGTCGTCATCGTGGCCTCGTGGATCCGCAGGGATCAAAGAAGAGCGGCGAGTGTAGGGCGAGCGCGCGATGTGTCAAATCTGAGGGCATACGCGCCGCCGCGAGATCGCGAGCGCTTCAAGAACCACGCGAAAGTGGGCGGTCCTCGGCTGAGACGACGCAGCCCATCGCCCACGAACGAATAGCAAGGACCGCGCTCTCTCCCCCGCCCACGCGCGAACTCACGCCGAACGCGGAGGATGGGCGGGTGGGGTCAGAAGCTTCCTCGTGCTGACCGCGCCACGCGCCGGAAGCTGGCGCGCCCCATCTGCCATCCGCAGCATGCGCCAACTCGAGAACCACAGATCCGACTCGCCCGATCACGACGACTCAAGAACACAAACGAACACCCAAGGACCGCGCTCCCCCTCTCCCAACAAAGCAGCGCGTGACTCCACTCGCTAACTCACGCCGAACGCGGAGGATGGGCGGGTGGGGTCAGAAGCTTCCTCGCGTTGATCACGCCACGCGCCGGAAGCTGGCGCGCCCCATCTGCCATCCGCAGCATGCGCCAACTCGAGAACCACAGATCCGACTCGCCAGATCACGACGACTCAAGAACACGAACGAACACGAACGAACACGAACGAACACGAACGAACACTCAAGAACGAGCACAGAAGGAACGCGCCCTCACTCCACCCACTCGGCCGTCCCGCCGGACTCCGCCGCCACCGCGCGATCGCTCGCCCACTGTCGCAACGCCGTGAGCTTCTCCTTCATCGTGACGGAGAGCGGGCGCGTGATCTTCAACTCGTTCAGGACCGCTTCGGTGTCGATGTCCTTGTTCTCACCGAACGCCGTGTAGAGCGCAGACACCACCGCTTGCTCGATCTCTGCGCCAGAGAAGCCGTTGCTCCCGTTCGCGAGCGCGTCGAGATCGAACGCATCCGGGTCGCGCTCGCGACGCTTGATGTGCACGCGGAAGATCTCTTTGCGCGTCTCCGTCTTCGGAAGGTCGACGAAGAAGATCTCGTCGAAGCGTCCTTTCCGGAGCAGCTCGGGCGGGAGCTTGCTGATGTCGTTCGCGGTCGCGATCACGAACACGCTCTCCTTCTTCTCTTGCATCCACGCGAGGAAGGTCCCGAACACGCGCTGACTGGTGCCGCCGTCGTTCTGATCTTGACCGAGCGCCTTTTCGATCTCGTCGATCCACAGCACGACCGGCGCCATGTTCTCGGCGGTGCGAATCGCGCGCCGGAGGTTCTTCTCGCTCTCGCCAAAAAACTTCTGATAGAGGTTGCTCGGGTCCAAGCGAATGAGCGGCAAGCGCCACTCGGCCGCGACCGCTTTCGCGCAGAGCGACTTACCGCAGCCCTGCACGCCGATCAGCAAGAGCCCCTTCGGCGCGCTCAAGCCGAAGCTCACGGCGGCCGAGGGATCCGCGAACGCGGCGTGTCGCTTTCGAAGCCACAGCTTGAGCTGGTCAAGGCCCGCGATGTCACCGAGGTTGTGATCGTGCGGGAAGTACTCGAGCACCCCGCTCCGCTCGATGATGCGACGCTTCGCGACCAATACCCTCGCGAGGTCATCGCGGTCGAGCCGCCCGTCTTCGATCACCGCCTGCGTAATGATCTTACGAACCTCAAAGAAGGTCAGACCGTGCAACGCGTTGAGCAGCTCGGTGACCTCTTCGCCCGACAGGTCGACGCTGATGTCGCGACGCTCGCCGATCTCGCGGAGCACCGACGAGACGTATTGATGGTAGGCGTCCGCGGTCGGCGAGTTCAGCTCAAAGGGCGTGAAGAGCGGCTCAAGCTCAGGCGGGAGATTGACCGACGCGCCGGTGATCACCAGCGCGCCGCGATGCTTGAAGTAGCGGCGGTAGATCTCTTTGAGACGCGCGACCAACCGCGCGTCCTCGAGGAGCTCTTTGGTGACGAAGCCCGGCAGATGAAAGATCGCCTCGAGGTTCGCGGACTGGATGAACGCGAGGCAGCCCTCCGCCGTGTCCGTTCCCATCGGCCGGCCGGCTTCGCCTTCCCTCAACAACCCGCTCGTCGGGTTCCAGCTGAAGATCGGGATCTCGTGCCGATCCGCGACGTGGCGCAGCAGCTCATGCACGCGATCTTCCTCGACGCTCTCGACGAGCAACATCGGGTGATGCGCATGAATGAGAACGCTCAGCTCATGGACCTGGTCTTCGGCGGGCGGGATCTCCACGCCGACAATGTGCTCCCTGTCGGACGAAATATCGAGCGCATCCAAAAAGGACGTCCACGAACGTTTGCCGTGAACGGGACGGTCGATCTACCCAGTGTCAGGCAGGCTTCGGCGTCAGGCAGGCTTCGGCGACAACATGTTTGGCATGAGCGAAGGGGCGAGCTGCGAGAGCGCTCGCTCCAGCCGCTTCCCCGGATCAAACGTCGACGTCACTTCTTTGGCTTTCGCGACGACGTGCTGGGGCGGTGGCTGCTCTTCGAGACGCTCCATCTCGATCCGCAGCTGACGTCGTGCTTCGTGAACGCGCCACGCGATCGTTCCTTCGTTCGCTTCCAAGACGACCGCGGCTTCCTTGTAGGAGAGCCCTTGCAGCGTCGTGAGCACGACGGTCGTGCGGAGAGAAGGGGAGAGCTTGTCGAACGCGCCGAGCAAGCGCGCGTACTTCTCGCTCAGCTCGAACGCCTTCTGCGGATCGCCCTGCGCATCGATCCCGATCGCGACCGCGACACGCGCGTCATCGAGACCGACAATTTTTCTCCGCCCGCGGTTTCGCTTCACGTTGAGCGCGCGGTGAAGTGCGATCCGGTAGAGCCACGTGAAGAACTCACTTCGCCCTTCGAACTCGCCGATCTTTCGGTACGCCCGCAGGAAGGCGTCTTGCGTGATGTCGTCAGCGTCCGCGGGACGCCCGGTCAGGTGAAGCGCGAGGGCGTAGATGCGCGGCCTATAACGACGAAAGAGCTCACCGAAGGCAGCCTGATCGCCACGCTTCGCCGCGAGCACCAGCTCGGAAGCGAGGCGTCCCCGCTCCGCCGCGGACATCCGCGACTCGGAGATCTCAAGCGGTGGCTGTTTCGGTCTCGACTGCATCTCCATCATTTGAACCCGCACCCGGGAAGGAATTGGGAACTCTCTGTCGTTTTCTTCGCGAGGAAGGTTTCTCAGATGATATCGTCCTTTTCTTCGGGTTTCATCTCATGTCGGGATTCCGGCACCCACTTTTCCCGCTTTTTCTAGGGATTCTCCCCCCTCTAGGACGAAAACGCAGCTGGCTTGCCGCACGTTTCGCGATCTGTTAATACGCAGAGTCCTAGGTTCCCGCTTTCAATAAAATCTTCAATCATCCCAACGACTTACGTATCTTTCGGATCCCACTGGACTGAAGAGCGAAGTCAGAAGCTCCCAAGCGGCCCCTAACCACCTCTCATGCTGTTCGACTGGCTATATGGTCTGTTCTCTAACGACCTGGCGATCGATCTGGGTACGGCGACGACCCTGATCTACGTCAAGGGGCGTGGGATCGTGTCGTGTGAGCCCTCCGTCGTGGCTGTCCAGCGTGACCCACGCGGCGGAAAGCGCGTTCTCGCGGTCGGAAAAGAAGCAAAAGAGATGCTTGGGCGGACCCCGGGAAGCATCCACGCCGTTCGTCCGTTGCGGGACGGAGTGATCGCCGACTTCGAAATCACAGAAGCCATGCTTCGTTACTTCATCTCCCGTGCGCACAACCGGCGCACCTTGGTGAAGCCGCGGATCATCATCTGCGTCCCCTTTGGGATCACCGAAGTGGAGAAGCGCGCGGTGAAGGAAAGCGCCGAGGGCGCCGGTGCCCGTGAGGTCCACCTGATCGAAGAGCCGATGGCGGCCGCGATCGGAGCCGGTCTCCCGATCACCGAACCGAGCGGCAACATGATCGTCGACATCGGCGGCGGCACGACGGAGGTCGCGGTCATCTCGCTCGCCGGCATCGTCTACTCGCAATCGGTGCGGGTGGGCGGCGACAAGATGGACGAATCGATCGTCGCGTACATGAAGCGCAAGTACAACTTGCTCATCGGCGAGCAGTCCGCCGAGCGCGTGAAGTGCACCATCGGAAACGCGCACCCGGAAGACGACGGCGTCCAGTCCATGGAGGTCAAGGGTCGCGATATGGTCGCGGGCGTTCCCAAGACCGTGACCGTCAACAGCGACGAGATCCGCGACGCCTTGAGCGAGCCGATTCACGCGATCGTCGAAGCGGTCATGACCGCGCTCGAGCGCACCCCGCCAGAGCTGTCCGCGGACATTGTCGACAAGGGCATCGTCCTCACTGGTGGCGGCTCGCAGCTCAAGAACCTCGACGTCCTGCTCCGCGAAGAGACCGGGCTCCCCGTGATGGTCTCCGATGACCCAGTCTCCGCGGTTGTGCTCGGCTCGGGCAAGACGCTGGATCACAACGACCTCCTCAAGGAAGTCACGATCTCCTGATCAGCTCCTGCTGGTCGCGCTGAGCCTGAGTCGAGGTACTAGCCCGGGATGGACTACTTTCGGAGACTAAGAGACGCCGCGATCGGCGTCGCGCTCCTCGTCATCCCCTTCTTCTTCTTGAAGTCGAACTTGGCGAACCCGGACAACGCGGGTCCTCTTGATCGGCTGATCGTTCAGATCAGTTCACCCATTCAATACGTCGCGACGCAGACCGCCCAAGCCGTCTCAGGGGTGCTCGAGGAGTACGTCTACCTGGTCGACGTGAAGCGCGATAACGACCGGCTGCGCATCGACACCGATCGGCTCAACGAAGAGAACCGGATGCTGCGCATCCAAGCGCAAGAAAACCGGCGCCTCCGTGATCTCCTTCAGCTGCGCGAGCGCCTCGGCGGCGAGGTCCTCAGCGCGCAGGTCATCAGCCGCGACATCTCTTCGTTCTTCCGCGTGATCCGGATCCGCCTCGACCGCGGCGAGCGCGACTCGGTCCGTCACGGCATGCCGGTCGTGTCCGCGCAAGGATTGGTGGGGCAGATCCACGGCGACGATGGCGTAGGAAGACACGCCTCCGTGCTCCTTACCGTCGACCGAGATAGCCACATCGATGTCATCGTCCAGCGCACCGGCGCACGCGGGATCTTGCGCGGGACCGGCGAAAACGATCGCTACGCCTGCCGGGTCCAGTTCCTCAAGCGAACCGACGAAGTTGAGGCGGGCGACGAGCTCTACACCTCGGGCTACGGGCGCCGCTTCCCCGCGTCGATCTTGGTCGGCCGCGTCACCGAGGTTCGCTCGCAAGACTTTGGCCTCTATCAAGAGGTCGTCGCCGAGCCCTCGGTCAACTTCTCCTCGCTCGACGAGGTGCTCATCCTGAAGATGGGCTCGCGTGAGCAGAACGCGCTCCGAGGTCGGCGCGGGTTTGATGAACCGAGCGCCGAGGGGAACGAGTGAATCGCCTCGGTCGCGACCTCGGCATCATCGCGCTCGCGATCGGCCTCTTGGTGTTTCAGTCGGCGCTCTCGACGCTCGTCTCGCTGCACCCGTTCACGCCAAACCTCATCCTGCCGATCATCATCTTCTTGGGTGTCTCCCCCGAGTTCCACTTCTTGCGCGGCGCCTTCCTCGCGTTCCTGCTCGGGTACCTGCTCGATCGCTTCTGCGGAAACCTGATGAGCGTGCAGACCTTCGTGATGGTCGCGACCTACATGATCGCGCGAGGCGCGGGGCTTCGCCTCTTCGCGCGCGGTCCCGCGTTCCAGATGATGCTCACGTTCTTTGTTTGCGTGATGGCCTCGGGCGCCACCCTCGCGTTGCGCGCCATCTTCGAACGCGCGGCTCCCTTTGCGTGGGGCGGCGCGGTCGACACCGCGATCGCGCTCGCCGGCCCATCGCTCACGACCGCCCTCGCCGCCCCGTTGATCTTTTTCGCCGTCCGTAGGGTGGACGTCGCGCGCCGTGAAGAAGCGAGAGCGGCATGAGCAACCCTTCGAGGCTGCGGCAGCCACCGCGGAGCGAGCGTTCAAACACCAAAGCGAAGCGACGTGTTTGGAATGTCGCCGAGCGGGCGAACGAATGTGAGCGTGGGGTGAATCGGCGAAGCCGAGAGGGGGCGCAATCGCCCCCTAAGGAAGCATCAGCATGGTGATGCTGTCGCGCAGCCGCGAGGTCGGCGAGTTCCGCAAGCGCTACAAGTGGATGGCGCTGGTGGTCGTGGTGATCTTCATGATCGTCATCACGCGGCTGATTCAGCTCCAGCTGATCGACCACGACCGCTGGGCGCGCATCGCGCAAGAGAACATCACGAAGACGATCGGGCTCCCCGCGACCCGCGGTGTGATCCGGGACAGCCGCGGTCGCACCATCGCGACCAACCGCCCCAGCTACAACGTCTACGTGACGCCGCAGCAGCTCAAGGACGACGAAGAAGAGGGCGACGACATCGAGCTCATCTCGTCGCTCATGGACCTTAACGCGCAAGAGCGCGCCAGCTTTGAGCGCCGACTCGCGCGCGTCCCAGCGCGGCGACGCAACCATCAGATCCGAATGTTCACGGACGTCACGCGTGACCAGGTCGCGGCCCTCTCGACCTACAGCAACGACCTGCCCGCGGTCGACGTGATCGGTTCTCCCGTGCGGACCTACTCCTACGGGCGCCTGGCCGCTCACGCCATCGGCTACATGAACGAGGTCAGCGCCGAGGACCTCGAGCGGCACCCCGACCAAGGCTACCGCGCCGGAGATCGCATCGGTCGGATGGGGCTCGAGAAGGCGTGGGAGAGCTACCTGCGCGGTCGGCGCGGGTATCGCCGCGTCACGGTCGACGCGCGCGGCCGTCGGCAAAACGATCCGCAAAACCCGGAGCAATACCGCGAGCCCATCCCGGGTCGTGACCTGGTCCTCACGCTCGACATGGAGCTCATGCGCACGATCGAGCGCGCCTTCGGCGGACACCCGGGCGGCTCGGCGGTGGTCGTGGACGTGCGGACCGGCCGGATCCGCGCGCTCTTCTCCAAGCCCACGTACGACCTCAACGAGATGAGCGGGCGGCTGACCAACACGCAGTATCGCGGACTTCGCGACAACCCGTTCCGGCCGCTCATCGATAAGACGGTGTACGAGAGCTACTTCCCGGGCTCGACCTTCAAGCCGATCACCGCCCTCGCCGCGCTCAACGAATCGCTGATCGATCCTGCGCGACAGTTCGAGTGCATCGGCTACCTCCAGATCGGTCGTCGGCAGCGGCTCCGCTGTACGGCCGCGCACGGCGATGTCGACATGCGCAGCTCGATCGTCCAGTCATGCAACATTTACTTCTGGAAGATCGCCGAGATGATCGGTCTCGAAGGCATCAACCAGTACGCGCGCGAGATGGGCCTCGCGGAGCGCACCGGCATCGGCATCAACACCGAGGCCCGCGGCTTCCTCGCCTCCCGTTCTTGGTATGAGGAACACTTCGGGCGCTTCCGCCTCGGCTACACCCTCAACACGGCGATCGGGCAGGGCAACACCCGGACTACGCTTATCCAGCTCGCCATGATGTACGGCGCGATGGCCAACGGCGGCACGCTCTACGCGCCTCAAATCGTAGAAGCGATTCAAGATCCCAACGGCGCGGAGATCGAGTCCTTCGATCCGCAGATTCGGCGTCGCCTCGACATCGAGCCGCAGCACCTCGCCTACGTCGTCGACGGAATGCGCGGCGTGGTCAACGAACAGAACGGCACCGCGTACGGCGCGCGGATCGAGCACGGCATCGACATCTCTGGCAAAACCGGAACCGCGGAGATCGCGCGCGGATCCGTTCGACGCAGCCTCGATCCGACCCAGCGCTGGTACTTCATGCGGAGCCACGCGTGGTTCGCCGGGTTCGCACCGTCAGACGATCCTGAGCTCGCGATCGTGGTCTTGATCGAGCACGGCGGCGCCGGCGGAAAGATGGCCGCGCCGATCGGCATTCGCGTGCTCCAGGAATACCTGGGCGGACGTACCGCGACCGCCAGCACCAACGCGCCGACGCGAGGGAGCCGATAGATGGAGCTGGCACGTACTCTACGCGACCAGTTCGACTGGACGCTCTTCGTCACCGTCGCCGCGATCTCGCTCTTCGGCGTCGTGAACCTCTACAGCGCGACCTCCGCGACGCGTCGGCCCGACCTCTACATTCAACAGATCTACTGGCTCAGCCTCGGCGCCGGTATGGCCGTCTTGGTCGTCGCGATCGACTACCGCTACTACGAGCGCTACGCCTGGTTCGCGTACGGCACCGGCATCGTCTTGTTGATCTTGGTCTTCTTGCTCGGCGACTCGATCCGCGGTTCCACGCGCTGGATCAAGATCGGTGGTTTCTCGCTCCAGCCAAGCGAGACCATGAAGGTCTTCTTGATCATCGCGCTCGCGAAGTACCTCCACAACGACCCGAAGACCGACGGTCGTACGCTGAAGGACCTCGTGATCCCCGGCTTGATCTTGGCGGTCCCGATGGGGCTCATTCTCGCGCAGCCAGACCTCGGCACCGCGCTGATCTGCGCGTTCATCTTCGGCACCATCATGGTCCTCACGCAGCTGAAGATCCGGTCGCTCGTCACGCTCTTCACGTCGTTCGTGATCAGCGCGCCGCTCACCTGGACCTTCCTCTTGAAGGACTACCAAAAGCAACGCGTGACCAGCTTCCTCGCGCGGATGAACGGCGACACCACCGACCTGCTCGACAGCGGCTGGCACACGCACCAGTCGATGGTCGCGATCGGCAGCGGCGGGTTTTGGGGCAAAGGCTTCCTCCAGGGAACGCAGAACCAGCACCGCTTCTTGCCGGACCAGGACACCGACTTTCCGTTTCCCGTGTGGTGCGAAGAGCAAGGCTTCATCGGCGCGCTCTTGATCGTCGGCCTCTACATGTTCTTGGTCGTCTGGGCGCTCAAGATCGCGTCCCAGGCGCGCGACCGCTTCGGCGCGGTCTGCGCGGTCGGCGTCGGCGGTCTCATCTTCTGGCAGGCCGCGATTAACCTGCTGATGGTCATGGGTTGGATGCCGGTCGTCGGCATGACGCTCCCGCTCTTTTCGTACGGCGGCTCTTCCGTGCTCACGACCGCGCTCGGCATCGGCATCTTGATGAACGTCTCGATGCGCCGCTTCCAGTACTGATCGTCTTTGGACTGAGCTTCGCCTCTCGCTGTTTAAGAGCGGCGACGCGCGAGGCAAAGCAACGCGAACGCGATCGAGGCGACGTTCGACCTACCGCTTCTCGCGGAACAACCACACCCATCGTCGCTGGTCGCGCCGGGTCCCGTGTCTGCACCGGCGTCGTCAGACGCATCAGACGCATCAGTCCCGGCGTCGCGCGCGTCTCCGGCGTCGGTCCCCGCGTCCAGATCGCCGCCCGCATCGGCTCCCGCGTCTTCGCCCGCATCGGTTCCCGCGTCACTCGGTCCCGCGTCCGGTTCGGCGCCGCTGCCCATCGGCCCGATGTAGCGCCGCGCGATGACCACGTTGTCGATAAAGGTGTGCTGGTCGGCCGGTGAGACGGCTGTGCCGCCGTGATAGATGTTCATCCACACCAGCTCGATGTGAAGCGTGTCGACGAGACGAAAGCGAAGGTCAGTCTTCTCGAACGCGAGGCGCCCATCGACCCACGCGCGGATCACTCCGTCCGGCTCGCCTGGGGTGTTCATCTGCACGTATTGCTCGAGGCAGTACCAACGCTCGCGCTCCAAAACTCCGCCGTGCCCTTCGCGTCCGAAGCTCTCGGTCCAGAAGCGGTTGTCGCCGAACGTGCCCGGTTGGTCTGCGTGGTAGTAGTAGTTCCCGACCGGTGTCGCGCCCCCGAGCGGGTTGCGACCCGTCGGCACGGTCTCGCCGAAGAGCCCGCGCGCGGACCATCCGTCGGTTCCATCGGGTCGGCGACCGCCCCATCCCGCGACCCCATAGGTGCCCGCGAACCCTGGGAGCTTGCCGCCGTCGACGGTTTGATCCCACGTCGAGCCGAGCCGGATGTAGTAACGGAAGTAGGCCTGATCGGGCTCGCTCCCGGTGCGCTCTTCGAATGGGTAGCGAATGTTGAGACCGCTGTTTTCGCCTTCCGGGATCACCGAGCGCAGCGCTCGTCCGGAGAGCGGCGCGAACCCAAAGGAGGGGTCGTCGGTCGTCTCATATTCGCCGCTCACCTCGCGCCATTCATCGGCCCAGTCAGGCGCCTCGAACGCGTCGAAGAAGATCACGTCGGGGTGCGACGCGATGCCCTCGTCGCCTTCGTACTCCGCCGCCAACCCGAGCTCCCGCGGAGGCGGTTCTCCCTGGTGACCCGGTGACGCCCGGAACACGCCGATGTCGGTCGTTCCGTACTGCTCGGTGGTGTAGACGCGAAGGGTCGCGCTCTCGACGGTCGCGATCCCGCTCAGGTCGAAACGCAAGAGTCCGTTGTTCGCCCCGCCGACCCGCATCTCACCAAGCGAACCCCGCGGACGGAACGTCGAGGGCTCAGTGTAGGTATCCGCGGCGACCGCCAGCGCCGCGCCGTTCACGACGAGCTGCGGGTGGAGACTCGCGTCGCTGGCTTCGCGCGTCACGATTCGCGTCGACCCGGACTCCGAGCGCAAGAGGAAGCCTTGGTTCTGCACCTCGTCCGTGACCCAGGCGGCGACCAAAGCCGTCACGTCCCACTCCACGAAGCGCGGCGTGTTTGTGTCTTCGACGATCGTCCGCGCCCACGCCTCGGTTCCCTGGGCGACGCCAGACCGGTCGTGCCAGTCCCCCAACATGTTTCGCCACAGGAGCTGGGCGCCGCGGTTGTAGTACTCGCGGGACGCGCCGTCGTTCAGCTCCTCGGTCCCTTCCGCCCAGTCGTTCGGCGCGGCGAGCGCGACGCTCGAGGAGAACAAGAGTGTGAGCACAATGCTGAGTCGCATCGCGCGAGAGTACCGGCTCGCGACCGCCGCGCTCCTTTCAATCATCGCGCCCGCGGGTGAGACGCTCCTACGACAGCGACATTGTCGTCCGTCACGCCTCGACGCCGCGTCGTCTTGGCGCAGTCGACGCACCGCGTTCGTCGACCGGCAACGAGCCCTTCACCCCGACGTGCGCGAGCCGTGAACACGGACTCCACACAACAACGACTCCACACAACAACGACTCCACGCGACAACAACTCCACTCGACACCTCGAACCAAAACGCTTACGCCGAAGATGAACTCGAGGCGCGGCCGCTCGCTTGGGTGACCCAAGAAGTCCATCCTGCTCCGTCGTCACTCACATGGAGTGCGGAGCGTCCGCGTTGGTACAGCACATGCTTTCTACCTGTGCGTCACGGGCTTGAGCCCGTCGCTTAAACTGAGATCGGGAGGTTCAAGATGGTTCGCGCGCGACTTCAACAACTCGGCATCGTCGTCATGCTGCTGAGCCTCTCGGGCTGCTTCTTCGCCGGGTACGACGATGATGACTATGACTATGACTATGACTACGACTTCGATCGCCCCCCCAGGCTCAGTCTGACCGTCGCGGGCGGACACGCCGAGTACGCGTTGGGCGACGTTCGAGTGGACGCCTCGACCAAATTCCGCGTCCGTCAGGAGCACTTTGGGAACGTTGGGTTCAACGCCGTGATCGATCTTCGCGCGGAGACTCCCGACGGGGCCGCGATGTTCCTCCTGAAGTTCACCGAAGGGATTCAGGCGGACTGGTTCACCCCGGGCAACACGCTCGAGTACCGGCACCGAGACCCCACGACGGATCAGTACGAGTCGATCCATTTCTGGGCATGTACGGGACCCCGCGAAGGATCCTGGACCTTGGACAACGTTGGGCCCGGCACGATCCAGGTGGAACCGTCCGACCTCGAGGGCTATGTCCGATTGGTGTTCAAGGGCGAGCTCCCGCCCTTTGGCGACGTCGACGGCGAGCGCATCACGGTCACTGGAGAAGTGGACGTCATGCTCGAGGAGAACTAACCCACGGGTCCGTTTCCGAGCGTCGTCACGCGGTCCTGCTGCGGTCCTGCTGTGGTCCTGCTGTGCGGCAATACGCCGCGTGGATCGCGTGATCCCGCGTTCCTTGCCCTGGCTATGGACGCGATAGGTCCTTTGTCTCGTGGGGAACTTGAACCGAGCGTGACACCAACCCTACCCTGGCTTCCATGGATAAGTTCTCACGACGTTCTCTCATCAAGCGAAGCCTGACCGTCCTCGGCGCGGTCGCGGCCGCTCCCCTCGTTTCGGCCTGCAGCGACAGCGGCGGTGGGTCGCTCACCTGCACAGACACCACCGGTCTGAGCGAGCCCGAAAAGGCTGCCCGCACGGCCCTTCACTACGCCGACGCGTCTCCACACGGCGCGGCCAAGAACTGCCTCAACTGTCAGTACTACACCGCGGGCGCGGCGAACGCCTGTGGCGCCTGTCAGCTCGTGAAGGGCCCGATTCATCCGTCGGGCTACTGCGATAGCTGGACCGCGAAGAGCTAGCTCAAGAGCCAGCCGCGCGATCGGTAGTCCGACGCGGTGCGCTTCATTCCTTCTTCGAGCGGAACCTCGGCCACCCAGCCGAGCTCCGCTCGAATGCGTTCAGCGCTACAGCTCTGGTGCTCTTGGGTCACGTCTCGTGCCTTATCGACCGTCAGCGGCAGCGAAGTGCGCCCCATCGCGCGCGCGACCGAGCCGGCGACGCCAAGCGCCCGCAGCAACGTCTTCGGGAGCGACGCGACCCGGACGCGCCGCGACACCGCGTGACCGATCGACTCCGCCAACTCACGCCGCGTGATGATCTCGGCTGAGAGAAAGTACACGCGGCCGCTCTCGTGTTCTCCAGCGACCGCGCGACCGATCGCGCGCGCGACATCTTCGGCGTACACGATCGACAACGTCCCCTGTGGCGCCACCAATGGAACGACGCCGCGCTGCGCACCTCGAAAGAGCGGGAGCATCCTCGTGTCGCCGGGTCCGTAGATCGCAGGCGGTCGAACGACCGTGACGTGCAGGCGATCACCCGCGGCGATCACCGCGCGCTCGGCCGCCAGCTTGCTCTTTCCGTAGTCTGACATCGGCCGCGCCGGATCGACTTCGCTCAACGGCGAGTGAGCACGCGACGGGCCGGCCGCCGCGAGCGAAGACACGAGGACGAAGCGACGAAGTGACGTTCCCTTCGACGCGGCCAAGAGCGCGCGCGTCGATTCCGTGTTTGACCGGTAGATCGCTTCCGCGCTCCCGAGCCCGCCGCCCGCCGCGTGCAGCACGACGTCGACGCCTCGAAGCGCCCGAACGAGAGACCCGGGATCGTCAAAGCTGCCGCGCACCACGTCGACCTCAAGCGCGCTCACGTCGCTGGTCGCTCGCGCGAAGACCCGCGTCTCGATCCCCATCCGCGTCAACTCAGAGATCAAGAACCCACCGAGGAACCCGGTCCCGCCGGTCAAGAGCACACGCATGCGCAGAGGATAAAGCATCTCGCTGTTCTCAAAGACAGCCCATCGCCATCGCGACCTACGCGACGATGCGCACCTTTCCGTGACCGGTCGCGCGCGAGGTGCGAGCATGCGTCGTGGACCTCGACGAGACACTCGTAAAGGCGCTCAGCGACACGTTCGAAGACCACGCCGGTGTGCTCAAGAACCCCGGCGCCACGATCACGCCGGGTGAAGATCCGATCGCGCGCGACGCGGTCGTCCTTCTTCAGGACATCGCGCGCGGCGAGGTCGCCCCCTTTGAGCCCGGGGACACGATCGGCGAAGGCGGCATGGGACTCGTCCGGTCCGCCAAGCAGCTCGCGCTTGGGCGAGACGTCGCGGTCAAGACGCTCCGCGAGAGCGTTGTTGGGACCCAGGCGTCATCGCACATCCTCCGGGAAGCGTGGGTGACCGGGATGCTTGAGCACCCCAACATCGTCCCGGTCTATGACATTTCGCTCGACGAGAATCGGCGCCCTCAGATCGCGCTGAAGAAGATCGAAGGCGAGAGCTGGGAGCAGCTCGCGCGAGACGCCGGCGAAGTCATGAGACGTTTCGCGGCGACAGATCTCCTCGAGTGGAACCTCCGCGTCCTGCTCCAGGTCATGAACGCGATCGCGTTCGCGCACAGCCGCGGGATCGTCCATCGAGACGTGAAGCCCGAGAACGTCATGATCGGAGAGTTTGGCGAGGTGTATGTCGTCGATTGGGGGATCGCGGTCAGCCTCCACGAAGAAAACGAGGGGCGCCTCCCGATGGCCCGCGACGCCCGGCAGATGGCCGGCACTCCCTGCTACATGGCACCGGAGATGCTCGGCGGGGAAGCGCCGTCGATCGACGAGCGAACCGATGTCTACCTGCTCGGCGCGGTTCTCTACGAGCTCATCGAAGGCCACGCGCCGCACATCGGCGACACCTTCCAGATGTTGGTCGGGAGCATCGTGACCTCGACGCCGCGTTTTCGAACGGACGCGCAACCCGAGCTGGTCGGGATCGTGAGGCGGGCGATGTCTGCCGAGAAAGACGACCGCTACGGTTCCGTCCGCGAGCTCGCTCGCGCCATCGAGGGCTACCTCTCGCACCAAGGATCACGACGACTCGCGATCCGCGCCGAAGCGCGCCTCGATGAGCTAACGCGTCTGCGCGGGCACACGCCGGAGGAGTACGAGCTCGTGCAGCACGCCTTCAACGAGGCGTGTTTTGGTTTTCGCGCCGCGCTGGTCGAGTGGGAAGCGAACCCGATCGCGAAGCGCGGGCTGACGAAAAGCGCGGAGCGCATGGCCCGGCTGGAGCTCGCGCGCGACAACCCCGAAGGCGCCGCGGTCGCGCTGCGGGCCTCGCCGAACACGTCCCGTGAGCTCCAGGGGGCGGTGGACCAAGCGGTCCGCGATCATCGCCAAGAGTCCAAGCGTCTCTCGCAGCTCGGTCAAGACATGGACGTCGACACGGGTCGGCGAACCCGCTCATTTCTCGCCGTCATGTTCGGGCTGTCGTGGATCATCCTCCCGCTCATCGGCTGGTACCTCGAGCAAGGCGGTCGCGAGTTCGTTCCGCGCGAGTACATGTACCCGCCCCTCGGGATGCTCGCGGTGCTCTTCGTGTTCACGATTTGGGCGCGCGAGTCGATGCTCGCGACGCGTCTCAACCGCGCGGTCATCATGACCGTCGCGTACGTTTTCGCTGCCCAGGCGGTCTTGGCCCACCTCGCCGGCAGCGTGGGGATCGGAATGGCCGGCGCGACCGTGCTCTTCATGGGCGTGTGGAGCGCGGTGGTCACGACCATGGTGGTCACGCTTGAGCCTCGGCTCAAATGGGCAGCGCTGGGGTACGCGATCATCATTTGGCTCGTCCCAGTCATGCCCGCGCACCGCCAGCTCTTGGTCGCGGCCTCGCACCTCATCTTGATGCTCAACATGCTCGCGGTCTGGACCCCGTGGGGGAACCTTCGAAGCCGAAACGCGGAGGAGACTTAGCTCACCGAGAGACCGCGTATGATTATCGCTCACGCTGGCGACCGTTTCAGCGCGCGGCCGGCAAGAGCGACTCACGAAAGAACGAGAAGACCCGCTGAAGCGCGACCTGCGTGGGGTGGCCTTCTTCATCGACGAGGTCATTGGTCACGACGCTGTGCGCTACGAACTTAATCTTGGGATCGCTCCCCGGTCCGCTCTTGATCTCGATGCCTTCGAAGCCGTCGCCGAGCTCTTTGCGGAGCCGCTTGAAGCGGGCGCCCGGACAGAGCGCGTCCGTCGTGAACCGCATCCCGAGCACCTTCACGTTCTCTTCTTTGACGCGCCTCTTGATCGTGACGAGGTCTTCGTCGCTAACATGAAGCCCCGAATTGTGCATCGGCGTCACGCCGAAGGGGAGCGACGGCTGAGAGAGCACCGGCGCCATCAGCCATGGGTCCACCATGAGCGCGAGCGCGAAGTTTCCGGTCAGGCACATCCCGAGCGCACCGACCCCGCGCGCCGAGGTGCCCGCTGCCCGTTGTTCCGCGTCGATGTCACGACACAGCGCGCGGAGCCAAGTCGTGATCGGCGAGGTGCCGCGCGCGGCGAGCACATGGAACTCCCTGCTCACGCACGCGCGCAGGATCTGTGTGGCTGTGTTCCGGACGCCGAGCGGCTCGTTCACTTGGCCGAAGAGGTCCGGCATGAAGACCTTGAACCCTTCGTCGCTCAGCATCCGGGCGAAACGCGCGACCTCTGGCGTGATCCCGGGGACCTCGTGCATCACGCAGATCCCGGGACCTTCTCCGCGGACATACACGTCGCGCGACACGCCCTCGTAGACTCGTTGGGTCTTCTCAAAACCCTCGATCACGCGGCGCCTCCTGTGGTCGACTTCGTCACGGAGTGGGCGTCGTGAGGCTGGTGCTCGGCTCGATCACGCGCGCTCTGTTCGGGAACTCGACCCGGACCCGCGCGCTGCGAATCTCCAAGATGATGGTGAACGGGTTACGTGAGTGGTCGATCCGCACCTCTGTTGGCGTGACATCAAATTGCCAGCTCCCGAACCCATACTTGCCTTGCTGCAGCGCGGTGCTGGGACAGCGGATCTTGCCTTCCGAGTAGTCCATCGGTTCGGGCTCGAAGTTTCCCGAGGACCACAACGTCGCGGAGCCGCGCTGGGTCTCGATCTGCATCCACCCGTTGCTGCCGCGCCAGATGCGCAGCCGAGGTCCGCGCGGCGAGTACTCGGTGTGGATGAAGAGATCTTCGCCTTGGTTCTGCACACACCAACCACCGATCGACCCCTCCGCGAGCGGTGGGAGCTGCACGGTCCGGACCGGCCGAGCGGACGGCGGCGGGGAGACCGTTGGGCCCGGGGTCTGCGCGAACGCATTTGCGTGAAGCGCGAGCCCAGCGAAGCAGATCAGGAAGGCGAGAACGTTCCCCACGAACGCGAGACTGCGCGCGCGCTTTCACGACGTCAACCAATACGCGCGCGCATGAGGCATGCTCTTGGCGTGTTGCTCGCGATCGATCTCGGGGTTCGTATGGGCGTCGCGGTATACGATCGTGAGCGCGGCATCACGCGCTACGCGAGCCACAACTTTGGGAGCGTCAGCCGGCTCAAGCGCGCCGCGCGCTCGATCATCTGTGAGGTCGATCCGCTCGAGCACGTCTTCCTTGAAGGCGACGCCAATCTCGCGCGTCACTGGAGACGCGTCGCCGAACCAAGAGGCGCGCGCTGTCATATCGTGAGCGCGGAGCGCTGGCGTGAAGCGCTGCTGCTCCCGCGCGAACGGCGCAGCGGCACCGACGCTAAGCGACACGCCCAAGCGCTCGCGCGACGCGCCATTCAAGAAGGCGACGCAAAGCGACCCACTGGCCCGCTTCGACATGACGCGGCGGAAGCCATCTTGATCGCGATCTACGGCGCCACCGTAGTGGGGTGGCGAGACGAGGAGACTACGTAGTGCGCGTGGAAGGACGCGCGGTCGCGGAGCCGACGAAGCGCTCCCGTCCGACCTCGTCCCACCACTTCTGGTACTTGCGCTGCGTGACCTTTCGCTCGGGCTTGGGGAGCGCGGGGTGGAACCCGTAGTACTCCTGCGTGAGCGCCGTCAGTTCATCGCACGCGAGGCGGCGCATCGATTCATCGCTGTGAAGCAAGGCGTCGATCAGCCACTCCACGCGATGACGCTTGCCGTTGTCCTCGAACCACTCTCGCCAGCGTCGCGTCGACTTTCCGAAGTCTTGGCGCGTCAGCATCACGAGACTGGCGTGGGCCGCGCGAACCAGCGCCGAGCGTTTGGTCTTGAGCAGGCCAATGATCAGCTCGATGGAGCCAACGTCCCGCAGCTCCCCAAGCGCGTTCACGGCGGCGACGCGCTCTGGCGTCTCGCCCCGGGGCGCCCGCGCGGTCGCGCGGAGGTTCTTGATGACCGCGTCGAACTCCGAGAACTTCCGGTAACGTTTCATGACGTCGACCGCGAGCGCGCGCGCGCCAGTGTCGTTGTCAAAGAGGCACGCCCCGAGCGGCTCGACGAGCGCCTCGTGCTTCACCTCCGCGGCGAGCAACATCGCGTAGAAGCGCGTGTCTGGGCGGCGGTGCTGCAGGAGCGAGCGAAGATACGGCGCCGACCGGCGACCATAAGCCGAGAGCGCGCTCGCGATCGCGGAGACCTCGCGTCCGCGCGGCAGCTGAGTGTGCGGCTCCTTGCGGTCAAACCAGAGCGGTCCTGGGAAACGTCGCGTCAGGACCGGGAGCGCAGCGTCCCCATGCGCGAGCAGGCTGTCGATGATGTCCCCTGCGCCCGCGGCGTCCGCTTTGCGTAACGCCGAGACGAGAACCTCCACGTCTTCGCCCATGCTGACGATGACCTTGGGCGGATCCGTCGCGCGTGGCGGGTCGGAGTCGATCGGGAGGTACGCGGGCGGTGCGTCGGATTCCGCGTCGCTCTGGTCGAGCGGCGCGCCCGGATCTTTGGCGCCCGCCTCCGTTGCTCCCGACGCAGCGTGGGGCTCTTGGCCCTCCACGATGACGCTCGGTTCGTGCCGCATGACCTTCGGCGTCGGACTGGCGGTCGCGCGAGTCTCAAGCGCGTTAGCTTCCTCTGCTGGCGCGTGTGCTTGCTCTGCTGGCTCAGACGGCTCCGCTTCCGCGGCGACGACCTTCTCGGCACCTTCGTTGGCGTTGTCGGATTCGGCTGCGGATTCGGCTGCGGCATCCACCCCGGCGACATCATCGACGGTTGCGTCGACTTGATCCGTGACGGAGGCATCGTCCGCATCAGTGGCATCGACGCGTGCGCCTGCGGGCGGGTACGAACCGAAGGTCGAGTCTTCGTAGATCAACTCCGGCGCATCGTCATCGACAGGCGCGGTCTCGACCGCTTGGACCGTGGGTGGGGGTGGCGCGCGACGCGGGACGCCGAGAACGCTCAGGGCAGCGCGGCGCAGCGCCGGCTTTGCTTCCGGAGCCGCCTTGGAATCCGTGGACTTCGACGCCGTGGATTTCGACGCCGTAGGTTTCGGTTTCGGCTCGGCGGTTCTCGGCGCGGCGGTCTTAGAACCCGCGACGTTCGCCTCCGCGGCTGTCGCTTCGGCTTTCGGTGGCGCCTCGACCTCTTTCGCGACCGCATCCGAAACCTTGGCTTCGGGGGTCACGTCCGGGCGCGATGAACCTTGGGGCGGACGAGACGACCGTCGTGAGGATCGCTTCGCCGCGCGCTTCGCCGCGCGCTTCGCCGCTCTGTTCGCGGCGCGACGCTCTGCGCGACTGAAGCGCTTCGCGCTCTTCTGCGGCTCTGGCTTTTCGTCACTCTTCGCGGCGATGGGCTCAGGCGCTTCGGAATCCGAAGCTTCGGCAGCAGGTACCGCGGCCGTCTTGATGGTTGGCTCGATCGTCGCGGCTTCAAGCGCGGCGATCATGGCGCTCGCGCTCTGCGCTTGCTTGGAAGCAGAAGAGGTTGAGGTAGAAGTAGACGGGACGTACGGGCTCGTCGCGCGAACGGGCGCGGAGGACTCAGACCGCGTAATCGCGCGCCATGAACCCGGTCTTGGACGCTCGCTCGCCGCGACCGTCAAGCCACGCGGCGCGCGCGCTTCGCCAGACTGACGCGGCTTCGAGTAGCCACGGAACTTGCGCCCCAAGATCAGTCGCTCGAAAGCGGTCGAGACGCGTGGCGTAAACGCGACCAAATCGGGGAGCTCGGAGAGCGCGATATCGTCGCCTGACCGATCGCCGTAGATGACCAGGACAACACGGCCGCGAATCGCGATCGGGACCAACGCCGAAGGCTGACCGTCGCTCCGGCCCAGGGTCTGGCGCAACGTCGCGTCCTGCGGGTGCGCGTCGAGCATCGAGACCACGGGGGAGCCGTACTCCACCGCGACCCGAAGCGCGCCCGGCTCATCGACCGGCATCGAGAGCTGCGACACCACCTCATGGTCGGCGCCCTTGCCGACCGCCTCGAGCCCTTCCGCGCGACCGTCCGCGACGAGGAAGAGCGCCGTGTAGTCGAAGAACTGACGCGCGAACGCAAACGTGATCTCAAGAATCGCGTCGCGATCTTTCGCGCGGGAGAGCGCAGAGAGCGCCCGGTCGGTCGTCAGCGGTCCGCGCATCGTGCGCATGACCTCAGTTCGCGGGATGGCGATCCGTGGCGAACGGGACGGCTCTGCGAGGAGCTCATCAGGCGCCGGAGCGCGAGGTGGTTTGGGGAGCGAGACCTCTCCGCCGAGCGTTCCAAATGGTCGGTCGCTGATGCTGGCCCGGTGCGAGGGCTGTTGCGAGGGCTGTCGAGAGGGCTGTCCCGGACGAATGGTCACGTTGGCGGGATCGACGTCCACGAGCTCGCCCGCCTCAGCGAGGTCCAATCGCTCTACCAAGCGGATAAGCCGCGGTACGCAAGGAACGCCGTAGTGGCACGCGAGCCCCGCCGCGATCCGGGGGACGACCGCGACGCGCTGCTCTACATCAATCCCGACGCGATCGATGAGATCATGAAGCGCTTGCTCCGGGAGCGGGGTCGCGACGGCGACGACCAGCGACGCGTTCGTCAGCTCGATCGGGACCACGCGAAACTTGATCGCGTCGGCGCGGCTCACCTTCGCGAGCGCGTCGTCGGGCGCGCTCATCACCGCTTCTCGCGTCGTCGGCTGCTCTCCGCGTGACACGGCGCGGTACGAAGCGACCACGTTCTCCTTCGCGACCTGCATCTCGAGCAAGACGGTGTCGAGCGCGCCGCCGGAGATCACCTGCCGCTGGATCCCCTCTTCGATCGTCTTGATCGAGACGACGCCGTCTCGCACGAGCAGGGATGTAAGGGCTGACATCGATGTTTGGCTTCTCTTCTGCGCCTGGGGTCGGAGCAGAATCGGTCACAGTTTCGTAGCGGGCGCGGGAAAGATCAACGTTGATGAACCGGTCGCTCAAAGGAGGAACAACAAGGCCACGCCGCATACTGCCAGGATCGCCCCCGAGGCGCCGGCCAGACCGACGTTTTCTCCATCCCGAATGGAGACCGGCAAGATTAAAATCGGGGTCAGCGCCATCAGGCTCGCGGCCACGCCCGCCTCGGTTTCCTGTACCGCGACAAGGCTCAGTCCGACCCCCAAGAAGGGGCCAAAGACGGTCCCGACGATGGTCTCGCGCATCGCGGGCATGTCACGGAACGCGTCGACCAACCGACGAAGGCGGCCGGTCGCGATGAAGAGCGCGAAGAACGCGAGGGTGCCGGCGATGACACGGATCTGCGTGGCCGCGAAGGGATCGTAGCTCCCCATCCCGAGCTTGCTCAGCACCAGGCCAACCGCTTGGCCCAACGCGCCGAAGACCCCGAGGAGCACGCCCACCCCGAAGCTCTGATCCACCGCGGGTCGTTCCGTCTTCGCCCGCTCGTTCCCCTGCAGTCTGCTCTCCAGGTTGCGCTCCGCGTCGCTCTCTTCCGCGCGAGCGGTCACCGCCCACCCGATGCCAAAGACGATGAGCGTCATCGCGAAGACGTCGACCGTCGACATCCGCTCCCCGAGCACGGCGAATGAAATGATGGCGGTGATCGGCGGCGCGAGCGACATCAAGAGCGTCCCGAGCCGCGGCCCGATCACGACGAAGGCCCGGAACAAGCAAAGGTCGCCAAAGGCGAAGCCCACGAGACCCGAGAGCGAGAGCCAGCCGATCGACTCCGGGCTCGCGTCGGTTGGGAGCGGGAGCCCGCGGGTCGCCCAGCCGTAGAGGATGAACATGGGGATCGCGAAGAGCAGACGGATCAAGTTGACCGGCATGGAGCCGACCCGTTCCGACGCACGCGTGAAGTAGACAGAGCTGCCGACGAAACAAGCCGCCGTCGCGAGCGCCGCGATCTCACCGAGGTGCGACACGAGAAGCTCCTGGTAAGTGTTTCGCGTTCCGCGCCCCCGGCGCCATCGCCGCGCGTTCTCCGCTCCGCTCCGGAACACGCGCCTGAGCGCCTGCGCGGAAAGGATGTTCTTTGTTCCGCCCCAGCGGCGCCATCGCCGCGCGTTCTCCGCTCCGCTCCGGAACACGCGCCTGAGCGCCTGCGCGGAAAGGATGTTCTGAAGCCGGCTTCTTCATTCCGCGCGGGTGTAGCTCATCCCTGCCTCGCCGTGTGCCCCAAACGCGCGCGTCCGCGTGAGTCTCTGACGAGTTGCTGGGGCCCTCGGTTGCTGCGATGCTCCGCCGCATGAAGCTCACGGTGAACGGAGAGCCGCGCGACGTACGCGCCGCGATCACGGTGACGGACCTCCTCGCGGAGCTCGGCCTCGCGAACGACCTCGTCGCGGTGGAGCGAAACGAAGAGATCGTGCCGCGCGCCAAGCACCCTGAGACCACGCTCAATGAGGGCGACGCGATCGAGATCGTGCACTTCGTCGGCGGCGGATGATCCACACGCGGCGGGCGCAGTGTTCCGTCGCGAGCGAACAAACTGAACGAGAAGCATGAGCCAGCAAGACCTCCTCACGATCGGCGACTTTACGTTCCGATCCCGACTCTTCACCGGGACCGGGAAGTACCCAAGCGTCACGATCGCCAAAGCAGCGCTGGAAGCCTCTGAGTGCGAAGTGGTGACCGTCGCGGTGCGACGCGTCGACCTCGCGGCGAAGAGCGAAGACGGCCAAACGATCGGCGAGGTGCTTCGAGCCGGCGGCTACACCATCTTGCCGAACACGGCGGGCTGCGCGACCGCGAAGGACGCGGTCCGAACCGCGCGCCTCGCCCGGGAGATGCTCGGGACGACCTTGGTCAAGCTCGAGGTCATCAGCGACAGCAAGACGCTTTACCCAGACGTACCTGGGACGCTCGAAGCAGCGGAGCTCTTAGTCAAAGACGGCTTCACCGTGCTCCCGTACATCACGGACGACCCGATCTCAGCGCGCAAGCTTGAGGATATGGGCTGCGCCGCGGTCATGCCGCTCGCGGCGCCCATCGGCAGCGGTCTCGGGATCTGCAACCCGTACACGATCGAGATCATCGTCAAGCACGCCGGGGTCCCGATCATCGTGGACGCGGGCGTCGGGACCGCGAGCGACGCGACCTTCGCGATGGAGCTGGGCGTCGACGGCATCTTGATGAACACCGCGATCGCCGGCGCGAAGGATCCCGTTCGCATGGCGCGCGCGATGAAGAACGCGGTCCACGCCGGGCGCGACGCCTTCCTGGCCGGACGCATTCCCAAGAAGCTCTTCGCGACCGCGAGCAGCCCGCTCGAAGGCGTGATCGGATCGAACGCGTAGCGGCGGATGCGACTCGCGCTCATCGCCGTCTGTCTCTTGCTCACGCGCGCGCCGTTTCAGTGCGCGAGCGACCCCGATCCGAATCGCCGCATCGAGGACACGCCCGCCGAAGCGCTTTATCGTCTGTCCGAGCACTTCGCGGAGACCGGCGATCAGGCGGCGCGAGAGGAGACCCTGCGACACCTCGTGGAGCGTTACCCCAGCTCGCGCGAAGCACGGCGCGCGACCCTCGCGCTAGAGGGCCGAGACACGAGCGACCCAGGCCCCTCCGCAGGAGCGCTTGAGCGCGAAGCCGAGCGCGAGGCGGAAGACGCAGAAAACGAGTGACCGCGCCCTGGCTGCTTGTGGTCAGCCCCGACCTCGCCCGTGACCCGCTTGTCGAGTTCGCGCGCGCGGTATTTTCCGCGCTCCGCGAACACCCAGACGCCGACCGAGCGGCGCTCCTCGTTCGCTGTCCCTCGCTCACGCCGCGCGACTTGATCGCGACCTGCCGCGCGCTCGATCGCGGACGCGTGAAGCTCTTCATGAGTGGACGGGTTGACCTCGCCAGCGCGATCCACGCTGACGGAGTCCACCTCAAGGAGCGGAGCGTCTTGACCCCGGATGCACGCGCGCACTTCTCGGGAACCATCGGACGATCGCGGCACGACCGCGCAGGCATCGCCCGCTCCGCGAGCGCCCAGCCCGACTACATCACGCTCAGCCCCTTCGACCAGGTCCCGGGAAAGAACGCGCCGCTCGGCGCCGCCGCGTTTCGTGCGCTCGTCGCAGAGACAACGATCCCGGTGCTCGCGCTTGGAGGCGTGGGTCTCGATAACCTCGCCCTCGTCCTCGACGCTGGCGCGGACGGTGTCGCGGTCTCTCGCGCAGTAGCCTCCGATCCATGCGTCGCGAGTCAGCTGCTGGAGCGCTTGAGTCTCCATCATCACGCGAGCTGACTTGACACGACCCGAAGCCGCGCGGGATCAACTCCGCATGACTCGTCGGTCGGTCTCTTTCTCTCGCGTCTCCCTCGCGCTGTTTTCCTCTGCGCTTTTCGCCGTCGCGCTACTCTCGGTGGCGTCCACCGCGGTCGATGCGCAAGACGCCCCGGACCCGCGCTACCTCTCCGCTGTTCGCGCGGAGCTGTCCGGGATGGAGCTCGCGCCGACCTGCGAGGCGCTCTCCGCGACGCGTTCGCGATGCAGCTTCATTCACACCGCGGCGACCGATGACCGCACCGAGCGAATGGTCCACGTGGTCTACAGCGACGTCACCGACACCGTCTACATGTACGTGCCTCGGCTGATCGTCGCGCCGCCAGAGTACGCCTCCACCGATTCGATCCTCCGTCGCATGATGGCGATCAACTGGTCGATGCTGGTGAGCAAGCTCGAGTGGAACTCCGGAAACGGCGCGGTCCGCCTCTCGAGCGTTCTTCACACCGACTCCAACTTTGACCGCCGCGCGTTCCGAGGACTCGTTCGCGCGCTGCTCGCCGACTCCGATCGCTATGGACGCGAGCTTAGCCGACTGGTGGACGCCTCCGACGAGAACCAATAGGCGCTCACTCTTCAACGATGGTGGACGCGCTCGCGCCAAACCCGCCGTCCCCGACCAACACGGTCGCGCCTCCCGCGAAGAACGTCCCGCGGTTGACGCGAGTGAGCGGGATCGACACATGTATCGGACCACGCAGATCGGTCCGGGCGGTGAGACGGACCCCATCGCGAACGTCTTCATGCACGAACCCTTCGACCTCGCCGGAGCGACGAAGCCCGGCTGGGAGCGGCACCATCACCTCGACCCTTCCCTGCGCCGAGCGCGGGACGTCGAACTCCACGTCCACGCGGGGCGCGCTCGGCGGGCCCAAGAACTGACGCGTAACGGCGATCGCTCCGGAGGGCGCGTGGTCCTCGATCACCAACTCGCCGGTGATCCGAAGCGACGTCAACCTCGCCTCGCGTGATTCCGAGACAGCGACGACCACTGCCTCGTCGCCCGGCCCGACCTCGATCTGACCGTTGACGATCCGGCGCCGCTCTCCGTCAACACGCACCTCGACCCGTCCCGCGCGCGAGCGGCTCCTGCCAAGGTGCGCGCGAAGCGCGAACAGGTCCGCCTCGGTCGTTCCCCACATGCGCGTCGGATCTCGTCCACCCCAGCTCGCGAGCCAGTCTACCGCGCGGCTCGCGAGCGCATCGTGACGCCCCGGCGCGAGCGTGAGCAGTGTCAGGACGCCGCGCGCGACCTCGCCGACGCGGTGCCGGTCTCCGCACAGCCAAAACCCGGCGCACTGATTCGGGTCCGTCCCGAGTCCCGCTTCAACGTGACGCGTGACCGCGCGGAGCGCGAGCGTGACGGTCTCTGGTTCACCGAGCGCGACGGCGGAGTGCGCGACCTGACGCGCGATGTCCATGCTGCTGATCACGCGACGCGACGCGCGGCGGAGCATCAAGTCCGCGAGCGCACCGTCCCGCCGCTCAACGTAGGGCGCGAAGATCGCTTCCGCCTCAGCGTGAAGGTTGCCACGCCGAGCCTCCGCGATGGCGTGGTCAAGCGTCCCGACCCATCGCTCTTGTCTCTTCACCGCGTCTGGGAGCGCTTGGTACATCCGGGCGCTCATCACGCCGTGGGCGCGCGCTCCCCAGAACACCGGCACGCCTCCGTTGGCGAGCTGCGCCCGTCCGAGACCGCGCACGTCACTCGCGATCGCTTCTTCGATCTGCGGGACGATCAGGGTGCCTCGATCGCGCGGAAGACGAGCGGCGACATTCCGAAGCAGCCCGAGCGAGTGAAGCCGAGCGACGCGCGAAATCGGGAAGTCCCAGCGCGGCGCACGAAACGCTTCGAGCAGCTCGCCCATTTGCTCATCAAGCCGCGGCGCGAGGGTCACCTCGAGCAGGCTCGGCTTCGCGATCCCCGTGAGCGGGATCGTCACTCGGGCGCGCTGACTGCTGATGAGCGCGCGCCGGGAGATCGGCGCGGCACGCTCGCGCGCTTCGACGTGGAGCGTGAGCCGAGAGGCGTCTTCATCTGCGCCGGTCGCGGTCCCCGTCGCGACGCGGACGTTCACAAAGGCGTCGCCGACCTCGGTCGCGCGGAGGGCGACCGGAACACGCGCCCGACCAAAGTCGTCGAGCTGCACCTGGCCGCGAGCGCGATCGGGCACCAGGCCCATCGAGGTCGTCAGCGTGTATTGAACGGGTCGCCCCCTATAGGTCGGCGCATTGATATGAACGATCGCTTCCACGCGATCGCCCTGCTTGAGTCGTTCCGGCGCTTCGGCATAGGTCTCGATCGGCTCGCGTGTTTGCGCGATCACGTGGGCCCGTCCGCCTCCTCCTTCGTCGGTCACGAGGAGCGCCTCGACGCGCCAGCGACCGGGATGCGACGGGAGGGGGAGCTCGACCTCCGCTTCGCCGTTGGCGTCCAGCACGACGTTCGGGATCACGTGCTGTGTTCCATAGAGACGTGATTGGCGGAGCCCGGTCACTGACGCCCGGCCGCTTCGGATCTGAGCGCCTCCCGCACCGCGGCCCAATCCGCCCAGTCCGCTCGCGCCCATGTCGCATGAGAAGGAGAGGACCCCCTCTTCAAAATACGGATTGAGCCCGAGCTTGTCTGCGAGTCGCTCCAAGGCGAGATCCCACGGCAGGTCGATCACGGCGGCGCGAGAGCGCTCGGTCGTCTCCTCGCGAATGCAGACCTCGCCCAAGCGAAGCCGCGCGGCCCGCGCGAATCCTTGCAGCAGCTCGCGCGTGGTCCCGCGACCACGAAAGCGGATCACCTCTCCGCCATAGCTCCAACCGTGTCGATACGTCGCGCGCGGCAAGCGCTCGCCCGCCCACGCGACGAACGCCCCGGGGAGAACGCGTCCTTCCTCCGCACCAAAGAGCAACGGGCGAGAGCTGTCTCCGTGGGTCGCCGGTCGACCGGTCGCACGCAAGAAGTCGGCTGGCCCGGGGTGATCGTCTTCGTTGAGATCCCAGTACCCCGCGTCCGCGAGCCAGACGGTCGCCGCGCCCCGCGCCGCGCGATCGCCGGTCCGTCCGCGGAGCCGCACCTTCATCCGCTCGCCTCCCGCGAAGACGCTCCGCTCGCGCGTCATCGTGAACATCGTCGGTCGGGTCTCGACGCGAAGCGTGGCGGACGCCGTGGTGACCTTGCCTTGATGCACGTTCGTGATCACCAACGTCATCGCGCCCTCCGCATCGGCGGGGATGCGAACCTGCATTGACGTCGCGCGATCTCTCACCGCGGAGCGCTCTACGTTACCCAGCCATCGAACGCCGTTCCGCTCAAGGGTAACGATGCTCCTCCCGCGAGGCGCTCGGGTTCGGACCGCCACCTGCGATCCAGGCGCGACGGTCGTCGTGTCCACCGCGATCGCGAGCGGGCCGCGCGAAGAGAGCGGGAGCGGCCCACCCCCGCGGCTCCAGACCACCTGACGGTCGGTCGCGTCGCCCACCTTCACCTCGACGAACCAAGGCCCGGCGCCCGCGAGACGAACACGTCCCGCGGCCTCGCCCGCGACGAGACTCACGGTCTGTCGCGCGCGCTCTTCACCTTGTTCTTCGTTGCCGTCGGTCGCGAACACGCGAACGGTCGCGGAGCCATCTTGAATGGAGCCGTCGAGCGCGCGCACCGCGACGGAGAACGGCAGCTCAGCGTCTTCGTCCGCGTCCGCGTCTTCGACCTGAAGATCAACCACCGTGTTCGTCCGCCCGACCCACAGCTCGGTGTACGCGGTCGTCACCGCTCCGTCCGCGAGGCTCGCCGTGATCGGGAAGCGTCGCAGCTCTCCCGAAGCGGGCGCCCGGAAGCTCACGGTCGCCGGGCGACCTGGACCCGCGTTACCGATCAAGCGACCGACGGGCGTGTTGAAGATGACCTCGTGCCGCACCGGCCAGCCGCCCTCATCGTCATAGGCGCTGAGACGCACCAGATCGCCGCTCCGCACGTACGGACGATCGGACGCCACGGTCAGCCCGCGCCGCGGCAGCGTCCTCTCATCAATGTGAACCGTCCGAACATGACGCTCGCCTTCGTGCGTGACCTCGAGCGTGCGGCCGACCGGCACCTCGACGACGAAGTTGCCGCGCGAGTCTGAGCGCACGGTCTCATCTCCGGCGTGGATCTCCTCGCCGCTCAGCGCGCTCCGGCGCCCGTCTCGGCACCCGCGAATGTGGCCGCGCAAGTGAACCGTCTCATCGAAGCGATAGGTCGGGCGACCGGTCCCCAAGTAGATCGTGGGGTCGCAGGCGCTCAGCCGCGTGTGGTCCACGTCGCTGAAGGCGTAGTCCGATCCCGCGGTCGCGACGTAGCGCGAACGCAACGCATCCGTCGCGGAAAACCACGCGACGCCTTGGTCGTTGGTCGTCTCGCTGGGGCGACCCTCCGCGCGAACGGTCACCCCTTCCCGCGGTCGACCTCTTGAGTCGGTCACGCGAACGAGATCCCGATCGTCGCCGCGCCGCACCACCATGACCAGCTCACCGACCGAGACGAGAGCCGAGCTCACGTACGCGGCCGAGCGCACTTGTACGAGGTAGAGACCAGGACGCGCGCGGGGGAAGCGTACGTCGCGAGTGGCCCACGCCTCGTTCTCCATCCACCCGGTCGCGACCTCTTCATCATCCACGCTGTCGTAGGCCTCGCTCTCGTCATGTACGCGTTCACGAGGGGCTGGTTCTTCGAGCTCCATCCGCCGGTTGGAGAGGAGCGTGAGCTCACGTCCTGACCTCGGGAGCGAACCGGTCGCGCGCAACAAGCGCTCCGCCTCTGCGCCGACCCGACTCTGCGCGGTGCTGGTGCCTTCGTCGCCCACCCAACCCAGCGCGCGCGCGGGATCCGTCACGCGGAACCACGCTACCGAGATGGTCCCGCCGCTCCGCTTTTGCACGTGCACGACCGGACGCTCGGTCGGCGTGAACCGGTGCGGCGCCGAGACGAGCAGGAACGGACGGTCGTCGAGCTCAACGAGTTGCGCAGCGGACGTCGACGTCATCGCCCCGACCACGAGCGCCAACAAGAGCGACACCAAGAACGAGCGCGCGAGCGAGAACCTCCTCATCACAACGACCTCCTCGCGGCCTCGATCATGGCAGCGTCGATCTCGACCTCGCCCACCGTGGTCAGCCGGCCGACGCGATCGGCCACGACATCGAAACGGAAGCGACGCTCATGTGCGGTGGAGGGGAAGAGAACGACCTCGGCGTGAACCGGCGTCTGCGGCGCGTGGGGTCGGGCCCATTCATCGAGGCGCGCGACCGTTCGCTGGCGCTCCTGTTCGGCTTCCGCGCGTTCGACGCGCTCACTTGCAGAAGACGGCGTTGTCGGGAGCGCCGCGAGCCGCGCCTCGACCGTGTCGAGACGACGGAGGAGATCATCGCGAACGTATGGCCCCTCGCCCGCGGTCCCGCCCCAATAGTGAACCTTGACGCGGAAGCGCCCCGGCCGAACTTCATCAAGCACATACGCTTGTGACCCGAAACCGATCGCGCTCGACGAGAAGTCGAGCAGCGCGCCCCCGGACTCCGTCGCCCGATGATCCCACTTGCAGGTCTCGCCGCCCGGCTCACGAACCCAGAGATCGATGATCTCGCCGTTCGCGGGGAACGAGAGAAGGACGATGAGCTCGACCGCTGCCCCGCGGAAGAAGAACGTACGCGAGTCTTCCGCGCTCTCCCCCTCTTTGCTTACGCGAAGCGCGACGCGGTTGTTGCCTGGGGACGCGACCAGCTCTTGCTCAACGCGCCCATCGTTGACCGGAACCTCAAACGAGATCCCGTTTAGGGTGAGCACCGCGACGTCCGCGCCGGCGACCTCAGCGTGGAACGAGAAGGTGTGTTCACCGTCCACAATGCCCGCGTGCGGAGAGAGAATTCGAACCTCAAGCGCGTCGCGCTCACTCGCCTGTATCGGCGCCGTTTGCGCATCACCCAAGGCGGAAGCGCTCAACAGCACACCCACCACAACCGCGAAGAAGATCCTGTCCACCCGAAATGGACACCGGATCTCAGGGAAAGTTCGCGCTGAACATCCGGCTCAAGCGATCTTGGGCATCTTTACCCCAATAGGTACAATGTGAGCCTGCATGCTTTCCTCTTGTTTGGTTCGCGACGCGCTTCTCGCGATCGTCACGTCGACCCTCTGGCTGGTTTCTTCCGCAGCTCTCGCCCAAGAGGCGGATGGCGAGCAGACCACGGACGAGGTCACCTCGGATGAGGAAGCGGTTCTGCACTTCCGCTCGGGCGAGGCCTATTTCCACTCGGGGGAGTACGACGCTGCGCTTCGGGAGTTCCGTCGCTCATACGACCTGAGCGAGCGGGCTGAGCTCTTCTTCAACATGTCGCTCTGTCACGAACGGATGGACCAGTTCACGGAGGCCGAAGCGCTCTTGCACCGTTACCTCGATGAGGTCGAGGAGATTTTGAACCGCCCGCAACTTGAGCGGAAGCTCGAGCGCTTGCGCGAACGCTCTTCCCAAGAAGGGCAGCAAGCCGATCAACAAGAGCAGGAGCGACTCGCCGAAGAACAGCGTCAACGCGACGAGCAAGCGCGGCAACAAGAGCTGTTGCGCCAAGAGCAGCTGCGACAAGAACGAGAAGCGGAGGCCCAACGGAACACCCTGTTCACGCCGGCTGTGATCTCCTGGGGAGTGGGTGGAGCCGGTCTCATACTTGGCGGCGTCGCGCTCGGCCTCTACTTCGGGAAGAAGGGCGAGATCGAAGACCTGCCCTGCTCCGCCACGTCGACATGCACTCGCGCGCAGGTGGAGGGCCTCGATAACCGAGCGCTCTTGGTCGACATCGGCTTTGGTCTCGCGATCGCGGGGGCCGCCACGGGCGTGCTCTTGTGGATGCTCGGTCGACCTCAGCCCCAAGAGCTCGAGGGGCCACCACGACCTCAGCTCAGCGTCGCGCCCTGGATGAACCAAACCGATGGCGGGCTCGTACTGGAAGGGAGCTTCTGATGAACACCCACTTCACCCGCCTCGGCTTGATCGTCGCCCTCGCGACCGCGACCGGTTGCTCCATCCTCGGCAAAGCTGAAAATGATTACATCGGGAACACCAGCGACACCGGTCCCGACGCCACGGACGCGGACGTGGGGGACTCCAACGTTGACGCTCCCGACACGGTCGCGTGCGGTGACTGCGCGGACCCCTCGCGGCCGCTCTGCCGCGTCGTTGGCGCGATCGCCGAGTGCGTCGAGTGCCTTGGTGACACCGACTGCGCGTCCGGCAACTGCGATGAAGACAGCGGCACGTGTGGCCCCTGCAGTCCCGACTCCTGTGACGGGCTCGCGTGCGACGCATCCGACGGGACGTGTGTGGAGTGCTTCGACGGGCCGCTGGCGGTGACGTGTGACACGCCTGGGGACTTCTGCGTCGACCGCGCGTGCATGACCTGCACTCCAGCTTGCACTGGGGACACCATCTGCGCGCTTGACGCGACGGGCGCGCTTGAGTGCGCGGCGTGCGATGCGGACGGTGACGGGTTCCCTCGCGAGGAGTGTGGGGAACGACCGCGGACCGAAACGCGCGACGCCGTCCCGGTGGATTGCAACGACGAGGCGTCGTCGCTCAACCCGGGGCTCATTTGTGGAAGCTGCGGTGGACCTGACTCGATCTTCGGCGCCGCGGCAGAGCGTCACGGGATCGCGCGCCGGGTCGCGACTGGCGCAACCCGCGAGCTCAAGATCGCGGTGGTCGAGAGCGCGGACGAGGACAGTCCCTCCACGGTACAGCTGGTCTACCTGACCGACGCGGTGGGCCCTGGTGCCATCCAACATGTGGTCGCGACCCCAAGAGACGGAACCCTCTCGATTGCTGAGCCGGTGCCTGTCATGACGAGCGTTCTCGGCACGATGCACCCGACCACAACGGTCGACGCGATGGACGCGGTGGCAAACGGCGCCGCCCTCTCTGTTGCGTTCATCGAGGAAAACGAGCTGTTCATCGCGGACACCACGACGGACATGGGTGTGGGAACTCGAGACATCAGCGAGCCGGCGCTGAGCATGTTTGCAACCGCGAGCGGCGTCACGGTGCTCGGAAGAAGGAACCCGACCAGGTATCAGTGGGTTGACGTTTCCGGCCCCGTAGCCGGTGGGTTCATGCAATCCAGCGTGGTGCAATTTGACGCGGCGGGCGATTCGGTCGCGTTCCGCTTCGCAGACAGCGTCGGTGTTGGACATCGAAACGATGGTGCAGCCGTGGAGTTGACCGCGCTGACGGAGTTGCCGGAGACGAGTACTCACCTCGCGCTGGTTGAGACCTCCGAACGCAACCGATCCTTGCTCTACATCACTGCAGAAGGCGCGTTCTCGGCGCGCTTTAGCTGTGATGGAACAGGCTGCGGCAGCTTTCCGACCACTCGACTCGGGGACGCGAACCTCATCGAGGGCGCATTCTCAAACGAGCGGTTCGCCATCATCTCGCGGGACGGTGGTGTCGCGCTCAACTTTCTCACGGCTCTCGGAAACCCTGCCATGGTCGCGGGCGAGTGGCCGACGACCGCGCTTTTCGCGGAACGGCTCAACGTCATCAACGACATCGCGGTCGACGTCGCGCCCGTCCTTGGTGGCACGCTCGTCGCGATCGCCGCGTCTGGAACGCCTCCGGGCGGTGGCGTCGACGAGATCTGGATGACCACCTTCGTCTTCTGCGAATAAGGTCGTTGGCCGTTTTCAGCCGCGCAGCACGTGCATCGTACGGCCCGCTTCCACCACGATCTTGAAGCCCGCGAACTTGGGGAGGTAGGAAAGCGGAGGCGGGGTCTTTCGGTGGCCTTTGATCTCGCGGAGCATGACCTGCCGCTTCTCGAGGTCGTAGTCGATCGCGTAGGTCGTGTCGCCGAGCTCCAGTCGCCGCGGGAACTCTCGATCGAGGATCTCTTGGAGGTACTCGGGTAGCCCCGGCGCGAGGAAGTCACGTTCGCTCAGCAGCTCGTAGTCGTCCGCGTGCTCGACCTCGAGCTCGATCAAGCGAAGCGCGATCCACTCCTTCAGCGTGGCTTCCTTGGGTGCATCCGCGACCTCTTCAAGCCCAAGGTTCTTCCCCACGCGGCTCGTTCGGAGACGTTCGTAGAGCGCGAAGCTCGAGAGCCGCGCGGCGCTCTCTTTGCGCGCCTTCTTGTAGATCGACCCGCGCAGAAAAAGCTCCGCGATCGCGTCTCGCGCGGCTTGTCCTTCGGGCGCTCCGTCAAACGAGCCCAGTACCTTCTTGGCGTAGACCCGCTCGATGTTCGCGACGATCTTTTTACGCTTCAGCTCGACCGACGAGACGCGCTCTTCCCCGAGCTTCGCGTCAAAGAGCTGGCGCAAGGTGACCGGGGCGACGCACGTCGCGAAGATGCGCCGTTCGCGTCCGTCCCCGATCGCGCGCGCGCCGAACACGAGGGCCGCGACGAGCTTCCCCTCTTTGAGTCGCGAAGTCGCGCTCTCCCGCGCGAGCTCCAGCTCGGTCCCGCCGTTGCTCAAGGCGCGTCGCTTCTTCCGCTCCCGGACCACATGCGCGAGGCGCGGGTCCGCGCGGAGGCAGAGCGTGATGAGGCGCGCTCGTTCGAGGTCGCCTTCGCTCGCCTCGGCATCGAGCGCCTTCCGCAAACGCTTCGCGGTTCGTCGCGCTTCCGCGAGCGCCGCGCTCGAGAGACCGTGACGACGCGGCTCTCCTTCTCGGACCGCGCGCACGAGCGCGGTCGCGTCGCATCCTGACTCGCGGAGGTCTTCATCGGTTCGCGCGTCACGAAGAAAGAGCGGAGGTGCGGCGAGCGCTGCGCAGAGATCGATCACGTCGCCGAGCGCGGGGGTGTCCTTCGCCTCGACCAAGAGCCGCGCGAGACCGGGATCGATCGGCAGACCGAAGAGCTGGTTCCCGACCTGTGTGATGGCGTCCCCATCGAGCGCACCGAGCGCGCGCAGGTCACGCAGCGCGTCTTCCAGTGCGTGCGCGGGAGGCGCGTCGAGCAGCTCGAGCGCCGAGGCCTGTACCCCCGCGTTCGCGGCCGCGAGCACCAGCGGCACCAAGGACTCCCGATGCACCTCGGGCGGCGTGGTCTTGTCGAGACGCGTCGCGCGAGACCACAGGCGGATGCACTGACCCGCTTGCGTACGACCCGCGCGACCCGCGCGCTGGTCCGCGCTGTCTTGACCGATGGACGCGAGCGTCAGGTAGGCGCGACCTTGATGATAGCGCGTGCGACGAACCAACCCGCTGTCGATCACGACCTTGATGCCTGGGACGGTGAGCGAGGTCTCCGCGACGTTGGTCGCGAGGATGACGCGACGACCGGAAGAGGAGCTCGCGAGCGCGCGGCGCTGGTCCTTGAGCGAGAGCGATCCGTGGAGCGCGCGAACATCCAGCGCGTTCTCGAGCACCTGCGCGACCCGCGCAATCTCGCCTTTGCCCGGCAAGAAGACCAGCGCGTCGCCTTCCGTCTGAGCGAGCGCGCGTTTCACCCGTGAACCAAGCTCGCGCGCGCTCGGGACGTCGTCACCTTGATGCTGAATGTCGACCGGAAAGGTCCGCCCTTCTCCCTTGAGATGCGTGCCGCCGAGATACGCCGCCACGCGATCTCCTTCGAGCGTCGCGGACATGACGATCAGCTGGCTCTCGATCTCTTTGTTCACGAAGCGTTCGCGAAGAAGCGCGAGCAGGAGATCGGTATCGAGTCGACGCTCGTGAAACTCGTCCAAGATAATCGCGCCGAACCGCGACAGATCGTCCCGCAGCGCGATCCCGGGCGTCACGAACTGAATGCGGGTCTGGGAGGTCGCCCGCGCGTCATCACGCACGCGATAGCCGACGCCGTCGCCGAGCTCGCAGCCCTCGAGCATCGCGACTCGTTCGGCCAGCGCGCGACACGCCACCCTTCGCGGCTCGATCACGATGACCGGACCGTTCCGCGCGGCCGCCCACCGCGGGACCTGCGTCGACTTTCCCGACCCGGTCGGCGCCGAGATCACGAGCGGCTGCCTTCCGGCTTGGTCGAACGCGGTTCGCAAGCGATCGATCGGTAGACGCTCGCTCATCGTCGCTTCACTTCACCGATCGCGTCACCGCTCGCTCGGTCAGGACGAAGGTCATCGGGACCAGAGCGGCCAAGATCAAAAAGAGCTCGTCCGCGAGGTCTGGTCTGAAACCGCTCACGATCGCGATCACGATCGACGCGGCGCTCAGATAGATGCCGGCGCGGTGATAGACCGCGAGCGCGAGCGTGCCGAACACGCAGATGAAAGAGTCAGTCACGAGGACGTGCTCCGCGCTCCCGCCGTTGATGTACGCGAGCAAGCGGTTCAGCTCCATCGTGCCGAGGGTCCCGAGCAGTACTTGGAAGAGCCGCTTGGTGACCAGGTTCCACTCTTGCTTCCGCTGATAGAGCGCGAACCCCGCGGTGGCCACGAACAAGAGCGCGCCGATGATCGTCACGCGCCCGACCGAGAGCGCCTGGGAGGTCCGCGCGCGGATGACCGCGGTCACGATCGCGATGGCCAAGATGAGGAGCCCCAAGCCCGCGTAGAGCGACCATCGCTGCTTCGCGCCGACCGAGAAGTCGCGATCGCGCGCGACCTGTTCCAGTGTCTCGCGGTCACGCCTCCGCGCTTTTTGCAGCGCTTCGACCTGCTCGCGCAGCGACGGCGGTGGATCCGAGAGGCGATCGAGGAGCGCGTTCGCGGCGTTCGGGTGCTCCATCTCGATCTCGTACTCAGTCATGAGCTGTAGCGCGCGCTCCCGCTCGGCGACGATGCGCGGCGAGTCTGGGAAGGTCTGCAGCGCCATCTCGAAACCGAAGCGCGTCTCCGAGAAGAGCGCCTGCGTCTCGGCGTACTGCTCTTCCCGGTTGTCGCCCGCGACGAGGTCCTCGAGCTGACTCAAGCGCGCCTGCGCCGCGTCCGCGATCTCGAGCGCGGCGCGATGCTCGGCGCACTGTCGCAGCGCATCTTTGAGCTCGGCCGGAGACGCGAAACGCTCCATCGGATCACTCGCGCACGCTTTGTTCACGATGAACGCGAGGTCCTCTGGCACCTCGGGACCGAAGTCGAAGGGCTCGGACTCGAGCGCCGCCGCGATCACGGGGTAGAGCGAGCTCCCCGGGTGACGGGGCTCCTTCGTGATCGCGTGGTGCATCGACGCGCCGAGCAGGTAAATATCCGAGCGCATCTCCGCCGCGCCGCGGATCATCTCGGGGGACATATAGGAAGGCGTGCCGATGATGTCAGTGCTCGGCGGGTCGCCCTTGGTGCGCGCGACGCCCCAGTCCACCAAGTAGACCTCGCCGTACTTCCCGACCATCACGTTGGCCGGCTTGATGTCGCGATGAATCACGCCGCGGTCATGCGCGTAGCTAAGCGCGTCGCACACCCGCATCGCGATCTCGATGTGGCGCTCAAGCGGCGCGCCATCGGCGATCACCTCCTCCCACGGTCGCCCCGCGATGCGCTTCATCACGACCGAGGGGCCCATTTCGGGATCGTTCACGAAGGCGTGGATCGGCACGATGTTCGGATGCTCGAGCTGCCCGGTGATCGTCGCCTCGCGAACCAGGCTCCCGACCGCGCTGCTCGACCGCTCGATGAGCTGCTTGATCGCGACCTCTCGAGAGAGCGAGCGCTGTTCCGCGAGGTGCACCTCTGCCATCCCGCCGCGACCCAAGAGCGACTTCACGACGAAGTCACTGCGCGTCGAGCGCCGCTCGAGGTCTTCCGGGGACTCTACGTTGACCGCGGGCAGGTGACTGAGCGACTGCGCGAGCGTCGGCATGAACCCGGCGCCCTCGATCGTCATGTGGACATCGCAGCTCCGCGAGATCCCCTGGCGCTTGATCGTACGCAGCACGTCCGTGTCGAGGAGCCCTTCTCCGCTGAAGAGAGGCGCCTCGGCGCTCTCGTCGGCGGCATCTTTGTCGTCGCTTCGGCCCATGCGGTGGATTGGGAAGTACGCCCTCCGCGCGTCACGCTGTGAGGAAGTGCGCGAGAGGCCTCGCGAGGGCGCCCGTTCCGCTCTACCTTTGCTCCCGATGAGCGACAACCCTCTCCTGAACATTTCATTCGAGATCCCTTTCGACGCGATCACCGCCGCGCACGTCGAGCCCGCGATCGACGCGCTGCTCGCAGATGCGCAGAGCGCGATCGACCGCGTGTGCGAGCATGAAGGGACGCACACCTACGCGAGCTCACTCGGCGCGCTGGAGGCCGCGACCGAGCGGCTCGAGATCGCGATGACCACGGTCACGCACCTCGAGTCCGTCGCGACGAACGACGCGCTCCGCGAAGCGGTCAATCAGGTCAAGCCCAAGGCGAGCGCCTTCTGGTCGGCCATCCCGATGAACGCGAAGCTCTACGCCGCGATCAACGCGTTCGCGCAGACTAGCGAGGCAGGAAAACTCAACCCGGTCAAAGCGCGCTTGCTCAAGAAGACCCTCAACGACTTCAAGCGTCACGGCGCCGAGCTCGACGACGCGGGCAAAGAGCGACTGGCCGCGATCAACGTGGAGCTGACCAAGGTCACGACCCAGTTTTCGCAAAACGTGCTCGACTCGACGAACGCCTTTGAGCTCATCGTGACCGACGAGGCGAAGCTCGCGGGGCTGCCCGATTCCGCCAAGGAAGCCGCGCGCGAGAACGCCAAGAGCAAAGACAAGGACGGCTATCGCTTTACCCTCCAAGCGCCCAGCTTGATCCCGGTGCTGACGTACCTTGAGGACGAGTCGATCCGCGAGACCATCTGGCGTGCCTACAACACGCGCGCGAGCGGGAGCGAAGTGACGGGCGCGGGGTTTGATAACCGCGCGCTCACGGTCGAGATCCTCAAGCTCCGCGCCGAGAAGGCGAAGCTGCTCGGCTATGACAACTTCGCGGATCTCGTTCTTGAAGATCGCATGGCCAAGAGCGGAAACGCCGCGCTCGAGTTCGTCACGGATCTACGCAAGCGAACCATCGCGGCGTTCGAGAAAGAAAACGACGAGCTCCGCGCCTTCAAGGAGGAGAGCGCAGGCGGTGAGCTCAACCCATGGGATGTCGGCATCTACTCCGAGAAGCTGCGCAAGAAGCTCTACGACTTCGACGACGAAGAGGTGCGCCCCTACTTCCCGGTCGACCACACCATGAAGGGCATGTTCACGCTCGCGCAGCAGCTCTATGGCGTCACCATTCGCGAGACCGAGATGCCCGGATGGGACGACGCGGTCCGGACCTTCGCGATCGAAGACGACGGCGAGATGATCGCCGCGTTCTACGTCGATCTCTATCCGCGCGAGAACAAGCGCGGCGGCGCATGGATGAACGCGCTGATCTACGGCGCCGACAAAGGCGCGCCGCACCTCGGGCTCTTCTGCGCCAACATGAACCCCCCGGTCGCGGGCAAGCCCGCGCTCTTGCGTCATCGCGAAGTGGAGACTCTCTTTCACGAGTTCGGCCACTTGCTGCATCACGCGCTCAGCGAGGTCCCGCTGCGTTCTCTCGGCGGCACCAACGTCGCGTGGGACTTCGTTGAGCTGCCCTCGCAGATCATGGAGAACTTCTGCTGGGAACGCGTCTCGCTGGATCTCATCGCGGCGCACCACGAGACCGGAGAGAAGATCCCGGACGCGCTCTTTGAGAAGATGCAGCGCGCGCGCTCATACCGCGCCGCCAACGCGCAGATGCGCCAGCTTGGGTTCGGCGCCGTCGACCTGGGCCTGCACTGCGCCTTCGATCCGAACGGTGGCACCGAAGCGCTGATGAGCTATGCCCGCGAGACCTTGGCGGCGCACGCCGCGACCGAGCTGCCCGAGGACTACGCGATGATCATGGGCTTCGGGCACTTGTTCTCGAGCCCGGTTGGTTACGCCGCCGGCTACTACAGCTACAAGTGGGCCGAGGTGCTCGACGCCGACGCCTTTACGAAGTTCAAAGAGAACGGCGTGATCGACAAGGCGACCGGCCAACAGTTCCGCGCCACGATTTTGGCGAAGGGCGACAGCGAAGACCCCGCGGAGCTCTACCGTATGTTCATGGGTCGTGAGCCCAAGCTCGACGCGCTGATGGAGCGCAACGGGCTCGCGTAGCGGGCAAGCGGGTCGAGGCCGATCGTGGACGCCGCCGAGACGCGTGAACACGAGGAACGCGTCGCGCGCGCGCTCACCGCGATCGCGGAAGGCAAGCTCTCGATCGCGATGCAGACGCTCGGAGCGGTGTACACCCGCGTGCGAGAGCCGGCGATTCGTGCCGCGCTCATCGCGCTCGGCGACGCGCTCGACAAAGTGAGCCGCCCGCCTAAGAAGAACCTCAACCAGGCGCAGTGGCTTGAACGGGACGCCCGTGGTCTGCCTTCGGACACCGCGATCCTGACGAAGATGCTCCGCAAGGGCGTCGGCCGGAAGAAGCTCAGCGTCCGTTCAGAGCGCTTGTGTCTGCGCGCGGCGTGTCCGCGGGCGTTCGACCGTGCGTACAAGGGCCTGCTCTCCGAACGAGCGCAACCCAAGGACGCCAAGTTCATCGAGGCGGTGCTCGTTCACCATGTCGACCCCATATCGTTCGCTGCCATGACGCGACGTCCCGCCCACTGGGAGAAACGGATGGCGCGGATCGAGGCCGCCGCGAACGCGTTCCCGACCGGCCCGATCACGCGCTCAGGCGAGCTCGCGAGGGCGGTCGCCGCTGCGGTACGCGACATCGACGTCGCGGTCGCGCTCACGATAGAGGAACAAGAAGAAGACACGCTGCTCGTCTCGCTCTTCGCGCCGGTCGCCACGAACGAGCCCGGTGCGCGCCTCGTCTTCGCCGATCACATCGCCGCCCGGGACCCGGACTGGAGCGAGTACATCCAGCTCGCGGTCGCCCGAGAAACACGAGAGCTGAACAAGGACGAAGCAGCGCGGTGGAAAGCGCTCTCGCGGATCGAGCATCGCTTCCTTGGGCCCCTCGCCGCGTCGGTGAGCAAAACCGGGCTCGTGATGCGGGGCGGCTTTCTCTCCGTAGGCAACCTCATCAGTGCTTCCGAGGATGACGCACGCGCCCTCACCGAGCACCCCGCGTTCGCGACCGCCGAGGCGCTCTTTTGCAAGCACGTCTTAGGCTACGCGGGCGCCGGCGTTCGCGCGCTCCGGGGCGCGGGGACGCGTTACGTCTGGTCCGCTTCAAAAGAGCGCTTCGTGCGAAACACGGGAGGCGAGCCGCTCGACCCGCGACAGCTTCGCGACCTCACCGCGATGCAGACCTCGTTGCCCTTCGAGACGATCCAAGTGTACGCCAATGGGCGCGAAGAAATGCTCGTCGAAGGGTTGCGTAACCTGGGCGCGCCGAACCTCAAGACGTTGCTCCTGAGCGGCGTTCCGGGGGCCTCGTTTGACGCGATCCCGCCGGTTCCGCACCTCTGCTTTTTCTACTCGCCGAGCTCTGAGGCGATCCTGACGCTCTTCAAACGTGGGGAGCTGGAGTCACTCACCGCGCTCGCCGCGTGGACGCTCACGCGATCGAAAAGCGGAGCGTTCGACGCACGCTTCTTTCGCGACCCCGCCTCGCGTTACAGCGGGCTGAGTCGTTCGGAGGCACAGACACGCGCCGAGTGGTTCGCTTCCGAGCTAGGCGCCAGCGTACGCTTTGAAGGCGACGCGAACTGAACGACGGGACGATCATGGCGACGAAGCGAACAACGAAGAAGAAAGCGCCCGCGAAGAAGAAGCCGCCCGCGAAGAAGAAGCCGCCGACGAAGAAGAAGCCGCTCGCGAAGAAGAAGCCGCCCGCGAAGAAGAAGCCGCCGACGAAGAAGAAGCCGCCCGCGAAGAAGAAGCCGCCGACGAAGAAGAAGCCACCCGCCAAGAAGAAGCCGCCCGCGAAGAAGAAGCCGCCCGATCCGGTCCGAGAACGTGAGCATCAAGTCCTCCTGGAACGCGTCTTCGCTACGCTCGCGAGTGGTCATCTATCGATCGCGATGCAAGCGCTCAGCGAGATCTACGCTGAGGTGCGCGACCCTATCGTCGGTGACGCGCTCCGCTCGCTCGGGACCGCGCTGGAGGCGATCAGCGATCCTGTCTCGGACAAGCAGCGGGGGTGGTTGGAGCGTGAGGCGCTCGGGCGTCCTTCGGACACTGCAGCGCTCACGGCGGCGGTTCGACCGATAGGCCTGGGTCGCGGGTCCATGCGAACGCGCTCTGAGCGACTCTGTCAACGTCCTCCTTGCCCGCGTTCCTACGAGCGACTCCATCAGTCGCTTCGCGAGCGCTCGCCCTACTACAAGGAAGCACCGATGCTCGCGCAGGTGCTCGCGCGCCACGCCTGCCCGAAGGACTCGTTTACCTTCGGTCCGGAGAACGCGTTCAGCCGCCGCTCGTGGTCTAAGCGTCTACAACAGATCGAAAAGGCAGTCCGCGCCCTTCCGCTCGGTCCGGTCGCGGGGAGCAAGAAGCTCACCTCCGCGGTGAAACGCGCGACCAAGAAGATCGATCCCGCGATCGCGTTTGAGCTCTCCGCACCTCGTGACGACGGGCTGGCGCCGCTCTACGTCGCGGTCGCGAAACGAGAACCGGGCGCGGAGCTGGTCTTCGCGGATCAGGTCTCCGAAAACGACGAGGCGTGGGGCGAGTTCATTCGCGTCTCGTTGGAGCGAGAGGACGGCGCGCTCGACAAGACAGCGCTTGGAAAATGGAAGAAGCTCAAGCGACGAGAGCACGAGTTTCTCGGGCCCATCGCGAACTCTGTGAAGAAGGGCGGCCTCGTCACGCGACGCGGCTTCTTGCACGCCGGAACCGTGATCAGCGCATCCGAAGAAGACGCACGGGAGCGCGGAGATCATCCTGCGTTCGGCTGCGCGCATGCACTCTTTTGCAGACACATGTCCTTTTACGACGGAGACGGTGTTCGCGAGCTCGCGGGCGTCGGCACCAGCTGCGTTTGGTCTCTCGAGCTTCAGCGCGTCGCGCGAAACAAGGGCGGTAAGGCGCTCAACGCGCGCCAGCTTCGCAAGCTGGCGCGACCTGGTCGAACGTACGCGTTTCAGACCGTCCAGGTGGTTCGAAACGAAGGCCTCGACGACGTGCTCATCGAAGGTATGCGAGCGCTGGATGCGCCCAGGCTGTCGACCCTCATGATCTTCGGTCAGCTTCCACAGAGCGTCATCGCGGCGCTGCCTCCCGTTCGACACGTGGTCCTCGGGCCGTACCAGGAGGACGACGCGGTCGCGATTGTCCAGACGCATGACGTCGATGAGATCTCCATCGTCGGTCAGTGGATCCTGAAACGCGAGTCGGGGCGTTTCACGCTTCGCTTCCACCAAGGAGTCGGCGTCGAACACAAGCTCGGTCCCGTGAGACGAGACCAGGTCGCGAAGCGGTTCCAGGACACGTTTGGCGCGGTGCGTCTGGACTGATCGTACTTGCGAACGCCTCGAAGTTCGGACATAGCCAACTGCAACTCAGATGCATTTGGAGACTTTATGATGAGTGCGTCGACTGACGTTCCTGCTTCCGGACCCGCCTCAGGCTTAGACCGTCTCGGCGCGACCGCGAGCACCTTGTGCGCGGTCCACTGCATCCTGTGCGCGCTCCTGCCGACCGCGTTTGGAGCGCTCGGACTCGGCTTCCTGCTCGGTCACACCGCGGAGTGGATCTTCGTGGGGATCGCGGTCGCGTTTGCCGCCGCGGCGATGGTCTACAGCTATCGCACTCACCGCTCGACCCTCACGATGACCTTGCTGGGGCTCGGACTCGTTGGGCTCCTCGTGTCGCGCGGACTCGAGATGAGCGGCGGACACCACCATGACCATCACGCAGAACATGGTGAGCACGCGGAACATGGTGAGCACGACGAGCACGTTGCACACGCAGAACATGACGAGCACGACGAGCACGCGGAGCACGCGGAACATGACGAGCACGCTGGGCCCGAAGAGCACGCCGAGGGTGAAGGACATGACGAGCACGAGGAAGGTTCTTCGGTGCTCGCCGAAGCCGGCCCGTGGATAGGTGTCCTCGCGGGTCTATTGCTCCTCGCGGGGCACGTTCTCAACCTCCGCGCGATCCGGCGATGCAACGACGAGTGCGAAGCGCCCGCGTGCGCGACCGAGGCCGCGTAGTCAACACCTTACGTCGGCTGGAGGTAGCCCATCAGCAAGGCCCTCAGCTCGCTCCGAAACTCGGGTGTCGACAGAAGCTCCGGCCGCGTCGTGACCACGTCGTGCAGCACTGAGAAGATAAAGCTGACCAAGATGGTGGACATGATGTCGACGTTCCCAGGCCGCACGAGATCCGCGTGACCATAGAGGAGCGCTTGGACGACGCTCTTGGTTTGGTCCTGCCAGATCGTGTTGGGTGGCTCCCGGTTCTCGCGGAGAAGAATCTGCCGAAGCACGCGGGGACGCGCGACGCTCGCGAACGTGACGTCGAGCAGGTGGTCGACGCCCTCGGCGAGGGTGGGTTTGTTGTTCCGAAACGCGTCGAGCGCTTTGGCTGCAGCGGCCAGGCCCTCCGTGACGACACGTTCTCCCACCCCGGTGAGCACCGCGTCCTTGTCGTCGAAGTACTGGTAGAGCGTGCCCACGCTGACCCCCGCGCGCTCGGCGATTTGATTGGTCGTGATGTTCTCGAAATCCTCTCGTTCAAGAATCTGAGCGCATGCTTCCAAGATCGCGTCCACAGATGCCTTCGAGCGCGATTGCTTCGGTGTTCTCCGTATACTTTTCTTGGAATCGCTCATCTCAAAACCTGAATCGGTCATGCGAGCATACCCCGCAGCCGCGACTCATTGTTGAGTTCGAACCTTCCTGCGAGGCGACCCACGCTCAGCGTTGACCGCTCGGGAGGTCGACGCGATGGCAACCGACTCGGGCGGAGCGATGCCGGACATGAGCTCCGCGCGACCGAATCCGCGCACGTCGTCCTTCGCCGCTCGGACTACTTTTCTTCGCTACGCACCAACTGAAGCGGCGGCTCCAGCGTCAGGCCGCACAGCTCTTCCAGCGGCGACGAACGCCGACGCGGGATGAAGCGAGTCGGACGCGGCGCGGGATCCGTGCGCAGGTGTTTCTTCAAGAGCTCGAGCTGTTGGGTCAGCGTCACATCCATCCCTTTCGATGAAACCAGAGGTAGATCGCGACCGCGAAGACGATCATGATCGCCCACGCGAATTCGTACCCGAACCGCCAGTGGGTGAGCGGCATGTAGTCGAAGTTCATGCCGTAGAGGCCGGTGATGAACGTCAGCGGCAACATGATCGTGCTGATGCCGGTGAGCAGCTTCATGATCTCGTTCATCTGATGCGACTGCATCGAGAGGTAGCCGTCGAGCGACGCCGCGACCAGCTCGCGATAGCCATCGGACAGGTCGGTCACGCGCGCGAAGTGATCGTAGACATCGCGATAGAACGGTCGCATCGGCTCGGGCACGAATCCGAGCTCGCCGCGCCAGAGCCGCTCGAAGATCTCGCGTTGCGTCATCCCGATCCGGCGGATGCGCTGCAGGCTGTGCTTGAGCGCAAAGATCCGCTCGAGCACCTTCGGGTCGGCGCTCTCCATAATCGCTTGCTCGATCGCGTCGATCTCCCCGTCGTACTTCTCCATCAACGGGAGATAGCGATCGACCATGTGGTCGATAAAGCGATGCGCGAGCACGGCCGGTCCGCGGGCGAGCAGCGATGGGTCCTTCTCGAGCGCCTCTTCCGCTTGCTGTCGTGAATCGCTCTCGTCGTGCTGGTGCGTGACCAGGAAGCGCTCTCCTAAGAACACGTCCACGTCAACGGTGAGCGCGCGGGTGTCCTCGTCGTCGTCCTCGGTCAGCGCATGCAAAACCAAGTACAGGTAGGTGTCGTGGCGCTCGACCTTGGGGCTGGGCTGCGCCTTCAAGGCGTCCTCAATCAACAGAGGGTGGATGCCGAACTGCTCAAAGAACTTCACGTTCTCGACGTTCCGCGGGGCCTTGTTGCGGTCCTTGTTCTTTTGCTTCTGGCCGCGCCGCGTCTTCGGTCGACGCTGCTGCTTGGGCAGATCGCTCCCCGAGACCAGCGAGACCCAAAGGTGCACGTCTTTGTCCGCGAGCAGCTCAGGCAGCTCGCTCGGGTGCGGCTTCATCAGCGCACCGCCGCTCCTTTTCGCGGCGAAGATTTGTGTGTGCACCCAGCGTCTCCGGCTCAGTAGTTCCGAACGACGACTTCGTTGACCTTGCCCCGACCGTTGCCCTTGCTGTTGATGGCGCGAGCGGCGCGCACAATATCGATGTTGAAGCGGTGGTAGAGGTCGCGGATGAACGGGACGTCGCTGTTGCTGAGCATCAAGCGGCAACCCCGCTTGTCGAGCGCCGCGTAGACGTCACGGAGCATCGTCTGGTCATCCTGGGAGAACCCGTCTTTGGCGTAGCTGGTGAAGCTCGCGGTACGGCTGACCGGCTCGTAGGGCGGATCGAAGTAGACGAAGTCGCCGGGTTTGGCGTCACGCAGCAGGTCTTCAAACCCGCCGCACACGATCTTCGCTTTCCGGAGCGCGCGTGACGACGCACGGAGCCGAGCCGCGTCGCAGATCTTGGGGTTCTTGTAGCGGCCCGCGGGCACGTTGAACCCGCCGCTCTTGTTGACGCGGTGGAGCCCGTTGAAGCAGGTCTTGTTCAGGTAGATGAACATGCCCGCGCGGACGGCCCGCGGCGCGGTCGCTCTGGTCTCGTTGTAGAGCGTGCGCACCTCGTAGTAGCGCTCCTTGCTGTGGCTCGCCTTGTGAACGCGGAGCTCATCGATCACGACCTCGACCTCTTCTTTGATCGCCTGATAAGTCGCGACCAGGTCGGGGTTCACGTCGCTCAAGCGGGCCCGCTTGGGCGTACGCGCGAAGAACATGGCGCCGCCGCCGACGAAGGGCTCGACGTGCCGCATCTTCTCGACGCCGGGAGGGAGCATCGGCGCCAGCTGCGTCATGAGGCGACCCTTGCCGCCGACCCACTTCACGAAAGGCGCGGGTGCGACGTCCTGATCAAGCTGGCGATCAAGAGCGACGGGTTGCTTGAGAGCGAGCGCGGATCGTGTAGCCATATGTAGGTGCTATCCGACATATGTCTACATACGAAATTTTCGGCAGCGGTTGGCTCAACCACGCGGTTTTCAAGGGCATCAGTGCTTGGCGCGTAAAGCCAGCACGCTGGCGCCACAAGACAGCGCGATCCACCGTGCGCCTCTGTAGGGTTCACGAGATGGCGAGCCACCAGGTGTACGGAATCGGTGAAGGGTGGAAGGGGATCCTCGCCCAAGCCGGGGTGGATCACGTTGACGTGCTCCGGCGTGCCCAGCTCCCAACCGACCTCCTCAACCGCGACAACGTTCGGCTCTCGACGGAGTCTTTCCTTCGCTTCTTTGAGGCGCTCGACGCGAGCGTCGCCGACCCCGACTTCTGGGTGCGCTTCACGAACGCGATGAGCCCGGAGTACTTCACGCCGCCCATGTTCGCCGCGCTGTGCAGCCCTGACCTCGCGACGGCCACGCAGCGACTGGCGCTGTTCAAACCGCTTATCGGTCCCATCGTCCTCGACGTCCGCGATGACGGCGACCTCGAGCTGACGTTTCGTTGGAAGAACGTGGGCGTCCAGCAACCGAAGTGCATGCACGCGTTGGAAGCGATGTTCGTGACGCGACTGGCGCGATTGGGAACACGCGAACCGGTTACGCCTTCCGCGGTCATCGTCCCTGAGCTGCCGAGGCATCCGCAGCCCTTCGAGGACTACCTTGGGGTTCCGATGAAGCAGGGTGACGTCATCCGCGTCACCTTCAACGACGCCGACGCCCATCGGCCCTTCCGCACCGCCAACCGCGCGATGTGGGACATCTTCGAGCCCGAGCTCCGGAAGCGACTCGCTGATCTCGAAGGAGACGCGACCTTTACCGACCGAACCCGCGCGGTCCTCATGGAAGCGCTCCCGAGCGGCCAGGTCAGCATGGACAACGTCGCGCAGCGACTCGCGGTGAGCTCGCGGACGTTACAGCGACGACTTCGAAGCGAGAGCACCAGCTTCCGAGAAGTGGTCGACAGCACGCGCGAGAGCCTGGCTCGGCACTACCTTCGCCGGACACACCTCACGGCGACGGAGATCGCCTTCCTGCTTGGCTTCGACGAGTCGACCTCGTTCTTCCGCGCCTTCCAACGGTGGACCGGTGCGACCCCCGAGACGATGCGCCGCGAGCTCGCGCAGGAGCCCGTCACGTGACCGTGTTCGCTGGCGCTTCATGGCACGAAAACGGCGTATGGAGACAGCGGTGTGTCGTCCTCGGCGACCTACCTTGCGAACCCCAGAAGCTGGTAACGAAGGAGTTGAAGCGATGTCGTCGATAAAGCAGTTTGGACCCGGAGGTTGGACGCCTGAGCGCATCGGATCCCTCGCCGGCAAGACGTATCTGATCACCGGAGCGAACGCCGGGGCTGGATTTGAGGCGACGCGGGTGTTCCTCGGAAAGGGCGCCGCGGTGGTGATGGCGAACCGCAACCCGACCAAGTCCTCCGCGGCGATCGCGAAGCTGAAAGAGGAGTTCGGCGACCAGGCGGATGTGTCGTTCGTGCAAATGGACCTGGCGGTCTTGGACTCCGTGCGAGAGGCGGCCAAGCAGATCAACGAGACCGTCCCGCAGATCGACGCGCTCATCTGCAACGCCGCCATCGCGCAGGTCGCTACCCAGCAGATCACTGTCGATGGCTTTGAGAGTCAGCTCGGGGTGAACCACTTCGGCCACTTTCTCTTGTGCGGTCTGCTCTTCGAGCGCCTGGAGGCATCTGCTGGACGCGTGGTGGTCGTCGGCAGCAACGCGTACAAGATGGGGAAGAAGAGGATTCAGTTCGAGGACCTCAACTTCGATCAGAAGTACACGGCGTGGGATTCGTACGCGCAGAGCAAGCTCGCTCAGATGATGTTCGCGTACGAGCTGGAGAGACGCGTGAAGGTGGCCGGCAAGCGCGTGCAGGTCCAGGTCTGCCATCCCGGCGCGTCGCGCACCAACCTGCTGAAGGACACCGCGAGCACGTTCAACAAGATCGTGTGGGCGGTCGCTTCGCGCGTCATCGCGCAGTCCGCCGAGAAGGGTTCGTGGCCCGAGGTGATGTGCGCGACAGAGGAGGGGCTCAAGCCCCAAGCGCTCTACGGTCCGACCAAGCGGGGCGATACGGTCGGTGCGGTGGACCGCTGCAAGCTGAACGAGCTCGCGCTCAATGCAGACGCCGCCGCCGAGCTGTGGAGGGTCTCTGAAGACAAGACGTCCCTCACGTGGTCCCCCTAGCAGCAGCAACTGTATTCGTGAGTCATCGGCCAGGACGGCTTCCAAGCCACCTGGCCGATGACTCACGAATACAGTTCTCGTTCTCTTGAAATTGGTGCTCTTGAGCTTTCTCCAAGCCGAACTCCAAGCCGCGGCAGTTCGCCCAGGAAGTGGGACGACGACACCGCGCGGTGGCGAGCGATCGCGGCAGACGAACAAGCGCAGGTCGACGCCGGCTTGCTACCCTCCGAGGACCGACGCTTTCCCAACGAAGAGGACGGCTACCCCGAGGCCGACGCCTTTCATGGCGTGCTCTGGACGCACACCGCACGTGACATCACGGCCTCGCCGCTCCCGGAGTCGGTTCGCGAGCTGTCGAGTCACTATTGGTCAGGCCCGATCGAGCCCGTTGTCATCGCACGCGCACCCCTGCCCTGCCTTGACTACGTCGGCCCCTTTCGTGGTCCGGGCGACTGCACCGCGTGTCGAGCGCTCTTTCCGCGCGGCTACTTCGCGCGCGGAAGCTTCGACGGGTGCAGCGGACCGCGCGAGCCGCTCATGGTCCTGCCCGAGCTGCCGCTGGAGCGAACTCCGCAGCCCAACATCGATCTCGGTCCGGTCTTCGCGGCCGAGAACCTTATGTTCGTCGCGGCCGCCGAGCCGTACGAGCTCCGGCCCGAAGAAGGCCCCTCCCTCGTTGGCTTCGACTTCAAGACCCACGCCGTCGCCGTCGTGCTCACGGAAGGGCCTGAAGGGGTCCGCGGCTTTTGCCCCAGCGGTGGGTGCGCGGCGGGGGTCGACGCGGCGGGCGACGCGGTGTTCGCCTTCGCGGCCAATGCTCCGCCGCGCGCGGCAGGCAGGTGGGTGTTGAGCGCACGTGAGCAGGCATTGTTCCGAGTGGAAGACGGCCGCGTCACCCGGAGCGATGTTCACGCGCCCGACGTGTTGGTCGCGTCGCGTTCGTTCCCGCGCGGAGAGATCCTCGCGGCCACCTACAACACGATCGACGGCGGACTTTACGTTCTGGTCCACCGCGACCGCGATCAAGAAGTAGCGCTCGTTCGCATGGACGGCGCGCTGACGGACGTACCCGAGGTGGTCGGCTCCTCACCACGCGCCACCGACAACCACGGCTACCGCCTGGTCGCCGACGTTACGGGTGGCTTCTTCGTGCTCGCCGAGAACGACTGGGGAGAGCACCTCGTCTTCGCGCTCGGCAGCCGCGACCAAGGCTACGAACCCTATGGGATGCTCTTTGGGCAAGGGCCCCTCGCGGCGGCCGACCCCATCGCCGATCTACGCGGGCTCTCGTTCGTGGTCGGCGACCAGGTCGACCAGCACGCCGTTGGCGTCAGGCGACACGAGCTCTGGCCCGCCAGCTACTACGAGTTAGAGTACCTTTTCTAGAGCGTCTCCATGTCTCGCCTCGCCCTCCACTCCATCATCATCGTCGCCGCGCTCGCGTTGCTCACGTGCAGCTGCGGAGACGACGACGTCGGCGACGCGGACATGGCGTCGGACAGTCGCGTCCTGCCCGACACTGCGCTCCCGGACACGAGCCGGCGAGATACCCAACGTGACACCGCGAGCGATGTGCCGGACACCACGGTCGATACCGCGATCGACGCGGGTGACGACGACCCTGGCTGGGTCCCCATGCCCGGCCTCCCAGACGGCTGCGTCATCGAGCGCGCCGAACATCCCGAGCGGCTGCTACACATCGAATGGCTCTCATGCGGCGACGGATGCACCTACCTCGCGCCCGATCCAACCAACCGATTTCAACGCGCTGTGACTCATCTGACGGGACACCCCACTCGTCGGGCGTTCGTTGTCGCTGAAGGGCGGTGGGACGAACCAGAGTCTGCTCGGTCGACGATTCATGTTGTGGCGGACGAAACGCGGGTCTTCGCGGCATGGCGCCAACCGCGCTTCGATGGAGAAACAATATGCCGAGTACTCGCCCCGACTCTCGGAGCGGCGCGTACGGTCTTTATCATTCAACACATTCTTCCCACGAGCGCCGGGTTTCGATTCCACTTCGTCAATTTTTCGGATGCAGGTACGACAGACATCCCGACGGTCGTTCTCGCCCCTCCGGAGCTCCCGGCGACCGTCTCTTTGTCTGACCGGACAATGAGTGACACTCTCTTCGTGACCGCACTTCAGCCCGCCGGCGACCTCCTAATACTGCGTCCGACCGTGACGGCGTGATCCTGACCGCACCGATTGGCGAACCTGGCGGGCCAGAGGCTTGGAGGGCTTTTTGTGGGTTGACGACGGTGAGGTCGCAACCGCAGCCGTCCTCACCGTCGAATCGGAACCTCACGGCACGGTACGGAGGCGCGAGTTATCGTCGCTCGTCCCGTGGACTCCTTAGTCAATTCTGTCGTCTCCGCGCCATAACGGCCTCGTACTCGCCGCGCTCGCGTTGCTCACCTGCAGCTGCGGAGACGACGTCGGCGACGCGGACACGGCTTCGGACAGTCGCGTCCTGCCCGACACTGCGCTCCCGGACACGAGCCGGCGACCAACGCGACACCGTGGTCCACGGGTGCGACCCTGCTTGGAGTTCGCGCAGGAAGTGGCAAGCGATCTGGCCAGGTCTCTCGTTACCGGCGGATCGAGTGGCCACCTAAAGCGCGAACTACGACGTTGTAATCATTTCGCTTTTCGTCCGCACAGGCGTGGGATCGGTTCTTGCTCTGTACCCACGCATGATGAAGCGGACCCTTTTCCCCTCGCTCCTCCTCGCGCTCACCGGCTTCGGCTGTGCCCCCGCGGACGTCTCCTCACCCGACCCTGAGGTCGACGTGGTCTTCGCCGCTGGCAAGGCCGACGAGTCGGGCTTTGACGCCTGCACGCAGGAAAAGATCGTCGCGCACGTGAACGACTTCGGGACGAGCGTCGACTCGCTCAAGGCGGACGGCGTTCACACCCGAGCAGCGCGCAACTTGATCGCGCAGCGCGACGGGTTCGACATGACGCCAGGCACCGCGGATGACTCGCTCTTCGCGGACATCTACGAGATCGACAAGGTCAGCTGGGTTGGACCCGCGGCGCTTCGTCAGCTCGCCGCGATCGTCGAAGCCGACTGCGCGGCGCCGGCCACGCCCGCCACCGACATGGACGTCATCTTCTCTCCGCAGCCCTTTGAGCGCAGTCACCTCGCGAAGGCGATCGAGCTCATCGGCGGCGCGGAGCGCTCCCTCGACATCGCGATGTACAGCTTCAGCGACGGCCGCGTGCTCCACGCGATTGAAGACGCCATCGACCGCGGCGTGATCGTCCGCGTGGTCTACAACGGCGCGCTCGACCACAAGAGCGACCCCGCGGGCACCATGAGCGCGCGCATCGAAGAGGCCGGCGCCGACGTCCGCTACATCAACAAGATCATGCACAACAAGTTCGTCATCATCGACGGACCGCAAGAGGACGTCGCCCACGCCGACACCGCGTGGCTCATGAGCGGTAGCGGCAACTGGAGCACGTCGGCCGGCACCCGCTACGACGAGAACACCATCGTCACCAAGGGCCACCGCGAGCTCAACCTCCGCTTCCAGCGCGAGTTCAACCTCCTCTGGGAGAACAGCCGCGACCTCGCGTGGAGCGACTACGACTACTGGACCTCGGAGCAGATCGACGAGACCGACCTTGAGCACGACGACAACGTCGACGCCTACTTCACGTCCACGAACTTCCGCACCTACGTCTCCTCGCGCTACGGCAACACCTTCGGCCGCGTTCGAGGCCGCGCCGAGATCGCCAACCAGCTCGTCTCGCTCATCGAGGGCGCGACCGAGTCGATCAAGATCGCTTCGGGCCACCTCCGCAGCAAGCCGGTCGCCGATGCGCTCATCGCCGCGGTTCAGGCGAACCCCGACCTCAACGTCATGATCTACCTCGACGGCCAAGAGTTCGTGAGCGAGTACACCCACGAAGCGCAGCTCGACAACCGCGAGGACTGCCTCGCCGACGCGGCCGGTAGCGCGACCCGCACCGAGGACTGCTACAACCGCGGCTTCCTCTACGCCTACGCGATGGTGCAAGAGGGCATGGACGTCCGCTTCAAGCACTACAGCTACCGCTGGCACTACAGCTACGCCGTGCAGATGCACCACAAGTACCTCATCATCGACGACAGCATCGTCGCGACCGGTAGCTACAACCTCAGCGACAACGCCGAGGTGAACACGATGGAGAACGTCGTCGTCGTGAACAAGGACGCCTACCCCGCGTTCGTGCAGAGCTTCGTCGATAACTTCCACGCGATGTGGGACACGGGCCGCGACGGCACGCTCTACGACGACCTCATGGAAGACGTCTTGAACGGTTCCGACCCCTTCCCGATCGTCTACGACTCCATGGCGCTCACCTGGGACGAGGTCGACACCCTCAAGCGCGCGATGCGTGACGCCTGCCCGGCCATCAACACCGAGAGCTTCCGCCGCAACCCGCAGCGACACTTCATCTGCGTTCCAAACTGAACGCGCTTTACTTCCTTGCTTGGAAAACGGACCGCTTCGGCGGTCCCTTTTTCGTTAAGGGGTTCGGTTCGGTTCGGTTCGGTTCGGGTGCGGGTGTGGGTTCGGGTTCGGGTTCGGGTTCGGAACGAGATCAGGTACGGGAAAGATCGGGGTCAGGAACGAGGTCGGGTTCGGGTTCGGGTCCTCATGTGATGACTCTTGGAACCGCTGATCGGCGACAACCTGTATTTCAAGCATTGGTCTCCGCAACGAACTCATTCGCCTTCACGTTCCAAGAAGAAAGGGCACCCGCTGAAGGACCACTTCTGGCGAGGCACTTGCCATCTGAATCCCACGCCTCATATTGATAATGAAAGTCATTTTCAAGAAAGGCGCAGGATGTTCGGTCGAAAAATTCAGGTGAATCAGGTTTGTCGAATCTCTCCGAAGCTGGTGGAGGTCGTCGGTACGTCTCCTGATCTCGCGCGTCTGAGGTGGGAGCCCGGGGACAAGATCAAGATCGATGTCGGTGGCGGGATGCGGAGCTACACGCCCTCCGACGTGAACGTGGAACGAGGGATGCTTTCACTGGTCGCTGTTGTTCACGGGAACGGTGCGGGCTCGCGTTGGGCGGATCGTGTCGAGGCCGGTGACCACTTTCGTTTCTTTGGTCCGAAGCGGAGCCTGGCCATGCCACCTGCGCCTCCAAGCTGGGCGGCGTTCTTTGGAGACGAGACGACGGTTGGCGCAGCTAAAGCGCTGTTGGACGCGCTGCCTGCCGGCACTCCCGTCTTCGGCGCGCTTGAGGTCGACGCGCAAGAAAAGGACGGAGTCGCGCAATGGTGTCCGCGGGTGCCAGCAGTGGCGCGGAAGCACGAGCGCGGACAGGCTCTGTTGGACGTCCTCGAACAAACGCAGTTCCCCGACGATGACGGGCTGGTTTGGCTTTCTGGTGAAGCCACTTCGCTGCTCGCGCTGCGGCGCGCGTTGCTGAACCGCGGGCTCTCGCGACGAAGCTTGTGCATCAAGCCGTACTGGAGCGTGCGCGGCAAAGCGCACCGCAAGCAACTCGAGCGAGGGGAGCTGCGGTCATGAACGAGCAGCGACCTCCCGTGTGGGTGGGCCACGTCGTCATGCCCACGACTCAGTTACGCGCCTCTACCGCGTTCATGAAGAAGATCGGCATGCGTTCGATCTTCGAAGGGGACTCGGTCTCTGTGTTGGAACTTCGCGGGGGCACACATCTAGTGCTGCAGCCCGCGCGCTCAGTACGCGGGTCCCGCTCCAGCTTTGATCTCATGGTGGATGACTTCGAGGAGCTCCACCGCACGATCAAGAGCTGGGACATGAAGCCGACGCCCATCACGCCGGGAGGCATCCACGATTCGTTCGAGGTGAAGGACCCAGGCGGAGTCGTGGTTCGGTTCAGCAGCAGCCACGTGGTCGGCGAGGTGTAGCGCTCGTTTCGGAGGCGCGACGTTCTCAGAACGGTCCAGTGTGGAACGCGACGCGGATCGACGAGCCTTGGGCGGGGGTAAGAGTCGCCAGGAGCTCCGGTGCGGTGGTGCCGTAGTCGAGCACGAAGACGATCCGCTGTTTCGCAACACCGCGTCCGTTCGCTCGAAACGTGGACGCGGACTGTCGCCGCGGGGTCGTGCCTCCCATGTAGAGGTCGCCGACCTCCAGGTCCGCGGTTTCACCCGCCGCCAAGATCGTAAACGGACCCGCGCGGCGTCCCGCAACCTCGAGCTCGTAGCGCACCACCGAGGCCGCGCGAATCGCAGTGATCGCCTCGGAGAATCGAAGCACGTCCGTGTCGCGAGCGAGGACGATCCGGATCGCGGTGGCGCGGCCAAGCGCGGCGGTTAACGGGGTGGCAGACGACGCTGGGCGGCCCGCGAAACCTGGGTCACCCGGGATCGAAACCGGCGCGCCGTCGAGGGAAGCGACCTGCCGACCCAAGCGCAGCACCGGCACCGGTGGGCTCGTTTGTGCGGAGGCCACGGACGCCACTGACGCGAGCGTCACCAAAACGAAGAGAGTGCAGATCGCGCGCATCCAGAGGATACGGATGAAATCCGAAAAGGTTCTCGACTGGATCCGGACGACCGCGTCCTGATGAGTCCACACCATCGCCGTTTCATCGCCGTTTCATCGCCACGACACGTGGAGACGATGACGCGGATGGAGTCGGGCGAAAACGTGCACTGGTCATTTCTGTTCCCCCGCCTGCCCATCGCTCAGGACACGCGTCGAAGGCGACTCAGGTGCTCCGGGCTCATCCCCAAATAGGACGCGATGTGCCGAAGGGGGATGCGGGTCAGCAGGTCGCTTCGTTCGGCGACAAATCGTTCGTAGCGATCCCGCGCGCTCGACGCGAGGAGCTGGCGTTCACGCTCCGCTTTTCGTGCGTACGCATGTTCCGCGAGCTTGCGCACGAAGTGGTTCCACGCAGGGTCGACCTGCGTGAGCCGGTCGAAGTGCGTCCACGGAACTTGGGCGAGCGCAACGTCCGTGAGCGCCTCGAGGTTCATCGTCGCCGGGTTGCTCCCGATGAGGTCTGAGAGAGACCCCGCGAGGGTGCGCTCGTACGCGAACCCGCGGGTGTGTTCGCGACCCTGATCATCACAGAAGTACTCTCGCAACACGCCATCAAGGACCACCGCCGCGATCTGCGCGGAGTCGCCTGCGCGCAGGAGAAAGTTCCCGCGCTTGAGACGCCTGAGAGTGACCATGGGCCGGAGGCGCGCGAGCGACTCTTCCTCGAGCTCCGCGACATCCCGCAACGTGCTGACCACCTTCTCCCACGCGGCGTCGTCCATGCCCGATCGTAGCAGCTGAGGCGTCACCGCTTTCTGGGAACGTCTTGATGTGGGTCAAGGCGTCGGCGGGTCGGCCGCTCCACATTGCTCCCATGACCCACGCCGGCATGGACAACAAAACCCTTTTCGTCATCGGGAGCACCGGGCTCCTCGGAGACGCGGTCGTTCGCGAAGCGATCCGTCAAGGCATGGAAGTGTTCGCGCTCGTTCGGAACCTCGCGAGCCGACGCGATGCTCTCTCGCGGCGCTGGCCCGGCGTACAGTTCGTCGAAGGGGATGTCGCGCAGCCGCTGCTCGGGATCTCCGCGGACGACCAAGCGCGACTGCGCGACGTGGCGTTCGTCGTCGACGCCTTTGGCCGCTTCGCGTTTGGGATGAGCGAGGACGAAGCGCGACTCAACGTCGACGGCGCGTTGGAAGCGATCCGGTTCGCGGCGACCTTGCCCAAGCTCAATGCCTACGCGCATGTGGGCGGCTACCGCGTCGCGATCGAGCCGAACCCCAAGGACCTCGACGGCGCCTACGAGCGGAGCAAACGCCTCGCCGTGCGCGAGGTCGCGGAAGAGGCGAAGAAGCTCGCGGTACCGCTCACGCAGCTCCACCCGGCGAGCGTATTAGGCGACAGTCGAACGGGAGAGACCTCGCAGACAATGGGGTTGGGCGAGATGGTCCGCGAGCTCTTTCGCAAACGCATGCCTGCGCTGGTCGGTCCCAAGGAGAGCTGGGTCCCGATCACGTTCTCCGACGACTTCGCGCGTCTCGCGCTCGCGGCCCTCGACGATCGCGCCTTGGGATCCGAGACGACCGCGCACTGGATCCTGGATGAAGACACGCCAAAGCTGAAGGAGCTGGTGGCGCGCATCGCGGCGATCCTTGGGGTCACCGCGCCGACGCGGCACCTGTCCAAGGCGCTCGTCCGCGCGCTCCCGCGTTCGCTCACCCGAGTCGAGCCCGAGACGCTCGGTTTCCTTGATGACCAAACCTATCCGACGGCGTCGTTACGAGCGCTCCGGGACCGATATCAAATCGCTCCGCCGAACCTCGACGAGGCGTTGCCACGATGGGTCGCGCACCTCGTCGCGACAGACTTCCTCACGACCGCGCGTCGCGGCCGCTTTGTCGAGCAGACCTTCGTCGGCAAGCTCGGCGACGAACGCGGTGAGCGCGACCTGGTGCTTTTGCATGGCCTGCCTCTTGAGCACGAGAGCTTTGCCGAGATGGTGCAGGCGCTGGGGAAGAACGCCTGGGCTCCTGACCTGCCGGGTCTGGGTCGATCGGGACCGGGTGATGTGAACGGTGCTTGGCTCAGTCAATTGCTAGACAGCTTGGGTCTCCGAGAGGCCGTCCTCGTGGCGCATTCGTACGGCTGCCTGCCTGCGCTCGAGCTGGCGTCCTGGTCTCCTGAACGCGTGCGCGGGCTGGTGCTGATCTCGCCATTCTTTTTGCAGCCGAGACCGTCGCCTGTGTTTCGATGTGCGATGATGACATCGCTCTCGTTTCGCTTGGCGAGCCCCGCGCAGCTCGAGCGAGCGCTCTTCAAACGTCAAACCCCAGTGACCGTACGGACCCACAAGGCCTTGCGCCGCCCCGGCGCGGCAAAGACGTCTGCGCGACTCCTCGCGTCCGCGTCAGGTCGTTCGGAACGCGCTCGTCTCCGCGGGCTCCTTGAACACCTCGACGTGCCATACTGCATCGTGTGTGGTGAATCCGATCCGAGCGACAGCGACCATCGCGTGATCGCCGATGCGGGACACGCACCGCAGGTCGATGCTCCCGAGCACGTCGCGCTCGAACTTTCACGTTTCCTTCGTTCGCTTGAACGCGGCTCGACGAGCGCGAATCAAACGAGCGGTGCGGAAGATCAAGCGGCGCGACGCAGTGCCGCCGGCGTGGGTTTGTGAGCTCCTGGTTCACGCCCGGAATGATCGTGTTCTGGTGCCGCGCGCTCCGTGCGCTGATTCTCTCGCCGTTCGTGCTTGGTTGCTTTGGGCTGACGTGGCTCTTCCTTATTGAAATGAGACGTCATGAAGCCAGGGGAGCGATCGCGTTGCTCGTCGGCGTCGTCGTGCTCGGCTGGTTGATCGCGTCGACCAGCTGGGCCTTTATGAAGCGCGACCGCGAGGCGTGGAACGGCTGGACCATCGCCGGCGTCGCGTTCGCCATCACGCACATCATCGCCTCGCCAGGGCTCTTCGCGCTCTTGGCGTACGCGCTACCGGACGGAATCTTTCGACTCGCGTGAGTCGAAGCGAGATGAGCACCGATGCAACCCTCGCGGCCCTCGTTCGACCTGGCGTCCTGATCCTGGTCGTCCGGATCGTCCGATTTGTCTTCGCGCTTCCGCTGGTCGCCAGCCTCTACCTGACGACGTGGATCTACGCGGACCTGTACACCGGTGAGACGATCGCTGCCTCCACGTTTGTGCTCGGCTCCGCTGTCTTCTTGTGGTGCGCGGGATCGATCGCGTTTGGAATCGCGGGCCACCGGCGCGAGGAGTGGTCCCTATGGACCGTGTTCAGCGCCCTCAATCCCGTCGCGCAGTTGTTCGTCCTTCCGGTGCTTCCGTTCTTGGTGTTTTATGTGATGAAAGGCGGGCTGATCCCGTAATGCATCACAACGTCGTCGAGCTTCAGAGCGTGATTTGAGATAGGTGGGCGGAATCCGGTGGAGGGTTCAACCCCGCCGTCCTCGAACCAAGGAATCGTCGAGCTGTGGCGAGCGTGCGGATGGGCGGAGACGGTGGCGGAACTCGCCCATCGCGAATCACGCTCTAGGGAAGTCGCGTCGATCTGCGACCGTATTGAGGAGCGAGGACCGAGCATGGCAACCAAGAAGACCAAGAAGGCCGCTAAGAAGAAGAGCGCGCCCAAGAAGAAGAGCGCGCCCAAGAAGAAGAGCGCGAAGAAGGCCGCTCCCAAGAAGAAGAGCGCGCCCAAGAAGAAGAGCGCGAAGAAGGCCGCTCCCAAGAAGAAGGCCGCTCCCAAGAAGAAGGCCGCTCCCAAGAAGAAGGCCGCTCCCAAGAAGAAGGCCGCGCCTAAGAAAAAGGCCGCCCCTAAGAAGAAGGCCGCGCCTAAGAAGGCCGCGCCTAAGAAGGCCGCGCCTAAGAAGGCCGCGCCTAAGAAGGCCGCGCCCAAGAAGAAGGCCGCGCCCAAGAAGAAGGCCGCGCCTAAGAAGAAGGCCGCCCCCAAGAAGGCCCACAAGACGGTGCTCAAAGCGATCGTCAAAGCGGCCGACCAATACGACAAAGACCGCTTCAACAAGCACGTGAAGAAGATCCCGAACGAGGACCTGCCCGGCTTCCTCCTCGACAATCTGAGCGACCCGACGCTACGGAAGTTCAACCCGTTCGTGGAGGAAGCAGCGAAGCACATCGATCGCGTCGGCGTAGATGAACTCCTGGCGGCCATGGCGATCCTCTCGGACAGCTCGGAGTCGTTCTACCTGCCTGACGTCGGCAGTAACGCGATGTTCTTCCTTTCCAACGCGGCGACCGCACACGACGAATACCTGAGGTCCATCGAGCCCGACTGGCCGATGCGGTTCCGCCTGATGTTCTGGACCGCGCGTGGTCGAAAGAAGATCGGCGATCCGAAAACGGACGTACCTGCCGAGGTGAAGGCGGCCGCGCTCAAGGCGCTCCCGCAGCACTCCACCTCGGGTCAGTTGACGATGTGGAACGGCGCGCTGGGGGCCATCATCGGGTGGTTCGGCATCACGTCTGACGAGTCCAAGGACTTGGTGATCGAGGCGCTCAGGAAGTCCAAATGCAAGATCGCGTTCCGTGTCCACGGTTGGCCGGTCTTCAATGTACCGGCCGCGGACTTTGCGACATTCGGAAAGCGCATCGACAAGACCGCGCTCGGCGACCGGACGTACATCAAGTGGTGGCTCACCCGGCGACGCAGCGTTCATCCCGAAGAGACCCTCGACGAGACACGTGAGGTCTTTCGGTACTTCGTCACCGCGTGGAAGAAGAACCGCAGCAGGAACATGAGCTCGGGGAGCAAGGTGATGGAGTTCGGCGCCGTCCATCTCGCGACCCTCTACCAAGAAGCCGGCGAAGAGGTGCCGGACGAGCTCTTTGAGGTGTTCTCGGAGCACACGGAGTCGCTCACCCAGTGGACGCCGGTGTTCGAGAAGCTCGCGACCGCAAAGCAGCGCGAACTCTTGTCCACGCTCGAGGGCCTCCTCAACGAGCGGCATCTCCCTCAGCTCGCCTCCCTCCGCGCGATGATCGGCGGTGAGGAAGGCGTGGCCCAGTTGGTCGACGAGCTCGTCAACGAAATGGTCAACAATAGGAAGTACTCCTATTCGCTCTACCAACCTGTCGGCGAGATCGGCGCACGCGCGGTCCCGCGCTTGCGCCACCACATCGACACGCTCACCGACGCGCTCGATCCGGACGCGGGCACACATTCAAACGGCTACTACCCTCGACGCGTGGTGATCGCGCTTCGATGCGCGCTCGCGGCCGCGCTCGCGAACTCACCTGACGAGGTCGCGCGTGATGAGGCGTACCTCAAGTATTTCTTACCGACGCCCGTGACTCTGTTCAAAGGAAACGGCGACTTCCCGTCAAACTTCTTCGACGGCCTGCGCTCAGCGAAAGCGTACTTCGGGCGCCTCCCGGCGGCCGACGCGCGCACGTTCATCGAGGCCTGGCGCAAGTCACGAACCTCGTACATCGAGGAGAGGTTGGAGAGGGCCTTCCCGCAAGACCGTCACGAGATCCTCCGCGGCGGCCCCACCATCGCAGAACAGGTTCAGGAGATCGCAGAGGAAGCAGGCCTCGTCTGCAGCGACCCCGTCTACTTGCTCACGCCCGCGAAAAAGGACCAGCCGACCTCGCCGCTCAACCGGCTGCTCGCCGCGCCAACGGAAGACCCCGACGGGTTCGAGCCGGTCTTTACGCTCGATCTCAACGACGTCCCGGAGCTCAAGTCGTGGTTCCCGGGAACGCGCGCCGTCTCGCTCTTCGTCGACAACCGGCGTGAGGGGTTTAAGGCCTCGGTGATCGTGCAGACGAAGGAGCCGGATCTGAAGCCGATCGAGAGCGACAAGGGCTTCGTGGTGGAGCGCGTCCTCGTTCCGCCAGAGACCTTCACCACCGCGTCCGACGCGGTTCGCGTGATCCGAACCATGATCGGGCGAGCCCCGGCGCGCGCGCTCGGTCGACCGTTCTACATTCAAAGCGACGACTACGGAGACCCCGGGTTCGTCTTGGAAGCGAGCGAAGACTTCGTGGACATCAACCTCGGCGATGAAGGCAAGCTGTTCATGTTTACCGACCACGCGATGTGGGAGTGCGGCTGAGACGAATCCAGCGACACTTCGCGCGCAGCCAGAGCTAGCGGCGTGAGTCGCCAAGCTCCCGTCGCTCCTCGGCCCCGTGACGCCCTGTGCTGCGTTGCTGCGTCAGTCGGACACTACAGTGTCCTTCTTCCTCGCGCCTTGCCCAGAACGCCACGGGACTCGAGGAGCTCGGTCCGCTTGACGGCTCACGCCTCGCGAACGATGGGGTGAATCCGCCAAAGGCGGAGAGGGGGCGCGACTAGGCGCGACTAGCCCCCTAGAAAAAAAAGAGCAAGCGTGGCCCACCCTAAATGCGGTGCGCACGAGGATGGATTTGCGCGTGACGCCGACACGATCACGTTCACCCCTAGGGTAGAGTCAGCGGATGTTGCGAATCAGTTCTTCCTTTCGGTCCACGCTTGTCCTTTTTGCCTTCACGGTCGCCCTCTTTGGTTGTGGTGACGATGACGGAGTCTCCGACGCGATGGTGGACGGGGGAGACACCAGCGACGCCGTGACGACGAGCTGCGAAGCCGACGAACGGGTGCGCGACGGAGAGTGCGTGGCGTGCGACGCCGGCGAGACGAACGACGCGGGCGATGATCCGGCGGGCGCCGACACGAGCTGCGAGCCGGTGCTTTGCGAAGAGGATGAGTCGGTCTCCGCGAACACCTGCGTCGCGTGTCCGGCGGGCACCACCAACATGGCGGGCGACGACGCGTCTGGAGACGACACGAGCTGCGACGGAACGCTCTGCCCCTCCAACACGTTCGTGTCGGCCAACGAGTGCACCCCCTGTCCCGCGGGGACGGAGAACGAAGCGGGCGATGACGCCGCGGGGGCGGACACCGAGTGCGACGCGGTTCTGTGCGAAGAAGACGAAGCGGTGCTCGACAACGAGTGCTCCGCGTGTCCCGCGGGCAGCACCAACGCCGCTGGCGACGACGCCTCCGGAAGCGACACGATGTGCGACGCCGTCGCGTGCGCCGCGAACGAGTTCGTCATGAGCAACGCTTGCGTGGCTTGCCCCGCCGGCACCGTCAACGAGGCCGGAGATGACGCCTCGGGCAGCGACACGATGTGTGAAGCGATCACGTGCGGCGCGGACGAGCGCGTCCTCAGCAACGCGTGCGTGGGTTGCCCCGCGGGCTCGGTCAACGAAGCGGGCGACGACGCCTCCGGGATCGACACCGTGTGCGACGCGGTGCTCTGCGGGGACGATGAGTTCGTCATGAGCAACGCCTGCGTGCCCTGCCCCGCGGGGACGATCAACATCGCGGGCGATGACGCGAGCGGCGTCGACACGACCTGCGACGGGACGCTCTGCCCATCGAACCAGTTCGTCATGAGCAACGCGTGCGTGGCCTGTCCGCCGGGCACCCTCAACGAAGCGGGCGACGACGCGAGCGGCGCGGACACCATGTGTGATGTCACCTTCTGCGCAGCCGATGAGTTTGTCTCTGGCAACGTCTGCCTTGGGTGTCCGCGCGGCACCACCAACCCAGCCGGCGACGACGCGAGCGGCGCGGACACCATGTGCGCCGCGACCTTCTGTGACGCCGACGAGTTTGTCATGAGCAACGCCTGCGTCGCCTGCCCTCCGGGGAGCACCAACGCCGCCGGCGACGACGCGTCGGGCGTGAACACGATGTGCGACCCGACGCTCTGCGGACCCAACCTGCGGGTGTCCGGAAACATGTGCGTTCCCTGCGCCCCCGGCACCGAGAACGCCGCCGGTGATGACGCCTCCGGCGCCGACACCTCGTGCGACGTCACGCGCTGCCCGGCGGACCAACGGGTCGCCGCGAACGTCTGCGTCTCCTGCGCGGCGGGCACGACCAATGCCGCCGGCGACGACGCCTCCGGCGCCGACACCCTGTGCGACATCACCTTCTGTTCCGTCAACCAGCGCGTCGTCGCCAACGCCTGCGTCACCTGTTCGCCAGGCACCACCAACGCCGCCGGCGATGACGCCTCCGGCGCCGACACCCTGTGCGACGTGACGCTCTGCGCGGCCAACCAGCGCGTCGCCGGCAACACCTGTGTAGCGTGCTCCCCTGGCACCACCAACGCCGCCGGCGATGACGCCTCCGGCGCCGACACGGTCTGCGACGCGGCCCTCTGCGCTTCCAACCAGCGCGTGGTCGCGAACTCGTGCGTCGCGTGTCCACCCGGCACCACGAATGCGGCCGGCGATGACGCCTCCGGCGCCGACACCATGTGCGACGCGGCGCTCTGCGTGGCCAACCAACGGGTCCTCGCGAACTCCTGCGTCTCGTGTCCGCCGGGCACCACCAACACCGCGGGCGATGACGCCTCCGGCGCGGACACCATGTGCGACGCGGCCCTTTGCGCGCCCAACCAGCGCGTCGTCGCGAACTCGTGCATCGCGTGCCCTCCTGGCACCACGAACGCCGCGGGTGATGACGCTTCCGGTGCGGACACCATGTGCGACGCGACCCTGTGCGGCGCGAACGAGTTCGTCCTCGGCAACGTCTGCGTCGCGTGTGGCCCAGGCAGCACCAACGCCGCCGGCGACGACGCGTCGAGCGCCGACACCATGTGTGACCCGACCTTCTGCGGCGCGAACGAATTCGTCGCGGCGAACGCCTGCGACCCGTGTCCGCCCGGCACCACCAACGCGGCCGGCGACGACGCCTCGGGAGCCGACACGATGTGCGACCCGGTCCTCTGCGGCGCCGATGAGCGCGTGCTCGGCAACGTGTGTGTCGCGTGTCCCGCGGGATCCACCAGCGCAGCCGGCGAAGACGCCTCGGGCCCGGACACCATGTGCGACGCGGTCATTTGCGGCCCGAACGAGTTCGTCCTGGCCAACGTCTGTGTCCCGTGCGGACCGGGTAGCGTGAACCCGGCTGGCGATGACGCCTCCGGCGCGGACACCATGTGCGACGCGATCCTCTGCGCGGCTGACGAATTCGTCCTCGGCAACGTCTGCGCGCCGTGCGGCCCGGGCACCGAGAACGCCCCGGGAGACGACGCCTCGGGCGCGGACACCATGTGCGACGCGATCCTCTGCGCGGCCGACGAATTCGTTTTGGCGAACGTCTGCACAGCGTGTCCGGCAGGAACGGTGAACGACGCAGGCGACGACGCCTCGGGCGCGGACACCATGTGTGACTCGGCGGACGCCTGCTTCCTCGCGTTCGGCGTCCCGTGCAGCGTCTTTGACGAAGCATACGTGAAGGCGTCCACCAACGGGATCGGCGATCGGTTCGGCTTCGAGGTAGCGCTCTCCGCGGACGGCTCGACGATGGCCATCTCCGCGGAAGACGAGGACAGCGACGCGACCGGTATCGGAGGCGACCAGAGCAACAACAGCGCGACAGACAGCGGCGCGGTTTACGTCTTCCGGCGAACCGGTTCGACCTGGGTGCAAGAGGCCTACATCAAGGCATCCAACACCGACGCGGGCGACTCCTTCGGGTACGGCCTCGCCATCTCGTCGGACGGCGCGACGCTCGCCGTCAGCACCTTCTTCGAAGCCAGCGCGGCGACCGGAATCGATGGCGACCAAACGGATAACAGCGCGAGCCGATGCGGCGCCGTGTACGTGTTCGAGCGGAGCGGCGGCACATGGAGCCAACAGGCGTACCTCAAGGCCTCGAACGCGGAGGCGAACGACTGGTTCGGCTGGAGCGTGGCGCTCTCGGGGAGCGGCGACACTCTCGTGGTTGGCGCCCTTGTTGAAGACGGCGTGGCGGGCGACGAGACAAGCAACGTGGCGACCCAGAGCGGGGCAGCGTATGTCTTTCAGCGGACCGGCGCGGCGTGGAGCCAGCAGGCATACCTCAAGGGATCCAACACGGAACGCGGTGACCAGCTTGGCCACGCGGTTGCGCTCTCCGCAGACGGACAGACCTTGGCGGTCTCATCCAGGAATGAAGGGAGCGCGGCGGTCGGCGTGAACGGCGACGAGAGCAGCAACGGGGCCCGGAGCAGCGGCGCGGTCTACGTCTTCCGGCTCACGGGCTCAACCTGGGTTCAGCAGGCCTACATCAAAGCGTCCAACACCGAAGCGAACGACAACTTCGGCTATAGCCTCGCGCTCTCGTCGGACGGAACGACCCTCGCGGCGTCAGCGCTTCAAGAAGACAGCGCAGCGACCGGCATTGGTGGTGACCAAGCGAGCAACACCGCGGCCGGGAGCGGTGCCGTCTACGTGTTCCGATTCGCGGCTGCGGCTTGGACTCAAGAGGCCTACATCAAGGCCTCGAACACTCAGCTCGGCGACCAGTTTGGCTGGGGCGTCACGCTCTCCGGCAACGGAGACACGCTCGCGGTCGGGGCGACGCTTGAGGACAGCTCCGCGACGGGAGTCGACGGCGACCAAACCGACAACAGCGTGAACTCCAGCGGGGCGGCCTACCTCTACACGCGCGCCGGCTCGACCTGGAGCCAGCAGGCCTACATCAAGGCGTCCAACACGCGCTCGTCGACCAGCTTCGGCCGACGGGTCGTGCTCTCATCGGACGCCTCGACCCTCGTCATCGGCTCGCCCGGCGAAGACCAAGGGTCGAGCGGAATCAACGGACCGCAGATCATGAGCGGCGGCGGCAACAGCGGCGCGGCCTACGTCCGCCGGTTGACGCCCTAGGCCGCTCCGCTCCTTGGGGGGATTTTTCGATCCCCCTCTCTCCCGTTGGTCGATTCACCCCAAACGGTCGCTAGGCGTGAGTCGACCGGTCGCTTCGCTCCGAGACGAGTCTCATGGGAACGACGATGACGCGATCGGGACGAGACGCGATCGCAGCGTATGCTCCTGAACCTGGACCGCGGACTCACATTTCGGCTCGACTGGGGGCGCGGACCGTTCCGCGTTTCCGAGGAACGCGAAGCCTTGCGCCTCAAGATCGTCGCCGACCCCTATGACGACGATCTTCGGCGGGTCTACGCCGACATGGCGATCGAAGAAGGAGATCCTCGCGGGGAGTACGTCCGGCTCGGGCTCTTGCTCGACGGGGAAGAGGACGACGCGCGAGCGCGCGAGCTCGAGCGCGCGATGGAGGACCTGCGCGCGCGCTACGGACGCGCGATTTTCGCGGAGTGGTTCGGATCGATCCTGAGCAAAGAGCTCCCGTTCCTCTTGCGTGACCATGGACCGATCCATCGAAAAGCGCACGGGACGAACCAACGCGCTGGGTTTATCTCCGCGCTTCACCTGAGCCGACGCGGCGCGGAATACATTCGCGAGGCGTTCGCGCTGACCCCGGTCGAGTCTGCGACGTTCCCGGGTGACCAGTCCGGCGTCGAGCACTCGATCGGGAAGGTCCGCGACTTTCGCTCACCCACGGTCGCGCTCTTTGAGAAGTTCGCGGTTCGGCCACGGCGGGTCTCCGCGGTGGGCGTGCGCGACCTGGCCGCGCTGCTTCGCGCCGCGCCCTACGGTGACCTTCGCTCGCTTCGTCTTGTGGCCTCCGAAGCTGATGACGAAGCGATCGCGACGCTCGTGAAGAGCGCGCCTCGTCTCCACTCGCTCGGGCACCTTCGCGTCTCGGCGCGCGGTGCGCGCTTGCTCACGGAGCTGCCTCTTCGGGAGCTCGAGATGACGCTCGCGGAAGACGTCACGCTGGACGAGGACGCCTTTCAACAACTCGAAACGCTCACGCTCGGCGGCGCGTATGAGTCGCTCGGCGCATTGATCGCGCGACGAGAGGTCCGGACGCTTGAGCTCTACACCTCGCCGACGCCCCGCTTTCTCGAGATGCTCGACGGCGCTCCGCTCACCTCGCTCACGCTTCGCTCGGTGAACGAGGCGACGCTGCCCGCCCTCGCGAAGCTGTCGTTGCCGAAGCTGACCCATCTGTGTCTCACCCCTCGACCCGTCGGCGCGACCGCCAACGCCATCATCGACGCCCCGTTCGCGTCCACGCTTCGCTCGCTCGAGATTTTCCACGGCCAGCTCTCCGGCGAAGAGCTCGCGCGGCTCATCGAGAGCGACGTGTTCGCGGGTCTTGAGACGCTCAACCTCTCGGGGAACCCCATTGGGAGCACGGGAGCGAACGCGCTGGCCGGGTCGCCTCACGCGACGAAGATCAAGTCACTCAAACTCGGCGGAGCGAGGATCGGTCAGGGGGCGATGCGCGCGCTGATGGAACAGCTCCATTCGTTGGAGGTGTTCCATCTCCACGTAAACAACAAAAAGCTCCGCGGACTGCCGGTGTTCGCGATCGCAGAGATGCCGCACCTCAACAGAGTTCGCGAGATCGCGGCGGAGGGAGGCGGCGGAGGTTCTTCCCAGGACGCGCTGATCGCGCTTGCCGGGTCCGCGAACGCGCGCTCCCTTCGGCGTCTCTCGGTCGGCACGATCACCGCGAACGCGATGCGCGCGCTGATCGCGTCACCGCACCTCGAGGCGCTCGGCGAGATCGGCGAGTTCAAACCACGCGGCGACGACGCGCTCTACCACCGGGCCCAGCGGCGCTTCGGTCACCGGTTGCGAACCGCTTATGCGCTGCGCCGGGACCTCCCCGAACCTGACCTGGATCCCTGGTGGACGCCGCTCTGAGCCGCGAGTAGCGACCACGCGGCGTTTCGCAGGCGTCGGCTTTCAGGCGTGATTCCAATCGATTAGCCGTACGGCGGATGCGCGCTCCGCGCGAGTCGTCAACGTGAGCAGGGGCGGGCATCCTTGAGGGATGCGTTCACTGACGTCGACCATCGCCATTGTCGCGGTCCTTTTGTCGATTCCTCTGACGACCAAGTCCCAAGCGCGACGCGAGGCGATCGAGGCGAGCGAGCGACGCCGTAACGCCGCGTTCGCAGAGGCGACGGGGCTCACGGGCGATCAGGCGCGGACGGTCTACGCGCAGATCCTCGCGCCTCCGCTCGCTCCCGAGCTGCTCGACTTGGTCACGCGAACGCGAGCCGATGGCAGCAAGCGGCTCTACCTCTTCATGCGACACACCGCCCAAGCGGACTGTGTCGCCCGCGGTAACTCCCGACGGGACTGTCGAGACTCGGATCGCGTGTGGACCCACTTCCTGTATGTGCACGTGGACGCAGCCGGTCGCGTCGTTCGAACGGCACACCACCTACCTTTTGATCACAACTTAGACCGGCGCCCCCGGGAGCTGCGCTTTCATCTCCTCGACCAAGACGATGGAAGCGATCCGCTGGTGCTCTTCGAAGAACCGTTCGCGGGACACGACGACGCCGACGAGCAGTTCCTCCCCAAACATCTCGAGGTGTACAACGGTCGGACGGCGCAGCGCGTCACCCGCTTTCACTCACGCCTCTCCGACGCCGCCCGTCGCTACGTTCGACTCGCCCGGGACGAGCAAGGGCAGCTCGTGAGCGAGAGCTTGGCGTGCGAAGCAGGTTGTCGCTGTCGCCCCCCTCGCGACCCACAAGACGCGGCGCGACGCTTCGCGCAAGAGGCTCGCCGCCGCCGCTGTGACACGGTGCAAACCCCTTACGCAGTCTCGACCTCGCTGCGCTTTGTCCGCGACGACCTCGACGCGCTGACCCCACCTCCGAGCGACCAGGTGCTCGCGGAGCGACGCGACGGACTGAAGCGCGCCGCCTCGTTCACCGCCGCGCAAGCCGACGCGTTTCTCGCGAACCACCCATACGCGATCCCGAGCCGCGCGCGGTTCACCACCGGACTGCGCGAGCCGAGCCCGTCGGGAGGGTTCACGCAGTACCTTGGGCTCACCTACACAACGTTCGATCGCTGCGTCTACCAGCGACGTGGACGCATGTACGACGCGGTTCGCGCCTGCGCCCATGAGCGTGGGACGCGGCACAAGATCTACGCCGCGGAGGTGAGCCGCGACGGAACGGTTACGCGCTCTCGGGAGCTCACGGCGGAACCGCTCATGGCGGCGTACCGCGTGCTCGATGAGCAAGGTGACATCGTCATCGCGTTGGTGACCGGCGAAGGGAGATCGATCGCGGTCCGGTTTTATCGCGGCTTCGATCGCGTTCAAGGCGTCCTCGCGTTTCAGGTCTCCGGCGACCGGACCCTTGGGCGACTCAACGCTCACCCCGTCGACGGGCGCCCGACGGTACATCGACTGACGGCGACGAAGATCGTCTGCAGCCGTGCGTGCGACTGCGGCGAGGCCGACCAGACCGATGTGGACGCCGTGCTCTCCCGTGCGTCCCACTCGGCGGCGTCGCGACGCGCCTGCTACTTCCGCGAGGAAGACGTCACCTGGCGACGCCGATAACCCTCCAAGACCGCGTGTGTGCCCCCGCGCGATCGGCGATCATCGGTTCCAGCCCAAGCGGACTCGGCGACCTACTCGTAGAGGCCCAGCGGCCACGCGACCAACGCGCAGATGACCGTGAAGTAGACCCCCGCGAGCAGGAGCATCCAGCGCGGGTCGACCTCCTTGTTGTGGAAGAACTGCCCACCGTCCAAGTATCCGAGGCGGTACTTCTGCTTGTTCGCGATCGCGTGGATCGCTTTGCCGACAACCCAGAACGTCAGGCTGAACGCGAAGACGGCACAGACAACCAGCTTCACCATGCGTTCGTCTCGTCAAACCCGGGCGGCTGCGTCACGTGTACTCGTTGATCAGCGTGATGAAGCGCGGGTCGTTCCGGAGCGGATCCCAGTCGTCATCTTGCGCGACGAACTCCGCGTCGATCTGCGCGTGTTCGAGCACGACCGAGAGCGAGGTGAGCGCCTCTTCGTTTCGGCCGAGCCGCGCGAGCATGCACGCGCGGTTGTACATCGCCTCTTCGGGGAGCCCGAGCGCCGCGGCGTGGCGCCGCTCGATGTCCATGACCAAGAGGAGCTTCTCGCGCGCCTCTTCCGGACTGAGCACAGTCGCGAGCGCGCAGAGCTCTGAGCTCAAGCTCGAGAGGATGGTGACGTCGTCCCCGCCGACATCGATCGCGACCTGAAAGGCGGCGACCGCGGCGTGGCGACGGGCGCGCTCTTCTTCATCGTCGCTGAGCTCCGCGAGCAGTGAGTTCTCGAGACCGATCCAGCGGTGAACGCTCGCTTCATCCGCGGCCGTCGGCCTCGCGCGGATCGCGACCGCGGCGTCTTCAAATTTCGCGAGCGCACGGAGCCGAATCAAGCGTTTCTCGGAAGGCTCTTCGGTCAGGCCGGCGAGATCGTGAAGCTCGCACCCGGCGCTCTTGAGCGTCTCGGGGTGGGGATCGACCAAGAGCGCGCGCTCGTATACTTCGTACGCCTCGCGGGAGAGTTGCGCCGCGCGCGCCGTGCTGATGTGCGGGAGCTCTTTCTTCTCGCCGAGCGCGTACGCCCAATCATGAAGCGAGCTGCTGGCGTTGGGGTCGAGCGCGAGGACCTGTTGGCAGACGCGAATCGCGGAGTCGTAACGCAGCTCCCGTTCTTGCGCGGAGAGGCCCGGCAGAAGCGCGATCTCGAGCAGCTCGCTGTTCACATTGTGGAGCGAATCGGTGCGCGCTTGGTTGAGCTCGAACGCTTCACGATACTTGGCGATCGCGCGCTCGTGGATCTCTCTTCGCTCGGTCACGTCATCACAGAGCCGCGCGAGGCGAGCCAGCTGCACTCCCCAGTTGTGCAGCGTGCCGTCGGCCTGCGGATTGCTGGCCATCACCTCGCGATACAAGCGGATGACTTGTTGCCTCACCTCGCGCTGTCTCGGCACATCGAAGGTGTGATGAGTCGCGAAACCGGAGAGCGAAACCGCGAAGGCGTGAAGCGCGTTGGGCTCGTACTCGTTGACGTAGATGTGGCCGATCAAGTTGGTGAGCTCGAGCCACTCCGGAAACGATCGTCGGCGAAGGATCCGAGTGCGCGCGATCAGGTCGGTGTAGTCCACAAAGTCATTGACCGGCGCGTACATGCCGAGCGCGAACGTTCCGTCGTGAACGAAGGCGTCAACCTCCGCGACCCTCGTGAGCTTCAGCTGGTCGACCTCCGCGGCGATCCGCTCTTGTGTTCCGAATCGGATGATCGTGTTCGGGCGCTCCCGGTAGTGGCGCGACCAACGCGCGTAGATCGTGCGGACCTTGTCATGCAGATCGTGATCGCTGAGCAGCTGCAACCGAGGCGCGCGACGCTTCGACCCGCTACCCCGCGCGAGGTCCACTGCACGACGCAAGAGGCTCTGCTCCAGGTCGCTCAGGTGCGCTCCTGTTCCGCCGCTCCACATACCCCCACAGAATGAGAGACGAGTCTGCATGACGCAAAGACTTCAGTGAGTGGGGGGCCGCCAAAAGGAGCGGCGCTTCGCTCCCCCGGGTGCGTTAGGAGAGGTCGTCTCCCGCGAGCATCGACATCAGCTCGGACAACGAATTCGTGGTCAGCGGGATTCGCTCGGCGACATCCGTCGCTTCCAAGATCGCCTGACGCGCGCCCGGATCCGCGACCAGTCGGTCAGCGATTGCGTCAGCGATCAGCGAGGGTGGGCTCGTCGCGTCCACGCCAAGCTCGAAGCCAGGGTGGCGTTTTCGAACCGCGTGAGAGATGTGGTTGGCGCACGCGAGGAGGACGGAGACGTCAGACGGTTTACACGTCCCGAGGTTCGCGAGGACCTTGGCCTGAGCGCGGCGATAGAGCCGACCAGAGTCGTGCTCGGTCACGTGCACGCGATGAAGCCCTTGGAGCACGATGTCGTGGGTCCCATCCGGCCTCGCCTCATGAGCGATGATGCGCCCCGCTCCCGCGAGGGAGTGAAAGGACGGCGGCGTGTCTTGATGATGAAGCGTCTCCTCGTCGAGCATCGCGACCACCATGGCGCGCGGCCCCTTCGTGACGCAGTCCTCGATCATCTGCCGGTAGCGCATCTCAAAAATGTGGAGCGGCAAAAGCGAGCCCGGGAAGAAGACGACCCGCGGCAGCGGGAACACCGGGAGGTCCGCGAGCTCGTCTTCAGTCAGCGGCGCGAGCTGCTTCGCTTCTTCTTCCTGCACATCGTCTTGCACAGGTCTGATTGTAGGGGTCAGGCGCGCGTTCGGGAAACGGGATCGCGTTGAAGCGAAACGGTTGCGCTACTTCTTTTTCTTCGTGAGCTGTGTCTTGCGATCGCCCCAGAGCACCATGATCGCGCGCGGAAGCTCTGGCTCTCCGAGCACGTCACAGTCGCCGCACTGCTTCTTTCGGAAGAGCACGCCTTCGCAGTCATTACACTCGCCGAGCATCGAGACCATGCTTGAGAGCTCTTCGCGCAGACGACGGAGGCGCGCGATGCGAACCTGCATCTCGTCGATCTGATCGGAGAGGAGCGCTCGCATGCGTTGGCTCGCCTCGGGAGGGTTGTCGCAACGGGACTTCAACTCAAAGAGCTGCTTCACGTCTTGAACAGACATGCCGGCTTCGCGAAGGTCGAGCGCCAGCTTCAGTTTGCGCAGCTCGGACTGCGGGAACTTTCGGTGACCTCCACAAGAGCGTTGGGCGTGCTGAATCAGCCCCTCCTGCTCATAGAAACGCACGGTGCGAAGGGTGCTGCCGGAGAGGCGCGCCATTTCACCGGTGCTCAGGAGTTGGGCTTTGGTCGTCACGGAGATCGCTGGGGGGATCGTGGAACCGTTGGGCAGAAAATCTGCGGGCTTCGCCGTTTTGACGCTCAAGAGCGCCGAATAACTCAACGATAATCTATATATGGGTAAGGCCCAGGTGGAATGTCAAGTTCAGCACAACGTGTGAGTCGAATGGTCGAGGACCCACTGAATCACGCCCCGACGGCGTTTTTCGGCGCCGCCACCCGGCGCGTCTTCACTCAGCCCCTCTGAAGCAGCTCTGAAAGGCCAGTTCATGACCATCCGCGTACACCCTCCCCGCCTCGACGTTAGCGTTGAAACCACTTCGCCCCGCCGCACCCCTCCTCCTGCTTCCGCACAGTTTCGCGAGGTCTTGGCGGACGGCGCCTCCGCGCTCTTGAGTGGTGTCGAGAGCGCCGCTGGATTCCTGCCAGGCGGATCGGCGATCACCGCCGCCATTCGCGGCGCACGAACGGGAGGCGGCGCAGGAAGCTCTTCGGGGTCTCCAGAAGCGCCAGGCGCAAGTGGGTCCGACTCCAGCCCGAGCTCGATGGATGACGCCCTCAGCAAGTCCCAGGACCAGACGATGGAACTCATCGAGCTGCAGCAGCAGATCTCGATGGAGCAGCGTCAGTTCAGCACCATCTCCAACGTGTTGAAGGCGCGCCACGACACGGCGAAGTCAGTCATCAACAACGTGCGCTAGGCCGATGAGCGCGCCCTCGCGCTCGTCGCTCGCGTGCTTGCGAAGGGTTGTCCGGATTGGATACCCTGCGCACAGGACAAGGGCATGACTTCCCCAATCAAACCCCCGGGGGGAAAACCACCCATTCCTCCCACAACACCTGTTGGCCAGGCCAACAAAGGTGAAAAAGGCGGCTTCTCGGATGCCATCAAGGCATCCGAAGGTGCGGAAGCAACAGCCGCCTCCTCGACAGACGCCTCAGCAGCTCCGGCCAGTGGGGCCGAGGCCATCGCGAATCGACTCCAGTCGGGTGAAATCGACGCGGACACGGCCATGGAGGAGCTCGTTCAAAGAGCTCTCCAAAACCCAAGCATTCAAGGCTTGAGCGCGGATGCCCGAGCGGATGTGGAAGCGACCCTTCGCGCGACCATTGCCGACGACCCCACCTTCGCGAGGCTCCGAAAGGACCTCGATCGTTAGGACATCACCCTGTCCACGTTTTGCGGGCGATCCACGCTCACAGAATGCGATACGCTCTCGGCTTCCACGCCGAGGGCTTTTCTAATTCCGCTAAGGGATCGACCGTACGTGACCGACTTCTCGCTCCGCTTCTTTTGCCTCACTCTTTTTGCCTGTGCCGTCGCGACGACCGCGCATGCGCAGGACATGCCGGATGGCTTTGGTCCTCCCGTCGAAATTCGGCGGATCGAGGAAGAGCCCCCACCGCAGACCGTGACCGACGAGGTTCCGGATGAGAGCGTGGGCGACAGTGTCGACGACAGCGGAGACATGGCGGAGGCCGACCCACCGGCGCAACGCCAGGCTGCTCCGGCGTCGAGCGATGGCGCTGGCACTCGCGTGTACATGGTCGCGGTCGCGGTCGAGCCCGAACTCGAGGGCATCGCGGCCCGGGTGGGAGCCGCCGCGCGCGCTTCCCTTCGGCGTGTTGAGGGCGTCAACTGGCAAGGTCCAGACCAGATCTACCTTGGGTACAGCGACGAGACGCTCGTCCGACTCACGCGCGCCCGCGAGCGTCTCGACGCGGGCCGCATGGCCTACCTCGAGCTTCAGCTTGATCGCGCGATCGAAGTGCTCGAACAAGCAGTCGAAGACTTCGACGCAGCCGCGGATGGTCTTGAGGACCCGAGCGATCTCGGAGACGCCTTGATGTTCCTGGGTGCCTCGTTGGTGTTCGAGGGCCGCGAGCGTGAAGCGCGCCGGGTGTTCTCCCGTCTCCACGTGCAGGTCCCCCAGCTCATCCCCGATCCCAACGTCTTCAACCCGGACGTGATCGCGAAGTACGAGGCCGCCGCGCCAAGCCGCCGCCGCACAGTCTCGATCGAGATCGCTTCGGAACCGGAAGGCGCGATCGCTTACGTCGACTTCCTCGCGCGCGGACGTACCCCGCTCGTTGTTTCCGATCTTCCGCCGGGCGAGCACGTCGTGCGCGTATCGCGGCCAGGCGCGACCCCGTTCGTTCAGACCCTTCGCATTCGGCGCGGGTCCGAGTCCGTAAACGCCTACATGATGGACAACGAGTCGGGAGAGGGTCTGGCGGATCAGGTCGCCGCGATCGCTGGCGACGATCTCCAGAGCACCGATGGTTCCGTTTCCGAGGTCGCCCGTATCCTCGCCCTCGACAAGATCGGCGTCATTCGTGTCACCTACGCGGACTCCCCCGAGAACGTTCACCTCGAGCTCTCCATGTTCGACGTGGCGTCCGGTCGGCGACTTCTCCGTGGCGAGGGCGACGCGCCGCGCGAAGTTCTCCAACTTGAGGCCGCGGTGAAGCAGCTCGTCGAAGGCGCGTTGCAAAACTCTCTGCACGTACGCCCCCGAACCGGAGCAGGAACTGGCGGTGCGCAAGCCCAGAGCGATGGCCGCGCACCGCTGACTGGCGACCCGCTGGTCGACGAGTCTCCCTTCGCCTCCAACAACCAAGGGGACGATGACGGTTCTGGTGGCTCGGTCGCGACCAAGTGGTGGTTCTGGACGATCGCCGCGGTCGTTCTCGCGGGCGCGGGCTTCGCGACCTACTGGTTCTTCTTCCGAGATGAAACGGAGCTTGGGCAGGACCCGGGCGGCCAAGTCGTCTTCGAGTTCTGAGCGAACCTGAGCCCATGAGACGCGCGCTCAACCCAACGCGGGCGTGCGTTCTCGTCATGATCGTCATCGCGACCCTGGGCTGCGGGGACCCGCCGCCGCCGCCGCCCGATCTGGAACCGCCCGCCGACCTTTTTTCGGGACCGGAGGATCCGCCGCCACCAGAGACGGTCTATGCGCCGCTGCCGCCCGATCAGCAACGGGTGACCGAGTCGACACGTTCCGTCGCGCCCGCCTTCGTGGACGACTACGGGTACAACAGCGAAACCGACACTCCTGTTCGTCGGGTGATGTACCGCGTGACGATGGCGATCCCGAGGAGCCTCGGCGATTACAACCCGCGGATCCCGTCGCCGACCTCGGAGCTTCAGCTCATCGTCTCCAACGACCGCCTGCGCGCGCGCTTCGTTGGCCAAGGTTGGCCCTTCGCCGATGGCACCCAAGTTCGGCTCCGCCGCGATCAACCAGGAGCCTACCTCTTCAATGATGAAGGTGGACGTCCGCTCGGGCCCGGACAGCTCGCGCACTGGTTCGAGGGCGGACGGCCGCGCTTCGAACCCACGCATCACGTTCGCACTCCCTTCGTCTGGATCCGGGGTCAAGGCAGACAGCCTGAGCCTCCGCGCCTCGGCGATCCTGGCGACCTCGTGTGTCGACTCGTCGCGGAATGGGTGAACGCGTCAACCGACGAGCTGCTCAGCCGCTGCGTCGAAGGCGTCACGCCCAAGAAATTCCGCGTCGGAGTGTGGTGGATGACGCGTACCGCAGATCTCGCGGCGACCCTTCCGCGACGCGGCCTTCGCGCCGATCACGTCGACTCTCCCGTTCTCCCTCAGCGAAGCACGAGCGGCACCTTTCTCTCCAACGCGCTCCTCGCGCGCGTTCGTCGGGAGCGCTCGCTGGCGCCTGGCTTCGTTCAACCCGTCACGCCTCGTGAAGGGCTCCTCGTTCGCAACCGCGGCGCCTCCCGCATGATCGTTGTGGTCGGCGGGACCGCGATCGGATGGGTCGCGCCAAACGAAGACGCCCACTTCCGCGCGCTCCGGCCAGGTGTCTACCAAGTCGGCGCGATGCGCCCCTTCGGCCCCAGCGCCGCGGGTCTACGCGAGGTTCACGTCCCCGGACACGTCACCCTCCCTCGCTGAAGCAAAAGTACGCACGTCGAAGGCGAACTCAAGGAAGCGAGAGCGGAGCAAAGCGAACGTTTGGGGTGAGCTGTAGAAGGCGAGGGGTCTTCGAAAAGGACCACAAGAGAACAAGCTCACTCGAACTCGAGCCGCCATCGAAAGTCGAGCCCGAGGTTACCGAACGAAGAAGAGCTCTCGCGGTTCACGTTGTTGTAGCTCGCCTGAACGCTGGTCTGCTCACCGAGCTGCCACTCTACGCCGGTTTGGAACGAGCGGTTCTCGCCGGTCAGGCCCGTCGACGCGGAGAGCCGAACCCGGTCCGCGATCCGCTTTCCGATCGTCAGCTGCGGCTCAGGTCGGTTCGTCGTCGGCGAGTACACATTACGAATCGCGATGTCGTCGATCACCACGAGGGCGTCACGCACCTCCCGGTTGACGCCCGTGATCTCGCCGAGCGCTTCCAGCGCGTGACCGCCGAAGTCCCCCGCCTGGAGCTGCTGCGCCTCGCTCGTCGTCATCCCGACAGTGAGCAAGAGCGCGATGTCCTGCTGCGTCATCTGCGGCGTGCTGGAGGCGTCCAGTTGAAAGCCGTCGAGGTCACCATGCGCGCGAAGCTCGATCCGCCAGCTCGCCGCGGTCAGGTCCTGATTGCGCCGGATCTCCGCTTCCGTCCGGACATCGAAGTTCGGGTTCACGCGCGTCTCGTCATCAAAGCGAATGATGCCGCTGCGCACGTCGAGCTCGGTGTTCCGGAACCGGACCGTGCCCCGAGGGACGCTCAAGTTACCGAGCACCCCGAAGCGCTGATCGGTCCCGACGACGCGGAAGGGACGCTCGCTGTCGTCGATACGCACGTCAGCGTCGACCATATTGTTGTCGACGCGGATCGGCGCGCGGTCGATGATCTGAAGATCCACCGCGAGGTTGTCGCCGTCGGGATCATAGCGGTCCACCTCGGCGCGCGCGGGCCGGTAGAGTTCGCCGATGGTCGGCGAGAGCGACATCTCGCGCGAGTAGCGGACGCGGTCGAGGCGAACCTGTCCGCGAAGCAGCGGCAACCTCTCACCCTCGGACCAGGCGAGCTCCGCCTGCGCACCAAGCCCGACCTCGATGCCGTCTTCCGGCGAGAACGCGACGTCGCGCGCGTCGATGTCGACCTCGTAGTGCGAGACCCCGCGTCCGGCGATCGTCGCGAAGCCAGCCAGCGCGACGTCACCGCCCCCGACCCGTGCGCGGAAGTTGTCGAGCGTGATGCGGCGCGAATCAAAGGTCGCCCGTCCGTTCATGTCCTCGAAAGGCAGCGGCACGCTCGCGAAACGGAAGGCCCCGCCCCGCACGCGCGCCTCACCGAACACCTCCGGCGCCTCAAGATCGCCTGTCACGTTCAGCTGCAAGTTCGCTCGACCGCGCACGCGCGTGAAGCTGTCGGTCACCGTGGCGAGGAGCCCGAGATCCACCGCGCCGTCGACGCGTAGCCCGAGGCCGCTTCGCGATGACCCTCCGCCCGTGAGGCGCAGGTTCGACCCCGGTCCGCGCAGCACCCCGCGCGCGACCTCAAAGCGGCCTCGCGTCAGGTCCACCTGGATGGCGCCATCGTTTTCGATCTCGATCGCGTCGTTCCCGAGCTTGAGCGAGCGCAGGCTGACGCTCCCCGAGAGGCTGTCCGGGTTCGTCATCGCGCCGCCGGTCAGCGCGATCCGGCCGTCCAGCTCGCCATCGATCTCTTGGTCCCGTCCCACGTACCGCGCGAGGATCGGCGCGAGCGAGAGCTCGTTAAAATCGATCACCCCGCGGATCGGGAACACCGCGGTTCGCCCGATCGCGAGATCCACATCGAGCTGACCGCCCATTCCCGACCCGCACATCACGAACGCCATCGGGCGATCGAGCGCGGGCAGCAGACCCTCCACGGTGCGCAACGGTGGATCCGCGGCCCATCGATTTCGCGCCAAGCCGAGCCGTCCCCGCGGGCACTCTGCGTCATCCGGCGGCGCGTCGGCGTCCCAACGCGCGGTTTGTCGGATCCATGGGTCACCGCGATCCGTGAGGCGAACGTAGAGCCGGCCATCGCCGAGCTGGGCCCCATCGTAGCTGACGCCTGAGAAACCGATGTCCATGTGCGCGCGCGGGACGCTCGCGGTCCCTTGGACGTGACCCAACACGGTGTAGCTCCCGGCGAGGTCGGGGAAACGGTCGCCCAACCCTTCGGTGTCGCGAAACGCGATCTGGTCCGCGGCGACGTTAAGGTCGAGGTTGCTGCCCTCGGTCATGCGCCCAGTGATCGCGACCGTCCCCTCACCCTTGCGCAGCGCGAACTGCTCGATATCGAGCACGCCACCGTCGGTCCCGCGGCGCCAATCGAACCAGTGCCACTTCCCGGAGAAGCGACCGCCGTCGAACTCGAAGCCGGTGAAGTTCGCGGACGCGATCCGGAGATCGATATCCGCATCGAGCGTGCCCGTGTTCGGGATGTCGCGCGGGAAGCCGTAGGTGTAGCGGATCGCGACGCTCCCGTTCCCGATCGCTTGGTACGGCTCGAAGCGCTGGTCTCCCTCGTAGTTGAACACATGATAGAGGTCCGCCATCGTCAACCGCGAGGTGTTCATCCGCCCGGTCACCTCGACCCTCGAGTCGCTGAAGTCGATCAAGAGATCGCGAGTGCTGTAGCGGCTCTGGCGCTTGACCGCGCGCGCGTCCGAGAAGAAGACGGCGTTGCCACCCTTGGCGAGCTCGAAGTCTGTCTCGATGTCGCCGAGCGGGAACCCGTCAAACGTGAAGTCGTAGATCTGCGCGTGACCTCGAACGTCTGGGAGCGAGTAGTCACCGGAGACCACCACGCGGACCGGTCCGTGTCCGGCCACCGGGAAGTTCACGAGCGGCGTGATGTCGCGCGCGTCGATGTCTTCTGAGCGCGCGTCGACGTGCACCGTCGTCGAGAAGCTCAGGAAGATGTCGCCGAGGATCCGGCTGTGGTCGGTGTCCGCGACCACGCGGTTGAAGCGCATCCCGTCCTCCATGATGCTCCAGTCCGCGGTCAGGCGCGCGCGGGGAACGCTGATCACGCGACTGCGGGGACCATCACGGTGACCATCCTGGCTGATCATCATGTCGGTCGTGCGGACGTCGATCGGACCACGGACGTGGAAAGGAGAGAGCGTGCCGCTCAGGCGGCCGCCCCCGTTGAAGAGCCACGTAATGATCGCGTTGTCGCTCACGTCGATCTGCGCCATCAGCGTGGCGAACTCAAAGTTGGTGAGGTCAATCTGAAGGTCGACCGGGAACCCGCGCTCCTCGTCGAGGTCGAGCGAACCCTGTAGGCCGACCCGTCCGCCATTGCGAATGAGATCGACGTAGCTGCCCTCGCGGATCCGGATCCCCGACTTGTCCGCGCTCACGACCAGCTCCGCGGTCTCGCCGATCAAGTACGTGTCGATGATCTTCGCGCGGTCGAGACGAACAGTCCCCTCGGCGACCGGCCCCTCGGCGCTTCCTCGCAACGTCGCGTGGACCTCCACCCAGCCCTCGAGCTCCGGGATCTCGAAACCGTGCGGGAGCTGATCCAGATGACCCAGGTCGACCGCGACCGATGCCGCGCTCTGCCAGGTTTCCTCACTGAACGGGAGCGACAAGCGCCCGTCACGGAGCCCCACCCGCAGGTGCTCGGTGTAGAGCGCCGCTTCGTGAACATCAATCCCGTCGCCGATAACGATGCTCAGGTCCGCGACGAAGCGCTCGACGGTCTCGGTCCCCATCGCGTGCTGAACCTCGCCGCCCATGGCGCCGCCTTCGATGTCCAGCACGTCGTTGAAACCCGCGTCGCCTTCGCGCGCTCGAAGCGTGAGGTCGAGGCCGTTGAGCTCACCGTTCACGAGCGGCTGCGCGTCGACCAAGAGCGTGCCGTCGCTGATCGCGATCGTCTCAAACGGGAGGTCGACTGGACCGTCGCTCGAGGTCGCTGGTCGCGGCAGGTTCAGGAGCTCTCCGTCCCGCACGACGAGGTGAATGATCGGTTGGTCAATCTCGATCCGCGCGAGGTCGACCTCTCCTTGAACGAGCGCCGAGAGCGATGGCTCAATGCGAAGCGCGCGGGCTTCGACGAAGCGTCCGTAGACAGGATCGTCCAAGATGATTCCCTCCGCGCGAATCGTCAGACTTGGCGGGAAGGCTTCCAGGTCGACCGCGACCTGTGAAAAGACGGCCTGAAGGCCCAGTTGATCGTGAATGGCTGTGACCGCGAGGTCACGGATCCGCTCCCGTCCCCACGCGGTCTGCGTCGCGCCGACCATAAGCAAAACGCTGCCCACGACACCCCAAAAAGTGAGGAATATCAGACGTTTGAATCGGTTCTGAGGTACGTTCAGAGCGGGCACAGCGAAGCCGTTTACCGTAGCACGATGGCCAAAAAACCTCCGCTTTCCGGGGCGTCGGGCAAGGGCACCCAATACGGGTGCAAATGCCTAGCCAAGACGCCGCGCCTCGTTCGAGCTCAGTGGTCCCAGAGCTGACCTACAAGTCCGCCTTCAGACTCGGTCAGTGTCACGGTCGCCTGCTCGTCTCCACGAGCGTACCGAAGCAACGCGTGTTCTCCCGTACGAACCGGCGGCGAAGCGGGCGTCCAGCCATCCTCGCGCATCTGGCGTTCGTAGAAGTGCATGGCGTCGTTGAGCTCGGCCTCCACCCGAAACGAGCGGCCGCCTTCGCGCGCGGTCAGCTCTTCGGTGCCAGGCATCAAGGGGAGCGACGCGAGGGTCGTCGTGGGCAGCGCCGACGTTGTCCCGGTCGGTTGTCGGACCGGCTCGGGCTGGGGCTCGGGCTGGGGCTCGGGCGTGACCTCGGGCACCGGCGTCACCTCGGGCACAACAACGGGGTCGACCGCGAGACAGTTGCCAATGCAGTTGCCTGGTCCGCACGCCAAGAGGAAGAGCGACATCGTCAGAGGTGCGCGCCTCATGAGCTGCTCGGCAGGAGCGGGGTGAGCCAGTCCGCGAGCGCGAGCACGTTGCGTGACTGCAGGTAGACCTTCCCTCGCCCGCGAAACTCGCAGACCAGACCTTCGCCTGACGCCAAGAAGCCGACGACGCCTCCGCCTGCGTTGCGGACATCGAACGTGAGGTCACCTTCCCAGCCGACCAAGTGACCCGTGTCGACCACGAACGTGTCCTTGACCTCGACCACATGGCCGCCGCCGAAGGTCGTGTACCAGATCGATCCTGTGCCGCTGACGGTCAGAAAGAAGAGCCCTTCTTCAGCGAAGATCGCGCGCCACCCGCCGAAGCGAAGCCGAACCTCGACGTCTCCGCTGCTCGCGAGATAGGCGCCCGTGCTGAGCGTGATCGCCTCTCCTTGCAGGTCACGACGCGCAACGCTTCCGGCGGTACCAGGCGCCAACCAGACCGCGCCACCTTGGGGCGCGCTGTAGTGCGTCACGAAGAACGTCTCGTTCGCGACCAGCTTACGGACGACGGCGACCAAGAGCGCCATCAGCTTCGACAAGAGCCCAGGCTTGCGGGCGACCGTCACGCTCGCGCGCAGGTTCACGTCTGGGCTACGCGCCACCATGGCGCCCGCTTCGGACACGAGTCGTTCGCCTGGCTCCAGATCGACCCGGAGCATCGCGAAGCTCGGGGCGTGCGTGACATCGTGTTTCACAACGTACAGATGCTTCCGCAAAAACATGATGCGCGGCAACTGGATTCGCAGAAAGGGCTCCGAACGCGCTCGGGACGCGCAGCGCGCGCGACAGGAGTGGTACGGTCGCCGCGATGAGAGTCCGCTCGGTTCTCCGCTTGCTCTCCCTCGTGATCATGACCGCGGTCACCTCGTGGCTCGCGCTGACGTCGTGGGGATGCAGCACGCGAAAAGACCCGAACGACAACCTCCCGTTCATCACGAACGACACGGGTCCGGCTCCGCTCCCTCCCGCGCCTCCCGCGGGCGGTCTGCGTGTCGCCACCTGGAACGTCGAGCGGTTCCCGAAGCACGCCCGGACCGTCTCGGGGATCGTCGACTTCATCGCGAACGAACGCATCGATCTGCTCGGCCTCCAAGAGATCGGAAACGTGCGCGAGTTCGAGCGGTTGGTGAGCGTCTTGCCCGACCACACCGGCTACATCTCGTTTGGCGACGATGGCTTCACCCGCGTTGGGCTCATCCACAGCAACGCGCTCGTCGTCGACGACGTCGAGCGGCTCTTCGCCGACGACCGGAACGCGTTTCCGCGATCGCCGCTCAAGGCGAACGTCGAAGTGCTGGGCGACGATGGTGAGGTGCTCTTCGACTTCACGTTCATCGTCGTTCACCTCAAAGCGGGCGGCGACGAGCCGAGTCGTCTCCGCCGCATCCGCGCGATCGAGCGGCTCGATGCCTACTGCCGGGAAGCGACTGAGGTCGAGGAGGACATCGTGATCGTCGGCGACTACAACGACGAGATCCTCGACGTTGACGAGCTCAACGTATTCGGCCCCATCCTCGACGCACCTGAGCGGTACCGGTTCCTTACGCGCGAGGAAGAAGAGTCCCGGGACTTCTCGTTCCTGCCCTTCCCGCGCGTCCTAGACCACATCTTGGTCACGACGAGCGCGCTCGACGAGTACGGGGCGGGGACGACCGAGATCATTCACCTCGAAGAAGAGAACCTGAACTACGAACGGCTCGTGAGCGATCACGTGCCGGTCCTCTCGATCTTCGAGCTGCCGCGCTAGCAGGCTGCTAGCGCGCTACTTGCCGAGCTTCTTCTTCAACAGGTCGCCGAAGGTGCCCATGTTGGTGCTTCCCTGACGCTCTTGGAACGCGAGGTACTCCGCGCGCGTCTCGTCGGCCTTCGCCGCCTTGATGCTCAAGCGGATCCGGTCGCCGGTCTGCAAGACCTTGCACTTCACCTTCGCGCCGACCGGGAACTCGCGACGGAGGTCGGTCCCGTGGGGGACATCCAGCTCCGCGGTCGGGATAAGCCCACGGCCCGAGCGACCGGTGGCGCCCTCGATCTGCGCGAAGACGCCGAAGCGGGCGTGCTCCACGATCTCGGCCTCGACCACCGACCCCGCCGCGACCGTCTTGCGCGTCACGGTGGCACCGACCGCCGCGTTCTCAGGAGCAGGGGCGAGCGAGATGCGCTTCTTTCCGCGATCGACAGACTGAACGACGACCGTGATCGGCTGACCAACAGAGAGGAACGCGGACGGGTGCTTGCCGCCTCCGCCGAGCTCAGAGACGTGGAGCAGCCCCTCGACGCCCGGGCGGAGCTCGACGAACGCGCCGAAGTCCATGAGCTTGCGGACGACCCCGCCAACGACCTGACCGATCGGCGCGACCGCGGCGACCGCGTCCCACGGGTCCGCAGCGAGCGCCTTCAGCGAGAGCGTGACGCGCTGGCCCTTCTTGTCGTCCTTCTCGATGCTGAGCACCTGCACGCGAACCAGATCCCCAACGGAGACGACGCTGTCGGGGCGACGTCGATCGTGGCTGAGCTCGCGGGTCGGGATGAGACCCTGAATGCCGCCACCGATGTCCACGAACGCCCCGAAGTCGCGGACGCTCGCGATCTTGCCGTCGAGCGTTGACCCTGGCGTGATCGCCGAGACGAGCTTTTCGCGTTCGGCCCGCTGTTCGATCTCGAGGATCGAGCGACGCGAGAGAACGACGTTCTTGCCGCCCTCTTCGACCTTCGTGATGTGAAAGCTGTGGGTCTGCTGAAGGAACACGCTCGCGTCGCGTACGAAGTTCACGTCGAGCTGCGACATCGGACAGAAGGCGCGCAGGCCACCCAGGTCGACGCTGACGCCGCCGCGGTTCACGCCGCTCACCTTGCCTTGAACGGCGGTCTTCTGCTCCATCGCGTCCATCAGCTGCTCGAGGCTCATCCCGCGGGAGAGCGCCTTGCCGATCTTTACGGAGCCGTCGCGATCGGCCGCCAGGACGACGCCCTTGATGGTCTCGCCGACCACTGGCTCGCCGTCGAAGTCGACCCGCGAGTACTCCGCCTGACCGCGCCCACCGAGGTCGACGAAAATCGCGTCAGCGGAGACGTGAACAATCGGCCCGCTGACCGAATCGCCGACCTGATAGCGCCGCTCTGTGGGCACGGTCGACTCTTCAAGGAGATCTGCAAACGACTTCTTCTCACCGTCGGTCATTTCGGCGGAATAGCATCGTTGTCACGGCGAGGGGAGCGCCGATCGTGACAAAGCGCATGCGCGCTGACCCGTCCGCTAAGGGAGCGTGGAAACACCGTAGAGCGCGGCGTGGGTCGCGAGGCCAACAGCGGACATAAGGCCGAGAACGACGGAACTGGGAACCAACATCTCCCCGCTCTTGAAACGAGGCATGAAACGAGCCGTGAGAAACACCGCGCTCGCAAAGCCCAGCACGCCCGAAACGGCGGCGGTAAGTGAAAGCAGCCCGCCCACTCCGAGTGAGAGCTTCGTCAGCCCGCCTCCCACCGCTCCGTGCCGCCACGCGAGGTACGTCCCGACGAAGAAGGTGATCCCCGACGCGAAACGAATCGGTTCACCGCTGTAGAGGTTCCACGACACGACGCCGATCAACACCAAGACCACCCACTTGTTCGGGATGTCCGTGTTGTAAATTCGCTCGACGACGACCGTCGCGACGAGCACCGCGCCCAAGATGATCGTCGTCTCCATCCGCCCCCGACGTAGTCTACACGGTCGCTCTAGCAGCCGCTAGTCGCGGACCCGGAGGATCATCGCGCCGCGATGCTCGGAGGGCGTTCGGCGTGGCGTCGCGTCCGGGAGGTTCCGAAGCGCGCCCCGGAGCATCCCGCGCGAGACCGTGCTGACCTCGCGAAAGCGGATCCCGATCATCCGTCCGCGATCCCCGTCGCGGCGATTGTGCAACACCCGGGCGACCTCCCCTTCAACGTCGACCCACGACAAGCCGCGCGGCAGCTTCACGCTCACGTCGACCCGTTGCCCTACCGCGATCTCCGCGTCGCTCCGCAGCAGCATTCCCTCATCAGAGAGATCAATCGCCTCGGTCCCGAGCAAGCGGTAGCCATCGGCGACGACCTCGCACGGGACCCGAACGCCTCGCCGCCGCGCCGCGCGACGTTGAGGCTTAGCGGGGATACGGATTTTCGTTTCTTTGATCGCGCTCATGGGTACCTCGGTGCTCACGAAGAGCGTCCCATTTTGGAGGCGAAGCGCGAAAAAACTGACCAGTGCCGACCGTCTCACTCACGTCGGTAGCGCGGCGGCTCCCAAGCGGCGGCGCCGACGTGGAGGCCAAACTTGATGGCGAGCTGGGCCATCACGGACCACTCGCCTTCCGCGTCTGGGATCACCTCGCCGGCGCGTCGTCGGGTCGCGCTGATGCGCCGCGCGGACAAACGAAGCCACACCCCCTCGGCCGCGCCTTCGCGTGACCATTTGGACGGCAGTACCAGCGGCACCTCCACGCTGAAGCCATACGCGAACGCGAACCCGCGGGGCTGGTCGAAGACGTACGCGACACCCAGCTCAACGCCGATCGACTGCACCAAGAGATCCCAAAACTCGATGCTGATCGGTTTGTCGATCAAGAAGAGCGCGGGGAAGAGCGGTCGCAGTTCGACGCCAACGAAGAGCGAGCTGCGTTCTCCGAAGCGGCCCGCGATGACCGGACCCGCGGTGTCGAGGACACGTAGACGCGCTTCGGCGACGCCCGAGAAACTCGTCTCGCCGGCGTGTCGATCCAGTCCCGCGCCCGCGGAGACCGAGAGCGTGAGGTCGCGATCCCAGCGGTGATACACGCCGTCTCCGCGCTGCGCGTCTGCGGTCGAAGCCGAGAGCGTCGCGACCCACAAAACGGCCAGCACGAGTCGTCTTGTTACGGTCGAGCGCGACACAGCCTGGATCTAACACGAGAACTTCGCATCTTCCTCACGCGCGAAGCGGAAGGCGCCCGGCGGGCCGCGACTTTGGTATGGTCCGCGCCGGGAAAACCACGGAGAAGAAGCATGGGTGTCTTTAGTTCCATGGAGCACTACGACTACGGTGAGCTCCACCTTAAGCGCGACGCGGCCACGGGCATGCGCGCGATCATCGCGATTCACGATTCGCGGCTCGGCCCCGCGCTCGGCGGTTGTCGCTTCATCCACTACGACACGGAAGCGGAGGCCATCACGGATGCGCTGAGGCTCGCCCGCGGGATGACGTACAAGGCGGCGATCAGCGGCATCAAGCATGGCGGCGGCAAGTCCGTGATCATGCGCCCGCCCGGACAGTTCGATCGCACGGCGCTCTTCCGCGCGTTCGGGCAGTTCCTGGAAGACCTCGGGGGTCACTACATCACCGCCGAGGACAGCGGCACCAGCCTCGAGGACATGGAGGTGATCCGCTCGGTGACGAAGAACGTGACGGGCGTGAAGCCAGAACACGGCGGCTCGGGAGATCCGAGCCCCTACACCGCGCTGGGTGTTCGACGCGGGATCGAAGCGCTCGTGAAGTTCACGCTCTCGCGCGATTCACTCGAAGACCTCAACGTCGCGGTCCAGGGCATCGGTCACGTCGGCTACTACCTCTGCAAAGAGCTTCACCAGCTCGGCGCCAAGCTCATCGTCGCCGACATCGATCCGCTCAAGGCAGAACGTGCCCAGCGCGAATTCGGAGCGACCGTTGTGGCGCTCGACGCGATCTACAGCACCGAGTGTGAGGTGTTCGCGCCGTGCGCCCTCGGCAGCGCGCTCAACGACCAAACGATCCCACAGCTCAAGTGCAAGATCGTCGCGGGCGCGGCCAACAACCAGCTCGCAGAGCCGCGCCACGGCGATGATCTCTTTCAGCGCGGGATCATCTACGGCCCCGACTACGCCATCAACGCCGGCGGGCTGATGAACGTCGCCTCTGAGGTCACCGGCTACGACGAGCCGAAGACCCGTGAGCAAGTGATGGGCATCTACGACATCATCTGGGAGATCGCCGATCGCGCGAAGAACGCCGCGCAGCCGACGAACCAGATCGCGGACATGATCGCGCAAGAGCGACTGGCGAACCCGCGTTGACGAACGCCTTGCGTCGCCTCCACTCGCTCGTCACCGCCGCGTTGCTCGTGAGCGTTTTGAGCGGGTGCGCGGCGTACGCGATCCCAGAAGACGTCTCGCAGCAAGTCGTCGACAACGAGCGCGTCGAGCTGGGCACATGTCTTATCGAGACCGAAGACAAGACCACCACGATCACGTGTCCGCGCGAGGACCATAAGAACCTGCTGGGGATCGTCTTTGGCATCGCGTTGATCCCGATCCTGCTCACGTTGCTGTTGCGCAAGCGCGAGACCATCGACGGCAAGAAGCGACGCGTGATCGGCTACATCCTCGTGCCGATCGCCATCGGCGCGTGGTTCGTATGGGCGATCGGTCCGATTCAAACCATCATCGAACCCGGTCGCATCACGCACCGCGCCGGGCACGTGCTCGGGCGCATGGAGACGCCGACAACGTGGACCACAGAGCAGTTCGGGAGCTTCCGCGTCGCGGCGCTCGGCGGGTTCTCGATCGGCCGCGGCGGCCCGAGCGCGATGATCGTCGCCGAAGACTCCGAAGGCTCACTCATCGACGTCATCGTCGTCCCCGCGGACCGCTCCATCTTGCGCGAAGAGGCCGAGAAGCTCGACCTCTTACGGGAGCTCCTCGACGCGCGCTTCGCGACCAACGCGCTTGAGCAAGCAGAGCTGGAAGCGCAGGAAGCAGCCGCTGCCGAAGAGGCCGCGAAGAACAAGAACAAGCGACGAAGGCGCAGGCGCAGGCGGCGCAAGCGCTGATACACGAACCCGCTCTAGCGAGCAGGCTCGCGATGTAACTCGTAGGTCTCGATCCACTCGTCGACGCTCACCTTCTGCGCGAGCTCGGCGAGGAGATCGTAAGGGACGTGAAGTGCTTGAGGCGGTGGGACGCTCTCGGGGAGACCGGCAACGAACTCTTCACAGACGGCCCCTGGGTCACCTTCTTCTTGGTCGCGCGCTGCCTGGTCGTCATCCCGCGACAGTGTTGCAAGCGACTGACGTTCACAACCGTCGCGCTACGCTTCGTCCGCGGGCGGCGCGGTCAGCGCTAAGCGATGGACCGGCAATCCGGGGTCGAGCCTGTACCCATCGGCGTCCCGCGTGAGGATCCCTTTCAGCCCGCGCTGCCGAAGTTGAGATAGCGCGACGTGAACACGGTTGGTCGCCGCGCTCTTCTTGATCCGCTCTCCGGGCCAAGCGGCCTCTTGAAGCTCGCTCATCGTCACGCTCTTCGGTCCGCGCTCGATCAAGAACTCCAAAATGCGACGCGCCGCGGTGTGACGGCGAAGGTCTTGCCACTCGCCTCCCGGGACGCGAAAGAAGCGTGACTCGATCCCCGCGATCAACGACTCCTGCGGCGGACCGCTCGCGCTCTTCTGAAGCAACCCGAGCTGGGTCTCCAGAATGCGCTGCGCGGCGCGTGCATCGTCTGACACCCGCCAGCGCGGACCGATCGCCTTGGCCCGTCTAATCTGCGCGCGGCACTCGTCGACCCGTCCATCGCGCACAGCTCCGGTGGCCAAGATCGCGCGGCCGAGCGGGACGAACGCTTCATAGAGCGTAACGACCTGCGAGAGCACGTCATCGTCGGCGCTCCGCGCTTCACTCGCGGCGCCCTCGAGATCGCTCTGCGCTTCCTTCAGTCCTCCGCTTAGCGCATGCGCAGCGGCGCGACGACACAAGCAGAGCGCCCCGGACTTTCGATCACCCTCGAGTCGAAGAACGGGCAGGGACTGGTCATGCAGCGCGACCGCGCGACCGGCTTCGCCCATCTCCAACAAAAGGTGACCCAGGTTGCTCCGATGGATCGCGCTGAGGACACGCGCTCCGGCGAACTCCAGATCATCGAGGGCGCGCTCAAACGTCTCCCGCGCCGCGACCAGGTCGCCGCGCTCTTGAAAGAGGATCGCGAGGTGACTCCGAACGACGCCCAAGATGCGGCGATCCTCGGTCGCGCCCAACACGCTCAACGCGAGGCGATAGCGCTCTTCCGCATCATCGAGCTCGACGCGATCGTGCGCGACCGCGCCGAGGTTCGCGTGAAGCCTGCCCACCACGAGCGGCTTCTTCGAAAGCTGAAGCGCGAACTCGTAAAGCTCGCTCGCGCCATCCAGATCGCGCTGGGTCTGGCGCACGATCGCCATCTCGATCAATGCAGACGCGCGAACCTCGCTATCGAGATCGAGCTCTATCGCTTCCCCGAGGACACGCGCGGCCTCCTCGAGCTCTCCTTGTTTTCGAAGCGCAGCCGCGAGCGCGATGCGGAGGCGCCCAGCGAGATCTTCACTCGGCGAGAGCGCGTCGACTCCGTGTCTCACGAATCGGTGCACCCGCTCGATCGGTCCGCGAGATTCAATCGCGCGCGCGGCCGCGATCAGAACATGAGCAGAGGCGTCCGCGGGAAGCTCGCTCCGATCCGTGACGATCCGCTCCGCCGCGCCGCACAGCTCGCGGTCTTCCATCACCTCGCCGTTCGCCGCCCGACGCGCGAGCTCGCGATCCAACCGCGCGATCGCCGCTGCACGGGACCCATGGTGCGCTTCTTCTACGAACTCGCGGACGGCGCCAAACATCGAGAGGCGTCCATCACTCGCGATCTGGAGAAACGACTTTTCCACGAGCAAGCGCAAGACGGCGAGGGCCTCGCGCGGCGGCCGTGACAACACCCGGGAGCCAAGCTCGGCCTCGAACGGCGCTTCGAACGAAGAAACCTCCGCGAGCGCGCGCTGCTGATCTTCCGTGAGCAGATGAAACGTCCACGCGATCGCCGAAGAGAGCGTCGCGTGCTTGGAGCCTGCGTCCCGAAAGCCGTCGCTCAGAACATCGATGAGGCGCGCGCCCTCGACCGCGCCCAGTAGCGGTGCCTGCGCCGCCGCGAGCTCAAGCGCGAGCGGGAGACCTTCGAGCCATTCACACCAGCTCGCGAGCGTCTCATCGGGGAGCGTCACCGAGCGCGTCGACTGAGCGAGGCGCGCGCGAAAGAGCGCCGCGGCTTCCGACGACGCGCCACCGGAGAGCGAGAGCGCGCCCAGCTCGCACACGTGTTCGGATCGAAGACGCAAGCGCTCACGGCTCGTCGTGAGGATCCGAAGGCGCGGCGCGGCTTCCTGCCAGGTCGGGATCCACGTCGCCAACGCGTCCACCACGTGGTCCGCGTCATCCAGAACCAAGAGCGCGTTCCCGCACGCCGAGAGCGCCTCTGCGATCGCGCTCTCGTCCGCGTCAGAAAGCCCGAGCGCCGAGGCGATCTGCGCGACACACGTGCTCGCGTCACGTGCCGACGACAGCGAGACCTGAGATGTGCGTCCTCCAAAGCGATCCGCCGCTTCTTCCGCGAGACGACTCTTGCCGACACCCGGAGCGCCCACGATCGTGATCGGCACCACTTCGTCCAGCCAGCGCGCGAGCTGCGCGAGCTCTTCCGCCCGACCGATGAAACTCGTGCCTGCCGCGGTCACTGACGTTCAGATGGCTTCGAGGCGATCGAGGTCGAGCTCGCGGATACCGCTGCCGTCGTCAAACTGGACGCGAATGGAGTCACCGAGAACGTCGGGCGGGCGCACGGGCGTGATCTGAAAGAAGAGTCCGTCGTCGCAGAAGTGAGCGCCTTGAAATACGAGTTCTCCCGAATCCTCGAAGACTACGGCCGCCGAACGACATTCGCCCGCGACATGGACAAAGAAGCCCGCCGCCTCTGAGTCGCTCACTTCGTTGAGGGTGATCGACTCCGCGCCGTCGTCGCTCGCGAACGTTCCCATCACGCGGGACCCCTCTCGCGTCACGACCACCGAGAACGGAGGCTCATTCACCTCCACCGTTCCATCCACCACGTCCCCGATCAGCCAAGACGTAGCGCTGTTGAGCGTACGGTCCCGCCCGCAGGTGTAGACCAGCGCGCGATCGCCCGGTTGCCAGATCGAGGCCGCGAACACTTCGCCGTCGCTCAGCGCTCCGACGAAGACGCCTGAACCGTTGGGGTCGTCGCCGCCACACGAAACGCTGATCACGGCCAGCAGCGACAAGAGGGGTAGCGCGAAAACTTCAGTGGGCCTCATGAACTGCAAGAAGGTTCTCTTCACTCTTTCGCGCTTCTTAATCGGCTCTTAATACCGGCGATTCGGGCGGTTCGAGCGTTGCGACGGACCGCACGGTCCATAGCTTTCTAACATGCCAAGCCTAACCGTTCGTCTCCTCGTTTGCTGTGTTCTCTCTTGCCTCGCGCTCGCGTGTGGTGATGACGACGATGGGCCGGAAGGGGACGCCGGAGAGGACACGCGCCCCGCGATGGACACCCTCCCTGGGATGGACACGACGCCACCGCCGCCACCGCCCATCGACGCGGGACCGACGGTGATCGCGCAGCGAGCAAGCCGAAGCGCCAGCATCGCGATCAATGACGCCGCCGATACGATCGCGGTCGCGAACAAGGGAACCGATGACGTCACCTTCTTCAACTTCGCGGACCGCACAGAGCGCGCGCGAGTCTCGGTTGGGCGCGAACCCACCGCGTTGCTCTTTCATCCCGGCGGGGAGCGGCTGTTCGTCCTTAACGCCGCGGATGGCACCGTGACCGAGTTCGCCGGCGCCAACACAGACGCGCCGACGATTCGGGGCACGCACTCGGTCGGGCCCGAGCCTATGGGGGCCGCGCTCTCGCCAACAGGTCGTTTCTTGTACGTGTCGAGCTGGACCGGCGGCTCGGTGCACATCGTCGATACGACGACCGCCGCGGTGCGACAGATCGCGCTCGGCGGAGCGCCGTACGCGGTGTGCGCGACCAACGACAACGATGAGGACGACAGCGATGAGACGATCTACATCACCGACTTCTACTCCCGCGCTGGCGGCGGCCGCGAGGGCACGGATGGTTCTCGCAACGCGCGCGTGTTCCGATTGAACGCGGAAGGCGCGCTGCAAGGTGAGGTCGCGCTCTCACCGGTATTGGTCGAAGGCGTGGAGCCCGAGATCGACGCGGCCGGCACCTCAGCGTTTCCCAACCAGCTCTACGGATGCGCGATCTCAAACGACCACCTCTATGTGACCTCGATCGGCGCGTCGCCGGCCGCGTTTGAAGGCACCACCAACTTCCGCCAAAACGTTCACGGACTGGTGCACGCGATCTCGCTGGCGACGAACACCGTCGACCCATCGAAGAGCGCCAACCTGAGCGAGCTGGTGTCGGCGCTTGAGGCGCCCAAGCGGTTCGTCGCGATTCCCGTCAGCATCGATTTCGTCGCCGGCACAGAGCTCGGCTACATCGCCTCGATGGCCTCCGACTCCGTTCTGCGCGTGTCGTTCGAGGGCGCGCCGAGCGCGGGCTCTCCTTCCGGCGCGACCTTCCTCGCGACCGACAAGCAGCCGACCGGGATCGCGATCAGCGGAGCGGAGGCCTATGTCTACAACGAGGTCAGTCGCTCGATCTCGCGCATTGACCTCGCGACGCAAACGACCCCCGACCTCTCCATTCCTTCGGCCCCTCAACCGGCTGGCGCGAACGAACGACAGGCCCTCTTGGGCCAACGCTTCTTCACGACGGGGCTCGCGCGCTGGTCGACGGGCGCGTGGGTCGCGTGCGCGGCGTGCCACCCGAACGGCACCACCGACAACGTCACTTGGGTCTTCCCCGCCGGTCCCCGGCAAACGGTCGACACGGCCGCGACCTTTGACTCCAGCGGCTCGGTTCAGCGGATCCTCAACTGGACCGCGATCTTTGACGAGGTCCACGACTTTGAGCTCAACACGCGCGGCGTGGCTGGCGGCGTCGGCGCGATCGTGAGCGACCCTGGGCTCGATCCTGCGAACCGAATTAACTTCGTGGGCCCCGGTGGCGTGGCGGATCCGACGAACGGGTTCAACGTCGGCTCCGCGCGCGCTGCCTCGCTCTCCGGCGCGATTCCGGAAGACTGGGACGCGATCGAGGCGTACATCCGCACCATCCGCTCGCCAAAGGGCGCGCCGAGCGGAGACGGCGATCCCGCGGCCGGTCGCGATGTCTTCACCGCGGCGGGGTGCCAGAACTGTCACGGCGGCGCGCTCTGGACGTTGAGCGAACGCTACTCCACTCCGCTGCTGAACGGCGACCTTCGAACGCTAACGCTGGCGGAGGCTGGGGTGGAGTCGGTCGGCGACGTTCGCGCAGATCAACTAAGCGAGACCGACACCCGCTTGATCGGCGTCTTGCAAAACGACGCCAACGGACCGCCTCAGCGACACAGCTGCGTCGTTCGTGACGTCGGAACCTTCGCCGCCGGAGCCGGCGGACGCGGAGCCGCCGAGACGCGGCAGAACGGAGGAAACGCGCAAGGCGTTGATGGCTTCAACGTCCCATCTCTGATCAACACCGGACTCGGCGCGCCTTACCTCCACAACGGCGCCGCGGAGACGCTCGAAGACCTGCTCGACCCGAGCGGAGAATTCGTCGCCCATCTGCGCGCCGGCAATCAGGTGTTCACGCCGAGCGACCAAGACATCCGTGACCTCGTCGCGTTCCTCGAGACGATCGACGACGAGACCGAGACGATCCCGGTTCCCGACGGTCAACAGTTCTGTCCGGTCGGGGTGCGCCCCCCGTTGCCGTAACGCCGGCGTCGAGAAAGAGTAACGGCGCGCGAGTTTCCTCGTGCGCCGCTCTTCTTTGTCGGCACCTCGGCGGCACCTCCCGCGCTCAGTCGCGCCCAACAAAAGGTACTCGCCCGGAGCTACTCCGTGACGAGGCCGATGAGATCGTTGAGCGTCATCTTTCCGGCTGCGTTGGTGCCGGTCAGGATGCTCGCGACGAGGTCACGCTTCTTGTCGTGGAGCTTGAGTACGCTCTCTTCGATCGTGCCTTGGGAGACGAGCCGCACGATCGTGACCGGCCTGGTCTGCCCGATACGGTGCGCTCGATCGCTCGCCTGATCTTCCGCGGCGGGGTTCCACCACGGATCGAGGTGAATCACGTAGTCCGCGCCCGTCAGGTTGAGCCCGGTGCCGCCCGCCTTGAGCGAGATCAAAAAGAGCGGGTCGTCTCCGTTCTGCCACTCGTCCACGAGCGACGCGCGGTCCTTTGGACGGGTCGAGCCGTCCAGGTAGAGCGTGTTGATTCGCCGCGCATCGAGCGCTTCTCGAATGAGCGCGAGGTGGGTGGTGAACTGAGAGAAGACCAACGCGCGGTGACCCGCGGGGAGGATCTCGTCGATGAGCTCGAGGAAGGTGTCCAGCTTCGCGCTCGGCACCGTCGACGTGTTGTCGAGCAGGCGCGGGTTGCAGGCGAGCCGGCGCAGACGCGTAATCTGCGCGAGCACCTTCATGCGATCCTTGTGACCCGCGATGGACTCCACCGCTTCGCGTCGCGCGGCTTCATAGAACTTCCGCTCACGGTCGCCCATATCGACGGGCCGCACGACCTCGGTCCGTGCGGGCAGCTCGGGAGCGACCTCTTTCTTGGTGCGGCGGAGCAGGAAGGGACGCACGCGACGCGCGAGCGCTTCACGCTTGGCGCGATCCCCACGTCGCTCGATCGGGCGCGCGTAGGTGTCGCGGAAGTGCTCCCACGGACCCAGCAGACCCGGGCTGATCACGTGGAAGAGACTCCAGAGCTCGCCGAGGTGGTTCTCAATCGGCGTACCGGTGAGCGCCACGCGCCACTCCGCCTTGAGCAAGCGCGCAGCCTTTGCGCGCTTCGTCCGTACGTTCTTGATGGCCTGCGCCTCGTCGAGGACGAGCACCTGGAAGTTGTGCTCGGCGAGCAGCTCCGCGTCTCGCGCCATTACGTCCCAGCTGGTGACCAGCAGGTGACCCGGACCGAGCTCCGAAAGAATGCTGGCGCGGTCCGGCCCATGGAAGAAGTGGGTCGTCAGGGAAGGCGCGAACCGCGCGGTCTCCTTGATCCAGTTGAGCGCGACCGACGTCGGCGCGACGACAAGCGATGGACCGTGCTCCGCGCGCGAGACCAACATCGCGAGCGCTTGGACGGTCTTACCGAGGCCCATCTCATCTGCCAAACAACCGCCGGCTCCCCAGCTCGAGAGCCGAGAGAGCCAGGCGAAGCCTTCGCGCTGATAGTCACGAAGCGTCACGTTGAGCGACTCGGGAAGGTCGGGCTCCGTGTTCTCTGCTTCGCGCGCGCGCTTGACGATCTGGATCCACTCGGCGGCGTCTTCAGAGTCCCGATCGAGGAGCGACTCAATCGCCATCAAGCCCGCGACCCCAACGCCGAGCTCGCCGCCGTGCTCGAAGATGGCCTCGGCGGCGTCTTGGAGCTTCTCGCGGAGGGAGTCTTCGATGCGCGCGAACTGACCCGGCCCGATGCGGACGAAGCGCTTGCCTTCGCGGATCGATGCGAGCAACGCGGCGAGCGGGATCTCGCGACCGTCATCGAGCGTGACCGTGCCGGTGACGTTGAACCACTCAGCAGCGCGATTGACCGAGACGCGGAGACCGGTGTCTCCCGCGGACGCGACCCACCACTCGTCGTCTTTGGGCCACTCGACGCGGACCGAACCCTGCGGCTGATCACGGAGCGAGGCGACGACCTCGAGCGCGCCTTCGACCGCGTCGAGGCGATAGGTCTGCGGACCCTCCAAGTTGCTCCCGAGCGAGAGCGCCTTCCGAAGACGCTCGGCTTCTTCACGCTCGCGCTCCAGATCACGCGGTACGAACACGCGCTTGCCGGTGTTGGTGCCGAGCGCGTGGGTCGGTCCGTCACCTGCAGGCCACGCAGGGCCACCCGGGAGCGGTTGCGCGAGGAGCTGAACCCGAATCCCCGGGTCGAGCGGCTCGAGACGAACGACGACGCGCTCGTCCGGGGCCTGCTCTGCGCCGCGGAGATCTTCCGGGAGCATGAGCTGAAGCTCGGGCTGCAGCTGCGGCAGGACCCGCAGCAATCCGTCCCAGCTCTCTTCGGGGAGCACGGTGGGGTAGCGGTGAATCGTGTGAACAAAGCGCGTGAGCCGCGTGCTCATCGGGACGACGAGCCATTCTTCGACCGAGCGCACGATGACGGTCTGGCCGATGAACTCGACGCCCTCAGTGCCCATCGCGCGATCACCGACTCGAAGCTCGAGGCGCACGCCACCGTCGGCAGGTACCGCGGCGGCGGTCAGGCGCGCGCGGCGGACCCGGATGCGCTCTTTGGGACGGTCGGAGTGACAAACGCGTGGGTGATCGACCAGCGCGCGGATCGCGCGCTCGACGTCACGCTCAGCGCCACGTTCCACCGCTCGGAGCGCGTCGATGACATGGGCGTCGCGCTCATCGACCGCGCGCGGGTCGATGTTGTCTACGTTCTGCTTTTGACCCACCGTAAAGCGCCCGTTCTTGCCCTTCTTCTGAAGGACCGGGACCACGGTGAGCGGCCAGCTCACGCGCCATGCGAGACGGCGGTCTTTCTTTTTGTCGTCCGCGCGAAGGTCGAGCGTCGCGGCTTGAATGAGCCGCGACCACGTCGGCTCGGTGACCGCGGCCGTGAGCGCAGCGTGGAGCGGGTGCTTGTCGCTGTGAACGATGTCGATCGCGAGCTCAAGGAGGGCGCGCGCGGTCGCGGAGTCCGCCTCGTCCCCCGTGTCTCGCTGAAGCCGCACCGGGCCGTCCTCGAAACCAGAGAGCAACACCTGCGTCACCGAGCGGTTCGCGGTCTTGTCTCCGCTCACGAAGTCGACCGAAGGCGGGTCGAGCTTGACGGTCAGGTAAACGGCCTCGAGGCCGACGGGTCGCTGCGCTCCGTCGCGAATGAGCTGCTGCCGAAGCGCGGACTGCAGACGCGCGGAGAGCACGCGAAGCGTGGCGTGTTCCGGACGCTTTTCCCACTGTCGCTGACGTCGCTCTCCCTGAGCGCCCACGTTGGCGCGGTGCCACATGTAGTTGATCGCGGCTTCGTGGAGGTCGCTCGTGATCGGTCGCGCGGAACGCGGCAGCTTCCGCTCGAGCAGGTGGCTGACCTTGAGCGAGGGATGAAGCGAGCAGGCGTCGCGAAGGATCTGCGCGAGCCCCGGCGTCGGCAAGAACGCCGCGACGCGACGCGCCGGGGCCCGGAGGTGCGCCTCGATGCCGTTGACCCGAGCCCACGAGGAAAGCGGCCCGTAGGTGGTCGGCGGACGCGCCGCGACATCTGACTCACGCGCGGGATAGAACCGACGAAGGAGCGCCGGGTCCCGGGAGAGTCTGTCGAGCTGATCAAGGACGCGCTTGTAGTCGTTCTGACTCAGCTCATCCTCAAGAAACCGCTCGGTCTCTCGATTGCTCAACAGCTCTCCGAAGGAAGCGCATGAGAGCTTCTCCTCCAGATGCCCTAAGAGCTCCGCCACCTGATCATCGCGCAAGGCAGACGACACACGTGAGACGGGTGCAAACAGAAGTTCCGCTTCGGCAGTCGCGAGGCGGTCATGGATTTCGCTAAGTGATGGCACGTTCGTCGATCGCCTCCGCGGCGGCCCGACAGTGTGGCACGACTCGCGCGTGCTTGCGTGACGATCAGCGCTGCTGAGATGATTTAACGCAGCGCCTCAAAGGCCGAGCCGCGCGCGTCTGCGACTACGGCGCAGAGATCGCACCAGGTGACGATTCAGCGAAAAGTGCATCGGGATCGAACGTTGCCGTGTCACAGATGACGTCTGCGTGACCGAACAAAAGCGAGCTGAGCATCGCGTCGTCCGCGATGGCCGTGTCGAGTGTCTGATCCGTTGAGAGAAGATTCTCGGCAGCGCGCGTGAGTTCGCTCTCCGGCTCGAGCGACGGTCGCGTCCCGACTTCACTCACCGCGTTCGCTCCGTTGAGCGTCTCCGGACGAGTCGACTCCTCAAACCGACGAAGCCACGCGCGCGCTTTTTGTCCAAGCGCGTCCAGCCCGCGCACCTTCTTCGTCATCGTTAGCGCCAAGAGCAACGCGCCGATGAGGACGAAGAGCCAGCCGAACGAACGCGGGTCGCTCGGAGCGCGTTCTTCGCCCACCACGTCGACGACCTCTTCACCCGTGAGCTCAGTGAGCAGCTCCGCGGCCAGCTCGTTCTGCGGGTCGATCATCAAGGTCGAGCGAAGGGCTTCAACGTCCGCGACGCCGGCCTCGAGATCCGCTTGGGCCTGCTCCGCCATCATCTTCGCGCGCCACGGTCCGCTCGTGTCGAGCCACACCGCGCGGAGCGTCAGGCGCCTCTTCTCGTCGGCGTCTTCGCTCTGATCAGCGAGCGCGGAGAACGCCGGTGCCATCTCGGAGCGGCGCGGGAGAAGCGGCTCTTCCAGCAGCACCTCGTCAAAGAGCCGCACGGCCTCCGCGTAGCTTTCTTCTTCAAACGCAGCCAGGCCTCGCTCGAGTCGCTCATTGGCGGAGCGGAGGCGTCGCTCATCGAGAGCCTCGAAGAGCACGCGCATGGTCCGCTGCCAACCCCACGAAGTGTTCGCGTCACGCCCGAGCTGATTCTTCATCGCCAAGCGGAGCTGCCACACGCCGTTGCGACCAAAGCTCTCCATCGCTTCCCGCGCGGCGTCACGAACGCGGTCATCGTGAACGCCGACGAAGGACACGACGACGGGCATCGACTCCATGTCGCGGATCTTTCCGAACGCGCGGAGCACGCCGCTCAAAACGATCGGGTCATCTTGCCGCACGGCCGCGCCGCGATCGGTCATCTCCATCTCCGCGATGGCTTGCCGACAATAGGTACGGACCCGCGAGTCGGAGTGCGCGCGACCCTCGATCAGGATCGGGAGCGCTTTGACGCCCTGGCGACTCGCGAAGCGGTGAAGCTCCCAGCGCCACATCCCGCTCGTGAGCGCGTAGATGTCGAGCATGACACGGTGCGCTTCGATCGTGCCGATCTGTTCGAGCGAACGCGCGAGCAAGACCCGCTCCGCCATCCGGCCATACGCTGCGGAGCGCGTCTTCGTGATGACCGGCAAGATGCCTGGCGCGATGTCGACCATGTCATCCGCGCGACGGGATCCGGTCTCGTGTCGAAACTCGCGAAGCGCTTGGCGTCCACGCTCAAGACCGACCGTCTGGCGACGGGAGCGACGAACGCGTTCTTCGATCGCGGACAGGGCGCTCGGAGGGAGGTCCTGCAGGAACGCGACCGCGCGAGCGCGCGCTTCGTCATCGCGCGCGCGGAGCGCCTGCGCGTGCGTGATAAGAACGTCGACCGTGATGGCCTCGGAGGTTGCCGAGGCTTCCGCGTCTTGTGCGAACGAGACCGAAGAGCAGGTGAACGAGATGGCCAGCGCAAAGAGCGCGAGCCTCGCTACCCGCCCGCGATTCGGAAGTCGGAAAACTCGCCTGTATAGCTCCGCCATTTGATGTCGACCTTGTCCACGCGCGCGGTGGAGGGTCCGGCGTTCGCCCAAGCGAGGAAGTCCTTCACGGCATCCTCTTCGCCTTCGACCACCATCTCCACCGAGCCGTCTTTTCGGTTCTTGACCCAACCGGTCAGCGCGTTTTGGCGCGCTTCACGTTGAGCCGTCGCGCGAAAGAAAACTCCCTGCACGCGCCCTTGAACCACTAGTTGAATCCGCTTCAGCCCCATAAGGACCTCTCGTGTGTGCCTTGGTCGGCGATCGAGGTAAAAAAATCGGCAGACCGTTTCGCCTGCGCTTGGCTAACTAGAGGCAAGAACCGCGGAACCGCAAGCCGTACGTATCTCGGCTGCTACTTTCGCGGCGCCGGCAGACGCAATTTCCCGCGTGCGATGTGGGAGAGCGCTCTGCGCTTCCCTGCGCGCGACAATTCGCTATCGTCCCGGCATGAGCGACGCCGTCGACTTTATCAAGAACCAATACCCCGCTCTCTTCGCTCGTGGCGTTGAGATCTTGCGCGAGCGCGCGGACGCTGGCGACGAGCGCGCCGACCAGGCCAAGGCACAGCTCGATGACATCCTCGCCGCGAACGGCGCGTCTCTGTTGCGCATCGATGATGAGGACATCTACCTCAGCGTCAACGATGGAGCGGTCACCGTTCACGAGACCGCGCCGGACGGAGTGCGGATGGCGTTCGCGGTTCCGGGCGACGCGCTTACCGAGGTCTTCTTGGAAGCGGGCGACAACGATCTGCTCGAAGGAGATCGCGCGGCGCTCCGGGTCGCGCGTTCGGTGAGCAAGAAGCTCGAGGACGCCCTCGCCGATCATGTGCTTGAGTTCCACCTCATCATCGGTGACGCCCCGGACCTCGGTGACGTCACGGTGCGCATTGGCCTCGGCGTCGACGAGCCGCCGGCGGAACCCAAGTTCACCGTCAACATGAAGTACGACGACCTCGAAGCCGCGCGCGAGTCCAAGATGAACCCGCAGCAGCTCTTCATGGCCGGCAAGATCAAGCTCGGCGGGGACTACTCAGGAGCGATGCAGTTAGCGATGCAGCTCATGCAGCAAGCGCAGAATTCCTAAGCTCGTGTGAACACATCGCTCGGTTCGAGAACGGGTTCGGGCTCGAGTTCGGGTTCGGATTCGGGTTCGGGGTCGGGTTCGAGTTCGAGAACGGGTTCGAGTTCGGGAACGAGGTCGTGTTCGTGGGTTCGGGGTCGAGTTCAAGTTCCGGTTTGGGGTTGGAATGCTGCTGGGGCGACTGCCAGTGTTTCTTTTCGTCAGCCTTGTGCGGCGCAACGGGCACGCCAACGACCACGCGACCGCGTCACGAGTTTGCGCTTCGGTCGCGAGGTCCTTGTCATGCCCCCTGCGCCGGTGGTGGGCATGACGAAAAGAGACACTGGCAGTCGCGATCCTCTTGCGACGAACTTTCGAACCTTGCGGCGCGCGCTTGCCGCGGTTCGCCTCGCAGCCGTTGCTCGCTCGGCTTCGCGGCCGGAACAAGGAGCTGGCGACGCAGCTGGATCGAGCGCTCATCCGTTGCACGCTCGCCATCGGCGACGGCATGCGACGCGATGGCGGGGCGACCAAGGCTTCGTTGGCTTCACCGCGCGCGGTGCGGAAGCGGAGCGACTTGTTTCCGCCTCCGCGTTTGTTGGCTTCGCCGATGCCGAGACAAGCGCGGATGAGCGCGCGCTCGAGTTGAGTGGCGATCTCTTTGTTGTCCCTCTTGAAGCGCGTGATCAGTGGCTTCGCGTCTCGTGTGCATTCGAGCGCGAGGGCAAGTGTGTGAAAGGTTGTGCGAAGGGGATCGCGTCGGGAACGAGTTCGCGTTCGCGTTCGCGTTCGCGGTCGCGGTCGCGGTCGGGGTCGGGTTCGAGGTCGGGGTCGAGAACGGGGTCGGGGTCGAGAACGGGGTCGGGTTCAGTTCGAGAACGGGGTCGGGTTCGTCATACTTGCTGACACTTCAAACAGCTGACCGGCGACTGCCCGTATTTCTTGTCGTCAGCCTTGAAGCGGCGCAACACGCCAACGAGCACGCGATCACGTCGCGTGATCTGAACGTGAGCGGTCTGGGTCGCGCCGGCGTTCGGCATATGACGGGTCGCCTAATTGACCGCAGAAGCCGCTGGTGTTGCGAAGCGCGACGACCTTCTCGAATTGGCGAACGAGCTGGACCTTCTCATCGGGTGCCTCGTTGCACCTCACGAGATGAACCACAGCCATCCGGAGGCTCCTTCTCTGGATGGCTTTCGTTCAAACGCGTAAGCTCGAGGTAGCGGAACGCGTGCTAGTTGTCGGAGTTCGCCTTCAGCAGCTCAGCCTGATGATGGCTCCGCAGCGCGGTGATGATCTCGTCCAGTTCGCCGGTGATCACCTTTGGCAAGGAGTGCAGCGTGAGCTGGATCCGGTGGTCGGTGACGCGGCTCTGGGGGTAGTTGTAGGTCCGGATCTTCTCGGACCGGTCACCTGAGCCGACCATCCCGCGACGCTCGGCCGTGATCGCGTCGGCTTGTTCTTTTTGCGCGCGCTCGAGCAACTTGGCGCGCAGGATCTGCATCGCGCGCGCGAGGTTCTGATGTTGGCTGCGCTGCTCTTCAGAGCGCACCATGATGCCCGTCGGGACGTGCTTCAGGTTGATGGCGCTCATGGTTGTGTTGACGCCCTGCCCGCCTGGCCCACCTGCCGCGGTCTTGCTGATCTCGAGATCCTTCTCGTCGATCTTGACGTCGACCTCGTCGGCCTCGGGGAGAACCGCGACGGTCGCGGCGCTCGTGTGGATGCGCCCTTGGGACTCCGTCGCGGGGACGCGCTGCACGCGGTGGACGCCGCCCTCGAAGCGCAACCGGGAGTAGACGCTGGCGCCTGAGATGAGCACCACGACCTCTTTGATGCCGCCGGCAGAGGCGTCGCTCTTGGAGAGGACCTCCGTCTTCCACTTCTGCTTCTCGGCGTAGCGCATGTACATCTTGAAGAGGTCGTTCGCGAAGAGCGCGGCTTCCTCGCCGCCGGTGCCCGAGCGGATCTCCAGCATCGTGTTTCGCTCGTCGTTCGGATCCTTCGGCAGGAGCGCGACGTTGATCTCGGCTTCGAGCGCCACGAGCTTCGCTTCCAGCTCGGGGATCTCTTCCTGAACGAGCTCGCGAAGGTCGGGATCCGACAGCGCCTCGCGATCCTCTTCGAGGTTCTTCTCGACCGCCTGGTAATCGGCGAAGAGCGTGACGACGGACGCGAGATCCGCACGTTCACGAGTCAGCTTGGTGAGGCGCTTCCCGTCGCTCACGATCTCCGGACGGCAGAGCATGTCCTCGATCTCACGGTAGCGCGCCGAGAGACGCTGGAGCTTTTTGACTGGAAGCATCGTTTACTCCGCGGCGGCGAGCGGGAAGTCGGCGGCCGGGGACGCGAAGCGCTCCATCAACGTCTCAAACGACGGGAAGACGTGTGGCTCTTCTTCGGCGGCGGGCACCGAGTCGCCAACCTCTTCGCGCCACTGCGCTGCGCGAAAGGCCGCGATCGCGATCTCGATCTGATCGTCGTCGGGCTCGCGGGTGCTGATCTTCTGAAAGAGGAAGCCGGGGAGCAGGACAACGCGGAGCGGACCGGTCGTGCAGTAGCGCGCGCTGAAGCGCTGGAACTCGTAGCTCACCGCCGCGATGAAGGGGAGCAAGCCGATGCGGAGCGCGAGGAGCTGCGCTTGCCCGAGGACGCCTTCTGCGTTCGGCAACAGGAGCGGCGCGAAGAGCGCCCCCGCGAGGATCGAGATCGCGATGACGACAACCAAGAACGTCGTCCCGCAGCGCGGGTGCATGGTCGTCTGCGCGCGAACGTTCTCGACCGTGAGCGGCACCATCGCTTCGTGGGCGTTGATCGTTTTGTGTTCAGCACCGTGATACTGAAACGTCCGCCGGACGTCGTTGAGCTGGCTGATCGCGAGCAGGTACGTCAAGAAGATGAGCATCTTGAAGCCGCCGATCGCGATGTGGAAGTTCGCTTCGCTGAGACCAAAGTCGAAGCCGAAGAGCTTGCCGCTCCCCATCGCGAGCGCTTGAGGCAACGCGACGAAGAGGCCGAGCGCGAACACCATCGAGAACGCGATCATGAGCTTGCCGTCGCCTACGCTCTCGCGCTCTTCCTCGGTCATCTGTTGCTCAGCGCTGAAGTTGAGCGCGGAGAAACCGATCTTGAGCGACTCGACGAGCATCGCGACGCCGCGGAAGCCGGGGAGCTTCCAGAGCTTGCTGTTCGCGATCTTGCTGGTCACCAAGCCTTCTCGGACCACGATGGACTTGTCGGGACGCCGGACCGCGACCGAGATACAGGTCGGGGCGCGCATCATCACGCCTTCGATCACGGCTTGTCCGCCGATGTAGGGTTTCTTTTCGTCGGCCATCTGGCGGGAGCATATGCGCAGAGGCTCGATGCGGCCAGCCGACGCGGCGAGGCTCTGCGCCAGCGCGATCGTTGGCAATCGCCGCGCTTCAGCCCTACAAAGGCAGCTCATGCGCGGGCACGGAAGTAGAAGGAACACCCGAGACGACGGGAAAGCGCCGATCGGGCGGATCCGCCGGCTCCTCACGCTGGTCGCCGAGTACAAGGGGCGCTTCGCGCTCGCGACCTTCTTCCTGATCTTCGGGTCCGCGGCCGGCCTCGTGTATCCGCAGGCCATTCGCTACGCCATCGACGAGGGCATCGAAGGCGGCTCGCTCGAGACGCTCAACTACATCGCCCTCGGGCTCCTCGTGCTCTTCGTCTTCCAAGCCTTCGCGACCTGGATCCGGCACTACCTGATGAGCTGGCTGGGCGAGCGGGTGGTCGCGGACCTTCGGCAGCGCGTCTTCGATCGGCTGCTGCACCTCGACCTCGACTGGTTTCATCGGCAGCGCACCGGCGAGCTCGTCAGCCGGCTCGCGAGCGACGTCTCGATCGTCGAGGGGGTGGTCGGGTCGGAGCTGAGCATCTCGCTTCGGAACATGATGCAGCTCATCGGCGGCCTGACGCTGCTCTTCTACGAAGACTGGCGCCTCACCCTCTTCATGCTCACGGTCATCCCGCCGCTCTCCATCGCGGTCGTGCTCTTCGGTCGCAAGATCCGGAAGATGAGCCGCGCGATGCAAGACCGCGTCGCGGAGACCGGTGGCCGCGTCCAAGAAGCGCTCGGTGCGATCGACACCGTCCAAGCGTTCAACCGGCAACGAAGCGAATCGGAGCGCTACGGCGAAGGCGTGGAAGAAGTGTTCGCGCAAGCGCTGCAGCTCGCGCGTTGGCGCGCGTCGTTTATGTCGGCCTCGAGCTTCGCGGGCTTCCTCGCGATCGGCCTGGTCGTTTGGGCGGGAGGTCGCGCGGTCGCGCAAGGCGAGCTCTCGTCGGGCAGCCTCACCGCGTTCATGCTCTACACGATCACCGTGGCGGTCGCGCTCGGATCGCTGACGGGGATCTGGAGCTCGCTGCAGCGCGCGGCCGGAGCCACCGACCGCATCTTCGACGTCATCGACGCGGTCCCGGCGATCAAGAGCGCGGACCAGACGACCGCGCTCCCGAGCGAAGGCACCGTTGAGTTTGATGATGTCGCCTTCACCTACGCGACCCGTAGCGACCACCCGGTGCTCGAAGGGATTGACCTCAAGGTCGCCGAAGGCGAGACGGTCGCGCTGGTGGGGCCCTCGGGCGCAGGTAAGACCACGATCACCTCGCTCATCGCGCGCTTCTACGACGTCACCTCAGGCACGCTCAAGGTCGCGGGCGTCGACGTGCGCGAGCTCGACTTGATGGAGCTCCGCGGGGTCATCGCGACGGTCCCGCAGGAGCCCATCCTCTTCTCGGGCACCATCGAGGAGAACATCGGCTACGGCAACGCGAACGCAAACAGAGCGGACATCGAGCGCGCCGCCAAGGACGCCAACGCGCTCCAGTTCATCGAAGAGTTCCCCGATGGCTTCGCGACCGAGGTCGGCGAGCGCGGGGTGCAGCTGAGCGGCGGACAGAAGCAACGGGTCGCGATCGCGCGCGCGATCTTGGCCGAACCGCGGATCCTCATCCTCGACGAAGCGACCAGCAACCTCGACAGCGAGAGCGAAGCGCTCGTGCAGTCTGCGCTTCAGCGACTGATGCGCGGGCGCACGACCTTTGTGATCGCGCATCGCTTGAGCACGGTGAAAGACGCGGACCGGATCTTGGTCATCGAGCGAGGGCGGATCGCCGAAGAGGGAACGCACGAGTCGCTGATGCAGCAGGCCGGCGTCTACAAGCGCTTGGTCGAGCACCAGCTCGCGGCGTAACGAACGAAGCCCCACGGAGCGAAGCCCCGCTCGCCGGAACGAGCGGAGCTCTTGGACACTACGCGTTTAGTTGCAGCTCAGACCGGTGCACGGCGGCAGCGGCATGCAGAGCGTCTCGTTTGCTCCCGGTACGTTTTGGGCCCAGCGGAAGTCCGTGTAGTCGCGGTTGCCGAACATGATGTCTCCGACGCGATCGTAGAAGCGCTCGACACCGAATGTGTTGTCGCCCACCTGCCATTCGGTCGGCCAACCTGAAGCGGGAGCGGCTTCGAAGACGCTCATCAGATCAAGGACGTCGAGCGCGCGCGGAAGACAGGTCTCGTTGGGATCCCGGGTGAGCAGCGTCAGCGCGTGCTCCGTGTATCTGTCGCTCCCTTGAACCTCATTCGGCGTCGCAGGCGTCCAGACGATCTCCGGTCCCGGCAGACCGTCATCACACTGGATGTCGGCGGGTCGCCCCATCCGTGACGGATCGAACTGTGTCCAGAGGTCCCACTCGTCGTAGCGGAAGCCCCACATCATGAACTGAAGGTGCTGCCCCGCGAACTCCGCGAACCCTTCGTGGAACGCGATGTTACGTGGCTCCTGGCAGTTGTGCGTTCCGTTGATCGCGGGCGCCCAGTTGGTCGTCCCGAAGTTGTGCTGGTAGTTCCACAGATGCATCAACTCGTGAACGATCGTGGACGGCTCCCATTGGTTCTCGGCGACGTAGGTCGTGTGTTGGATTCCGGCGGCTGCGAACGAGCCCCCCGCGTGCGGATAGCTGACGTGGACCTTCTGCTCAAACGCGAGGTACGGGTTCGGTTGCGCTGCGAGAAAGTCGACCAGCTGACGACCCACCCAGTAGATCAACGCTCGGCGGTACACGATCACATTTTGGAGTGCACCAGCGCCGTTGAACTCCTCGAAGAGACTCGTACCGAGATTGAAGACGCGATCGTTCGTCCTCCCAGGGGTCTCGAACAACGTGTACCACTTTGACGAGAGGGTCGTGCCCGGGCGGGACTCGATCTCCGGGCTGTCTAGCTTCACACGAACACGGACGCGTCGGTTCCGACACGACTTGTCATCCGTAATGGAGAACTGTCCGTTTGCGTCCGTCCGGACCTCTACCGCGTTCCCCCACCAAAGACCTCGGCGGTACTGGACCTGAACGACGATTCGTTCAAGAGGGAGGTCCTCAGTGACGTTCGTCAAGTTCCCAGTGAACAGATCATTCGTCCGAATGCCGACCTGACCATCGATCTGATAGACGCACTGCGCCTCCGTGGTGGATGCGCTCCACACGCCGAACATCGCGGCGAGGTACAACGGGATTCTAAATAGCTTCATGATTTCTCCTTTTGCGACCCACACCTCGAAGAGAGTCATCGCGCCGGGTGCTCGCTACTCGCGCGTCTGTGCAGCGACTTCGCTTGGTGTTTCGATACGTTGCGTCCGGAAGGGTTCATGACGGGCGCGATTTGCTCAGTGGGGTTTCGACCAGCACCCGCGACATTGTTGAGGTGTCTCGCGGGCATGGCCTTGCTCACGATGGGATGCGGCGCTCAGGTCGCGCGGTCGGAGATGTCGATACCGCCGAAGGACCCGCTGAGACGGAGCGACCGGATGGACTGCGCTTCGACATCCGCAGTGATGGCCGCCCGGCCGCCCGATGACCCGGTACGGGTCTCCGCGTTGTGAGGCGGACTAGAGCGCGCGCGACAAGAGGAACACGGCCGGGCCACCGATCGCCACGTACGTGAACATCATGCCGACCGCGCGGCCTTCGGGCCGGTCCGAGTAGAGCATCGCGAGCGCGTGGATGACGCGACCAGTGATGAGGCACCCGCCGAAGGTCCACATCAGCGTCGCGTTCGCTCCGGCGTGCTCCGCGAGGGCGAGCAGCACCAAGCCCATCGGCGCGTACTCGATGAAGTTCCCGAACGCGCGGATGCGCTTGCGCAAGGTGAGGTCGTCACCATCACCGAACGCGACCCCGGCGATATCCCGCATCGCTCTCCCGAGCATCACGCGCTTCATCGAGACCTGCATGGTGAGAGGGAGCATGAGCAGCGCGAGCACCGCAGCGACAAAGGAAGTAATGGGGAGCGGGTTCATGGTCGGTTCTCTTCGTATCTGTGCTCGTCGGGTTCTCTACATCAAGACTACACCCACGCATGAGCCGCTCGAGCATCCTGTCCCAGCCGCACGTGACGCAGGGGAGCTAGGCGAGCGCGGAGACGACGTGCACGAGCGCGGGCATCTCGACGCGGCCGTCGATCTCATGGTCGGCGAAAACCCGGGTGATCTCGGCCTTTGCTTCTGCGATCGCTGCGTCTCCTGCGTCCGCGAGGCGCTGCCCGATTCGTAGCGCGCGCAGCGCGAACTCGGTGGCACCCTCCGCGTTGCGTCCGCCCGCGATGTCCCTCGCCACGCACGCGTCTCGACGTCGCGGAAGCCCACTTCCGTGCATGAAGCGGACGTGCTCATGAAGCAAGAGTACGACGGAACGAAAACGCGCCACCCGAGGGCAGCGCGTTTACGTTCATGCCGGAACGGCATTGTGAGCGGCTTTTACTCTTCTTCGCCGCTCGCGGCCTGAGCCGCCTGCGCGAAGGAGCGCTTGGTCTTGACCTTGTTGACCTTGGCCTTGGTGACCTCTTCGCTGCCGATGAACTCGATCATCGAGATGCTCGCGTTGTCTCCACGGCGCTTGCCGAGCTTCACGATGCGGGTGTAACCGCCACCGCTCTGCTCCGGGTCGAGGGCACGCGCGAGGTAACGCGGCGCGATCTCGTGGAAGAGCTTGTGGACGAGGTCGACCTGCTCGAAGTCGTCGGGCGAGTTGGTCTTGACCATCTTCTTGGGCAAGAACTTCGCGACCTCGCGCTGCGCGTGGATGCGCTTGCTGACGACGCGGGCTCGCTCTTCATCCGAAGAGATCTTGCCGATGTCCGCCTGGAGATCCTCGCCGAGACGAAGCGCGCGGGTGACCATGCGCTCCATGATGCGGCGAAGCTCTTTCGCCTTCTCGTCGGTGGTCTCGACGCGCTCGTGAAGAACGAGGTTGCCCGCGAGGTTGCGGAACATGGCGCGGCGGTGGCTGGTGTTACGGCCGAACTTTCGACCTGCTTTTTGGTGTCGCATCTGCTTTGTCTCTACTGCGGTAAGCGCGAAGGCCTACTGGTTGGCCTGCATGGTCTTCCAGCGCTCGAGCATGCCGGACCAGTTGTCCACCTTCATGCCGAGGCTGAGGCCCATGTCCGCGAGGATCTCTTTGATCTCCTTGAGCGACTTACGGCCGAAGTTCTTCGTCTTGAGCATCTCGGCTTCGGTCTTTTGGACCAGCTCGCCGATGATGTGGATGTTCGCGTTCTGCAAGCAGTTCGCGGAGCGCACCGAGAGCTCGAGCTCTTCCACGGAACGGAAGAGGTTCTCGTTGAGCGGCTCGTCTTCTTCGTCAACCTCGAAGGGCTCGTCGTCCTCGGTGAAGTTGATGAAGATGGTGAGCTGATCCTTGAGGATCTTCGCGGCGAACGCGACCGCGTCCTGCGGGATGACCGCGCCGTTCGTGAAGACCTCGAGGGCGAGCTTGTCGTAGTCGGTGATCTGACCGACACGCGCGTTGGTCACCGTGTAGTTGACCTTGCGGATCGGAGAGAAGAGCGCGTCGATCGGGATGGTGCCGATAGACATGCCGGGGACCTTGTTGCGGTCCGCCTTCACGTAGCCGCGGCCAACGTTGATGGTGAGCTCCGCGGAGAAGCGTCCACCCTTGGCGACGGTGCAGATGACGTGGTCTGGGTTGAGAATCTCGACCTGGTCGTTGACCTGAATGTCACCGGCGGTGACGTCGCAGGGACCTTCCTTGTCGATGCGCACCATCTGGGTCTTGGCGGTGTGGGACTTGACCACGACCTCCTTCAGATTGAGCACGATCTCGGTGACGTCTTCGACGACGTCGGGAACGGCGGTGAACTCGTGAAGCGCGCCGTCGATCTTGACGGCGGTCACGGCGGCGCCCTGAAGCGACGACAAGAGAACACGACGAAGCGCGTTGCCGAGCGTGATGCCGAAGCCACGCTCAAGCGGCTCGCACACGAACTTGCCGTAGTAGCCAGTGATGCTGTCCTGGTCGACCGGCACCGACTTCGGTCGGATGAGGTCGCGCCAGTTACGGGCAACAAGAGTCTGCTGGGTGATGTTGTCTAGTTCCATGATTTACCGCGAGTAGAATTCGACGATGAGCTGCTCCTGAATCGGGAGCGTGATTTCTTCTCGGTTCGGCATCGCGCGAACGGTGCCGGACAGGTTGGCCGAGTCGAGCTCGAGCCACTCCGGGGTGCCGCGCCGCTCAACCTGAGCCTGCGCTTCTTGGAACACGGCCTTCGCCTTGCTCTTCTCGCGAACCGCAACGACGTCACCCTCGTTCACAAGGAACGACGGGATGTTGACGATCTTGCCGTTCACGGTGACGTGCTTGTGGCGCACGAGCTGACGTGCTTCCGCGCGGGTCCGGCCGAAACCGAGACGGTGCGCGGTGTTGTCGAGGCGACGCTCAAGGAGCGACAGAAGGTTTTCACCCGTGACGCCCTTCACGCGGTCGGCTTCCTTGAAGTAGCCGCGGAACTGCTTCTCGAGGACGCCGTAGACGCGGCGCACCTTCTGCTTCTCGCGGAGACGAATGCCGTACTCCGTGAACTTGATGCGGCGCTGGCCATGCTGGCCGGGCGGGTAGGGGCGACGATCGTAGCTGCACTTGTCGGTGAAGCAGCGGTCTCCCTTAAGGAACAACTTCATGCCTTCACGACGGCAGAGCTTGCAGCTGGGTCCAGTGTAACGAGCCATGGTTCTCTCTCTTCTCTCTCGTTATCCGGTCAGACGCGACGGCGCTTGGGGGGACGGCAACCGTTGTGCGGGATGGGCGTGACGTCACGGATGAGCGTGACGCGCATGCCGACGTTCTGGAACGCGCGGAGCGCGGACTCGCGGCCGGCGCCAGGACCCTTCACGAAGATCGCGACGGTGTTCATGCTGACTTCTTGCTGCGCCTGACGCGCGGCCTGCTCTGCGGCGAGCTGCGCCGCGAACGGCGTGCTCTTTCGGGAGCCCTTGAAGCCCTTCGCACCGGCCGAGCACCAGGACACAACGTTTCCGTTGAGGTCGGTGATCGTGACGATCGTGTTGTTGAAGGTGCTCTGGATGTGGGCGATGCCCTGTCCAATGACCTTCTTGACCTTCTTCTTGGTCTTCTTTGCTTTCGCTTTCGCCATGGTTCTCTCCGCGCCTTACTTCTTCTTCGACATCGGGCCGCGGCGCGGTCCCTTACGAGTGCGTGCATTGGTGTGAGTGCGCTGCCCACGGACCGGAAGTCCGCGACGGTGCCGAAGACCTCGGTAACAACCGAGATCCATGAGCCGCTTGATGTGCAACGTCACTTCACGGCGAAGGTCACCCTCCACCTTGAAGTTCTGGTCGATCGCCTCGCGGATGCGCCGGACCTCGACATCATCGAGCTCTTCGGCTCGCTTGTTCTCGGGGATCTTCGTCATCTTGCAGATCTGCTTCGCGTTGTGCGGGCCGATTCCGTAGATGTACGTCAACGCGATGACGGTGTGTTTGCGACCTGGAAGGTCGACGCCTGCAATACGTGCCATCGAACTCTCCTAGCCCTGCCGCTGCTTGTGGCGGGGGTTCTCGCAAAGCACGCGGACGACGCCCTTACGGCGGACAACCTTGCACTTATCGCAAATCTTTTTGACGCTGGGTCGAACCTTCATCGTATTACCGTATCTATCTGTGATCAGTGTCGAGCAGTGATTCGACCCCGAGTTGGGTCGAAGGGGGAAAGCTCGATTGACACCCGATCCCCGGGGGAGACCTTTACTGTGGTCTTTCTTGTGCTGGCGGAGACGTGAGCTTTAACCTCATCGCCGTCATCCAGACGAACTCTGTACAAACCTTTTGGGAGCTTCTCCTCAATCGTTCCCGATGCCGCGCGGTTTACCTCTGCGGACATCTCAAACTCCCAGTGCGTTCTTTATCCTCTCGAAAACTTCGTCCAAGGACCCAACTCCGTCGACCCGCGCTACCAGCCCGCGGGCTTCGTAGTAGGGGAGCGCCGGCTCCGTTTTCGCCTTGTATCCCTCGTATCGTTGGTGGACGACGTCTTCGGTGTCGTCCGACCTCTGAATGACCTCCAGGCCCGAGGGCGGCGGATTATAACGGATGTGGTAGGTCTGTCCAGACGCTGGATCAACTCTGCGACCAACAACCCGTTCTACGATGTTTTTCACGGGAACTTCGAGGACGACCAGCTTGCTGATCTTCCGCCCAAGCTTCTCGAGAAGCACATCGAGCGCCTCTGCCTGATTTTGTGTCCGTGGAAAGCCGTCGAAGATCGCGCCCTTCGCGGCGTCGGGCTGCGTGAGCCGTTCTTCCATGAGCGCGATGACCATTTCGTCGGGAACGAGCTTCCCATCCGACATGTAGGAGTCGAACTTCTTGCCAAGCTCGGTGCCCGACTTTCGCGCGGCGCGCATCATGTCGCCTGTTGAGATCTGAGGGATCTCCAGGAGATCGATCAGGCGCGCGGCCTGCGTTCCCTTACCCGCCCCCGGCGGACCGAACAGAATCAGATCCACTGCGCTCAGGCCTTCCGTCCACGAATGCGCGGACCCTTGGAGCCCGTGAGACCTTCGTAGTGGCGCGTGATGAGGTGAGACTCGACCTGCTGCGCAGTGTCGAGGGCGACGCCAACGACGATCATCAGCGAGGTGCCGCCGAAGTAGAACGGGACGTTCCAGGTGCTCTGCATCAGCGTCGGAACCGTGCAGACCGCAGCGACGTAGAGCGAGCCACCCACGGTGATGCGGGTGAGCACGCGGTCGATGTAGTCGGCCGTCTGCTTACCGGGGCGGATACCCGGGATAAAGGCGTTTTGCTTCTTGAGGTTCTCCGCGACCTCGACCGGCTGGAACGTGATCGCCGTGTAGAAGAAGCAGAAGAAGATGGTCATCACCGCGAAGGCGATGAGGTAGATCCAGGCGTTCGGGCCGCTCGGCTGGAGGTGGTCGTTGATCCACGCCATCCCCGGGATCTCGAGGTTCGCCAGCGTGAGCGGGAACATCATGAGGGACGAGGTGAAGATGGGCGGAATGACGCCGGCCATGTTCACGCGGAGCGGGAGATGCGACTGCTGACCACCGAAGGTCTTCGCGCCAACCCGACGCTTCGCGTAGGTGATGGGGAGGCGACGCTGGGCGCGCTCGAAGAAGACGATGATGGCGGTAACGAGAACCGCGATCACCGCGATCATCAGAATGTCGACGGGCTGAATCTGTCCAATACGAACCTGCGAGAACGTCTGGAAAAGAGCATCCGGGAGGTTCGCGACGATACCCGCGAAGATAATGAGGGAGATGCCGTTACCGATGCCGCGCTCGGTGATCTGCTCGCCGAGCCACATGAGGAACGAGGTTCCCGTGGTCAGCGCGAGCACCGTCATGATGCGGAAGCCCCAACCGGGGTCCGCGACGACATCACCGTAGGGCGAGCTGCCGTTGAGCGACTCGAGGTACATCGCGATGCCGAAGCCCTGCACGATGCTGAGCATCACGGTGCCGTAGCGCGTGTACTGGTTGATCTTGCGCTGACCAGCCTCGCCCTCCTTCCGGAGCTCCTCCAGGGGTTTGATGACCACGCCCATCAGCGACAAAATGATGCTCGCCGAGACGTACGGCATGATGTTCAACGCGAAGATCGAGAGCTGCTCGAGCGCTCCTCCGCTGAAGAGATTGAACATCCCGAGGAAGGTCGCGGACTGATCCTGCATGATCTTCCGCATGACGTTCCGGTCGACACCGGGCGACGTGACGAAGATGCCGACGCGATAGACCGCGAGCATCCCGAGCGTAAACAGGATGCGGCGGCGGAGCTCCGGGATCTTGGCAATGTTCGCGAAGACGCTCATGAGTGACCTTCAAAGACGTAGATACGCACGGGGGAGTTTCTGAGGCATGGCAGGGCGTTCAGCAAGCCCCAAGCCGGACGGACGAAAAGCGAGATGAGACATCTCGCTCTCGACCGCAATGAGAAGAACTAGTTCTTCTTCTTTTTGCCTCGGGTGATGGGCGCAGGGACCGGAATCGCGACGAGCTCAGTGGAGCCGCCGGCCTTCTCGATCTTTTCCTTCGCGCTCTTGCTGAAGGCGTGAACCTTCACCGTGAGTGCGCGATCGATGTCGCCGTCGCCAAGGACCTTGATGACGTCGCATGTGCGCTTGACCAAACCAGACGCGCGGAGGGCGGCCTCGTCCACGGTGGAACCGGCGTCGAAACGAGCCAGGTCCTTCACGTTGATGGTGACGACCGTCTTGGCGAAGTGGTTGGTGAAGCCGCGCTTCGGGAGGCGCCGGTAGAGCGGCATCTGGCCACCCTCGAAACCGAGCATGCCGAGACCACCGGGATGACGAGCCTTCTGGCCCTTCATTCCCTTACCGGACGTCTTACCCAAGCCGGAGCCTGGACCGCGTCCCTTACGTCGCTTGCCGCGAACCGCGCCCGCAGGGGGCTTGAGTCGCGAGAGAATCGGAATTTCGTTGTCAGCCACGGGTCTCCTCCACCGACACGAGATGAAGAACCTTCTTCACCATGCCGCGGAACGCCGGCGTGTTGTCCACGACGACCGTCTTGTTGATGCCTCGGAGACCGAGGCCCTTGAGAACACGGCGCTGCTTTTCCGGCCGGCCGATCGTGCTCTTCAGCTGCGTTACCTTGAGCTTCGTCATTGGATCAGGACTTCCTCAGCCGTCTTGCCGCGGCGAGCCGCGACCATCTTGGCGTCTTCGAGCTGCTTGAGCGCATCGACGGTGGCCGTGACGACGTTGTGGGGGTTAGTGGTGTTGAGGATCTTCGCGAGGACATCCTTGATGCCTGCCGCCTCGAGAACGGGGCGCATCGCGCCGCCGGCGATCACGCCCGTACCGGGGGAGGCGGGGCGAAGCACGATCTGACCCGCGCCGTGGTGACCGAGCACCTTGTGCGGGATGGTCGTACCCACGAGCGGGATGCGGAAGAGGCTCTTGCGCGCCGCTTCGTTGCCCTTGCGGATCGCGTCGGGGACCTCTTTGGCCTTGCCGAGACCGACGCCGACGTGACCGGCTTGGTCACCGACGACGACAAGCGCGCTGAAGCTGAAGCGACGTCCGCCCTTCACGACCTTCGCGACGCGGTTGATGTAGATCACGCGATCGGTGAGATCGTCGAGCGTGTTCGGATTGATGATTTCGTGCGTTGGCATATCTGTACTCGCTCAGCCTTAGAAGGTGAGACCCGCCTCGCGGGCCGCATCGGCGAGCGCCTTCACGCGGCCGTGGTAGATGTAACCGTTCCGGTCGAAGACGACCTTCTGGATGCCCTTGTCCGCGCACGCCTTCGCGATGGCCGTACCGACCGTCTTTGCAGCGTCGGTCTTGTTGCCATCGGACGAGAACGCCTTGGTGTTCGACGACGCGGAGACCAAGGTCTTGCCGGTGGTGTCGTCGATGACCTGTGCGTAGATGTGCTTGGAGCTTCGGAACACGCTGAAGCGCGGACGCTCCGTGGTGCCGTTGACCTTCTTGCGGATGCGAAGCTTTCGCCGCGACCGACCTGTGAGAGCCTTTTTCATGCCTTACCTGCCTTGCCGGCCTTCTCTTTGATTCGCTCGCCCGTGTAGCGAACACCTTTGCCCTTGTAGGGCTCTGGAGGACGCATGGAGCGAATGCGAGCCGCGACGCGGCCCACGGTTTCTTTGCTGACCGACTCAAGCGCGACGCGCGGGAACTTGATCCCCGCTTCATCGATCTGCGTGATCTTCACTGAGACGTTGTCGGGAATCTCGATCATCGGCGTGTGCGACAGACCCACCGTCATCTTGAGCTGCTTGCCGATCATCTCGGCGCGGTAACCGACACCGCGGAAGTCCAAGCTGCGGGTGAAGCCCTTGCTGACGCCCTCCGCCATGCTGGCGACGAGCGCACGGGTCAAACCCTGGAACTGCGCTCCGGCTTGGCCAGCACCCTCTGCCGGGCGAACGACGACCTGGCCGTTCTCCTGCGCGAGCGTGACCTCGGGGCGCATCTCTCGGGAGAGCTCGCCCTTCGGACCTTTGACCGTGATCTTCTGACCGCTGATCGACACCGACACACCCTTTTCAAGCGCGACCGGCTTCTTGCCGTTACGGGACTGCTTTTGTGTTTGCTCGCCCATCACCACACCTCGCAGAGGACTTCGCCCCCGACCCCGAGCTCGCGTGCTTTGCCGTCCGTCATGACGCCGCTGCTCGTGCTCAAGATCGCGACGCCGAGTCCGTTGTGGACCTTCGGAATGTCACGGTTACGTACGTACCAACGACGGCCGGGACGGCTCGCTCGCTTGATGCCCACGAACGCACACTCACGGTGGTGGTCGTACTTCATGAAAACGGTGAGGGACTTTTCGTCGACTCGGTAGTCCGAGACGTAGCCCTCATCCTTGAGAATCTTCGCGAGGCTCAGCTTGAGCTTCGAGAGCGGCATTTCCGTTCGGTCAAGCTTCGCGGTCGAAGCGTTACGAAGGCGGGTCAACATGTCCGCGATGGGATCGGTCAGCATGGGATGCTCCTACTACTTCCGGAAAGGCATTCCGAACCCCTTGAGGAGCCCGCGCGCTTGTTCGTCGGTTTCCGCTGAGGTTACGAAAGTGATGTTCATGCCCTTGATGCGATCGACCTTGTCGTAATCGATCTCGGGGAAAATGATCTGCTCTTTGATGCCGAGCGTGTAGTTGCCGCGGCCGTCGAACGCCTTCGCTGAGACGCCCTTGAAGTCACGGGTACGCGGCAAGGCCAGCGTGATGAGACGGTCGAGGAAATCCCACATGCGGTCCTGTCGCAGCGTGACCTTCACACCGATCGGCATTCCCTCACGAAGCTTGAAGCCTGCGATGGACTTTCGAGCGCGCGTGATGACCGGCTTTTGGCCCGTCAACATGCCCATCTCTTTCACCGCGGAGTCGATGATCTTGTTGTTCTGGACCGCGTCGCCGAGACCCATGTTGACCACGATCTTCTGGAGACGTGGAACCTGCATGGGGTTCGCGAGCGAAAAATCTTTGAGGAGCTGACCACGCAGCTCGTCTTGGTAGCGCTTCTTCAAGCGTGGGATGTAAGTAGCCATTTTCTCTTCTCGGTGTTCATCCGCGCCCGTTCAGGTTCACTCTCGTGATCCCGGGGCATTGGGATGGGCCGTATTCTTCTGGATGCGATCTAAGGAAATCTAGGGAAGGCCTCGCGGCCATAAGGGATGGAGTCAGCCGTCGAGGACGGTGCCGCTCTTCACTGCGATGCGGACCTTCTTGCCGTCCTTGTCCTCGCCCATACGGACGCGGGTCGGCTTGTCGGTTCCGGGATCCACGAGCATCACGTTCGACTGGTCAATGGAGGCCTCGGTCTCCTTGATGCCGGTCTCACCATGCTTGCGCATGCTGCGGTGCTTCTTGACGACGTTGACGCCCTCGATGATCACGCGCCCGAACTCGGGGATGACCTTGAGGACACGGCCTCGGACGCCTTTGTCCTTGCCAGCGATGACGACGACCATGTCGTCCCTCTTGAGACGGGTAGCCATCAGACGACCTCCGGAGCGAGCGAGACGATCTTCATGAACTTCTTCGCGCGCAGCTCTCGAGCGACCGGCCCGAAGATACGGGTGCCGATCGGCTCGTTGTCCTTGTTGATGAGCACGGCGCTGTTCGTGTCGAACTTGATGTAGGTGCCGTCCTTGCGGACGTACTCACGCTTCGTGCGGACGACGACGGCGCGAGCCACCTCACCCTTCTTCACGCGAGCAGTCGGGAGCGCCTCTTTGATCGACACGACGATGACATCGCCGAGTCGAGCGTAGCGACGACGAGAGCCGCCCAGCACCTTGATGCAGGAGACACGCTTTGCGCCGCTGTTGTCAGCGACGTCGAGTACGGTTTCGGTCTGAATCACTTCACACCTCCGGCGGGCGCTCGATGAGTCGAGTCACAACCCAGCGCTTGGTCTTGGACATGGGACGACACGACTTGATCTCAACCGTGTCACCAGTGCGGAACGTCTCCGCGGGATCGTGTGCGTGGTACTTCTTCTTCTGCTTGACGTACTTGCCGTAGAAGGGGTCACGGAAGCGACGCACGACCTCGACCACCACCGTCATCTTCGCGCGGTTCGGGTTCTTCGTGTCGTTCACGACGCGGCCACGAAGGTGGCGCTGCCGCCCACGGGTATCTTCGCTTGTGTTCTCAGACATTCTCTTAATCTCGTTCTCGCGAGGCCGCGATTAGTTCTCGGCCTTGGCCCGCTCCGTGAGGAGCGTCTTCAGACGCGCGATGTCGCGCCGAAGCCGTGGAATCTCGCTCGTGTTATCGAGCTGGTTGGTGTGGTTGTCGAAGCGCGCGCGCCAGAGCTTCTGGCTAAGCTCCTTTTCAAGCTCGGTGAGCTCGACGGTCGTCTTCTCTCGCATATCGCTGGCGTTCACAGCTGCTCACTCCGCTTCATGAAAACAGTCGTCAGCGGGAGCTTGTGGCCCGCGACGCGGAAGGCTTCCCGAGCGATCGGCTCGGGCACGCCCTCGATTTCGTAGAGGATGCGACCGGGGCGCACGACGGCGACCCACTGATCGACCGGACCCTTACCCTTACCCTGACGAGTCTCGAGAGGCTTCTTGGTGAGGGGCTTGTCGGGAAAGACGCGGATGTAGAGCTTGCCCTGACGCTTCGTCTTACGCTGAATCGTCATACGAGCGGCCTCGATCTGACGCGCCGACAACCGGCCGCACTCGGTGGCCTGAAGAGCGAAGTCGCCAAAGGAGACGTTGCTACCGCGGTACGCCTTGCCGCGCATGCGGCCCTTCTGGCGCTTCCGGAACTTGGTTCTTTTTGGTTGAAGCATGGTTCTCTTCCCTCGGGCCGCTTAGCGGCGCGGCTCCCGACCGGTGCTCCGGCGCGCGTGGGTCTGCATTTCACCGCGGAAGATCCAGCACTTGATGCCGACGGTTCCCGCCTTCGTCTTCGCTGTGACTTCGCCGTAGTCGATGTCGGCCCGCAACGTGTGAAGCGGGACGCGGCCCTCGCGGTACCACTCGCGACGTGCGATCTCGCTGCCGCCAAGCCGGCCGCCTGCGTTCACGCGGATGCCCTTGACGCCAAACTTCATCGCGGTCTGGACCGCCTTCTTCATGGCGCGTCGGAACGCGACACGACGCTCGAGCTGCGTCGCGATGTTCTCGGCGACGAGAACGGCGTTCGTCTCGGCCTTCCGGATCTCCTGAATCTCAACAAAGACTGAGTTGTCTGTGATCTTCTGGAGGTCGCTGTTGAGGGCGTCAACGCCTGCGCCGCGCTTACCGATGATGATGCCGGGCCGCGAGGTGTAGATGACGATCTTGACCTTGGTGGCCGCGCGCTCGATCTGGATATCGGCGATGCCCGCGTGCGCGAACTTCTCCCGGATCTTCTTCTTGAGCGCGAGGTCCTCGTGGAGCCACTTCGCGTAGTTCTTGTCTTCGTACCAACGCGACTTCCACGTCTTGATGACGCCGAGGCGGAAACCGTAGGGGTGTGTCTTCTGTCCCATGTTCTAGGCTCTCTTGCTCAGGCTTCGTCGCTGACGACGACGGTGATGTGGCTCATGCCTTTGACGATGCGTGTCGCGCGCCCCATGGCGCGTGGACGCCAGCGGCGCATGTGTTGGTTAGGCGCCTTGTCGGCAAAGCAGGTCTTGATGACGAGGTTGTCGAGGTTGACGTTCTCGTCCTTCTGACGCGCGTTCGCGATCGCGCTGTCGAGCAGCTTCGCGATCATGGGCGCGGCGCCCTTCTGCGTGAAGCGGAGCTCGTTGAGCGCCGACGCGACGTTCTTGCCGCGGATCATGTTCAACACGACTCGGGCCTTACGGGGCGCGATGCGTTGAAAGCGGGCTTTAGCGATGGATTCCATGTCTCTTTACGCGATTCTGATGAAGGCTCTCGGGGGGCCGGCGGGGCGCGGGATCTAGCACGCGACCCGAAAGGTCTCAAATCCCCTGTTCACAAGAGCGCAACTACGTTGGGCTCTTGTGCGTTTTCCCGGGAAATAGACCCCGGGGGGAGTTGAGCGGCCGATGAAAACGAACAGGCTAGCGCTTGCCCTTTCGATCGGCGGCGTGGCCACCGAAGGTGCGCGTGGGCGAGAACTCACCGAGCTTGTGCCCGACCATGTTCTCGGTGACGAAGACCGTGATGAACTTCTTGCCGTTGTGCACGGCGAAGGTCATCCCGATGAAGTCGGGGATGATCGTGGAGCGACGCGACCACGTCTTGATCATCTTGCGGTCACCAGACTCCTTCGCAGCGTTCACCTTGTCGATAAGGTGGTAGTCGACGAAGGGACCCTTCTTTACTGAGCGCGCCATTACTTCTTCTTCCGCTTCCTGACGATGAACTTGTCAGTCGTCTTGTTGCGCCGGGTCTTAAGGCCCTTGCTGAGCTGACCCCAGGGGGAACAGGGATGACGGCCACCTGCGGTGCGACCCTCACCACCACCCATCGGGTGGTCGACCGGGTTCATCGTGGTGCCGCGGTTGTGCGGGCGACGTCCGAGCCAACGGGTCTTACCCGCCTTGCCGTGCGTGACACGCGCGTGCTGAGGGTTGCTCACCTGACCGATGGTCGCGCGGCACTTGAGGTGCACCATGCGAACCTCGCCCGAGGGCAAGCGAACCTGAGCGTACTTGCCGTCCTTCGCCATGAGCTGCGCGGCGACTCCAGCCGAGCGCACCATCTGCGCGCCCTTGCCGATCTTGAGCTCGATCGCGTGGATCATGGTGCCGAGCGGGATGTGCTGAAGCGGCATCGCGTTGCCGGGCTTCACGTCCGCGTTACGGCTCGAGATGATCGTGTCTCCGACCTTCAAGCCATCCGGCGCGAGGATGTAGGACTTCTCGCCGTCCTTGTAGAAGATGAGGGCGACGCGAGCGCTTCGGTTCGGATCGTACTCAAGCGCGTTGACGACGCCGGGCACGCCGACCTTGTTGCGCTTGAAGTCGATGACGCGGTAGCGACGCTTGTGTCCGCCACCACGGAAACGCACCGTGATGCGACCGTTGCTGTTACGACCACCGCTCGACTTCTTCGCTCGGGTGAGCTTCTTCTCAGGCTTCTTCTTGGAGAGACCTTCGAAGTCAGGCGCTTCGTAGAAACGACGTGACGGGGACGTGGGCTTGAATTTCCTGATGGCCATTTTCAGACTCCCTCGAAGAATTCGATCGAGTCGTCCGCGCTGAGCGTGACGATCGCCTTCTTCCAGTTACGACGCTTGGCGTGACCACGGCCCATGCGCTTCATCTTGCCGCGCACGATCAGCGTGCGGACCGAGACGACATCAACCTCGAAGAACTTCTCGACCGCCTGGCGGATCTCGATCTTGTTGGCGTTGAGGTCGACCTCAAAGAGGTATTGGTTGGCCTCTTCACGAAGGATCGCGCCCTTCTCGGTGAAGATCAGTGGACGCTTGATGACTTGTTCCAGCTGCATGGATTCAGGCCTTCTTCGTCGAGCAGCGTTGCTCGAGAGCTTCGACGGCCTTCCGCGTCACGATGACCTGATCGTGGCGAAGGAGGTCGTACAGGTTGAGCCCCTCAGGGGGCAGGAACTGGTGCGACGCCAGGTTGCGTACCGAGAGCCGGAGCTTCTCGTTGGTGGCCTGGTCAATGATGACCGTGGTCGAATCCGCGGCGAGCGTTCCGAGAACCTTGGCGACGGCCTTGGTCTTGATCTCAGACACCTCGAAGTCGTCCACGACAAGAAGGCGACCTTCTTGAAGCTTCATTGAGAGCGCGGAGCGAAGCGCGCCGAGGCGCATCTTGCGCGGCGGGCGGTAGGCGTAGCTGCGCGGCTTCGGACCGTGCGCGCGACCACCACCAACGTAGATGGGTGCACGGATCGAACCGTGTCGCGCGTTACCGGTGCCCTTCTGGCGGTACACCTTCTTGCTGGAGCCCTGACGGAGCGCGCGGTTCTTGACCGCGGCGGTCCCGCGTCGGCGCGACGCGAGCTGGGCTTTGATGACCTCGTAGAAGAGGTCCTCGTTGACCTTGGCGCCAAACACTTCGTCCGCGAGATCGATCTCGCCAACGCTGTCTTTGTTCAAGTTGTAAACGGTGGTCTTCGGCATCGTATTTACCTCAGGACTTGATCTCGACGTCGACGCCTGCGGAGAGGTCGAGCTTGCCGAGTGACTCAAGGGTTTCCGGGGTGGGCTCGAGAATGTCGAGGAGGCGCTTGTGCGTCCGGATCTCGAACTGCTCGCGCGACTTCTTGTCGACGTGCGGCCCACGGAGAACGGTGTACTTGTTGATTCGGGTGGGAAGCGGGATCGGTCCCGCGACGCGCGCGCCCGTTCGCTTCGCCGTCTCCACGATCTCGTTCGCGGACTGGTCGAGCAGGCGATGGTCGTACGCCTTGAGCTTGATTCGGATCTTGGTGAATGCCATTTGGTTTGGTTTCTTTTCGATTAGCGGGCTTAGGTCTCATCTCTGCGAGACCGTTGCGCTGCCCAACGCGCTTGAACTGGTTGGTGTTTGGCCGTTGGCCGAAGCGCGGAATCAAGCGGTGGAGCACATGCTCCACCACTTGTCCAGCGCTCTTAGATCACTCGATGATCTTCGAGATAACGCCGGCGCCGACGGTCCGGCCGCCTTCGCGGATGGCGAAGCGCTGACGCTCTTCCATCGCGACCTCGGTGATGAGCGCGACGACCATCTTCACGTTGTCGCCAGGCATGACCATCTTCA